>JAZUSL010000065.1:0-41615 GCA_045606705.1 Bacteroidales bacterium
GTCTCAGTAGTATGAGCCATATAAACCTCGATATTACGAGTGTTCAACTGGGTGCCAGACGTATTAATCAATGAAATACTTGTGATATTTCCTGACTTGCCTTGCATTTCTTCAGCGAGATAGATCTGCTGAGATACGCTGTGATTGTAATAGGAATAAACTGGAAGGTCTGCAGCATTGTCTGTTCCGCTTCCAATTGTGATTGTTTCCTGTGCTCTAAGCGAGTTTATACTCACTCCTCCGAGGATGGTTAAGAGCATCATCAAAAAAATAAATTTTTTCTTCATGATTTGTGATTTAGGTTAATATTGAATTTTAATTTTAATTATTTTTATTATTAATAAGAAAGTTCTCAACAGATAAAATACAATAGTTTAAGAACTGAGTAGTCCAAGAATCAGTCTTTAGTATTATATATCAATGATTTAGATGTTTAGTAAAGTAGAACGACAGTATCTAATATTAGAGGCGCAAATTTATAAAAAAATCCTAATTTTTTACTGACTTATGAGTTTTTTTTTGATTAAAATATTCTTTCGGTTTATGATTATGATTCTTCATTGATGATAATGAAAAAAATCCTTCAGATTCACTTCCGGAATTGAGACATTTTTTAACTGAAAATCTTTTTGCCTACAACTATTAAACAGTCCTTTTTTAGTCAGATAATCAGCGAGATATTCTTGTTCCGTTTGTCCTGGTGTTGGAACTAAATAGGCGTTTCTGTTAAGACACACCAAATCCATCAACGACGAATACCCTCCGCGACAAATTATATTCTTTGATTTTGATACCAATTCAACGAACAAGTCATCATCGGCATGATTAAAAATTATAACGTTATCAGGAATGTCGGCAGGCAAGTCTTCCTGGTCTGGTTTAGCTCTTAGAACAACAACTTTACCATCAACTTCAGTAGCTTGTTTTATAACGATATCTTCAAAAATCGTACGCTGCGGTTCCGGTCCCGATAAAATCACAAGATAGTCATAGTCATAGTCATTGCCATCGCCATAGTCATAGTCATCGCCATAGTCATTGCCATCGCCATAGTCATAGTCATCGCCATAGTCATAGTCATCGCCATAGTCATCGCCATCGCCATCGAATCTACTTAAGATTCCGATGTATTTTGTCTTAATCTTAACATCTGCTGGATGTGACAATATTCCAGAAAGAGATGGTTCGGTTTCAACGTCAGGAATCCAGAGTTCATCGTAATGTCTGATGTAACTTCTGCTCATCATATTAACGATAGGATAACTCCATCTGAAAAGTTGCGGCACTTGAATATGAAGCTGATGCGTGATAAAGATAGAATAAGCGTTTTTACTCCAGCATCCGAATCTGTTGTCGGATATGATTGTATCTATTTTACGTTCTTTGACTATTTTTTCTATTTCAAGATGTTCTTTCTTAAAATCTATTAAGGCACCTGGTATTGATGTAAGCAGTTTGAAAACCTGAGAGTTACCTTTGCTGTATGTAGGTTCAAATCCAGGAAGTTTGATAAACTCCAAATCAGGGAATTCTTTTTGTAAAAACGCTAATGGATTCTTATCTGCAGCTATAATAGGATTGTCGCCTTGTTCCAAGATTTTTCTAATTATCGGAACACAGCGCGTGGCATGACCGAGACCCCAGTTCAAAGGCGTTATGAGAATTTTTTTTTGCAATTGACAGTTAACAGTTTTCAGTTTTTCAGATTTTAATTTCTCAGATTCTCAGTTTTTCAGTTTCTCAGATTTAAAAAAACTTCTTACCACAAAATAAATTCCTGCTAATAAGAACGGGATACTGAGCCATTGTCCCATATCCAAGACCATATTGTCTTCGAAAGCAACTTGATGGTTTTTGATGAATTCTATCAATATTCTTGATCCGAATACGACAATCAAAAATATTCCGAACATAAAACCGGGACGGCGTTCTGCCATATTTTGTTTATAATAAGCGTAAAGCAAATAAATGAAGACAGCCACGCAAAAGAGCGCTTCGTAAATCTGGGTAGGATGGCACGCCGGGATATTTTCTATCGGTGTTCCTATCGGATAGTCTCTCACGAATTTGAATCCCCATGGCAAATCTGTAGGTTGTCCGTATATCTCTGAATTCATGAGATTGCCTGTACGAATAAAAGCTCCTCCTATTGCGACAGGCACTACTATTCTGTCTAAAATCCAGATGTATGGTTTGTCTATTTTTTTAGCGTAGATATAAAGTCCTATCAAAATTCCTATAGCGCCTCCATGACTTGCGAGACCGCCTTCCCAAACGTAAAGAAATTTTATCGGATTCGAGAAATAATAGCCTGGTTCATAGAAGAGGCAATGTCCTAATCTGGCACCTACGATAGTGAAGATTAGCATATACATCAAGAGTTTATCCAATTGTTCTTCACCGAGTTTTTCTCTTTTGTAAATTCTTTGCATGATATAATATCCGACAATGAAAACCATTGCCCAAAGAAGTCCGTACCAAGCAATAGGACGACTGCCGATGTGAAAGATGTAAGGATCAACGTCCCAGACTATGTAATTAAGTACCATGTTTTTAAATTTGAAAAATTTAGAATCTGAAAACCTGAGAATTATTCTATAAAAAAATCTGAGAATCGAATACTTTTCAGATTCTCAGATTTTTAGCTTTATTTAAATATTCCTAAAAATTTATCAAACTCTTGTTCGAGTGTGTTTTCTAATGACTTAGACAATTCCATACGATTATATTCTGCTGCAACATTACTCATTTCGTTTATTATTGCGAGGTTTTCGCGTATGCTTTCTGTGTAATATGGAATAAATTGATCATCTAATTCACTGAAATAGCGCAGATTATCTAAGCTGTTATCGATGATTTTATTAATAAGTTCATCGGCTTTTTCAGGAGCGCCTGCGCGATAATAAATTTCAGGATAAGCCATCATATAGAGGTCGTAAGGAATCTTCTCGTCAGGGAAGAATTCTTGGCATCTGTCGAGAACTGCTATTGCCGAGTCGTTTTGATTTCTATTTACCAAAGCTTCTGCCAATCTCATATAAGCTTGTTTTACAAACAAAAGATTACGGCGGCTTTCAGGGTCTACGGAAACTTCTGGAAGGTTGAGATTTCCCCAACGTATGTCGTCTGCCATAAGTAATTCATAGGACCCTTCAACATATACACCGCCTGCATCTTTATGATAATCAGATGCTAACACGGGCATAAATCTGTGAGCAAGACCTTCTTGATGTAAATATTTGTCTATACCTAAAACATTTTTGATGTCGCTTAAACTTGTGAAATAGACAGCGCGTGTCCAGTCGTTGGTTGCCATAAAGTCGAGGAGCATCAAGTCATTCTTATAGAGGTAATTTATATTATCTGGGATTCTCCATACAATCTCATCAACAATCATATCCTTCATACTTTCCGGAACTATGCCATTACGAACAACAGCTTCCTTATCGACTGTAAGTTTCAGATTACGAGCAGGCAAGTAATTGACTTTCATGCCTGACATCAATGAAACTTTAGTTCTAGGATTGTCGCTCTTGACAAATTCTATCGCATCTTTAAGTTCTACAGGACCTTCGAAAACTTCTTGAATGAAGACTGGCTCATTAACTCCATTATCATATTGTTCTGGTGTTAAAGAAAGAGGAAGTCGTTCTGATTCATATTGTTTACGTCCCATTTGATGTACATACCAATAACCTGAAGAAAGCATATAGTTACATACACGGACATCGGTACGATAACCTTCAACTTCTTGAACATACCATAATGGGAAAGTGTCGTTGTCGCCTCGTGTGAAGATTACTGCATTTTCAGGAAGATTCTTGAGGTAATTCTTTCCCCAGTCTAATGCGGAAGTCTTTTCTGAACGGTTGTGACCTTCCCATCCTGATGCTGCCATAATAGTTGGAACAGATAGACACAATATGAAAGCTACTACCGCTGTAGTCATCTTGTTCTTCATGAATTTTTGTAGAAGTTCAACTATTGCCAACACGCCTATACCAATCCAAATGCAGAATGCGTAGAAAGAACCGGCGTATGCATAGTCACGTTCGCGTGGTTGGAAAGGCGTTTGGTTGAGATATATAACGATGGCGAGACCCGTCATGAAGAATAACAAAAATACCACCCAAGAGTTGTTCATATCTTTTTTGATATGATAGAAAAGACCTATCAAACCAAGGATCAAAGGCAAGAAATAGAACGCGGTGCGTCCCGAATTAGTCATAGATTTTGGAAGGTTGGTTTGGTCGCCGAGACGAGCGTTATCAATGAATTTGATTCCGCTAATCCAGTTGCCGTTTTCCAATTCGCCATGACCTTGAATATCATTCTGACGACCGACGAAATTCCACATGAAATAACGCCAGTACATGTGATTGCATTGATAACCGATAAAGAATTTTAGGTTCTGCATAAAGGTAGGACGCATCACCATTTCAGAAGAACCGTCACTTTTCTTCATAGGTACAGGAACCATCTTGGATCTGTCAATATATTGGTTGTATGTACTTATGTAAGATGATTTTGTACCATTCCACATACGAGGGAAAATTGTCATTACGTTGTCGTCGTAAATAGGTTCTGTACCTTCTCTGTTGTCGGTGATTACATATTTCCCTTTTGCTTCGTCTCTGATATATACTGGACTTCCGTTATTTGCATCGTAAGGTTTTGCCATATAATAAGGTCCGTAGAGAAGAGGCCAGCTTCCATATTGTTCGCGTTTCAAATAGGAAAGCATTGAAACGGCTTCGCTTGGTTCATTTTCATTAATAGGTGTGTTGGCGTTTGCACGAATCACGAGCATGAAGAATGAAGAATAACCTATTAATATAAACATGAAAGAAAGTATTGCTGTGTTGAGAATCACTTTCTTATATTTATTTGTGAAATAGATTCCAACTACGATGAATCCTATAAGGAGTGCGAAATAGATAAAAGTTCCGAGGTTGAAAGGTGCGCCTAAACTATTCACGAAGAACAACTCAAATTTGCCGCAGAGAGAAACTACTGCTGGCACGAGAATAACTTGAATGAAACCTACAAGTGCAACGGAAATGATACCAGCGATTACGAAACCTTTGAATGTGACTTTTTTATATTTCTTGAAATAGACCACATAGACTACAGCAGGGATACAAAGGAGGTTGAGCAAGTGAACGCCGATTGACAAACCGATAAGATATGCTATGAATATGAGCCAACGATAATTATAAGGTTCATCTGCAACCTGTTCCCATTTCAATATTGCCCAGAATGTGATGGCTGTAAATAACGAAGACATTGCGTATACTTCGCCTTCTACGGCTGAGAACCAGAAAGAATCGGAGAATGTGTATGCCAAAGCACCGATAACACCTGTTGCCAATACGGCAATCTGATTTGATAAAGGTGCGTTTTCACCTTCTTTCATCCATATCTTGCGACTAAGAAGCGTGATTGTCCAGAATAAGAATAAAATTGTGAAACTACTGCATAATGCCGACATCGCGTTAATCATGAGTGCTACTTTTGTGACGTCGCCGAAGGCAAATAGTGAGAAAAATCTGCCTATCATTTGGAAGAGAGGTGCTCCTGGTGGGTGACCAACTTGTAGTTTGTATGCTGTCGAGATGTATTCGCCGCAGTCCCACCAACTGACGGTGTTCTCTAAAGTAAGGAAGTAGACTAAGGTCGCGATTAAGAATACAAACCAGCCTACGATGTTGTTTAACTTTTTGAAACTCATGAGTATGTTAATTTTATAATTTTCTGTTATTAAAGAGTTTTATTAGATTTTGCAAAGTTAACGAAATTTCATAATTCTTAGTGTAAGAATACACATTTTTTTTGTGGTGTTATCTGCATTTTTGAATATATTAATAAGGTGTAATTTTTTTTAATTTTTTTATTTTTTTTGTTGCGCATATAAAAAAAAGCTGTATCTTTGCACCCACATTCAGAAACGAAATAATGATTGTCGAATGGTGTAATGGTAGCACTGCAGATTTTGGTTCTGCCTGTCAAGGTTCGAATCCTTGTTCGACAACAAAATTATAAATTGAAGACCTGCTACGGAATGTAACAGGTTTTTTTATTGTTAATAATTATGATAACAAAGGATCAGGTAACACAATTAGCAAATGAGGCGTTAGAAAACACCGACCGTTTTGTAGTGGATATTACGGTTTCTAAAAGTAATGTTATTTTTGTTTATATTGACGCAGATACTTCTGTCACAATAGATCATTGTGTTGAGTTGAGCCGTTTCATTGAGGGTCGACTAGACAGAGAAGTGGAAGATTATGAACTGAGTGTTTCGTCAGCCGGTATTGACTATCCTTTATTGAATAACCGTCAGTTTAAAAAATATATCGAGAAAGATCTCGAGATTTTGCATAATGATGGTGTTAAGAAAATCTATAAACTTCTTTCGTATGATGAAGAAAAGATAGAGGTTCAAGAAGCAATAATCAAGGTGTTGGGTAAATTGAAAAAGACAAAATACACTGAGACTGTTGTTCTTTCATTATCAGATATTAAAGAAATTAAACCATACATTAACTTTTAAGTTTTATTAATCACATGGAAATATCAAACTTAATCGACACCTTCTCTGAATTTAAAGAATTCAAGAACATCGACCGCGAAGCAATGATGCACATTATTGAAGATGTGTTCAAGGCAATGCTTGCAAAGAAATATGGCAGCGACGAATATTTCGAGATAGTTGTCAATACCGACAAGGGTGTATTAGAAATATATCATAATCGTACTGTTGTTGAAGACGGCGAAGTGGAAGATCCGCTCAGTGAGATTTCATATTCGGAAGCCATTAAGATTGAACCTGACTTCGAAGTCGGAGAAGAGGTTTCAGAAGTTGTTGATATAAAAGATTTCGGAAGAAGAGAAATATTGGCTATACGTCAAAACCTTCAAACTAAAGTCATGGAGTTTGAAAAAGAGAATATCTTCTTGAAATATAAAGATAAAGTTGGCGACATCATTACAGCTGAAGTCTCTCAAGTTTGGCGTAAGGAAATGTACATTGTCGACGAAGACGGCATCGAATTGGTTCTTCCTAGAACAGAACAAATCCCATCAGATAATTATAAAAAAGGTGATACCATCAAGGCTATCGTAAAGAGTGTGGAAAGCAAAAATGGTTCTCCTGTCATCATCTTGTCAAGAACATCAGAAATTTTCTTGCAACGTTTGTTCGAAATGGAAGTTCCTGAAGTATATGACGGCTTGATTACCATTCGTAAAATCGTTAGAGAACCAGGTCAAAGAGCAAAAATCGCTGTTGAATCATATGATGAACGTATTGATCCGGTCGGAGCATGCGTAGGTATGAAAGGTTCTCGTATTCACGGTATCGTAAGAGAACTTCGTAACGAAAATATCGATGTTATCAATTATACAACAAAAGCCGATTTGTTCATTACAAGAGCTTTAAGTCCTGCAAAAATTTCATCTATCGTAATTGATGATGTTAAGAAAGTGGCTGAAGTTTACATGGAAAATGATCAGGTAAGTCTCGCTATCGGTAAAGGTGGATATAACATCAAATTGGCCGGTAAATTAACAGGATACGAAATCGATGTATATCGTAACACTGAAGAAGCAGAAATGGAAGACGACGTTGACCTTAAAGAATTCATTGATGAAATCGATGAATGGATTATCGACAGTCTCAGAAATATGGGTTGCGACACAGCAAAATCAGTGTTGGCATATACGCCGGAAGAAATCGCTACACGTGCTGACTTAGAAATAGAAACAGTACACGAAGTCATAGAGATACTCCAAGCAGAGTTTGAAGATGACGATCAGTAAATATCAGAAACATTAAGAAATTATTAACTTTAAACGAATTATATGTCCGAAGATTCAAAGAAAAGTATAAGATTATCGAAAGCCGCTATAGAGTTCAATATTGGTAGGGAAGTTATTGTTGAATTTCTTGGCAAGAAAGGCTTTAAGTTAGACCCATCACCTAACACTAAACTCGACGGAGAGATGTATGCCCTCCTCGTAAAAGAATATCAAAAAGATAAAGAAGTTAAGAAAAACGCCGACCAACTCGGTAACTTCAGCTATAAAGGTAAAAGTATCACCGTAGACACTACTATCAAAAATGATGAAAATGTTTATGATGATTATAATGATGAAACTGTAAATGCTAAATCTTCTGGAGATAAGGATGTTAAGAAAGAAGAACCTAAAGCAAAAACTAAGGTTGAGGTAAAAGAAGAACCTAAGGTTGAACCTAAAGTTGAGATTAAGGTAGAACAGGAAAAAGAAGTTAAACCTGAACTTGTTGTTGAAAAACCTAAGGATGAGACCAAGGTCGAACCTATTGCTCCTAAGGCAGAAGTTAAAGTTGAGGTCGTAGCAGAACCAAAGGCGGAAGTGAAAACAGAAACAAAGCCTAAACTTGTAATTGAATCGAAGAAAGAAAACGACAATAATTCGGACAAGAAAAATAACGGCGGCATACAATTAACCGTAGTGGGAAAAATCCCATTAGAAGAGAAAAAATCTAAGGACAAAAAAGATAAACATAATAAAAAGGCAACCGACAATGGTAGACAACAATCTACCGACAAAGGTCAAAAACAAAATCAGCAACCAAAGGCAAACAACCAAGGTCAACAACAAAAACCTGCTGTTACCACACAGCAGTCAACTGGCAATCAACAGCCTGCCACAGGAAGTCAACAAGTTACTCCTAACAATGGTCAGGAACAAAAACCTGTCAACTTCATCCCTACACAATTCAAGAAGTTGGAAGGACCTAAGATTGTCGACAAAATTGAATTACCTTCAGAACGTAAACCAAAGGCAAAACAACCGGTTGCTTCATCAGGCGACGACATCAAGTCGTTGAGTGGCAAAGACAAGAAGAAAAAACGCAAACGTATCGGCGCAGAAGGTACCAGCAGTAATAATAGCGGTGACGCCAACAAAAATGGCAACGCCAACAATGCTAATGCAGGCAATAAGAACAAAGATAACAAGAATGGCGGCGCTTCCGGCAAACCGGGCAACGACAAACGCAAAAACGATAAGTTCAAGAAACCTGCTAAACCTGTTATAGAAGAAAAGGTTGAACTTACAGACGAAGAAATCCAAAAACAAATTAAGGAGACTTTGGCTCGTTTGTCACCTCTCGGAAAATCAAAGACTTCAAAACACCGCCGCGAGAAACGTCATAACATCGCAAACGAAATGGAGGAAGAAAGACTTCTTGAACAAGAAGGCAAGAAGACTCTTAAAGTCACTGAGTTTGTTACTGCAAACGAATTGGCTAACATGATGAATATTCCTGTCACAAAGGTTATTTCAACATGTATGAGTCTTGGCGTATTCGTTTCCATCAACCAACGTCTCGATGCAGAAATCCTTTCTTTGGTAGCAGAAGAATTCGGTTTCAAAGTTGAATTTATCAGTATCGACGTACAAGAAGCATTGGCAAGCAATGACGAAGAAGATAATCCGGATGACTTGATCCCAAGGGCTCCAATAGTAACCGTTATGGGTCACGTTGACCATGGTAAGACAAAACTTCTGGACAGTATCCGTAATGCTAATGTAGCTGCAGGCGAAGCCGGTGGTATCACACAACATATCGGTGCTTATGAAGTTACAACAGCATCAGGTAAGAAAATAGCATTCTTGGATACACCTGGTCACGAAGCTTTTACAGCAATGCGTGCTCGTGGTGCAAGTTTGACTGACGTAGCAATTATCGTGATCGCAGCAGACGACAGCGTTATGCCTCAAACTGTTGAAGCTATCAACCACGCACAAGCTGCTAACGTTCCTATCGTTTTTGCAATCAATAAAATTGATAAACCTACTGCCAACGTACAAAAGATTTATCAAGAGTTGGCTCAGATGAATATTCTTGTTGAAGAATGGGGCGGCAAATATCAGTCACAAGAAATTTCCGCTAAACAAGGTCTCAACGTAGATAAATTGTTAGATAAGGTGTTACTCGAAGCAGAATTCTTAGACCTTCAAGCAAATCCTAAGAAAGCAGCTAAAGGTACTATCATCGAATCGGCTTTGGATAAAGGTCGCGGTTATGTCGCTAAGATTATGGTTCAAGACGGAACTCTTAAGGTAGGTGATATGGTACTTGCAGGTGTAACTTACGGTAAAGTTAAGGCGATGTTCAATGAACAGAATAAGGCTGTTAAAGCAGCAGGACCTTCAACTCCAGTCTTGATGTTAGGTTTGAACGGTGCTCCTCAAGCAGGCGATAACTTCAATGTTCTCAACGATGAAAAAGAAGTCAAATCAATCGTGACACGTCGTCAGCAGTTACAAAGAGAACAAGGTTTGCGTACTCAGAAACACATTACTTTGGATGAAATCGGAAGACGTATCGCTATCGGCGACTTCAAAGAACTCAACATCATCGTTAAAGCTGACGTGGACGGTTCTTCTGAAGCATTGGCAGACTCATTGTTGAAACTCTCAACACCAGAAGTACAAGTCAACGTCATCCATAAGTCTGTAGGTGCTATCAGCGAATCTGATATCTTGTTGGCATCAGCATCAAATGCTATCATCGTGGGTTTCAACGTACGTCCTACATTACAGGCAAGACGTCTTGCTGAAAAAGAAGAAATCGATATCCGTTTATATTCAATCATCTACACTGCTATTGAAGAAATCAAATCAGCTATCGAAGGTATGCTCGCTCCTGAAATCGAAGAAGTCGTTACATGTAACATCGAAATCAGAGAAGTCTTCAATATCAGTAAGGTCGGTCGTATCGCAGGTTGTATGGTCCTCGATGGAAAGGTCAACCGTCAAACCAAGATTCGTATTATCAGAGATGGTATCGTAGTCCATACTGGTTCACTCGGTTCTTTGAAACGTTATAAAGACGATGTCAAGGAAGTAAGTGCTGGCTTTGAATGCGGTTTGAACATCGACGGATACAACGACATTAAAGTCGGTGACATCATTGAAGGATACACAATTAAAGAAATTAGCAGAAAATTGTAATTATTAGTTACATTAACTTATATCTTTAGAATAGTCGTTTCATTTATTTGAGGCGACTATTTTTTTTAATATGAGTTAATATCCTGACTTCTTAATGGGAATTAAGAATATTTACATAGATTTATTAAGAAATCGAGAAAAATTACAAATTGGAGTTATTTTCTTTCAGATAAGATAAGGGGAATTAATTTTGTTTATATAATTTTGCAGAAATTACGAACCTAAATTGATATTTATGAAAGAGAATAATTCCAATTATTTTTTTTACTGTATAAACCCGTTCCCGTTCCCGTTCCCGTCCCTGCTCCCGCTCTCAGTCGTCTTTTGTCCTAAAAAGTAAATTGTTAATTGTGAATATTGTGAATAGTAAATTGTTATATGAGGTTGCGCTGACTTTGGTTCCTGGTATTGGTGATGTCAATGCCAAGAAACTTATTGCTTATTGTGGTGGTGCGGAGGCTGTATTTCAAGAGAAAAAGAAAAATCTTTTAAATATTTTCGGGATAGGGGAGAGAACTGTGGAATCAATTGTGTCGCAGAATGTTTTGTCGCGAGCCGAGCGTGAATTAGATTTCGCCGACAGGAACGGAATAAGAATACTATATTATCTAAATCCTGATTATCCCAAAAGATTGCAGCATTGTTATGACAGTCCGGTTATAATTTATTGTAAAGGATACACTGATTTGAATGTGGAAAAGATAGTTGGAGTTGTTGGGACGCGTAATGTTACCGAATATGGTAAGATGTTGACAGATAAACTTATTGATGATTTGGTTGAAGATAATGTTCTTGTAGTGAGCGGTTTGGCTTATGGTGTTGATACATGTGCGCATAGGTCTGCGTTGAAAAATAATTTAAAGACAGCAGCTGTTCTTGCACACGGATTTCAAACTATTTATCCATCTGTGAATGCGGGTCTCGCTCGCAAGATGATAGAAAGCGGCGGATGTCTTCTGACGGAACATATTAGCGGGACGGAACCCGATAGAGAAAATTTCCCGAAAAGAAACAGAATAGTCTCCGGAATGATAGACTGTCTTGTAGTGGTAGAGAGTGCTGCAAAAGGTGGAGCGCTTATCACTGCCGAAATAGCGAATAATTATGATAGGGAAGTGTTCGCTTTCCCGGGAAGAATAAACGACCCTTATAGTGAAGGATGTAATAAAATAATAAGAAATAACAAGGCTAATCTGTTGAATTCCATAGAAGATCTGCGTAGTATTATGCGATGGGACGAGGATAAGAAACAGACTCCTAGACAGATGCGTATGTTTAGGGAATTCAGTGCTGAAGAGCAAAAAGTGATGGACGTTTTTGACGACGATAATATTGTTTATCTGGATAAAATAATAACAGATACTGACTTGTCGCCAACGAAAATAGCTTCCGTTTTACTTTCGTTGGAGTTCGATGGAATTTTGACGGCGTTGCCTGGAAAACGTTATCAAAAATTGTGATGATAAGATAAAATTATTTACCTTTGCATACAATTAATTAGTGAATCCTAAATGCAAGAAGGTGTTGTAATTAAATCAACAGGAAGTTGGTATGAAGTAAGAAACGATAATGGTGAGGTCGTCCTTTGTCGTCTTAGAGGTAAGATTCGTCTGGATGGATTAAGATCGACAAATCCTGTATCGGTCGGCGATAAAGTCCTTTATGAAAAAGAAAGCAACAAAGATACATGCGTGATAAATAAAATATTACCACGTTTTAATGTAATTGTTAGGAAATCTGTGAATCTCTCAAAGGCTTCGCATATCATAGCTTCAAATATCGACCAGGCTATCTTGGTGGCAACAATAGCGCAACCAAGAACTTCTACTGGTTTTATAGATAGATTTTTAGTTACAGCTGAAGCATATCATATACCTACAATAATAGTCTTTAACAAATCTGACTTATATGAAGAGGAACAGATGGCTCAAGCTGAGGAACTGATTACGGTTTTTGAAAATATCGGTTATAAATCTTTTATGGTTTCTGCCATGACAGGTTTCCAATGTGAGGAGTTGAAAAAAATCATGAAAGGTAAAGTCAACCTTTTCTCCGGACATTCTGGCGTAGGTAAGTCTGCGCTGGTCAATCGCTTGGATCCTAATCTTAATGTGCGTGTTGGTGACATCTCTGATGTCCATGAAAAAGGTAAGCATACTACGACATTTTCACAGATGTTCCCTCTGTCATTCGGAGGTTATATAATCGATTCTCCTGGAATTAAAGAGTTCGGTCTTTATGATATGGAGAAAGATACTCTTGCCCAACGTTTTCCGGAGATGCGTAATCTTATGCATGAATGTAAATTCTCGAATTGTACTCACCTCCACGAACCTCATTGTGCTATTAAAAATGCGGTGGAACAAAATATCATAGCTGATTGGAGATATAACGATTATTGTAATATGATGGAAGATTGATTTATGAAACGCCTTTTGTCTTTGTTTTTGTTATTGTTTCCATTACTTATTAACGCCCAGCAGGATACGACTTCGTATATTGTGGTCTCTGATATTGTTTTGGATGGTAACGGTATTACAAAATCTTCCATAATTCTTAAGGAACTTACTTTCTCACAAGGTGATACTATTAACATTTCCGATTGGGAAGAAGAAATGCGTCTCAGTCGCGAAAATATTCAAAATACTACATTGTTTAATTTCGTTGATTTTGAATGTGTTTACAATGATACTTTCACGGAAGAAGTTATAATTAAAATTAAAGTTACCGAAAGATGGTATTTGTGGGTCTATCCATATATCTCTTATGCCGATAGAAACATAAACGCTTGGTATGAAGCTGATAATCTACGCCGTTTCAGTTATGGTTTCGATATGGAACATCATAATTTCCTTGGTTTGAAACATTCGTTAAAATTAACTTGTATTTCGGGTTATAATCAGAACTATGGCTTGTCGTATGATATACCTTATCTTATTGAAAAATATAATTTTGGATTGAAATCTGGTGTTGCTTATAAGCGAGATAAAGAAGTCGCGTATATCACAGAAAACAATAAGATTTCATACTTCAATGGAGGTGATGAATTTGCGAAGCAAACGACAAATTTCTTTGTTGAGCCTTATTATAGATTTGGTCATAGAAATAAATTGTTTTTGAATATAAGTTATAATGATACATATTTCCATGATACACTGTCGTGTTTGAATCATGATTTTGATGAACATTATCAATACTTTAGTTTGATGATGACTTTCAAGAATGATTATCGGGACGAACAGAATTATCCTCTCAATGGTCATTATCTGGAATTATTGTTGGAAAAAACTGGTCTTGGAATTTTCAAGACAAGTCCTGATGTGTTTTATGGAAAGATAACTGCCGATTGGTATCAGCCTATTAACGGAAGATGGTATTGGGCTTCGAACCTGACCGTTAAATTGTCGGACGATTATGATGCTCCTTATTTTTTTAACAAAGGTCTTGGTTATGGTAACGACTATGTCAGGACTTATGAGTTGTATGTTATCGACGCAATGAATTTTGCTTTGATGAAGAATAACTTGAAGTTTGCTATTTTGAATCCTGTTACAAGATATTTGCCGCTGATTAAAAACGAACGTTTCGGAAAGATACATTTTGCCTTGTATGCTAATGTCTTTTTCGACTGCGCTTATTCTTGGAGAATCCTGGAAAAGTCGGCGTTTTATTTGGATAATAAATTTATCTTTGGAACAGGAGTAGGTGTTGATTTCGTTACTTACTATGATAAAGTCATTCGTTTTGAATATGGAATAAACGATATGGGGGAAACTGGTCTGTTTATTCATTTTGTGGCACCAATATAATATTATAATATGAAAATTGGATTTTATGGAAAAGCCTTCGGCGCTGATTATAATGAACTTATGCGTGATGTGCTGCGACTTTTGAAAGAGTCGTCGGTCGATATCATGATTTATGAACCTTATTGGAATGATATCAGACATTGTATAGATGATGATTATAAATTTGAACTTTTTAATGGTTCTGATGAGATAAATAATAATATAGACGTACTTTTCTCTTTTGGCGGAGATGGAACTATATTAGACTCTGTTCCTTTGATAAGAGATAGTGGTATTCCTGTTCTGGGAATCAATACCGGAACGTTAGGTTTTTTGGCAAGCGTATTACCGCAATATACAAGTGATGCGGTTAAAAATATCATAAACGGTAATTATACTATAGAGC
This sequence comes from Bacteroidales bacterium, assembly GCA_045606705.1. Lineage (GTDB taxonomy): Bacteria > Bacteroidota > Bacteroidia > Bacteroidales > F082 > Limimorpha. The sequence continues at coordinate 15,202 of JAZUSL010000065.1, forward strand.
AACGTTCTTTAATAAAAATTAAGGATGATGATAATATCTTCAATGGAATTAATTATGCGCTTAATGAGATAAGTATTTGTCGTAAAGATAATGGTTCTCTGATAGTCGTTGAGGTTTATATTGATGATATGTTGCTTAATACGTATTGGGCCGATGGTATTATTTTGGCGACACCAACTGGTTCAACGGCTTATTCGATGAGCGTAGGTGGACCAATCATGATGCCCAATGCTGATAGTTTTTTGATTACTCCAATAGCAGCACACAATTTAAGCGTGCGTCCTGTCGTTATACCAGATAAAAGCGTGGTGAAAGTAAAAGTGAATGGTAGAAACGATAAATTTGCTCTTGGTCTTGACTCTAGAATAATAACAGCCGACAAGTCGATGAGTATAGAAATAAGAAAAACAGAATTCACTTTCAATATGATAAAAATGCCTGATAAGAATTTTTTCGAGACAATAAGAAAGAAACTTCTGTGGGGCAACGATTTGAGAAATTAATTAAAAAAAATATAATAAATTAACAAAATAATCGTAATTTTGTAGTTTACCATTGTAAACTTTATGTAGATTGAAAATCAATAAGTAAAGTAAATAGTTGATGAAAAGAAGTAGAATCGTAACGTTATTTTTCCTTATGGCAATATCTTTTGTCTTGCCTAAGAAAGTCGATGCTCAGATAATTGAGGTAGGTGCTACCGGTGGATTGTCGTATTACATTGGTGATATTAATCCAGGAAAACAATTTTCTCAGAATGACTTGGCATTAGGTGGCTTGATAAGATATTACGACAATTTACGATGGGCATTCCGTTTTCAATATTCCAACATGGGTTTGAATGTTGCAGACAAAACCGGATTTTATGAACCTGTAAAAGAACCTTTCAAAAGTAAAATCAACGATTTTTCATTAATAGCAGAATTCAATTTCTTTGACTATTGGACCGGTAGCGAAAGAGATTTTGTCACTCCGTATCTTTTTGCTGGTTTTTCTGTTTTTAATTACACAACGATTAGTCAGATGGATGCTGCGAAAACATTGAGCAATGGCGGCAGTTTTTCAATACCTTTTGGTGTTGGTATAAAATATAGTCTTACACAAAGAATAGGTTTAACATTAGAATGGAGGATGCATAAATCTTTTGATGATAATATTGATTCAATTACAGATAATTACTATGCAACAGAGTCTAATGGAGAAGTTAAACAAAAAACTATGCCGTTAGCATATAAATGTGATTGGTATAGTATGCTCGGATTGTCAATAGTTTATAGATTTAATCTTCCAAAGAGAGATACTTGTAACTCGGGGATAAAAACTCGTAAGTAATTTATACTATGGAAACATATAAAGATAAGATAGATATAAAACGACTTCCAGAACACATTGCTGTTATTATGGATGGCAATGGACGCTGGGCAAAAGAACAAGGCAAGATAAGAATTTTCGGACATCAGAATGGTGTGGGCGCAGTGCGTGCGGTATCTGAAGCTTGCGCTGAATTAGGTGTTAAATATCTGACATTGTATGCCTTCTCAACCGAAAATTGGAACCGCTCACAAGTCGAAGTCGACGCTCTTATGCGACTTCTCTCCAAAACGATGTCAGATGAATTAAAGACATTGAATGATAATGATATCAGACTTAATGCTATAGGCGATTTGCAACGTCTTCCAAAATATAATTATGATGCCTTGATGAAAACCATTGAAGCGACAAAAGACAACAAAAGAATGACATTGACTTTATGTTTGAGTTATTCAGGACGTTGGGAGATAACTAATGCTGTTAAGCAAATTGCTGAGAAAATTAAGTCGGGAGAACTATCTGTTGAACAAATCAACGAGGATTGTGTTTCTAAATATTTGAACACTAGTGGTATGCCAGATCCTGAATTACTTATAAGAACCAGCGGAGAAGAGAGAATCAGTAATTTCTTGTTATGGCAATTGGCATATTCGGAATTTTATTTTACCGACAAATTCTGGCCCGATTTTGGCAAAGATGACCTCTATAAAGCTATCGTAGATTATCAAAATCGTGAACGTAGATTCGGCAAAACAAGTGAACAATTAAGCGACAAAAAATAAAAATGCGAAGATATATCAATAAAATATTTGTTCTTTTATTTTTCATGACTATCACAACCAATGTGATGGCTCAGATACAGGTAGGTAACGATTTGTCGGACATCGACTATTCCTTGCCACGCGATTATGAAATAGCAGGTATAACCGTGAGCGGTGTTAAATACGTCGATCCTCAGGTCCTCGTTATGATATCCGGTCTACAAGTAGGTGAAACAATAGAAGTGCCAGGTGATAAGATTACTAATGCTATCAGAAAATTGTGGGAACAAGGCCTTTTTGAAGATGTCAGTATTACTTGCGTTAATAAAATCGGAAGAAAAATTTTCCTCAATATAGACTTAAAAGAACGTCCTCGTATATCAAAGTTTTCTTTTAAAGGCGTAAAAAAATCAGAAGCAGAAGAGCTTAGAAAAAAAATCAACCTTACCAGAGGTGATGTCGCTACCGAACATACTTATACCAAAACAACCAGAATCATAGAAGATTATTATTTCGAAAAAGGTTACCATAATGTTATTGTTGACGTACAGGCTCATAATGATACAACACGCGATAATTATGTTAACCTTGTACTGGATATTAATAAAGGTCCAAAGGTTCGTATATCTGAAATTGTAATCAATGGTAATGAAGACCTTACAGATAATCAAGTACGTAAGGCTATGAAAGAGACCAAGATAAAAGGTAATTTCGACCCACTTGATCCATTGGCTCCTGCTGTCTATGGCGCTGCATGGGATTTCATCAGATTTAAACCTAAAGAAGCAATGGCAACATTGACAGATTATTTCTGTGAAAATTACAGACCGCGTATTTTTAAGAGTTCCAAGTATATAGAGACTAACTATGAAGATGATAAGAATAATATCATCGCAAAATATAATCAAAACGGTTACCGCGATGCCCATATCATAAGTGATTCTATATACAAAATCGACGATAAAAATATGGGAATCGCAATCACACTTGATGAGGGCGATAAATATTACTTCCGCGATATATCTTGGGTCGGTAATACAAAATATGATACTGCAACGTTGAATAAAGTGCTCGGTATCAATAAAGGTGATGTCTATAATAAAGAACTTCTACAGACTAATCTCCAATATAATGAAGGCGGTTATGATATCAGTTCTATTTATATGGATGACGGTTATCTTTTCTTCACTGTAGACCCTGTTGAAGTTAGAGTTGAAAACGATTCCATTGACCTAGAAATCAGAATCTATGAAGGCGACCAGGCAACAATAGGAAAAGTTTCCGTCAAAGGTAATACTAAAACCAACGACCATGTTGTTGTCCGTGAAATGTACACTAAACCAGGACAACTATTCAGCAGAAGCGATGTTATCAGAACTACCAGAGAATTAGCAGCTTTAGGTTATTTTAATGCTGAAACCTTGAATCCAGATATCAAACCCGATCCCACTGATGGAACTGTCGATATCGAGTACGTAGTTGAAGAGACATCTTCCGACCAAATTGAGTTATCCGCAGGTTGGGGCTATAATAAACTTATCCTTACACTCGGATTGACACTCAATAACTTCTCTGTGAAAAACATGTTTAAAAAAGGAGCATGGACTCCGCTGCCTGGTGGCGACGGACAGAAACTATCCTTGAGAGTTCAAACATACGGTAGACAATATATCTACTATGGTGTTTCATTCACAGAACCATGGCTGGGTGGTAAGAAACCTAATTCATTTACAACATCTTTATATCATTCGACTTATGCAACAGCATACGAAAGAGAAAGTCCAAACTTCGGTACTTTCAAGACAACAGGTCTTTCGTTTGGTTTAGGTAAAAGACTTACTTGGCCTGATGACTATTTTACAGTATATCACGGAATTAATTTGATGCGTTATAAATTGCATAATTATGCTTCTATCTTTAATTTCGGTACCGGTAATGGTTACTTTAATGTTATCAGTTATAATATCAGTGTCGGTCGTAATTCTGTAAGTCAGCCGATCTATCCACGATATGGTTCGGAATTGATTATGTCGTTGGAAGTGACACCACCATATTCTGCCTTTACCGACATCGATTATAATGAGGAATTTCCAGGTCCGCAGAATAGAGCTAAACGAGAAGATAATATGTATCGTTGGGTTGAATTCCACAAATGGAAATTTAAATTGGCATGGTATACAGAACTCTATGATAAACTTGTGCTTATGACAAGAGTCCGTTTTGGTTTCTTAGGATGTTACAATCAGGATATAGGCATCACTCCGTTCCAGAGATTCTATCTCGGTGGTGATGGTTTATCAAACTACAACTTCGACGGCAGAGAGATCATAGGTATGCGTGGTTATGGCAATGAAGTGCTTACTCCTAATTATAGTGTTGATGAAAACCTTGGCGGTAACATATTTACAAAGTATACTATGGAAATTCGTTATCCACTTTCGCTCAATCCGACAGCTACAATCTATGCACTCGGTTTCGTTGAAGCTGGTAACGATTGGTTCGGTATCGAGAACTTTGATCCGTTTAATGTATATCGTTCTGCTGGTCTCGGCGTTCGTATTTATCTACCAATGTTCGGTATGTTAGGTATCGACTGGGGGTATGGATTTGATGACGTTCCTGGTATGAATGGCGCTAATAAGAGTCAGTTCCACTTCTCAATTGGAGGATCGATTGACTAATTAACAATGAACAATTAACAATTAACAGTTATAAATATGAAAACAAGAAAATCAATTTTAATGCTAGCAGTGATGTTCCTTCTTGGAATCACAACTATTAATGCTCAACAGAATCAGAAAATCGCTTATGTTGATTCTAACTACATCTTAGAAAATATTCCTGAATACGCTGATGCTCAGGAAGAGATAAATCAGCTTTCAAAACAATGGGAAAAAGAGATAACCGCTTTGTTCCAGGAAGCTCAAGAATTAGATCGTGAATATCAAACAGAATCAGTTCTCCTTTCAGAAGACCAAAAGAGAAGTAAAAAAGAAGCTATCACTGCTAAACGTCAAGAAGCAGAAGCGCTGAGAATGCAATATTACGGACCGGAAGGTGAACTTTATACAAAAAGAGCAGAACTTATTCAACCAATTCAAGAAAAAGTTTATAACGCAATCAATACATTGGCTCAGTTGAAAAACTATGCTTTTATCTTCGATAAGGCTTCAGGAACAACAATGCTTTATTGCAATGAGAAAAATGATATCAGTGATGATGTCCTCGATGAAATCGGCAACGTTATGCAAACAGTTCGCCGTGAAGACCGTAAAAGAGCAAATTGAAAATTGAAAACTGAAAGTTGAAAATATCCTTAAAATTTGTATCTTTGCCAAAGAAAATTAGAACAATAAAATTATAAAAAAATGAAAAAATTAGTTAAGTTATTTTTTGCTGTTGTATTGACAGTAGGTGTAAGTATGGGTGTTAATGCTCAATCTTTAAAGATTGGTCACGTTGATTCAGGCGCTATTATGGAAATCATGCCAGAGAGAGCAAAAATTGAACAAGACCTTCAAGCATACGCAGCTGAGTTGCAATCAGAATTACAAGCAATGGGTGCTGAATATCAAAGCAAGCTTCAAGATTATCAAGCAAATAAAGCTACAATGTCAAACTTGATTCGTCAATCAAAAGAAAAGGAAATCGTTGACCTTGAAACAAGAATCAGTGAATTTCAAGGTAGCGCTGAAATGGCAATGCAAAGCAAACAATTAGAATTATTAAACCCACTTATCGAAAAAGTTCAAAACGCAGTTAACGCTGTAGGTAAAGAAAAAGGATTCGCATATATCTTAGATAAAGCAACAGGTACTATCGTATTTATTGGCGACAATGCAATCGATATTACAGCAGATGTTAAAGCAAAATTAGGTTTATAATAATTGATTAAGGATAAAAGACAAAAGGCTAAAGTTTTCCGCTTTAGCCTTTTTTTCATATTCGTTGTTATTATAAATTGTACAATAACATATTTTCTTCAAATGCAGTCTTGTTTTCTTCACTGACTGGTTCTGCTGATGGCGGATTGAATGTCAGCGGATTGATATAAGTGCCGTTTTTGTTAAGTCTGAAATCTAAGTGCGGACCTGTCGACATTCCGGTGCTGCCTACGTAACCAATCAAGTCGCCTTGTTTTACCTTGCTTCCTTTTTGTATTCCTTTAGCAAAACCGTTGAGGTGCATATATGTAGTCGTATATGTGCTGTTATGCTTTATCTTCAGATAGTTGCCGCCGCCTTTGCTGTCCCATCCTTTTTCAATGACTGTGCCGTCACCAATTGTTACGACAGGTGTTCCAGTAGGAGCCGCGTAGTCAACACCATGATGAGGTCTTACTTTTTTTGTTACAGGATGTCTTCTCGCATTACTGAAAGTTGAACTTATTCTACGATAGTTTAATGGAGCCTTTAAAAAAGCTTTACGAAGGTTATCTCCGTTTTCGTCAAAATATTCTCCTCTGTTGTTTTGTTCGAAGTAGTAGGCGTAATGTTTAGAACCAGCGTTGTTGAGGTAACAGGCTAGGATTTTGCCCATTCCTATATATTCGTCTTTTATATATTTCTTCTCATAAATTACCTTGAAAGTGTCGCCAGGCTGAATGCCGAAGAAGTCTACGGTCCAGGAGTAAATGTCTGACATTTCCATTGTTAGGTTTGGTTCGCCGCCAGCATCTTGTATGGCATTCCATAAAGAAGAATTTATCACGCCTTCAATATGTTCAGTCTTGATGTCAACCACTTTTTTGCCGCACCATGCAGATAACGAATCGGTGAGACTATAGACAACGTAATTAATCTTGTCGATTTCATAAATCCAGAATAATGGTGTGGAGAGACTATCTCGTTTTAGCAAGAATGTGTGTTTATGTCCTGGTTTTATTTTTCTGATGTCGAATACGTTTTTATGTTTCTTCTCGATATGGGTTATAGTGTTATAGTCGATATTTTGTTTTAGCATTATGTTCGAAAGGAACTGATTCTTTTTAATTGTATCAAGTTTTACATCAAGCGAGTCGATGCATATTCCGTAAAGAAACTCGGGTTCTTTGGTTTCTTTGGATTCTTGTTTGTGGGTGTTGTTATCAGAATTGCCGCATGATGATATTAAAGTATTAAGTGCAATTAATAATGATGGTAGAATTGATTTACGGAATTTCATGGCGATATTTTCTATTTAAAACAATCAGATTTTTGTCTTTCGAATTTGCTCATTAATAAAAAGAAGACAAGAGACAGGATAATCTATCTCTTGTCATAAAATATTTTTTAATAATACATTATTTATTTGCAGCTTGTTTGTAACCTGCTTCAACGGCTTTGAGGTTGAGTGCTACGATTTCTTCGCCTTTTCTGCCGAATTGTTCACGGATACTGTTTTCTATTGTTTCCATTTCGAATCCGAGGAATGGGACAGCAGCTCCGAAGATTACCATGTTGGCTGCGCGTACGTTGCCGCATTCTTTTGCGAGGTTGTCGGCATCGATGATGATGGCGTTATGATTTTTTAACTCAGCATAGATGTCTTCTATTTCTGGATAGTTGTCTATATTAATAAAAGGTGCACTTGCTGTGATGATGACGCCGTCTTTAGCGAGCATAGGAAGATAACGAAGAGCTTCCATTGGTTCTACAGAGATGATAAGGTCTGCTTTGCCTTCTGGAATGAGGTCAGATGCGATAGGATCTGATGAGAGGCGAAGGTGTGATTGAACGTCGCCACCTCTTTGACTCATGCCGTGTACCTCAGCTTGTTTAAGATACATGTTTTTCTCGACAGCAGCGATGCCTATACATGAAGCGATACTAAGGATACCTTGACCGCCAACACCTGCTAATATAATATCTTTTTTCATGATTGTCTTATTTTTAAGTTATTAATTTGCTTTCTTTGCACGCATCTTTCTGCTTAATGTCTGGATACATTCACGACGTGGTATGATGACAGAAACGCCATTGTAAGCCAACTCTTCTTTGATGACTTGTACGTTTATTTCGTGTTGGTTTGGCAATGGTTTGATGACTCTTACGTGGTCAGGGTCAACACCTAAACCTTTACAGATGCTTTCAAGACGACCTTCTGCTGAAGACTTTTGACCGCCTGTCATACCTGTTGTAGAGTTGTCGAGAATCATGACGACGATGTTGTTGTTGTTGTTAACAGCATCGAGCAAACCTGTCATGCCAGAGTGTGTGAATGTTGAGTCACCGATACAAGCTACTGCAGGATAGATACCTGCTTCTGAAGCGCCGATTGCCATAGTGATACTTGCGCCCATGTCAACTGTACTGTTGATAGAGTTGAGTGGTGGAGTTGCGCTGAGTGTGTAACAACCGATGTCACCGAACACTTTGCCAGGACCGAAGTCTGCCATAGCTACGTTGAGAGCTCTGAATGAATCCCAGTGAGGACATCCGTCGCACAATTTTGGAGGACGAGCTTTTACCAATTCTGGAATAGGAGCACCAACTTCAAATGGTCTGCCAACAGCTTTAGCTGCGATGTTAGGGTTGAGTTCGCCGTCGCGTGGCAATGTTCCGTCTAAACGACCATGAATTGTTTTGCCTGTTGCTAAGAGACCTTTTAATAATTCTTCAACGATTGGATAACCTTCTTCCATTACTAAGATTTCGTCGCATTCGTCATAGATTTTTTGAATCATGGCGATTGGAAGTGGGTATTGACTTATCTTGAGAACAGGATAAGGTATTGTTTCATTGTTGTAGTTTTCTTTCAAATAGTTGTAAGCCAAACCGCAAGCGATGATACCTAATTTCTTGTCTGTTCCTTCGAAATATTTGTTGAAACCGCTTTCAGTGCTGTCTTGTTCCATAACAGCTTGTTTCTCGAGAAGTTGTTTGTATTGTCTTCTTGCTATTGCTGGAAGCAAAACAAATTGACGTAAGTTTGAAGGAAGTGCCAACTCATTTTGTTGACGTTTGTCGGTACATACGACGCCGGCGCGAGAGTGTGCCAAACGTGTTGTGACGCGTAACATTACAGGAGTGCCTATTTTTTCTGAGAGGTCGAATGCGTAACGTGCCATGTCGTATGCCTCTTGTTGGTTCGATGGTTCGAGAAGAGGAATGAGAGCGAACTTGGCGTAGGTACGTGAATCTTGTTCGTTTTGTGATGAGTGCATTGATGGGTCGTCAGCAGCGAGGACTACCATACCACCATTGACGCCTGTGACGGCTGAGTTGATGAATGGGTCGGCAGCGACATTGACACCAACGTGTTTCATACATACGAGTGAACGTTTGCCTGCGTATGACATACCAATAGCACTCTCCATAGCGGTCTTTTCATTGGCTGACCATAAAGCACGAATGCCTAATTCTTTAGCTTCTTTTGAGCCTTGGATGAATTCCATAATCTCTGTTGATGGTGTACCTGGATAAGCATATACACCAGAAAGACCAGCGTCGATGGCGCCTTGAGCAATGGCTTCATCTCCAAGTAATAAAATCTTCTTCATTATTATTTGATTTTGTTATTAAATTTACTAGAAAATATTGTTTGCAAATGTAACAAAATCTTTTGGTATTGCAAAGTATTTTGTTAAAAAAAACATCGAATTATGAACTTTAGAAACTTTGTGTTTTTATGACGAAAAACGATATGCTGTTTTTAAAAAAAAGTGTTATCTTTGAACTCAAAAAAAAATAATCATAATGAGTGAAAAAAGGAAATTGAAACGTAACATGACAGACAAGGTTTTAGGAGGTGTTTGTTCAGGATTGGCTGATTATTTTGATGTCGATACTACATTGGTAAGAGCAGTTGTAGCATCGTCAATAATTTTTGCTGGTATGGGTTTGGGATTATATCTTGTTTTATGGTTAGTTATTCCTGCTGAATAAATATGAAGAAAGTTATACATAAGTCGGACCTGATAAAGGTAATCGGAAAAGATAATGTTTTTACGAGAGGACTCGCATCGGTGGCGATGTGTGTTCTTGGTGTAAATAAAATTAATAAATTGTATGCACATTCTGCTGAATTGAGTGATCAACCTTTCACTGAGCATATGCTTGATGTATATGGCATAACTTACGACAAAAACGAGTCGGAAATGAATGTCATTCCTAAAGAAGGACCTTTTATCATTGTAAGTAATCATCCTTTTGGTGCTATAGAAGGTATCATATTATATGACGCCATCGCTCGTGTGCGTCCTGATTTCAAGGTGATGGCAAATTTCATATTATCTTACATTCCGAACTTAAAGAACGTCTTCATCCCTGTCAATCCGTTCACAGACAAACCGGAGTGGGGCAGTAGTATCGGTGGTATCAAAGAAGCAATGGCTCATATCTCAAAAGGATTCGGACTTGGTATCTTCCCCGCAGGCGAGGTGTCGCGTTATAATGGTAATAAATATCCCGAAGATATCGACTGGTCGGTGACAATAGCGAAACTCGCCAAGAAAGCAAAGGTGCCGGTAATACCATTCTATTTCGATGGAACCAACTCCAAGACTTTCTATCGTCTCGCAAAAATGCATTCAATGCTAGGAACAGCAATGCTCCTCAGAGAGTTATATAACAAACGTAATCACCATTTTACAATAAAGATTGGTAAACCAATGGTGCCATCTGATCTTGAAGTGTATGACGATTATAAGAAAATGGCGGCTTATATGCGCGCACGTTCTTATGCTCTCGAAGCCAATATTCATGACGAAGAAGCGAAAAAGTTTCACACCAAACTCGAACAGTTGCCTCCACCTCGCAAGTCGAATATGCTGATTAACGAACTTGGTAAGATCCGTAAAAAATCTTATCTTTTCACATGCGCTCAATATGAGTGCTTCTTCGCCGACCATGACGATATACCGAATATAATGTATGAACTTGGTCGCCGCCGTGAAGAAGCATTCCGCGCAATAGGAGAGGGAAGCGGTAAAAAACTCGATATCGATAAATACGACACCTACTATAAACATCTCATACTTTGGGATAAAGATGAAAACCGTCTCGTAGGTGGCTATCGTCTTGGAATAGGAAAAGACATAGTCGAACAAAAAGGTGTCGATGGCTTCTATATATCTTCCTTATTTAAAATTAAGGATTCATTCAAGGATACTCTGTCAAAGACAATAGAACTGGGACGTTCTTTCGTTACTGTCGACTATCAAAAGGAAATATTGCCTCTGATGCTGCTCCTGAAAGGTTTGATGATGGTGGCATACAGATATAAAGACGTTGAATATTTCATCGGTCCGGTAAGTATCAGTAACTGGTATCCTAAGTTCTATAAGAGCTTGATGGTACGATATATATCAACTCAACATTCATGCGTAGAAATGAAAGGAATGGCAGAACCTCGTACTCCTTTTACGACCGATTTCCTGAAAGTGGACGTTGATGTATTGCTCGAACATAATATCGCTTCCGTTGAGAAGTTCGACCGTTATATGATGAAACTAAGTAATGGCGACTATCGCCTTCCTACTTTGTTTAAGAAGTATCTCAAGATGCAGTCGAAATTCCTATGTTTCAATGTCGACCCAGACTTCCATGACGCGCTTGATGGTCTGCTTCTTCTCGAGTTTAAAAATATTCCAGAATCAGAGTTGATGATGCTGATGAAGGATAGCAATGATGAAGAGAAAGAGATGATTAAGAAAAGATTCTTAGGAAATTGAAAATTATGGTAGAGACGTCACCCCTGTGGCGTCTTTGAAATTGAAAACTGAAAATTAAAAACTGAAAATTAATGTGGAGACGTGGCGATTACATCAAATAATTTATGTAATTGATGCGTCTCAATTGTTTAATAGATAAATTTAATTACATCATGGCAAGCAACAAATTCTATCGCGATTCTAAAAACAAGGTCATCGGAGGAGTCTGCTCTGGATTGGCAAATTATTTTAATCTAGATGTGGCATTGTTAAGAGTAATTTTCGTACTTGCATTCCTTTTCGCAAGCTTCGGATTCTGGCTCTATATCATCCTGTGGAGCTTTACTCCTATAGAAGATCAGCAGACTGTATACAACGGACAACAGGAATTTGGTTACCAAACAACAACTGATATACAACAACCAGTATTCAGCAGACAAACATCAAAAACTACTGCAATATTTGCTGGTGTTTTCGTAATCTTGGTTGGCGTTTTGTTTTTGATAAACAACTTTGTTCCAATCTATTGGATTTGGAAACTCTGGCCTCTTATCCTTGTCGGAATAGGTGTGGTGATGATTTATAATGCAATAAAGAAAGGAGACAACAATGAGTAATAATGAAAAGAAAAATGATGACGGTATAGTTAGTGGAATAATTCTCATCGTTATCGGTTTGATTGCCTTGATGGTAACATTTTTTGATGTAGAAATAGTTTGGTCTGAACTTGCAAAACTCTGGCCTGTATTTATAATAATATTCGGTATCTCAATATTGCCGTTTAACAAGTTGTTTAAATCAATCTTGGTAATAGCGATGCTCCTGATTTCTTTCTTCTTATATTATAATGGCGTGAGAGATGATAAAGATTTCACATATGAAGATATACATCAAGAAAATGATGTTGATGTACAGGAATTTTCCGAACCTTATAGAAATAATATAAAAGAAGCCGATGTTGAGATTAATTACGGAGCAGGAACATTGAATCTTAATGTTCCGGTTAAAGAATTTGTCAAGGCTTCTAATGCAAGTAATTACATCGTTCAAGATTTCTCAGTGAAATATGAGAATGACAATGCCGACATCATTTTTGATTTGACTGCGGATAATATAAACGTAACAGGAAAAGATGCCATATCAAAGAATTTCTTTAATATAGCGTTAAATGATAATCCTATTTACAACTTTGAGATTAATGTCGGTGCTACTAGTATGAATTTAGACTTCAGTGATTATAAAATCGCTGAAGTCGATGTTAATGGCGGAGCTTGTGATATAGATGTTAAATTGGGCGATCTTTATGACTTTACAGATGTAAGTATAAATACCGGAGTATCTGGTATTAAAATAGGTGTCCCTGCAAACTCAGGATGCCGCGTTATCTGTGAGTCTGTGTTGACTAATAAGAATTTTGAAGGATTCGATAAGAAAACAGCAGGCATATACGAAACGTCAAATTATTCATCAGCACAAAATGTAATTAACATAGAATTCGCAGGAGCGGTGTCTGATTTCGAAATATACAGATATTGATATTTTTTTTGAAACCTTTGATTGCTTCTGTTGTTAAGTAAGAAGTTATTCAATCCTAGAGGAATGGACAAAGTCTGTTGACCGTTGTCTGTTGACTAAAAAAATAAACCATGGATTATAAAGATTATTATAAAATATTAGGTGTTGAGCGTTCTGCTTCACAAGATGAGATTAAGAAAGCGTATCGTAAATTGGCTGTCAAATATCATCCAGATAAAAATCCTGGTGATAAGGTGGCAGAAGAAAAATTTAAGGAGATTTCCGAGGCGTATCAGGTGTTGGGGAATGCCGATACTCGCAAGAAATATGATGAACTAGGTGCCAATTGGAAACAATATGAAAACGCCGGTTTCAGTGGTTTCGGAGGTGGACAAGGCTTCAGTGCCAGCGGATTCTCCGACTTCTTTGATATGTTCTTCGGAGGACAAGGTGGCGTCGGCTTTGATATCCGTGACTTCACGGGTGGCATGGGCGGTGGTCGTTCGACACGCCCTGCCAAAGGTCGTGACCTCAACGCTAGTATCAGTCTTACATTATTGGAGGCGTATCAGGGTTCGCAACGACTTCTCGACGTTAACGGCAACACTATAAAAATGAATATAAAACCAGGCGTGCGCGACGGACAAGTGTTGCGACTGAAAGGCAAAGGCAATCCTGGACGTAACGGCGGCGACAATGGCGATCTCTTGATAAAGGTCTCTATCATGAATGATCATACGTATCAACGTGATGGTGATGACCTCATAAGAAATATCAACATCGATGTTTATACCGCGATACTTGGAGGTAAAATCACTATAAGCACTCTTAAAGGTGATGTTAACGTTCCAATAAAACCCCAGACGCAGAATAACAGTACGTTACGACTTAAAGGTTTGGGTATGCCTCACTACGACAAAGATGGCGCTGGTGCTTTATTGTTAAAGGTGCAACTTCTGTTGCCGGAACATTTCTCACAAAAAGAACTGGAATTAATTAAAGAAGCAAAAGATCTGAGTTCTTGATATTCCTGTTCCCGCACCTGTTCCCGGCCTAAAAATCAATCGTCTCCCAGATTCTTTAGCATCGGCACGAATCTGAAGTCACCGTGAGTTTCTCGTTTCATGGTGCCGTCTTCTAGTTTGATGAGTTTCAGCATGGTCTGATGGTCTTCATGTTCGCATAATGGAATCACCATAATGCCACCTACTTTGAGTTGGTCGATGAGTGCCTGTGGTATCTCCGGAGCGGCTGCCGTTATCAGTATTCTGTCGAAAGGTCCGTAGGTGGGAAGACCTTTGTTGCCGTCGCCGAGGAATGTCTTAATAGTATAAGGAAACTCTGCGAGGAATGCTTTTGTCTTTGTGTAGAGTTTTCTCTGGCGTTCGATGCTGAAGACTTTGGCGCCCATCTCGGCTAGAACACAAGCCTGGTAACCTGAACCTGTCCCGATTTCAAGAACCTTGATATTTTTCTTTATCTCCAGAAGACTTGTCTGAAAAGCTACAGTAAAAGGTTGCGAGATGGTCTGTCCCGAACCTATAGGAAACGCCTTGTCTTGGTACGCGAAGTTTATAAACGATGAATCCAAAAAGACGTGACGAGGAACATTGTTAATTGCGTTGAGAACATTCTCGTCGCTAATACCTTTGTTTTTAAGCTCTTCCACCATGTTTTTACGCATTCCCTTATGTCTGTAATTATCTTCTTGCATCGCTTTTTTTTATAAAAATTTCCCTTCACAAAATTATGAAAAAACCTTATATTTGCGAAAAATTATTCAATAAATCCTTTATGCTAAAGATAGGAGTTTTGGGTGCCGGTCACCTTGGAAAGATACATATCAACTGCATCAAGCAGATAGCAGTTTACGACTTGGTAGGATTTTACGACCAAGACGAAAATATAGCAAAAAAAGTCTCAGAAGATTTAGATGTTAAATGTTATTCCTCTATAGAAGAACTTGTCGAATTGGTCGATGTTGTCGACATCGTCACGCCGACAATATCGCACTTTGAATGTGCATCGCTGGCGTTGAAGAAAGGAAAACATGTGTTCATAGAGAAACCTATCGTAGCTACCGTAGATGAGGCAAATAGTTTGATCGCAATAGCGGAAACGTCTGGCTGTAAGGTACAGGTAGGTCATGTAGAACGTTTTAATCCGGCATATATCGCAGCGCGTCCATACATCGACGCACCTGTCTTCGTCGAAGCACATCGTCTCGCACTATTTAATCCTCGCGGCACAGATGTCCCAGTGGTGCTCGACCTTATGGTACACGATATAGATATAATTCTTGACGTTATAAAATCTCCAATTAAAAATGTCAGTGTAAGCGGCGTGTCCATTGTAAGTCCAACGCCCGACATCACCAATGCCCGCATCGAGTTTGAAAACGGTTCGGTGGCAAACCTCACAGCAAGCCGACTCTCGTTGAAAAACATGCGCCGCCATCGCATGTTCCAAAAAGACGCTTATATTACTGTCGACTTCTTGGAAAAGAAAACCGACATCGTAAGAATCAATGATGTTGTTGGTGAAGTTAATCCTCTTGCAATGACAATAGATCTATCCGATGGCAGTAGCAAACAGATTAGCGTTGAACATCCAGAAGTGAAACCTATTAACGCAATCCTTACAGAACTGGAGAGTTTCCACAATGCTATTGTCACTAATACAGAACCTCCTGTCACAATACATGACGGAGTCCAGGCGTTGAAAGTCTGTTATATGATTCTTGAGGAAATTAAGAAAAATCAACAAATAGTACAAAAACATCTCAAGTAAGCAATAAAACATTTTTTATTACGTTCACTTTATAAATTTAAATTTATGAAAATATCGCGCCTTTTGCTCTTTCTGATAGCTATGATAATAGCGACTGTCTCATTTTCATCGTGTAATAAATTTGAAGGAAGTCAAGAGATTCCTGCTTACATACATGTAGACACTTTTTTGTTGACGACAAATTATGCCATTGAAGGAGCGGCATCTCACAAGATTACAGACGTCAAATTATATATAGACGATTATTTTCAAGGTTATTATGAATTGCCGGCAACGATTCCTGTTCTGGAAAGAGGCATTCATAAAGTAACTCTTTATGCTGGAATAAAACTTAACGGTATCAGCCAGACAAGAACCGAGTATCCGTTCTACAAACCTTATATCATTGAGGAATTTGAATTGAAAGAGAAAAGAGTTGACACCATCAATCCATCCGTAACATATTTCTCAACCGATGAAGGCAGTGATATTGAATTCGTTTTTATTGAAGACTTCGAAAGACAAGTCCTTCTTGAGGATGATTCGGAAAGCGACACTACTATTGTGAGAACAGAACGTGATGATGCAAACAACTGGAATGACGCCTTCAATAATTCTCATTATTCTGGTTATATTTGGTTGGGTAAGACTGCCGAAGGTGATACGATAGATTATTTCTGTATCACATCTCCAGAATATTCTGACCTTCCAAACCAAGGTAATAGTATTATATTAGAGTTGGACTATAAATGTACGGAATCTTTCCAAGTAGGTCTTAGAGCCAAAATCAGTGGAGTGGAGACATTCCCGTTATATAATGTAAATCCTTCTCCTACATGGAATAAGATATATCTCAATCTGGGTCCTCGTATTACCGACACTCCAGGAGCATCATGGTTTGAATTCTATATTGCTAGTAGTGTAGACCCTGATTCAGAAGCAGAATTTTATTTTGACAACATAAAACTTATTTATCGTGACTAAGAAAAATAATAAGAAAATACAGACATTAAAATATGTCTTTTCCGATTGGATATGTGCTCTGATAGCATGGATTTTATTTTTCTTCTTTAGAAAATATAATGAAGATCCGTATTTCCTGGATCATTATCAGCTGGTATTTCATGATCCTAATTTTATTAAAGGTATTGTTTTGGTACCGATATTTTGGTTAATGTTGCATACAATCTCCGGATATTATAACAATGTGTTCAGCAAATCACGACTTAAGGAGTTGGGACAGACGTTCTTCGTAGTCCTTCTTGGTGTCGTGATTTTATTTTTCGCAACTATCATAGATGATGTGATTTATTCATATAAGTCATACTATGTCTCTTTCTCTATGTTGTTCGGTTTACAGTTTACGCTGACTTATTTCTGTCGTTTGGTAATCACAACAAGAACGGCAAGAAAGATCCACAGAAAAGAAATCGGTTTTAATACTCTTATTGTAGGAAGTCATGACAATGCCTGTGATATCTATAACGAGATTGAGAATCAGATGTATTCTTCAGGAAATCTTATCGTTGGTTTTGTCAATGCTTTTGATTGGGACGAATATAAACTTGCCAAATATATTCCTCATTTAGGTCACTATAAAGATGCAGCAAAAGTTATCGAGGAATATGATATTGAAGAAGTGATTATAGCGATAGAACGTTCTGAAATCGAAACTATTGATAAGATTTTAGTTACTTTGGAAAGTCTTGACGTTGTTGTTAAGATTATACCTATCATGCAGGATATTATCTTTGGAACAGTTAAACAAGAGGCTATCTGGCATGCTCCTCTTATCAGAGTGACACCAGAACTGATGCCTGTCTGGCAGCAAATAGCGAAAAGAATATTTGATGTTGTCGTGTCTATCATGGTGATTGTCATTTTCTCACCTTTGTATATATTTACTGCGATAATGGTAAAATTGTCTTCGCCTGGACCTATATTTTATAAGCAGGAACGTATAGGTAAACATGGAAAACCATTTAATATGTTGAAGTTTAGAAGTATGTATATCGATGCTGAGAAAATGGGTCCACAGCTTTCAAAAGACAACGATCCTCGTATCACCCCATGGGGACGTTTCATGCGAAAGACTCGTTTAGATGAGATTCCGCAGTTCTTTACGGTTCTTGGCGGCAAGATGTCTATTGTAGGCTATCGCCCCGAACGTCAGTTCTATATCGATCAGATTGTACAGAGAGCTCCTCATTATATCATGCTTCTTAAGATAAAACCCGGTATCACAAGTTGGGGCGAAGTAAAATTTGGTTATGCCTCTAATGTTGATGAGATGGTTGAAAGACTAAGATATGACATCCTTTATATTGAGAATATGAACCTTGCTCTTGATATTAAGATATTGATTTATACAGTCTTGATTGTCATTCAAGGAAGAGGTAAGTGATTGTTGAAAATGATATGAAAAACGCAGTGAATATTCGAGTTCTCTGCGTTTTTTGTATAAAACATTGATGCATCTCTTATTGTACACTATTTATTCTAATTCGGGATGCAATTCTAAGTACATGTTTCGTAAAGGCAAACTCAATACGAAACACACATCATATATTGTAACAGAATAATTTTTTTCAATGCCATCGATGAGGATTTTCCTGTCGGGACATTTATAGACCCATTTTTTCATCCCAATAAATATATCATCATCAACAAAAGACACAAGCACATCAACTGCCGACTCTTCAACATCAAGAGCTGTTTTCGGCATCTTGTCATCAATACCTTTGATAAATCTATCTTTATTCTCTTCTAAGAATCTCTGTCCATCGATTTCTGCAAATAATTGCCTGCCGGTTTCATTAAGTTCCCTCGGACTAAACTTGTATGCGAAAGTATCAGGCTTAGTAATAATCATATTAATCATATTAAGAGAAGTACGAATTGCCACAAGTTCTTCCTTAATCTGATGAAAAATATCTTCATGCTTCTCGCAGGGCAGATTCTCAACTTTCTCCTCCGTTTTTACAAATCGCTGACAAATTTCTTCATGCTTCTCGCAGGGCAGATTCTCGACCTTCTCCTCCGTTTTTACAAATCGCTGACAAACTTCCTCATGTTTCTCGCATGGCAGATTCTCAAAATCATCTTCAACTTTTGTAACACGATGATGCAATTCCTCTTGTTTTTCACAAGGCAATTTATTAGTCTTCTCTTCAACCTTTATAAAACGGTGATACCATCCAGATGCGATCCATACAACAACAGCCGTTATGACCATAGTAAACATCAATAATGCTAAAATTGGCCATTTCTCCATCAAAAAATCCAACAAAGTTTCCATGATTTTTATTCTCTTTTTTCAGCTTCATAAACATTGCAAAGTTAAATATAATTTCGGATTATGAGATTCTCGTAACAAAAAAATGATGGTATATTAGTAAAAATTACATTTTCGATAAATTTCAGTGTTTTTTTGTTAAAATATTTTAAGAGAAAAAAATTCTATATTTAATTAATAAAAAACTGAGAACCCGATTTCTCAGATTCTCAGTTTTCAATTTTCAACTTTCAATTATTCAAATATGTTTCTTATTGAAGTTCCGTTGTTGAAGTTTTCTACACCTTTCTTCAGGAAGTCGACGAAAGCGTCTTTATCGAGGTCGTATGAACGTGGTTCAACCAAGAGTTCGCCGTTGTGTCCCATGAGGCAGTAGTATGGTTGAGCGTTAGCTTCAAACTTCGAGATTTGGAATGCAGAGTTCTTACTGCCGATAGAAGTCTTTTTCTTCTTGCCTTTAGAATTCAACATCCATTCATCTTCTGGAAGAGTTGTCTTATCGTCGACATAGAGAGCGATGATGACATACTCGTTGCGTAACATTTCGAGAACGCGAGGGTCGCTCCAAACGTTGGCTTCCATTTCGCGGCAGTTAACGCATCCGTGACCTGTGAAGTCGATATAGATAGGTTTGTTTTGGGCTTTTGCACATGCAAGACCTTGTTCGTAATCGAAGTAACCTTTAAGTCCGTGAGGCAAGTGTAAGAAATCTGCATATTTAGGATCTTCACACAATACAGAAGTTACTTTTTTATCTACTTGTTCAGTTTGTACTGAGATATTCGACATTTTAGCATCCACATATTGTATAACCTTATCTGAGTTTTCTTGGTTGATACGTTTGAGGTCGAAGTCCATTGTCTGTTGTGGTGGCAAGTAACCTGACAAAGCTTTGAGAGGAGCGCCCCACATACCAGGAATCATATAAACTACGAATGTGAATACTATGATAGCGAGGACGAGACGGAACACTGACAAATGAGGTACGTCTGAGTCGTGAGCGAATTTGATTTTTCCTAAGAGGTAGAAGCCTAACAATGTGAATACCACGATCCAGATAGCGAGGTAAACTTCGCGGTCTAAGAGACCCCAGTGGTATGTCTGGTCAGCAACGCTTAAGAATTTGAAACCGAGAGCGATTTCGATGAAACCGAGAACGACTTTAACTGAGTTGAGCCATCCGCCGCTTTGTGGCATGTTTTGTAACAATGATGGGAACAATGCGCATAATGCGAATGGGAGACCGAATGTCATAGCGAAGACCAACATTGTAAGAATTGGAGCCCAGAACTCACCTGATAAAGATTGGATAAGAGCTGTACCGACGATAGGACCTGTACATGCGAATGATACGAGAACGAGTACTAATGCCATGAAGAACACACCGCCTAAACCTTTGCTGCTGGTTGTCTTGCTGTCGGCTTTGTTAACCCATGAACTTGGTAATGTCAATTCGAATGCTCCGAAGAATGAAGCAGCGAAGACCATAAATATCAAGAAGAACGCAATATTGATCCATGATGTTGAGATCCAGTTGAAGATACTTGCTGTCGTATCTTCACCACCACCGAATCGAGCAATCAAAATAAGGACTGCGATAGGAAGTGTATAAAGAACTACGATGAAAACGTAGTACATGATAGCTTTGAAACGACCTACAGCCTTATTTTCGTCACCATGCAAGAAGAATGACACTGTCATAGGAATCATTGGGAAAACACATGGTGTCATAAGAGCTGCCAAACCCCAGATAACAGCACCTAACAACATTCCAAAGAGACCTTTGCTTCCTGATGTTGAAGCTTCGTTTGTTGTATCTGCTTCAACAACTGCTGGTTCACCAAGTTCAACTTCAAAGTCGAATGTGATTGGAACACATTGTTGTTCACAAGCCTGACCTGTGATGACACCTGTTACAGTTGCTGCATCGTCTAACAACTTAACCTTTTGAGTAAATACTGCTTGATTTTCAAAGTAATGTTCGTCGATTTCAAAAATGTCGCTATACTTTACGATAGCTTTTGGTTCTGCAACGCCACCGATACGTTCGATACCGAGAGTATCAATAAATTCGAAATAAAGTGGCATTGGACCTCCGAATGGAGTGTGTTGTGAATAAAGATGCCAGCCATCTTCAACTTCAGCTTTGAATACGATGTTGTATTCATTCTTGCTTAATTTCTCTGTTTCTACTGTCCATTGTACTGGTTCAATTATTTGAGCCTTGCCAATAAATGGAAGTAATAAAACCAAGAAAGTAAAGAGTTTTAAAAACTTTTTCATGATTTTTTGTTGATTAATTATGATTTAGTTAATTATTTTTCTACGTAAAAATGAGGGTGCAAAATTAAGAAAAAAATTATTTATTTTAAAGTACATTGAAAAATTACTTTCGTTGAATCTGATATTTTTACTTTATCACTTATTCTATATCCGACAATCCACAAAATCAAACCATTAGCATCTTCCATAATTCTTACGTTTTGTTTCTGATATTCAGTAAATCCCAAGTCGTTAAAAAAATCGCTGAGCAACTTGGAACCTTTCATTCCTAAAGGCTTGAATTTGTCGCCTTTTTCCCAATGTCGTATTGTCAAAGGAAAATTGATTTTGTCAATGTCGAACTGTGCTCCTAATGACGAATCTTTCATCAACTTGAAGTTTTCGTCTTTAACAAAATCTGAGAATCTGAGAATCAGAGAATCTGAGAGTTTTAAAATCTGAGAATCCGAGAATCTGAAAATCTGAAAATTTTCTTCCTTATCATTATTTTTAAAAATCTCGATTCTGTCTTTTTGTACTGACGCAATTAGTCTGTTATCTGTTGTCTGTTGCCTGCTGTCAATCGAAGAAGGATAAAAAACAACACCAGACTTACCAAGTCGCATCGCTTCAATCATCGATTCCGCTTGTTCATAGTTGAACCCGAATCTTCTAACCCATTCAAAAAGCAATTGCTTGCCATTATTATCCTGAATGAAATGTCTGTTTTCGATATATCTATAATCGTCTTTTACAAATTCTATATTTGATAATTTCTCATCTATCAAACTTCTATACAAATCATTTTCGGAAGAAAGACAATCGATTGAGAAGTTAAGACTCTGACGTGCGTTGTCTTTTAATTCATCAAAAAGAGGAATTATCTGATGACGTATTTTATTTCTCAGATAAATTGTTTCATTATTGGTGTAGTCTTCAACCCATTGAATTCCGTTTTCTTTCGCATAAGTTTCAATCTGATTTCTGTTCGACCAAAGAAGAGGACGAATATAAAAGCCGTTTTGAGCTTTCATTCCTTTGAGACCTTTTATTCCGGAACCGCGTAAGAAATTAATGAAGAAAGTCTCAATCTGGTCGTCGCCATGATGAGCGAGAGCCACCTTATTAATATTGTGTATATTCTTTAATTCTTCGAACCATGCATAACGCAGTTCGCGAGCCGCCATCTCAATAGAAAGAGATTTTTCTTTCGCGTAAGCTTCAGTATCGAAATGCTTTACGAAAAGTTCTATACCATTTTCTTTTGCAAATTCTTTGACAAACCTCTCATCACGATTGGAATCTTCTCCACGCAGATGAAAGTTACAATGAGCAAAGAATAATTGGCTATTGGCTGATAACTGACGGCTGACGGCTAACAAAAGTTTCGCCAACACCATAGAATCGACGCCGCCGCTGAGTGCAAGCAGAATCTTATCATCTTTCTCGATGAGATTATGTTTCTCGATGTATTTCTTAAATTCAGTTAACATAATCATCTTCCGGTAAGATAAACGATGAGGAAACCGATTGCGAGACCGACAACGCCACAGATGACATACCACATTAGTTTCTTAGG
Source organism: Bacteroidales bacterium (assembly GCA_045606705.1). GTDB lineage: Bacteria > Bacteroidota > Bacteroidia > Bacteroidales > F082 > Limimorpha. The sequence continues at coordinate 38,325 of JAZUSL010000065.1, forward strand.
AGTGAGACCTTCATCTTCAAGAACCTTGTCGATTTCTTTTTTAACTACATTACCTACGACGACAGATTCATATTCTTCCGGCAAAGCAAAATCCGTTTCTTCAAATTGAAGTTCGCTATCTTTCACAGGTTGTGGTTTTCTTTCAAAGTCATAATCCAAGACGTAATTGTCTTCCAATAAGAAACACACTGATGCAGATGACGAATGTTGTCTGTTGTCTGTTGTCTGTTGTCTGAAAAACAGTTTTGTTCTCTTGCCAACATTTTGTTTTAAAAGAACTTCTGTATCGTCGATTGTTATATAAGCAGATACAAAGTCTGTTGTCTGTTGTCTGTTGACTGTTGACCCAAAATAAAGAACCAGCAACGCCACTGCCAACGAACTCATATCCTCATGAAGTAGAATTATAATATCGCCGTCAGTTAACTGATATATTTTGAACTCCACATCAGAGGCAAAAGAATTAGGATACAATTTTATCCAGTCTTTTAACAATTCTTTGACATCATTTGCAGACAAGGTCTGTTGTCCGTAGTCTGTTGACTGTTGACTTATACGAATATAATCCATAATTATTTCTTTGCGGATTTATTTCTTCTTTTATCGACGGAGAAACCGAAGCCACCAATTTTTTCACCTAAGGTGTAATATTTCCCGTGTGAATAAGCGATAAGATCTGCCTGATTAAGTTGGAACTGACCTGTACTTGGATCGTAGAATTTTGTGTCGCCATTGACAGCCACCACATTAGCGATGAACATATCGTGAGAACCTAATTCTTTCACCTCAACTACCTGACATTCTATATTAAGCGGTGACTCTGCGATGAGAGGAGCTTTCACAACTTGTCCTTGCTCTGCGGTAAGATGCATCTCCTTAAACTTATTGTAGTCGCGACCGGAACGCACGCCGCACCAGTCTGTAGCGCGAGCGAGTTCTTCCGTCGTCACATTGATGACGAATTCTTTTGTTCGTGATATTATCTCATGCGAGAGACGTTCTTTTCTTAATGACACATAACACATAGGAGGATCAGAGCAGATTGTTCCGACCCATGCCGCTGTCATGATATTATAATTCTCAGGACTATCACCGCAGCTCACCATCACGGCAGGAAGCGGATAAATCATAGTCCCAGGTTTGAATGACATTTTCATTATATTATGATTTAATTTTACAAAATTAATATAAGACTAAAGTCAAAATATATTTTTCCAACTTTAGTCTTTCGTCTTTAGACTTTAGACTACTCTATCACAAACTTCTCAATAACATCTCCCACCTTAATAATATATAATCCTTTGGAAAGGTTGCTTACATCAACTCTCATTTCGTCATTTGTGACGGTTTCGGCGATAAGAGTTCTGCCGGAAACATCAGTGATTGTAATCATATCGTCAGTTTCATAATTATCTATCTTCACGTTGACGACATTATTTGCCGGATTAGGGTATATGTTGATTCCTGAATCTAAATGATTTTCATCTACAGAGATAGTCTCAGAACAAAGCACTCTCACATCATCCATCGCCATCTGATATGTTCCGTTTTTCACAAAGGCAATCTTGATCTCTTTTCCTCTCCATGGATTCATGTCGAATTTATATTCTTCGATATAGTGATAAGGTGAGTTAAAATTATTTGCCAAAAGATAAACTTCTTCCCAAGTTTCAGTTGCGTTATCATAAATCATGATGGAAAATCTTGTTACATAAACATTTTCGGAGTGATACCAAAGCCAGTAGTAAAGAACGATGTCCGCATTTTCCGGCATGGTGATGAGTGGCGACACGAGCCAGTCGTGCGTTGGTTCTAGCATTGCGGTTCCGCCGATCCATGCGGCAGAGTCGCCTGAATGCACATAACCGAAGTTTGTTGTTTCTGTAATGTCCCACTTCTCCCATTCTTGGAGACCGGCAGGATAATCTTGAGGAGGTATGTCGATGCCTTGTGAAACACCAATTGTCCAGCCTTCATCAAAGCCGGGACCTTCAAAACTTGTTTCCAAAAGAACATTTTGAGCAGACAAGACTGCTGTTAAAGCAACGCTCAGTAACAATGTGATGTAAAACTTTTTCATAATGATATAGTTTTATTTAACGATTTTTTCTTCCGTGTAAAGATAAAAAAAGTCTAAAGACAAATTACAAAAGGAGAAAGTTTTTTCTTTATCAACAAAATCGATAACATCATCGAAATTATCAGTTTGACGCGAGAGATTTTTCATTATATTTTTGCAATCGAAAAAGGTCACAAAGACGTAAAGTCGCAAAGTCGCAAAGTCACAAAGTCGCAAAGACACAAAGACCCTAAGACAACAAAAAATTATAAACATTAAAAAAAACAGAATATTATGGCAACAAAATTTTATAAATGCAATCATTGTGGTAATGTAATAGAAAAGATAGTCGATTCAAAAGTTCCGGTTTTCTGCTGCGGCGAAAAGATGGAAGAGTTAGTTCCTAACACCGTAGAGGCGAGCGGAGAAAAACATATCCCTGTCGTGACACGTCTCGAAGACAACATCTTAAAGATTGAAGTCGGCAGCGTCCATCATCCGATGCTTCCAGAACATCACATCGCTTTCATCTATGTGGAAACCGAACACGGCGGAATAAGAATAGATCTGAAAGACCAACCAGTAGCAGTAGTTCATCTCGGCGACGAAAAAGCAGTTGCGGTTTACGAATACTGCAACCTCCACGGACTTTGGAAAGTGGAACTTTGATTTTAAATCTGAAAATCTGAGAAACTGAGAAAAAAAGAAACCTAATTGATATAAAACAACAAGTTAAGTATAAATTCTTCTCACAAAAAAAAGCCGTTACTATTATTCAGTAGCGGCTTTTTTTCATATATCTAATCAAAACGAATCTCAGTCTCTTATTATCAATTTTTCGCTTTTATCTCCTACCTTAATAATATACAGACCTTTGGTAAGATCAGCTATATTAATTTGTATATCATCAGCTGTAACTTCTTCAGTAATGAGCGTTCTTCCTGAAATATCGGAAATCTTAATCAAATCGCCAATATTGTTGTGAGTCTTTATCGTAACGAAATCGTTTGCAGGATTCGGATAAATCTCAAGTCTTGATGAATATGCGATGTCATCTACAGAGACATGCTCAACACAAAGTGGTTCCGACTCAACATCTCCATATACAGCAGTCACGCAATATTCGGTATCATTCGCCGATTCAAATTCAGTATCGAAATAACATACGATATAAGGCTCTTTTATTTCTTTTACAATTTCATTGTTGGCATAAACTCTATATCCTGTCAAGT
>JAZUSL010000066.1:0-21637 GCA_045606705.1 Bacteroidales bacterium
GTTGGTGGCGTAGGCTCTGACGTAATAGGTGGTGTTTGCCGTCAGGCCTGTTATACTCGATGTGAAGCTGCCAGTGCCGTTGCCGTCGGTAGTGTGGCTGTTGCTTATCGTTGGGTTTTGAGAGGTGCTCCAGCAGACGCCGCGCGCTGTCACGGTGGCGTTGCCGTCCGATGTCACGTTGCCGCCGCATGTAGCCGTGGTCTGGGTGATGCCGGTTATTTCATTGGTTGTAACTATCGGCAGTTCCTCGTTCACTTCCGTGGTGAACTCTTTCTGTTCGCCGTAGGCCGTACCTGCTCTGTTGGTGGCGTAGGCTCTCACATAGTATTTCGTTCCGTGGTTAAGTCCTGTCATATAGGAGACGAAGCTGCCTGTGCCTGTCCCGTCTTCCGTATGTTCGTTCGCGACGGTAGGGTTCGGTGTGGTGCTCCAGCAGATGCCTTTCGCGGTGACAGAGGCGTTGCCGTCGGATGTCACCTTGCCGCCGCTTGTAGCTGAATTGGTGGTGATGTCTGTCACTTCGTTTGTCGTCACCGTCGGAAGTCCCTCGCTTGACAAGGTCGTGAACTCCTTCTGTTCGCCGTAGCTCGTCCCTTTCTCGTTGGCAGCATACGCTCTGACGTAATATTTGGTGTTCTCTGTCAGCCCGGAAAGATAGGATACGAAGCTGCCTGTGCCTGTACCGTCTTCCGTGAAGCTGTCCTCTTCCGGTGTTGGATACGGGGAGGTGCTCCAGCACACGCCTCGCGCTGTTATCGTAGCTCCGCCGTCGGATGTCACGGTGCCTCCGCTTGTCGCCGTGCTCGTCGCCACTGCCGTCACTTCGTTTGTCGTCACCTCTGCCATGCTGACGGTCTTCTTTGTCATGAAGCTCTCCGTCTCGGTTCTGATCGAGCTGTAGGTGGTCTTGCATTCTATGCCGTAATAGTATTTGGTCTCAGATTCCAAGTCGTCGACGGTAACGCTGAAGAGCCTGCCGTCAACTTCAACATCCTTCTTTCCTGCGTCAACGAGCTGCGGGTCCTTGCCATAAAGGAGAGTAAGGTTCTTCAGCTCGCCCTCATACTCATACTCGCCGGTTATCTTCGCACTGTTGCCGGAAGCCTCAACCTCGTTAAACTTGAACACCGGAGGGACCGGCTCCTTGTCCTTCTTACATGTTGTCATCACCAAACATGAAACCGCGATAGCTATTATTACATATATCCTTCTCATAACTCTTTATTTTTTAAGGTATAACTGACGTCTCTAAATTAATTTTCAATTTTCAATTTTCAGTTTCTCAGATTTTCAGTTTCTCAGATTTTCAGTTTCTCAGATTTTAAAATCCAACTCCCACTCCTACTTTCACTTCGCTATATTTTGCGTTTGTCGTCACGAAGTCTATTGAGAGGCAGAATTTGTTCAGGAAGAGCTGTACGCCGGCGTTGAGGTCTACTCCGCTCACGCTGTAGGCTTGGTTTTTTATATAGTTTCCGTCGGCTGTCTCCCATGCCAACGACCTTGTTCCGTAGCCTGCACCGAGTTTCAATGCGAGTACGTTGACAGGTCTGAACATGGCGCCTGCTATGAACGAGAGACGAGAGTTAGAGGTGTTGCCAGAATATATCTGCATTTCGCCGTCAACGTTACCAAGTTCGTCGCATGTAGCAACAGTGTTGAGGGCGTCGAAGCCCAAGCCAGTCATCGCGCTGACATACCATCCGAACTTCCTCACCATGCCGAATGTCAGTCCCAACGAATGTTGCGGTGCTGTGGAGAAACCGTAGTTCAGCGTCGCGAAGGTGGCTGCTGCATCGCTCATGTCGATGTCGAGTTCCGATGTCATGCCGTCTGTTATCGTCATTTCCTGTTTTTTGACAGGATATCCTTTCTTGCGTATTTCAATCTGATAAGTTCCGCTCTGCATCTCTTTCGAAGCGTATGGCGTGGTGCCCACGAGTTTGCTGTCGACATATACCTCCGCCTTTTCAGGATGTGATTTTACTTTGAGGTATCCGTAAGCGGGGCGCATCTTAACCTCGATGCTTATTGGAGCGCCTTCGGTGATGGTAACCTCGCCGCTGCGGGTATGATATAGCGGGCATTCCACTCTCCACTTATATGTGCTGCCTATGGTGAGCGGCTCATCAATATTGTTCTTTCCGACATACTCGTCGTCGATATATATCATGGCATTAGCCTGGTCGACATTGATGATAAGGTGGTTCGACAAGATCTTAGTCTCCATCTCATCGTTGCGTTGGAAGTCGCCAACTACAACCATATCATAGCCGCAGAAGTCGCACAATGTCTCTGGCAGCCAGTATTCCGTCTTGCCGAAATCAGGGTGTATTATCTCCAAAAACGTAGCCGCTGTAGAGACATAGAGATAAATCTCGCCTGTCTTAAATTGCACATCGAAATAGGTAGCGAGGTTGCCTTTGAACTCGAAGCGGGCTCTCTCATCGGCTTTGATATTTTCTGTACTTATTTTTATCAAAGCCATCGGGCGGTCGTTCACGTCGGTATGTTCCTGCTTGTCGAGCATCACGTAACCTTCAATTTTCTTAAATGAGTTTTCCTTCACATGAATCTGTGAGAAAGAGGCATGACAAATAAATATCAATGTCAATAATGCAAATATTTTTTTCATTACCACAAAATTAGATTAAGTGGCAAAAGTAGGGAAAAACTTTGAACTTTGAGCTAAGAACTATGAACTTTTTTGCAAATATTTATTATTAATAGATATAAATGATATTTGTGCTATGATGTAATTAAAAAAATTGACGACAGTCATGTGCTAATTTTCAATTGACTAAAAAACGTATGCCCAAAGTCTGTTGCCTGTTGTCCTAAAAAAGTTCAATAACCCTAGTCAAAAAAACTTTTGTCATTTACCTTTAGTCTTTCGCCATTTTTCTTATCTTTGCAAAAATTAAAATCCTATTATAAATATGAGAGTTAGACACGAGTCAGATAATCCTGAGTTTGTAGTCTCCGCTGTTGTTGAGACTATGCAAGAACTTAAAGCAAAAGATGTTGTATCATTAGATTTAAGAAATATATATTCAGCAGTGACAGACTATTTCGTAATATGTCATGCACAGTCAAAAACACAAGTTTCTGCCATAGCTGACAGAATAATAGACAATCTTCGTGACAATCATCATGTCAAACCATACCATTATGAAGGTTTCGAAAACTCGGAATGGATTTTGATTGACTACATCGACGTAGTAGTTCATGTCTTCTTAGAACCTAAACGCGAGTTTTACAAATTAGAGTCATTATGGGCTGACGCTGAAAGGACTTCTTACGAAGACTAAGTTTAACGCATAATTAAAACAACTGATTAAATGGAGAACAATAATCCTTTCGGAAATTTTTCAAACAACAAAAACAACAACACTAACAAACCTAAGAAGAAGTTTAATTTCTTTTGGATTTATGGAATCTTGTTCGCAGTATTTTTAGGTTCTATCTTTATTAACGGACCTAAAACTGCAGAAGAAATCGACAAAGGCAAGTTGATAACATTACTTAAAGACAGAGATATCGAGAAGATAGACCTTGTCAATGGTGAAGTAGCGGAGATATATCTTAACGAGACCGGTCGTAACAAATACTTCCCGAATTCTAAGCCAAGCGGTTTTAGTCAGACTCCTGATTATACATTCCGCATAGGTTCATTAGAACGTTTTGAGCAAGACCTTGAGACTGCACAAGAAGGTTTTGCCGACCCGATTTATTCCAATATGGTAAAACGTCACAATTGGGGAGCAGAGGTCGTTTCCTGGGTATTACCTATAGTATTAATCTTCGGTTTCTGGTTTTTGATAATCAGAATGATGGGACGTAATGGCGGCGCCGGTGGCGGTGGCAACGTCTTTAACATCGGTAAATCACAGGCTAAACTTTATGACAACGACTCTGATATTAAAGTCACTTTTAAAGACGTAGCTGGATTGGAAGAGGCTAAAGAAGAAGTCGTTGAAGTTGTCGATTTTCTCAAGAATCCAAAGAAATACACCCGCTTAGGCGGCAAGATACCTAAAGGTGTCTTGTTGGTTGGTCCTCCAGGTACAGGTAAGACATTATTAGCAAAGTCGGTAGCCGGTGAAGCCAATGTTCCTTTCTTCAGCATTTCGGGATCCGACTTCGTAGAGATGTTCGTAGGTGTTGGAGCATCGAGAGTTAGAGACTTGTTCAAGCAGGCAAAAGAGAAATCACCAAGTATAATATTCATAGACGAAATCGATGCTATAGGCCGCGCCCGCAGCAAGAGTCCTATGAGCGGAGGCAATGACGAAAGAGAAAGCACCCTTAACCAACTTCTTACAGAGATGGACGGTTTTGGAACCAACTCTGGTGTCATCGTCATAGCTGCGACAAACCGCGCCGACATCCTCGACAAAGCTCTTATGCGTGCCGGACGTTTCGACCGACAGATATATGTTGAACTTCCTGACCTCATCGGTCGTAAAGAGATTTTCGAAGTTCACATGCGCAAATTGAAACTGGCAAATGATGTCGACAAAGAATTCTTGGCGAAACAAACTCCAGGATTCTCCGGCGCCGATATAGCCAACGTTTGCAATGAAGCAGCTCTCATAGCAGCACGACGTAACAAAGAATCTATTGAAAAACAAGACTTCTTAGACGCTATCGACCGTATCGTCGGTGGTCTCGAAAAAAAGAATAAAGTCATCACCGACTCAGAAAAGAAAGTGATTGCTTTCCATGAAGCTGGTCACGCCACAACAAGTTGGTTGCTGGAATTCGCTCATCCACTGGTTAAAGTCACTATCGTCCCGCGTGGCAAAGCTCTCGGAGCTGCATGGTATCTGCCTAACGAACGCCAAATCACAACAAAAGAACAGATGTATCATGAGATGATCGCAACATTGGGAGGCCGCGCAGCAGAACAACTTATCTTCGGTCATATCTCAACAGGCGCTCTCAGCGACCTAGAGAAAGTAACAAAACAAGCAACGGCAATGGTCGTCTATTATGGACTCGATGAGAAAATAGGCAACAGAAGCTATTACGATTCAACAGGTCAACAAGATTACTCATTGACAAAACCTTTCAGCGAGAAAACAGCTGAAATCATCGACGCTCAAGTAAGTGAACTCATCGAAAACGCATATAAAGAAGCTCTCAGAATATTAGGAGAAAATATTGACGGACTGACACAACTCGCAAACAAACTTATCGACAAGGAAGTTGTTTTCGGTGACGACCTAGAAAATATTTTCGGCAAACGCCCCTGGGTTAAAGAAGAGATTGATTTTCCAAAAGAAAGTCAACAAACAACAAACACCGACCCTGATAAAAACGCTGACTCTGACAAAGACAATTGTTAATTGTTAACTGTTAATTGATAATTGTCATGAGTGTCTTCGGATATAATAAAGATTGTACCAACAAAGAACAGATTCTCGCTAAGGTTCGCAGTGCCATCTTAGAGAAAGACGAGAAGCATTTCTCTACCATAAATCTCCAAGATGACACATGGCTGCCTTTCGATGACGAGGACGGCACTGAGTTTACCTTCATCAAACGTTTCAAAGAAAACGGCGGCATCTTTATGTATTTCGAGGAAATGGAACATTTCAAAGAAGCGATGCAACAGTTTGTAGAAGAAAACAACTGGTCGCCATTGCTCACCACCAGCCCTTATGTCAAAGAGATATTCGCTGATACTAATATAGAATTATCTGACGATTACAAAGACCTTGAACGTAAGAATAAAGTCAGCATCATTGATTGTGAATGTATGATAGCGCAGACAGGCAGCATCATGGTATCAGATGCCACCGCAGGATCTCGCGCCGCATATGGTTTCGCCGACACTCTCATCGTTGTGGGACATCCGTCACAGATTGTGGCAAAAATGAAAGACGCCTTCTGGCTCATGAAAGAAAAATACTGCGACGACCAACCTGCTGGCATGACTATAATAAGCAAATCTACACGTAGTACCGATATAGATAATACATTAGTCGTTGGTGCTTATGGTTTTAAACAGATTGCATTATTCCTGATTGAAGAATGAAATATTTATATTTTACAATAAAAGTCACATAAATACGATGTGACTTTTTTGTTATCTTTGCGACATTAATTATCATTCAAAATTTATATGAGAAAATTTACTTTAACACTTTTAATTATCCTGTCATTCTGCGGTTTAGGATTCGCACAAAAAACAATAGAACCTGAACTACAAAATGTATTGAATCAAAAAGGTGACGAGATGATTGGAGTCAACATCATCTTCAAGTCACAAATCGATTATGACATCTTAAGAAATGTCGCTAAAAACATTACCGACAAGAAGGTAAGACGTGACGCGCTCGTCGATGAGTTAAAACTTTTCGCTGAGAAAGAACAGGCGGAAGTAATGTCAATACTCAACGCTGAAGTAAAAAGCATGAATGTCGCCGACATCAGATCACAATGGATGACCAACTACATTAATTGCAAGGCGAGCAGAGATGTGATCTATCTTTTATCGCAACACCCTGATGTAATGTTGATTGGTCTTGACCAAGAGAAGAACATGCTCTGGAACGAGAAAGTAGAAAAAGCAGAACAAAGTAAAGGCACTTTGACGGAGAACATCACCAAGATCAATGCTGATGATGTTTGGGAGATAGGATACACAGGCAATGGTGTCATCGTCGCCGTCATCGATACAGGTGTCAACTACAACCACATCGATCTCGCCGACCATCTCTGGGACGGAGGTGCTGAATTTCCAAACCATGGATACAACACATACGGTAACAATAATGATCCGATGGATCACTTCAGTCATGGCACACACTGCGCCGGCACGGTCTGTGGCGATGGAACATCAGGCACAAGCACTGGTATTGCGCCAGATGCCACCTTAATGTGCGTGAAAGCTCTCAGCGACGAAGGTACAGGATCGGCCTACACAATACAGGCTGGTATGGAATGGGCGATAGAACATAACGCCGACGTGTTGAGTCTGTCGTTAGGTATCCCGACTGCGACGATAAGCGAGAGAACACTTTTACGTAACACATGCGTCACCGCCATGGAACTCGGAATAGTAGCATCGGTAGCTTGCGGCAACGAAGGCAATATGCAATGGATGAACCCTATTCCAGACAATGTCAGAGTCCCTGGAAGTTGCCCTCCGCCATGGCTTCATCCCGACCAAGCCGACGTTAATCCTGGCGGATTGTCATGCGTCGTCTCAGTAGGTGCAGTCAACTATTACGATGCGGCAGCCGACTTCACATCACATGGTCCTGTCACGTGGCAGTCTACAGACTACGCTGACTACGCCTACCAACCAGGCATAGGTCTGATTCGTCCTGACGTATGCGCTCCTGGCGTCAACATCGTATCACTCGACTTCGCAAGCAACGACGGATTCGCCACCATGAGCGGAACGTCAATGGCATGTCCTGCCGTAGCAGGAACAATGGCTCTCATGTTAGAGAAAAAACCCGACCTCACCCCAGCAGAGATATGTATGATATTGGAAACGACAGCTCAACAACTCACTCCTAACAAAAGTAATGTCACAGGTTCCGGTCGTATCGACGCCTTAGCAGCAATAGACGCTATCGACAACGGTGACTTCAAATTCGTCAGTTACAATATTAATGATGACAACGAAGAAACAGGCAACGGCAACGCTAACCTAAATCCATTGGAACAAGTTAAACTTAACGTCACTTTTGAAAATAAATCTGAAGTCTCTTACAATAACGTGAAAGCAGTCTTAAGAACAAATAACGTAATGGTAAGAATAGACGATTCTATAGCTCAAATCAATAGCATCGGTGCTAACGAAACAATCACACTTACCGACGAATTTGAATTGCTCGTTGATGAGACAGTACAAATCAAGTCGTTATTAGGTTTAGATGTTTGTTTCTATAGCGAAAATGAAGAATATATAGGAAAGTTAAGAGTTCCTGTAGAAGTTTATGGAAAACAATTGGAGTTCTCATCAATAGTCGTTAAGAATGATGACAACGGCAATGGCATCCTCGAAGCCGGTGAGACTGCCGATTTTGGAGTGGTATTCAATAACAATGGTAATGAAATCGTTCCTGATGTAAATGCTGTGTTATCATGCGAAAACAGCAAAGTTACCATCAATACCAATGAAGCATCATTCAGTTCAATAGCAGGTGAATCATCAGGCATTGCTTTCTTCAATGTTACATTGGCAGATAACATGAGCGACATTTTCAGCATTCCTTTTGAAATTGAATTGACAGAACATCTCGGTAATCCGGAAACATATTCATTCAACTACTCAAACTCTTGCAATGTCATCTTCGAACTTAATGACAATTACGGTGACGGATGGAGCGGCGCAGCTTTGATAGTGAAATACAGCGACGGAACTCCTGACGAAGCCTTCACCATCACTAATGGTTACTCACAAACTTACACAAGAGAAATAAAATCAGGCGTCGAGGTAACTCTCGAATGGAATAAAGGCTCTTGGGACTTGGAATGCAGTTTCGTGGTAAAACAAGACAACGGCAATATAATCTATAGTCAAGGCACTACCTTTAACAACGGATTCTTATTCTCATGGATTCAAGACTGCTCAATTCAACAAGAAAGTTTCGAGATGTGCGACGCTGTTCAGAATTTACATTATGTTGAAGCAACAACTCTACCAATAGAACTCGCTTGGGATGCACCGGAAAACAACGAAGTCGCTCATTATGAAATATACCGCGACTCTAAATTCTTGGGTACGACAGAAGAACTTGCTTTCTCTGATGAAACCGCAACCGGAACCTTCACATACATATACAGCGTACGTCCAGTATATGAAAACTGCAACGGATTGATGAGCATCGTTGAAGTTTATTTCTCCGATGAAAACGTCAACGAAAATAATGCAATAAAAGCATCCATCTATCCTAACCCATCTCAAAACGACTTCAATATCGTTTGCGACAATATGACAAGAGTCACAGTCTATAATGTAATGGGATCAGTGATTACAGATGCTCAGGTAAATGACAATAGATATACAATCAGCGACTTAGAATCTGGTGTATATTTCATCAATATTGAAACTAACAACGGAAACGTAGTTCGTAAAGTTGTTAAATTATAAGTCAACAAACTTTGCTTAAGGTTTAATGCTTAAGGTTTAAGGTCAGAAGATCTTTGCCTTAAGTTTTAAACCTTAAACCTTAAAATATATCATGAAAAAATTATTCCTTACAATAATACTTTCAGTTTTATGCAGCATCGGTTTCTCACATGACATTATCGACCCGGTACTGCATAATGTTTTAAATGAAAGAAACGACGAGATGATAAGAATCAATATCATCTTAAAATCACAAATCGACATCGAGATGTTGAACGACAGAGGATCCAACATTAACGACAAACAACTACGTCGTTCTGTCCTCATCGAAGAACTCAAAAACTTCTCAGAAGAGAAACAAAAAGACGTGATGTCAATTCTCACATCTGAGCAAAGAAACAATCAGGTTACCGACATCAAATGTCATTGGCTTTCAAATGCCATCACCTGTACAACAACGCGCGACGTGATTTATCTCCTAGCAAATCATCCAGATATCGAGATAATCGGTATCGACGGAGTGACGCAATGTACAGCAGATAATTTACAATTAACAATTGACGATGTGCAACTAACAGACAACATCTCGATGGTTAATGCTGACAAGGTCTGGGATTTAGGTTACACCGGCAAAGGCGTTCTCGTTGCCATAATCGATTCAGGAGTAAACTATAATCACGTCGACTTGGCGGATCATCTCTGGGACGGCGGCTCACAATATCCTAATCATGGATATAACGTCATCGACGACAACAACGACCCGATGGATAATTTCGGTCATGGTACACATTGTGCCGGAACAATCTGCGGCGACGGCACTTCAGGTCTCGCCACCGGAATGGCACCCGACGCAACATTGATGTGCATCAAAGCTCTCGACGATTACGGTTACGGTTCCACCAGCGGTTTCAATACAGGAATGGAATTCGCCATCGAACATCAGGCAGACATCATAAGCATGTCGCTCGGCGTGATGAATGCCAGCGTCACCGACAAGACCTTGATGCGCAACACTTGCGTCAACGCATTGCAACTCGGGGTGGTCGCTTCCGTCGCTGTCGGCAACGACAAAAACATGTATATGGTTCCTGTTCCTAACAACGTAAGAACACCGGGCAACTGCCCTCCTCCATGGTTACATCCCGACCAACAGGTCAACGCCGGCGCTTTATCGTGCGTCGTCGCCGTAGGTGCCATCGACATCAACGAAACTCCTTATTCCGAAGGATCAATAGGACCTGTCACATGGACCGACACACAATTCAACGACTATCCATATAATCCTAACATCGGTTTGATACGTCCTGACGTATGCGCTCCAGGCGTGATGATTCAGTCGTTAAGTCATAGTAGTAATGACGGTTATTCTGTGAAGAGCGGCACCTCAATGGCAACACCTTGCGTAGCCGGTGTGATGGCACTTCTCCTCGAAAAACAAAACGACCTCTCCCCTGCCGACATCTGCATGACTCTGGAAATGACAGCAAAAAAATTTGAAGACACCAAAAGCAACGTAACAGGTTCAGGTCTCATCGATGCTTTCAAGGCGATAACAAATCTTCAGAAAGGCTCGTTGTCGTTCAACAATTATATCATCAATGATGAAGATTATAACAACAACGGAAATCTTAATGCCGGCGAAAATGTTAAAATGTCGCTATGTTTCCGCAACAATTCAAACGAGGCGTTAAACAATATTAAAGCAACTATATCATGCGATAACGACATAGTAAACATCACTGACAATGAAGCTGTAATTACCAATATTTCCGCCAATGAGGAAATCACCCTTATCGATGAATTCGAATTTCAAGTTGATGAAAATGCAGGTTGCAAAACTCCTCTCCTATTCGATGTAGATTTTTATGACGGAAATGATTTAGTTTCTGCATTCAGTTTCTTGCTTTATGTTAGCGACAACAACTTGGAGTTCGCGTCGTTTATCGTTAAGAACGATAACAACAATAACGGCATCCTCGAATCAGGTGAGACAGCAGATTTAGGTGTCGTATTAAATAATGCCGGTAACGAATTAGCTCTTAAAGTAAGCGGCAGCTTGTCGTGCGACGGACCAATCACCATTAATAATAATGTGTCGGATTTCAATTCCATCGGCGGAGAGTCATCAGCGGTAGCTTTCTTTAACGTGACTGTCGACGATAACATATCAACATTAGACGTTCCTTTTGAACTCACAACGACAGACGCTTTCGGCAAGGATTATCATTTCTCATTTAATTACGACAATGCCTGCGACTATCGTTTTGAACTCAACGACTATTACAAAGACGGTTGGGACGGAGCTGCTCTGATTGTAAAATACGACAACGGAACTCCTGACGACATATTGACGATAGAAGACGGCGAATATGCAGAGTACACCCTTACCATCAACTCTAACGTTGAAGTCACACTTGAATGGCAAGCAGGTGAATGGGATGCCGAATGCAGTTTCGTGGTTTATAACGAAGACGGCGATGTAATATATACAAGTCCCGAATTCCCGAACAGCAGAAACGAATTCTTGTTCTCCTGGATCAACGACTGCTCATGCGAAAACCCATATTATGCCATGTGCGATGCCGTAGAAAATCTAAGCGGAATGCAAAGCGAAAACGAAATTGAACTGAGTTGGTCGACAAACAACAATCAACAGACAACAGACTTTTACGAGATTTATCGTGGAACGAGATTCTTAGGAACGACTGAGGAAACGACTTTCATCGACAACACTCTCACCGAATCGGGAGATTATATCTATAGCGTAAGAATGGTTTCTGACGAGTGTATGGGATTGTTCCAAAACGTTACTGTCAACTACAATCATGTTTCTGTTGTAGAAAACGATGTGACAAACGTGACGGTTTATCCTAATCCGGCAAGAGACTTTGTAAAAGTGTCAACAGTCAACAGACAACAGACAACAGTCAGAGTTTACAATTATTTAGGAATCTTGATTGAAGAAATTGATGTTGATTCTAATGAAGTAGAAATCAACACTTCAGGATATAATTCTGGTGTCTATTTCATCAATATTGAAACAAACAAAGGAAAAGTAGTTTGTAAAGTCGTTAAACTATAGACAACAGTCAACGGACAACAAACTTTGTCCATAATACTAAATGAAAAAAGGAGTTGCAGTTTATCTGTAACTCCTTTCTTCAATTTACAATTAACAATTTGTAATTGGCGAGACGAAAACCAAGAATCTGAGAATTTTATGTCAAAACGACTTTAGCCTTTTGTCTTTAGTCGAATACTTCTCAGATTTTCAGATTCTAAAATTCTCAGATTTTAAAAGAGGTTCTTCACGAACTCCTTAATCTCTTCTTTATCAGCGTTTACGTCGAAGACTCTTGTCGGTTGCAAATAAAAAATATCCTTGTTTTCCTTGAAGCGTTTCTCGCCGCCGCCGGTGATGTTGAGCATGATGACAGCGTCGCGTTCAAGTTGATTGTTTTCTATTGCCTGTATTAATGAGGCTGTCGCCACAGCAGCTGCCGGATTGATGTCGATGCCTTCTAACTCTTCGAATAATTTTCCTGCTTGTTCCGCCTCTTCGTTAGTAACGGCGAAGAAATCACCGTCAGAATCTTTCATCGCGTCGTAGAGACCGCCGGCTATTGAATAAGGAGGTTTTCTGTTTGTGAGGACTTTAGCCACCACGGAGTTAGCGTCGATGCGAGCCTGGTCGGTGTCGTAAGGAAGCATGTCGCGTGAATCTTGTTTCCAAGCGTCGTACATTGGAACGAAAGGTCTGTTTTGCGAGACGTAAATCTTTGCCTTATGACTTCCGAAGCGACCATCTTCGATGAAACGGAGGTTTGCTTCCCATGCGGCGATGGCACCGGTTCCACTACCTACAGCCTGGAAATAATAGTCAGGGATTCTGCCTATGAATGTAGTTGCCGATAACATCGTCGTTGCCATTCCATCGCGGCGAGCAATGTTTTTCGCTCCGCCTTCAGCAAAGAAACCTTCCACCTCGCAGGCAATGTTTCCGAGATTGATGGCATCGAAATAGTCGCTGCCCGATTTAGTAGCCAATACTTTAACACAAGGATTCAAAGGTTTCTCAAACCAAAGAGCATCCAAGTTATCTTCAGGGATGGTAAGCAAAAGATTGATGTTGTTATCGGAACAAACCTGAGCGAAAGCGCGAGCTGTGTTGCCAGCAGAAGAAACCACAATCACCTCGTCTTTTTTGTCCTCGCCGAGACGTGCGCAGATGGAATAAGCCTCAGTTTCTTTGAAAGAACATGTGCGCATTTTAGCACCGATTTCAGGGAAATATCCGTTGAAAGTGATATAAAGATTTGTCAATCCTAACTTCTCTGCAAGAGCCTTGCTTTTATAAGTGACAGGTTTTGAATCACATTTCAAGGTTCTTTTTATAGGAAGCCAGTCGGCGTAACAATAAAGTCCGTCGTGGTCTTTCACTTCAAGTTGTTTCTTTTCATAAACCGCTCTGATGAGACTTGGTTTTTCTTCGCCTTTGAAATCGAGCGTCCATCCGCAATCTTCGCAGACGTTATTTGTCGCCACCGATTTGATCTGATATTTTGTAGGATTGATCATAATTCTTTTTTTGATTGTTAAAATTTATGAGACTCATAGTCACAATGTCGCAAAGACACAACGCATTGAGTCGTGACTTGCAAAGATAGGGAAAAAGTAAAATGGTTTACTAATTATAAAGTGATTTTTTATTTTTATTCTCGGAGGAAGTACAGTCGGCATCAATAATTAAGTCCGAACCACCATAATGGAAGAATATTATCTGATGACAATTCAATATCATCTTTAACGACGTATGCTTTCTCGAGATTTTGTATCTGACGATTTCCCTTTGAACGACCTCCTATCTCGAAATAACGATTATCTATCATAAAATCAGTTGCAGCAGACGATACAATATGATTGTTGACACGCATCTGATTAAGGAAGAAAGTCTCACGCAAATTTCCTATATTTATTTCTTTATCCGCCAATGAATAAATAAGATTAGGATTGTCTAAATAAACCTTTTCCACCTTACCTAATCCACGAATGCCAGCCGTATCATCACGCAGTTGAGCTATCATGCCAGCCTCTTCAATATAATGGAGATAATCATGCATCAGATTACGGCTTATGCCTACCATCTCAGCAAGTTTGCTCATATTAGGTTTAAAAGGTACGCTCTTGGATATTATCATCATCAGCTGTTTGAACTTACGTCCCATCGCAGCAGACATATCCGCATATATAGGAATATCCGTCTCTAAAGTAAGATTTATAATCTGTCGTAATTTTTCATCAAAACCATCTTCTTTAGCAAAAGGATAATAACCCTTTTTCAAATATTCGTCAAACCATAATAATGGCGTTTTTATCGATAACTCGTCAGGTTTGCCATCTACAATTTCATCCAAAGAATATTCGGGAACTTCTATACCTTTGAAGAGATGCAAATACTCTCTGAACGATAGACCATACAAATGATACATCACGGCTCTTCGGCTAAGGTCTGATACTCCTTTGTTGATGTCAAGAACAGATGAACCAGAAAATACAACCTTCAACTCGCTATAATAATCGTAGATCAGTTTCAGTTCTTTTGACCAGTCTTTGTATTTATGAATCTCGTCTATATAAAGATGATGTATTCCTCGTTGCACTAAACGCTCTGCCAAATCAAGCAGACGATTATCACTGAAATAAATATCATCAGCATTAACATAAAGCACATCATCAACTGCCAAGTTCTCCTTGATATGCTGCAACATCATAGTCGTTTTACCAACACCTCTCGGACCACGAATACCGACAATACGATTATCCCAATTAATCTTGTCATAAAGATAACGATGGAAGTCTGTGGCAGTTTCTTTTAATAACTTTTTATATACACGAGTTAGATTTTCCATATCATGATTAATTTGTTGATGCAAAGATAATAAATTTTGCACTCGCAAAATGCAAATAAACGCAAATTTTGCACTCATAAAGTGCAATTTTATCATAAAACAATTATCGATATACCTATAATAAATAGAGAAAAAATCATATCTTTGCAGACCTTAAATTTGTTTAAGGTTTAATGCTTAAGGTTTAAGGTCAGAGGATCTTTACCTTAAACTTTAAACCTTAAACATTAAACAAGAAATCATGAAAAAAACATTACTTTTAACATTAGCATTATTGCTTACGACAGCAATTTTTGCGCAAGACAGAACCTACATTGTGAACGAATCTTTCGATTCTGCAACATTGCCTTACGGATGGGAAGTCGCCGGTGAGGGAGCTGACAACTTCGACATCAAAACGACGAACAATGCCGGAGGCGACCCTAACGAACTTCATCTCAAGAGCAGTCCGTTCATCACGAGCGGCATCCACTTAATCATGGCATGGGCTGACTTGGACGGTATTGAGAGCGTAGAACTCTCATTCAAACATTATCTCAGCAACTACCAACAAAGCAGCACCATCGGCATAGCGACATCTTCCGACAATGGAATCACGTGGAACACAGCATGGTCGCAAACATATAGCCAGTCGGGACAATATACCATCAATGAAACAATTACTTCTGCCGACATGGGAAAGACCAATGTCTTGTTCTGCCTATTCTTCGAAGGCAACACTTATAACATCGACCATTGGTATTTCGACGACATCATTATTTTCAGTCAGGGAGGAAATGAAACCGAACTTTCATTGTTTAACATCGACATTGACAGCAGAATACCATCAGAACCCGTTGAGATAGGATTCGGCGTAAGTAATAGCGGAAACGTCGATATAACATCATTCGAGATGTCATACTACATACATGGTGACAGCATTGTTACATTGAGCGAGACTTTCAATGAAACGGTTTATGTCAATACCGGAATGCAACAGTTTACATTCAGCGAACCTATAGAATTGTTGCCCGGTTCCTATACCATCATGATGTCGGTCACCGCTATTAATGGTGAAGAATATAGCAGCCAGTTTGCCACATCATTCAAGGATTTCAAGGTATATATGAAAACAGTGCAGAGAACTCCTATGATAGAACACTTCTCCAGTTCAACATGCCAGCCTTGTGTCAATGTCGACAATGAAATGGCAACTTTAACAGAGAACAATCCTGGCAAATACACTTACACGAAGTATCCTATGAACATGCCTTATATGGGAGATCCTTATTTCATAGACGAATGCCTTGTAAGAGCTGATTATTACGGCGTTGAAGGCGTGCCACGCATAGCATTAGACGGATCAACACAATCGGCAAGCATCAGTCAAACACAATTAGATGAGAGATTAAACGTCACTTCATACGTAGATATCGCTGGCGCATTCCAGACAAACGGTAACATAATGAACCTCACTGCCGACATCATGTCATACATCGACTTATATAACGTAAAAGTATTCATCACGATAAACGAAAAAACTACACACGACAATGCAAGCACTAACGGGTTGGATGAATTTCATCATGTGATAATGAAGATGTTAGGTGGCAACACTGGTATCGCTACTGATTTTTTGGCAGGACAATCGCAACGTTTCGAGTTCTCTGTCGATATGTCGGAAACCAATGTCGAAGAAATGGAAGACTTAGAAGTAGCAGTCTGGATACAAGATTATGAAAGCAAAGACATCTACAACAGCAGTTTCTTGAATGAATATACAGAACATCCATATCCAGCACGAAACGTGACAATAGAAAACAGCATAATCAGTTGGGACGCCCCTGAGTACGGCAATCCTTCAGGATATAATGTATATATTAATAATGAGTTGGTTGCTGAGAATGTGACGAACTTATCTTACGAAGCAAATGGAACGACGATTCGTTTTGCAGAAGTCTTCGCTCTTTATGACGAAACAACTTCAATTGGTGCAACAAGTCTTACCTCACCTTCATGCGACGCACCTACGAACCTCAACGCCACCATCGAACAAAATGTCGAAGGTTTCGATTATAACTTCAAAGTGACAATGAGCTGGAATGAAGTCAATGCTGCTCAGCAATACAGACTCTATTTGGATGGAGAATTATTAGAAACTCTCACAGACAACACATTCGTGAAAGGTTTCGATGAAGAAGGCGAACATTATTTCACTGTGACCTCCGTATGTGAAAACGGCGAATCGGAACAAAGTGAGACATTCGGTTTTGAGTTGATTGGAGTTTCTGTTGAAGAATCATTATCTGAAGATGTTGAGATTTATCCAAATCCAGCGAGAGACTTTGTTAAGCTATCAGCTATTAGCTGTCAGCTGTCAGCAATTAGAGTTTATAATTACTTAGGGATTTTGATTGAAGAAATTGAAATCAATTCCGATGAAGTTGAGATCAATGTTTCTGAATATAATTCTGGAATTTATTTCATCAGCATACAAACAGAAAACGGAAATCTAATTAAGAAGTTTATTATTGAATAATTAATGGTTTAAGGTTTAATGCTTAAGGATTAAGGTCAGAGGATCTTTACCTTAAACTTTAAACCTTAAACATTAAACAAGAAATTATGAAGAAATCATTACTTTTAGTATTAGCATTATTGCTTACAACAGCAATCTTCGCCCAAAAAAGTAGAGACGTCACCCCTGTGGCGTCTGGTATAAACATCACCCCTGTGACGTCTGATAACAGAACAGTTTTAATGAACGAGACCTTCGACTCGGAGTCATTGCCAGAAGGTTGGACGACATCTGAAGGCGCGGAAGAAAATTGGATTATCTCGCAGACCAACAATGCCGGCGGCGACGCCAACGAACTGCAACTCTCATGGTGGCCTGTAATTTACGGTTCATCACGCGTCATAACAGCTCCTGTCAATCTCAGCGGCATCAACGAAGTCGTGGTGAGTTTCAATCATTATTTAGACAATCAGGTTAACGAATACACATTAAGCGTAGCCACTTCCACCGATGGAGTCAACTGGAACACAGCATGGTCGCAGTCTTACGGAGAGACAGGACTTTATGAAGTGGAGCAACTCATCTCTACATCTGATATGGGAAAAGAAAACGTATTGTTCAGCATTTTCTACGAAGGCTCATCATTCACCATGAACGGATGGTATTTCGACAACTTCCAAATATCCACTCAAGACAACCTCAGCATAGAATTGCTCAGCATCGACATGAAAGAGATGTTGAATTACGGTTATCAAGAAGTCAGTTTCACGATACAAAACACAGGCTCAACAACAATAGAATCTGTCGTAGCTACATATAAAGACTTCTTCAACGACGAAGCTATAGTGACAGAGACCTTCGATGTCAACATCGAATCATTGGAGAAACAACAACTTACATTCTCAGAAAATATATTTCTCGCCCCTGGAATTTATACTTTCCCTATTGAAATCGTCAGTGTAAACAGTACAGAATGTGACGAACTTTTTTTGGAAAAAGAACTCAATGTAGGAATGGGACTTACACAAAAAATACCTATGATAGAAAGTTTCTCAAGTTCAACATGCAGTTACTGCGTTGAAGGCAACATCCTGATGAATGAAGTGTTGGAAGCAAATCCCGGAAAATACACTTATACTAAATATCCCGTCAACTTCCCTGGAACTGGCGACCCATATTATTTCAACGAAGTAGCCGGAAGAGCAGGTTATTATCAAGTGAGCGCAGCACCTGAATTCTACCTCGACGGTTTCCTTCAAGAATACGACATCGTGACACAAGAAGCTTTAGATGAAAGTTATAACACACCTTCTTTCGTAAACGTAAGAGGAGCTTTCAATGTTGAAGGAAATACCATCAACATCACCGCCGACTTCATGTCGTATATCAAGATGGAAAACGTAAGAGCTTTCGTCTCGGTGAATGAAAAAGTAACTACAGAAAACGCCTCGACTAACGGTGAGACAGAATTCCATCACATCATGATGAAGATGTTAGACTCACCTACCGGAAACGTGATGAGCATCGATGCAGGCGAATATCAAAGACTCGAATTCTCTCACGATATGTCGTCAACCAACGTAGAGGAGATGGACGACTTAGAAGTCTCATTATGGTTACAAAACTACGAGACAGGAGAGATTTACAACAGTCATTTCGCATACGAAAATACAGAACATTGCTATCCAGTTCAAAACATGAGCGCTGAAATTAGCGGTGACTGTGTTACACTTTATATCGATTGGGATGCACCAGAACAAGGAACACCGACAGGATACAGCATTTATATTGACGGAGAGCTGATAGAAGAAAACTATCAAGGTACATCTTACTACAACGACGATTCAATAATTATGATGGTTGCCGACAACATGACACATATCGCTGAGGTAGTCGCTGTTTATGCCGACGGAATGACTTCTGTAGGTGTCGCAAAAATCATTATTGACGACTGGATTAATGTTAACGAAATGGAAGAAATCACTTTTGATGTTTATCCAAATCCGGCGAGAGACTATGTTAAGCTATCAGCTAATAGCTGTCAGCTGTCAGCTGTCAGAGTTTATAATACTTTAGGAATGTTGGTTGAAGAAATCGAAATCAATTCTAACGAAACTGAAATCAATGTTTCAGACTACAATCCTGGAGTTTATTTCTTCAATATTCAGAGTGAAGAATTTAATGTGACTAAGAAAATTATTGTTGAATAATAATTGGTTTAAGGTTTAAGGCTTAAGGTTTAAGGTCGGGTGATCTTTACTTTGAGCTTTGAACTTTGAGTCAAGACTTATAGTTCGCAGTTTATAAGGTCGCAAGGTCTTAAGCAATTTTCTAATTATTTCTCGCAAAGACGCAAAGGAACGCAGAGTTCAAAAAGCTAACAGTCAAAAGTCTTAGTTCAAAGTTCAACGTTCAAAAAAAAATTCCGTTGTCTGTTGTCCGTTGTCCGTTGACTTTTATTATATTTGCGCATAAATAATTTTAAAATATAGGCCTATGAAAAAAACATTACTTTTCGTATTAGCATTATTGCTTTCAACAGCGATGTTCGCTCAGAACAGAGCAACGCTCATCGACGAAACATTCAGCGGAACAGACATGCCTGAAGGCTGGACAATTACAGGACAAGGAACAGGCAACTGGAGTATCTCTCCAAGTAACAAGTCAGGAGGAGAAGCCAACGAACTACACCTGTATTGGACACCTAACTTCAACGGCATCTCCCGCGTCGTCACAACGCCTGTGAATCTCACTGGCATCGAGAGCGTCATCGTCTCTTTCAAACATTATCTTGACAATTACACAGGTGCGCATACAATCGGTGTCGCAACCTCGTCCGACAATGGAACGACTTGGAACACTGGTTGGTCTCAGACATATAACAGTTCTCAGGCATATTCAGTGCAGGAAGCCATTACAACACCTGATATGGGTAAGGAAAACGTATTGTTCTGTGTATATTACGAAGGTAATTCATACAACCTCAACAACTGGTTTTTCGACGACATCTTCATCTTCAAACAAGAAAACTTAGATCTTCAGTTAGTAAGCATCGACATTCCATCAACAGTAAGTGCTGGTGAAAGAGAAATACAATTCACTGTTAGAAACTTAGGAGCTACCACTGTTGAATCATTCGAGATTCTAGGAGAAGACATAGGTGGAGATGACAACTGCGGCACAATGTCACCTGAGACTTTCGAAGTCATGCTCGCTCCTTTTGAAAGTGCAAAACTGACGATGGAACAAACTATGTTGCTTATCCCAGGTTCATATAATTTCCCTCTTGAGATAATCAGTGTCAACGGAACAACGGACGACGATCTTACGAACAACAGCCTTGACAAAGACATTTTCGTTGCTATGGGAAGCACACAGAAAATCCCTATGATCGAACACTTCTCAAGTTCAACATGCGGACCTTGCATCAATGTCAACTATGCGATGAGCCAACTCACAGCAAATAATCCAGGTAAATATACATATACAAAATATCCTTGCTACTGGCCAGCTCCTGGAGATCCGTATTACACAGACGACGCTCAATCCAGAATTGATTTCTATACCGTTGGCGCAGCTCCTCAAACATTCCTCGACGGAGTGGATCAAGGTTATAGTGCAGTGTCACAAGCTGCTTTGGATGCACAATACAATACTCCAGCTTTCGCTAACATAAGAGGCGCATTCACCGTTGAAGGCAATGTCATCAATATAACAGCAGATTTCATGTCATACTTCGAGATGGAAAACGTCAGTGCTTATATCTCAATAAATGAAGAGACAACGACAGGAAATGTGGGCAACAACGGTGAGACAGAATTCCACCATATCTTAATGAAGATGTTAGAAGACGGCAACGGTAACACCATCACAATCAATGCCGGAGAATATGTGCGTCTTGAATATTCTTTCGATATGTCATCGACCAACGTAGAAGAAATGAACGATTTGGAAGTGGCTTTATGGTTGCAAAATTATGATACGAAAGAAATCTATAACAGTCATTACGCATACGAGAACTCAGAGCACTGTCATCCAGTGAAGGACCTATTAGCTATGGTTGATGGTGATGCTCCTCCTACGCTTTATTTAAGTTGGAATAAACCCGAAAATGGAACACCTGTCGGATATGACGTC
>JAZUSL010000067.1:0-19340 GCA_045606705.1 Bacteroidales bacterium
TATATAAAGGTAGTCTTTATGCCGTCACCAAGAAAAGAAACGCATTGAATGTATTTGAATCGTATATTGAAAGGATTGAATTGTAAATGGAATCTGAAAATCTGAGAAATTGAAAATCTGAGAATTTGGTTTAAGGTTGGATTTAGATAAACTATTAAACTTAAAAACTCTCAACTATAAAACTACTTTAAACTTTAAACCTTAAACTTTAAACTAAAAAAATGTGGACAAAGTCTGTTGTCTGTTGACTGTTGTCTGTTGACCTTTAAAATGTTAAAATCTTTTATGAATTTTTTTCTTGACAAAGGAGATTTGTGAATGTAAATTTGTGAAATAAAAATAGGAAAATATGAAGATTCTTAGACCAACAGAAAATACGGAGCTTTATAGTGCGGTTGAAATGATAAAAAATGCGATTTTACAAAGTCAACAACGGGCATTGGGCGCAATTAATCAAGAGCAGTTGGCCCTTTATTATGGCATTGGACGATTTGTTTCTATAAATACGCGTAATAAAAATTGGGGGAAGGGATTTATTGAAGCAATTAGTGAACAGCTTCGTAAAGAATTGCCTGGTTTAAGAGGTTTTTCAGCACCAAGTATGCGTAAAATGCGGACTTTTTATGAGGAATGGAAAATGCTTTCTGATAATTCGTTCGTTTCAACGAACAAATTAGAAACCGATAAACGAGAATCGTTCGTTGAAACGAATGAATTGCCATCTGTATATTTTAATGTAGATACAGATTTCCCAATATCAGCATTTATGAATATAAGTTTTACTCATCATTATGCTATCGTTAGCAAAGTTAAAGATGCTAAGCAAAGAAAATTTTATATACAATATGCTGCAGATACAAAAGTAAAGGTAGAAGACTTAGAAAAACTAATAAAGGAAGATCTGTATAGTCATCAAGGAGAACTGGCAAATAACTTCAAGAAAACTATTCCTGACCAACTACAAGCATATCGCACAATATCAATGTTTAAAGATGAATATCTTCTCGATTTTATAAATGTAGAAGAATTGTTTGTTAGAGATAAAGATAGAGACGAGCGTATGATTGAACAGGGTATTGTTCAGAATGTAAAAGAATTTATTATGACATTTGGTAAGGATTTTACATTCGTAGGTAATCAGTATCATTTGGAAAAGTATGGCGTAGAAGAATATCCTGATTTATTATTCTTTAATAGAGAGTTGGCAGCTCTTGTTTGTGTGGAGTTGAAAGATGGTCCGTTTAAGACTTCGTATTTGGGACAATTGGCTGCATATCTGCGTATTCTTGATGATGAAGTTAGAAAACCCAATGAAAATCCATCAATAGGAATTATTCTTTGTAGAAATGCAAATAAGAAATTTGTGGAATATGTGATTCAGGATTATGATAAACCAATGGGTGTCGCAATATATAAAACTACTACAGAAATGGATGAACGCTTAAGAAAACTGTTGCCACCAATTGAAGAGTTGGAAAAGTTGTTATGATTTTTTTAATAGTTGCATGATTCATTGTTAATTAAAAGAATATGAAATGAAAAAACTGCTTTTAATAATCATCCTCTTGAATTGTTGCGTCGCTTTTTCGCAGCAGAATTATTCCGTCGTAAAAGGAAACGTCGGAGAGAAGAATGTGAACATCTCTATTATCAATACTAATTTCGGAGTAAGTTCCGATGACAAAGGCGATTTCATGATGGCGTTGCCTAAGACTGAAAAGCAAGTCGGTTTGCTGTTTTCTTGTATCGGTTACGAAGATACTTTGGTGAGCGTGATTCCGAATCGCGATACTATAAATCTTAACTTCAAAATGAAGGAAACGACTTATATGCTTGATGCTGTCGGTGTGGGCGCAGACAAGATTAAACGCTACAGTGAACCAAGTTATGTTATGTATGATTTCGAGATTTTTGATGACAAGGTTTTCGTTCTTCAAAGAAAAGGTAATACATTAAATGAATGTAGGATTTTAGTTCAAGATTTATGGCTCGACCCGATAGATACTATTAGCATTCCTAATCATATAAAACCGGAGAAATTATTTCTCGATTGTTTAGATTGTTGCCAGATGTTGGGACGAGATTCTGTTTATCAGATTGTCAGGGAAGATAATACGAATAACTATATTATAAATTATGCGACAGAGATCGCTCATTATGCAGAGGTGATGGATAAAATAATCTTCATGACACCAACGCACGTATATTTTAAAAAGACCATGATGGACGGATATGTGGCTAAGTTTTACAGGATGGGATTTGAGTCTAAAAACATTGAGACTATAATAGTCTGCAATGATATGAAGTCGTATGATATGGTGAAGGATGAACGCGAATATCACGCGACTCACAAATTTTTCTTTCTTGGTAATCCATCCGATGATGACTGGGAGGAGTTTGTGAAGATGGCGTGGTTTCATCCCAAAGACTCACAACTTTATAAGGTTCAAGATAAAATATATTACTTCGACCATCTGAATAATAAGATAATAACATACGATTTTGATATGAATCAGCTTCACGAATGTGACATCACTTATCCTACGGAAGAGAATTTCTGGCGACACAGGATTTATAAGGATTCCGGATATGGAAGATTCTATACAGTATTCGGGACGAAGTTAAACGAGATAAATATCAATAATGGCAAGACAAAACCTCTGTTGAATATCAATACTTTCATGGCGGAAAAGATGGTGATACACAAAGGACATCTCTATTCTGTCACGAAAAGAAGAGATGCACTCCATGGTTTTGTTTCTTATATTGAAAGGATTGAATTGTAAATGGAATCTGAGAATCTGAGAAATTGAAAATCTGAGAATCTGGTTTAAGGTTGGATATAGATAAACTATTAAACTTAAAAACTCTCAACTATAAAACTACTTTAAACTTTAAACACTAAACTTTAAACTAAAAAAATGTCTGTTGACTTAAATATAAACGATAACCTCTTTATGTTTTAAAAAGTTAATAAATGTTAATTTTGAAGAATGTGTAATTAGAATTTTTATCTTTGTAAAGAAAATCAAAATGTTATGGAAGTTATCAAAGATGAGGTTGTTGTTTATCAGCCAGATGATAAGGTTAGGATAGAGGTCAGACTGAATGATGATATGATATGGATTTCACAACCACAAATGGTTCAGTTGTTTCAGTCGAGTAAAGCTAATATAAGTGAGCATATAAAGAATATTTTTCAACAGAACGAGCTTGATGAGAATTCAACTGTTCGGAAAATCCGAACACTTCAAAAAGAAGGGAATAGGGAAGTCTATAGAAATATTTCTTATTATAATTTGGATGTGATTATCTCTGTCGGCTTTAGAGTTAATACAAAAGTAGGAATTCATTTTCGTCAATGGGCGAATAATATTTTGAAGAATAATTTGCTTAAAGGTTATTCTATCAATCAACGTATTGACTATATTGAGAATAAGTTAGAACAGAAACTGAATGATCATGATGTTCAGTTGGGTAAGATAAATGAGCAAATTAATTATTTTGTTCAAAAATCAATACCTCCGATTCAAGGTGTTTTTTATGATGGTGAGATTTTTGACGCATATAATTTCGTTACTCAATTAATCAAAAATGCAAATAAATCTATTGTTGTTATTGATAATTATGTAGATGAATCTGTATTAACTATGCTTGATAAGAGAAAGAATGGCGTGACTGCAATTATTTATACGGATAAGATAAATAAACAATTACAATTGGACATAAAACTTCATAATTCACAATATCCTACTATAGATGTTTTTACAATCAAGAATTGTCATGATAGATTCATTATAATAGATGATGAGGAAGTTTTCCTTTTTGGTGCATCATTAAAAGATTTGGGTAAAAAATTATTTGCTTTTTCAAAACTGTATATGTCAAGTAAAATTTTATTAGATAAACTTGTTAAAAATTAAACATCATGAAAAAACTGCTTTTAATAATCATCCTCTTGAATTGTTGCGTCGCTTATTCGCAGCAGGAAAATGTAATTAAAGGCGTTTGTCTCGACGACAGAAACAAGGTTCTTGAAAATGTCGGCATTTATTCCATCGATTCTACTTTGCTGGCGGTGAGTGACGAACAGGGAATGTTTAAACTGTTTTTAACAAAAGAAGGCGATTCGATATTTGCAAGTCATCTTGCCTACGAGAATATATTTCATGTTGTTAAGAAACATGATTTTACTAATACGCTTGTAATAAAGATGAATATATTTTCAACGATGTTGCCGGAAGTTGAGATCGTTGGTAACGTTCCGCATGTGGCGTATGATAATAAGGTGATAAGCATTGAAGATTATGAGATTAACGAGAAAGGAATTTATATCATTGCCAAAAGAAGACGTAATGCGGCCTTGTTGCATCTTAACTTTAGCTGCGATACCTTAAAAGAAATTAAGATATCAAATAAGTTTTATAATCTCTTTAAGGACGTTTACGGTGAGATGCATCTCGTTTCTGCCAAGGAAGTTTGGCAAGTCGGGCATCTGTCGATGAATAACAAATTTCTCGAGATGCGACTATTGTATCATTCTACGCTTGAAAATTTCCTGAAGTCATTTTCTAATGTGGCGTGTGCTACGGATAGCATCATCGTGACGGGAAATTATTTCTTTTATAACACGGAGCTTTATTACAATTTTTATAAGAATGACGGTAGTAAGAAACCGAATCTCTTGCGACATATCGTTGATAAAGAGGGTAGAGAACTTGCGATAAATATGAGTAAGTTCGGTGGATTTGAAAATGCCGGAGATATGTTTCAGCGACCGATTTATGATCCTATATTCAAGACGGACACGGCTTTGGTTTTGTTCTCTTTTGATGAAGGTAAGACGATAATTTACAATCATCTTGGAGAATATATTGTTGATAAACCTCTTGTGTTTCATAAATATAAACATTGGAACGGTAAGATGAAAGTCATCCAGAAATGGAATAAGAAAGTTATTCTTGACGAAGCGACTTCAATATTCTATACCACATTCGTTGAAGACGGGATTACCACGATAAAGAGAATCGATGTTGAAAATGGAACTGCTGAAACCGTTTCTGTCTTAGGAGGATTTCCTTTTATCGAGAATTTGAGAATCCACGGTGGCAAGGCTTATTTCCTGTTTGCCGATGATAATTCCAAAAATAAAAGATTGTATGAGGTGAATTTATAAATCTGAGAATCTGAGAAATTGAAAATCTGAGAATCTGGTTTAATGTTTAAGGTTGGATTTAGATAAACTATAAAACTACTTTAAACTTTAAACTAAAAAATGTCTGTTGACTTAAAAAATGTTAAAATCTTTTATGAATTTTTTTCTTGATTGATGGTGTTTTGTTTTATACTTTTGTGAAGTATTTAACCACCAAAAAATATGAAATCATGGGAAGTCATAAAAGTCAAGCGGATAACGCTTTGCATCAGTATGATGATGCCGTTGATGTTATCAAACAAGCTATTTTGCAAAGTCAATATCGTTCTGTCAAGCTCATAACGGGAGAACAACTATCTCTCTATTTTGGAATAGGGCGTTATATTTCTGCCCATTCTCGTAGTGGCACATGGGGAACCGGAGCGATAAATCGTATCAGCGAACAATTGAAAAAGGAACTGCCTGGATTGCGAGGATTTTCATCAAGTAATATGAAAAAAATGCGGATGTTTTATGAGTATTGGAACCCATACGTAAATCGCCAACCGTCGGCTGACGGTTTGAAAGATGTTGTTTCTGAATCGGGTATTAATATGGATTCTTACTCAAATAAAAAACGTTCGCCATTGGCGAACATTTTACAACTGCCTAATAAAGAATTGTGTATAGATGTAGATGGTTTTTCTTTGCAAAAATGGTCGCCATTGGCAGGAGAAATAAACAGAGATGAGTTTTTAAGTATAAGCTTTTCTCACCATATTGAAATATTGCTAAAAACCAGAAACCTAAATGAGGTTCTTTTTTATATTCATCAGTCGGTGCTTCATAAATGGGATAAATATGATCTGCGTAACAGACTGAAAGAGAATCTTTACAAAAGGAATGAGAGCGCTACAAACAACTTTTTGCAAACAATGCCAATAACAGATGCTCGGAAAGCAGTGGGGATGTTTAAAGACGAATATCTTCTTGATTATATAAACGTGGAAGAAATTGAGATTGACAAATCCGACGATGTTGACGAAAGAGTTGTAGAAAAGGCCATAATTCAAAACATAAAGAAATTTATAATGACGTTCGGACGTGATTTTGCATTTATAGGAAATCAATATCATCTGGAAATATTTAGCGAAGAATTGTTTCCAGACTTGCTTTTCTTTAATCGGGAATTGAATTGCCTTGTGGTGATTGAACTTAAGAAAGGTTCTTTTAAGTCAAGTTATATTGGACAACTTCAAACTTATATGAAAGTTCTTGATGATAAAATCCGTAAACCTCATGAAAATCCTACAATAGGAATTTTGCTTTGTAAAAATGCAGATAAGACTTTTGTGGAATATGTAATACGAGATTATAGCAGTCCGATGGGAGTGGCGACGTATAAAACCACAATGGATATGGATGAGAAAACTAGAAAATCGCTTCCAGATGTGAATGAAATGAGAAAAATATTAATTGACGATTCTTTGGGATCTTGAAAATCTTAATGTGTTTATTTCTAATATCTTAAATTTTAACACTCTTAAAAAATATATGCATAAAAACGCATAGATTTTTTTCTTGACAAATTAGGATGGAATGTGTAACTTTGCTATTAGCTTCGAGCTGTGAGCAATGAGCCTTTCAGAAAAGCTCGCTACTCACGGCAAATGAAACCGTGGACAAAGTCTGTTGTCCGTTGACTTAAAAAAATAACACATTATGAAAAAACTACTACTAACCATAACTATTCTCCTCTGCGGGATAATGACTTTCGCTCAGGACAATAATTACTCTGTCGTTAAAGGAAACGTCGCTGAAAAGAATGTAAACATCTCTATCATCAACACCAATTTCGGAGTGAGTTCTGACGATAAAGGCGATTTTATTATGGCGTTGCCGAAGACTGAAAATCAAGTCGGTCTGTTGTTTACTTGCATCGGTTATGAAGATACTTTGGTGAGCGTGATTCCGAATCGTGATACTATATATCTTAACTTCAAGATGAAGGAAACGTATTATATGTTGGATGCTGTCGGCGTAAGTGTAGATAAGATAAAACGTTACAGCGAACCTAATTATGTGATGTTCGACTTCGAGATTTATGACGATAAGGTCTTTATTCTTCAAAGAAAAGATAATACGTTAAAAGAATGTAGGATATTAGTTCAAGATTTATGGTTAGATCCGATAGATACAATTAATGTTCCTAATCATATTGAGCCTGAAAAGATAATAGTGGATTGTACTGAAAGTTGTCAGCTGATAGGAAAAGATTCCGTTTATCAAGTGGTAAAAATGAATTCATCTTACGAACTGATGTTTCCTGCCGAGAAGGAACGTTATGATAAGGTGTTGAGGAATATTATCTTCTTTACAGATAAATATATTTATTTCAATGAGTTGCAGATGGATGGTTATATTTCAAATTTTTATAGAATCGGGAAAGAATCTAAAGAAAAAGAGATGATGTTTGTTTGCAATGATGCGGAGAGTTACAGACAAATAAAATGGGAAAAGCAGTGGTATATAAAAAATCCTCCACCTCATGGACCTTCTCCTGAAGATTGGGAAAAGTTTGTTAAAATAGCATGGTTTCACACAAAAGATTGTTATTTAACATCAATCAATGACACCTTATATTATTTCGACCATCTTAATTGTAAAATTATGACGTATGATGAGGAAATGAAATTGCTTAATGAATGTGATATAATTTACCCTACAAAAGAAAACTTCTGGAGACATAAGATATACAAGGACAATGTATTTGGTGAATTCTACACAATATTTGGATCAACCCTAAACGAAATTGATGTTAAAACTGGAAAGACTACAGCCATAACAACAGCGAACTCACAGATAAGTGAAAAGATTATTGTTTATAACGGGAATTTATATACCATCATACAAAGGAAAAACGCCATAAAAGAGTTTAGATCTTATATTGAAAGAATTGAATTGTAAATGGAATCTGAAAATCTGAGAAATTGAAAATCTGAGAATTTGGTTTAAGGTTTAATGCTTAAGGTTTAAGGTTGGATTTAGATAAACTATTAAACTTAAAAACTCTCAACTATAAAACTACTTTAAACCTTAAACTTTAAACTAAAAAAATGGACGAAGTCTGTTGTCTGTTGACCGTTGTCTGTTGACTTAAAAAATAAAACATCATGAAAAAACTACTCCTAATAATCATGCTCTTGAATTGTTGCGTCGCCTTTTCGCAGCAGAGAAAAGAATATCCTGTAACAATTGAGGTTATCGTTTCCGATAATTCGGGCAATGTCTTGAAAGACGTCGCGATTTATAATTCAAATAATAAGCTCATCGGTATTACGAATCAAGAAGGAATAACTTGGATTACGGCTTATCTTAAAGATGCGATAATTTTCTCTCATATCAGCTTTGAGCAGAAAGTCGTCAAGATTTCAGAGACGGATTTGTATGAGACTGAGTTTAACAAATTCATTATGATAATGACATTGGAAGAGAGGTATAATCTTTTGCCGGAAGTTGAAATCGTTGAGAAGAAACCTCAGCTCGCTTACGAAAACAAGGAAGTGTGGGTGCTCGATTATTCCGTTGATGAGAAAGGAATTATGACTGTGACAAGCGATGGACGAAAGTCTTATCTTCTACATCTTGGCTTTGAACAGGATACGATTTCAATTAAGGAAATCGACAAGAAACTTGATGTTCTTTACCGTGAGATTCTTTATCGTGATATCTTCGGCAA
This sequence comes from Bacteroidales bacterium, assembly GCA_045606705.1. Lineage (GTDB taxonomy): Bacteria > Bacteroidota > Bacteroidia > Bacteroidales > F082 > Limimorpha. The sequence continues at coordinate 8,874 of JAZUSL010000067.1, forward strand.
CACGCATCTCATGTCGTTGGATTCGGCTTTCCAGATTCATTCTGAGAAAGACAATCTTCAGCTGCTTTACGGCGTGACTTTAGAAAAACATCAGTCAACGTTTAAAAGCATCGATGCGCTGACTGATAGTATCATTGTTACGAAGAAGAAGTTGTATTCCGGTCAGGAGGTTGTTTATTTCTCAACGAATAGAAATACAGGCAAAACTGAGGTCTTGTGTGATGTCTATGGTTCTTCTCGTGAGATGGCGAAGAATTGGCGAATGGATGAGATTCGTTTGAGGAGAGCTCTCGAACCTGGTAAGAGTGAGTTTTCTAATCCTTATGAGAAACCTTTAGAATGGGAATCTTTTGAGGCTGATATGCTTAAACGTGTTATGTTGCAGGAGATTTACGTTCCTTTGTTGAATGTGGATAATAAGATTTATATCTTCGATTTCCAGAAAGATTACATTTATAAATATGATGAAGAAGGAAAATATCTCGGCAAGACGGAAATAAGTTTTCACTTGAAAAGCAAATATGCCCGACGCGACGCTCTCGACAATCCTTGGGACAAGAAACTGATTTATGACAAGGCGAGAAAAGAATGCTATGCTCAATTTATCAGCAGCGGCACTGTGACATTGAAGAAAATAGATTTGGAGACAGGAGATATAGTCTCGACTCATGTCCTTGACGACCATTATTTTCCGGAGAATATTCAAGTTTATGATGGCGTGGTCTATTATCAATTCATCGACTCAAGAATGACATTCGGCAAAGACTGCAGAAGCCTTTATAAGTTGAGAATTGAAAATTGAAAATTGAAAACTGAAAGTTGGCTGTCAGCCATCAGCTATCAGCAGTCAGCTCACAGCTCATAGCTCATAGCTCACGGCAAATGAAACCGTGGACAAAGTCTGTTGTCTGTTGACTGTTGTCTGTTGTCTGTTGACCTTTAAAATGTTAAAATCTTTTATGATTTTTTTTCTTGACTGATAGTGTTTTGTTTTATACTTTTGTGAAAAATCAAAATGTTATGAACGAAACAAATAAAATCGAGTATAAACTCGAATTCACTTCTGATACGGATATCGAAAAAGAAGTCATCGCATTCCTGAATTATAAAGAAGGAGGTTTTGTCTATATTGGCATCGACAAAGACGGAGATGTCGTCGGTGTTGATAATGTTGACGATTGTATGCTTAAAATTAAAGATCGTCTTAAAAACAATATTTCTCCATCAGCTTTGGGATTGTTTGATATTAGTCAAGAATATTGTTGCGGAGTTAAAATTATTAAGATAACGATAGCAAGCGGATTGCAAAAACCATATTATAAAACAAAATATGGAATGACAAGTAAAGGATGTTTTATAAGAGTCGGAACTGCTGCGGAGCCGATGTCGCAGACATTAATAGAGAAACAGTTTGCTCGTAGAGTTAGAAATTCGATTGGAGAAATAACATCAAGCAGGCAAGAATTGACTTTTGCGCAACTTCGCATTTATTATGAAGAAAAAGGTATCGGTCTGAATGATAATTTTATTAAGACTTTAGATTTATATAATAGCGAAGGAAAGTTTAATTATTTCGCTAATCTTCTTTCTGACAATAGTAATGTCTCGTTTAAGGTCGCAAAATATTCTAGCATAGATCGTGTTGATTTAATTGAAAACAACGAATATGGTTATTGCTCGATAATAAAAGCGACAAATAATATTATATCAAAATTCGAGGTGGAGAATAGTATTGCTGCCGAGATTACATATCCGGAGAGAATAGAAACTCCTAAGTGGAATAAAAATGCTTTGCGTGAAGCCATTATCAATGCGATTGTTCATAATGACTATACTTATGAAGTGCCTCCGAAGTTTGAAATATTTCCTGATAGATTGGAGATTACGTCCTTTGGTTCAATACCGGAATCGCTTACAATAGAGGAGTTCTTTACGGGAATATCTATTCCTAGAAACAGAGAGTTGATGAGAGTATTTCGTGATTTGGAGCTGGTAGAATCTCTTGGTTCGGGAATACCTCGTATATTGAAAGCATATAGCAGAGATTGTTTCGTTTTTATGGAAAACTTTACAAGAATTATACTTCCAATGGATAAGTCTTATGTGAAAACTACCCAGAAAACTACCCAGAAAACTACCCAGAAAACTACCCAGAAAACTACCCAGAAAACTACCCAGAAAACTACCCAGAAAACCGATGATAAAATAGTGGAAATTATAAAGGATAATCCTTGTATAAGTAGAAAACAATTGTCTAAATTATGTGGTATAAGTCAAGATGGAATTAAATGGCAGCTGAAAAATCTACAGAAAGAAAACAAAATTCGTCGTGTTGGTCCGGATAAAGGCGGCTATTGGGAAGTCGTTGATTAATCCTAAATTTATATAATATAAACGAAAACCAATCGTTAAATGAATTGCAATCTAATATCAGTTATATGAAAAGAATTTGCTTGATTGTTGTGTTGTTTTTAAGTTGCTTAGTTGGTAAAGCGCAAACCGCTAATGAACTGCAGGTTTTGGCAAAAAAAGCATATACGTCAGTGGATTATAAAAAAGCGTACTCGTTGTATTCGTCTTTGGATTCGATAATGCCTGATTTGTATTTTTATGATTTGTGGTATTATTATGTCTCTGCTGAAATTGTAGATTATTATTATCCTGAAATAGTCGTGGATTCCGCTAAAATAGAAAGCCTGCTATATAGATTGGCGCAGTCTTACGGCGTGGAAAGAAGTTGGTTTTATACTTCTTTTTGCGAAAACATAAAATTACATGAGAGAACGTATTGGCTTCAAATAGATTCTTTGATAACTATTTCAGAAAATAACAGATGTCAGCCTTTTATCGACTCTTTGGCTGCTATGACAGAACGCGATCAAGCTGTAAGAAATATGGAATGGACAGAAGAAACGATGAAATTGGCAGATGTAGTGGATTCTACAAATACAGCAAAACTGAAGCAACTGATTGAACAATATGGATTCCCAACATGGGAACTTGTCGGACAAGATGGACAGATGAATGCGTGGGCTATAGCGCAACATTCAACGGAATATCTGCCTTATTTTTTGAAACAATATAGAAAAGCAGTCGAGGAAAACAATGCGACAAGACGAGAACTTGCATATTTGGAAGACCGTCTCTTGGTGGAAAATGGTCGCCCTCAAATATATGGCACTCAATTCTTATATAGTGTAACTGATTCTACTGCGTATCTTTATGCTACTGTCGATATGGAGCATCTTGATGATCGTAGAATTGTGGCGGATTTGTATTCTATGGAAGATTATTTGAAACGAGCACAATTAGGAAATATCGATTTGCGTCGTGGCTACGGTAATTATCTCACTACGTATTATCCGAATCTTAATAATGACTTCAATCCTAAGCAATATGTGTATTGGTTCCCAAAAGATTTGGAAACAATGGCAAATCATTATTATGAAGATGATACAGCTTTAGCTGTAAAATTAGCTAAGAAAATGATATTGTTCGGACATACTTTAGACGATGAATGGAATCTCCCTAAACCATTGATGGATAGCGCGAAAGAATGTTACTCCGAATTACGTACTGATTATGAAAGACTGATAAATAAAGAAGTCGATTCTATGATCAATGCTATGACATCATTCGATACTTTGGTAAAATTCTTAGAGACAAATCCTTATCATCGATATGAAATAGATTCGTGGAACGGTCATATCAAAAAACTCATTCGTGAGAAATCCGCTATATTGACAAAACAAGATTATCAGGAATTTTTCGCTTGGCTATTCAAACAAGTGGAATCCGGAGATTATCATCTTTATGAATATGCTGAATTATACGACGAAGTACATCACCGGCTTTACAGAACTTCATATTACGGTCAAAAGAAATTCGATGAAAAGGTAAGGATTTATAAACCAAAACAATTGGAATCACGAAGGAAAGAAATCGGATTACCTGATAGCCGTTAGCCGTCAGCGATTAGCCGTCAGTATTAATGTAAATTGAATCTAAAATGCTGATAGCTGAAGGCTGACAGCTGATAGCCGTTTTTATAGCGTATGTTGCGGTCCGTGTTTGAGACATTTTGAAGAGACTTATTATCCTGCATTTACAAAATATCACGACAGCATAAATTTCTATTTCATATCTTCCTATATGTACTGATGAATATTGTCCGATATTTTAATTAACTCGAATTCGAGGCAATTTTAATTAAAAAATGAAAACCTGAAAACTTGAAAACCTGAAAAATATTTCAAGAAAAACTTCTCAGATTCTAAAAAAAGGTAATGTTGCCAAAATTGATATACATTCTTTACAATAATTTTGCCAACCATTTTTGGCAATTATATCTAAGAAAAACTTCTCAGATTTTCAGATTCTCAGTTTCTCAGATTCTAAAAAGGTGTCAATTTTTCTTATTCGGTCTGTTAGGATTCGGTTGTTTCTTCGCAGGTTGCTGTTTCTTGTTGTTGGTCTTTTTCTTCTTGGCGTTCTGCTGTGGCTGTGCTGAAGGTACCTTGTTGAGAATCTCGTTTGTGGTGAGTAACTTGGTGTCTATCGGCATGGCGAATTTTTCGTCAGATAATTTATATAAATCGTCAAGAATCAATAGGTCGTTGACAGTCTCACGGTTCCAGTTGAGGTAATCTCTCTTCATCTGATTTGCCATAGCAAGTAAGAGCGCGTTTCTCTTAGGTTCTTCCTCAATCTTCTCTATTTCCTTCAACAATTCTTTCGTGTAGAAACCGTAATGTCCGTGCTTTATGTTGCGCTTCTGATAACCTACGTGTTCCGGTTTGGCTACTATTACGCCTTGTTGTGGCGGGTCGAAAGGTCCATCAACGTCTAATTTATAGTCGGAAATAATATGAAGGTGATCCCATAATTTATGTACGTAATCGTTAGATTCCTTGACCTGCGGATTCATCTGCGCCATGACGCTCACAATGAAATGAGCTGCTTCGGTTCTCTTCTGCCTATCTTCTATCTCTAAAAGATGTTTTATCATTATCTGTATGTTACGTCCGTATTCAGAGATGATAAGTTTCTCACGCTCTGTGTTGTATTTTAATCCTTCTTTATCCATTAGTCTTGCGTTATGATAACTTAACGTTTAAATAGAAATTATGTTTTATTTCAAAATATTCAATTTTGCAAATTTAAGCATTAATTGCTTACTTCCGCACTCGTCGAAGAGAACTGTCGCTTTTTTGTTCGGACCGATGCCTTCTACTTTCATCACGGTTCCCTGTCCGAACTTCTGATGCAGAACTCTCATGCCTTCATCAATCTCGTCTGGTGTGGCAGCGACGAAGTCCGAATTGTTGTTCTTCGGTGTGTTGATAGGTGTGGCGTTGCTTGGTTGCGACGTTCTCTTCTGAAATTCTTTTGTCGTGTTAGACGCCACTGGGGTGACGTCTCTACGTGTCTGAAAACTTTTTGAGAACGGATTGCTGAAGTTGATTCCTTCGTCGAAACTCGATGTTCCTCTGAAAGATGCTTTTCTTGTCCTCTCTATCAACGACTGGTCTATTTCCTCTATGAAACGTGACGGCTCGCTCAATGTGAGATTTCCCCAGCGATAGCGGCTCTCGGCATAACTGAGAACTAATTTCGTTTCGGCTCGCGTCAACGCTACGTAGAACAATCGTCTCTCTTCTTCCAAATCTTCGCGTGTGCTTAACGATTGAATGCCGGGAAAGAGATTCTCTTCAAGACCTACGATATAAACGTAAGGAAACTCCAAGCCTTTGGCGCTGTGTATTGTCATCAAAGTGACGTAGTCGTCGTCTTCGTCGTTTTTCTTGTCCTGGTCGGTGAGAAGTGCGACATCTTCCATGAATTTGTTCAATGTCACTTCGTTCTGTTCGCCAGTCACTTCATCGACTTGCTTGTCGGAGAATTCCATGATGGCGTTGAGAAGTTCCTCGATGTTTTGCACGCGTGACAATCCTTCCGGTGTGTCGTCTTCTTTCAAGTCTTTTATTATGCCGACGGTGTTGCATATATGTTTCGCGAGTTCGATGGCGTTCTGCTTGTTGAGAAGCGTCTGGAAACTCTTTATCATGGTGGCGAAATTACGTAGTTTGCTCACTGTGCCACTGTTGAAATCTTTTGGCATCGGTTCTTCGTCGGAAGCGATGACGTCCCATATAGCTTGCTTGCGTTCATCGGCAACGACCATCAGACGTTCTATCGTTGTCTTCCCGATTCCTCTCGCAGGATAATTGATGATACGCAACAACGCCTGTTCGTCATGCGGATTTATCACGACGCGGAAGTAGGCGAGGAGGTCTTTCACTTCTTTACGGTCGTAGAATGAAAGTCCGCCGTAGATCCTGTAACGTATGTCTTGTTTTCTGAGAGCTTCTTCCAAAGAACGTGATTGTGAGTTGGTACGATATAAGATGGCGAAATCCTTGTTGTTGAGTTGTCGCGACATCTTATATCCGAAGATGGAATTTGCCACGAGAGTTCCTTCTTCGTTGTCGGAAGTGGCGCGTAACACTGTGATGAGTTCGCCTTCTTCTTTATCAGACCATACCTTTTTCTTAATCTGGTCTTTGTTATGATCAATCACGCTGTTAGCTGCATTGACGATTGTCTTTGTCGAACGATAATTCTGTTCGAGACGGATGAGACGTTGCTCCGGATAATCGTTTTTGAAGTTAAGGATGTTCTGGATATTTGCGCCGCGGAAACCGTAGATACTTTGTGCGTCATCGCCGACAACGCAGATGTTTTCTCTCATCGCCGCGATTCTTCTGATAATCAGATATTGCGCGTAGTTCGTATCTTGATACTCATCCACGAGAATATATTCGAAACGCTGCTGATATTTATAGAGTATCTCAGGAAAATCGCGTAACAACACATTAGTATAAAATAATATGTCGTCGAAATCCATGGCGTTGGCGCGTTGCAGTCTGTTGTTATATGTCTTGAAGATCTCGCCGATGAGCGGTTTGTTGGCTCTAACGTCCTGCTGTTGAATCTCGAAGTTGTTGCAGTAATCTTCGGGAGTATATAAAGCCGACTTCGCCATCGAGATACGATGTAAGATATATTTCGCAGGATAAGCCTTTGTGTCTAACTCGCGTTCTTTTAAGATGGCGTTGATGAGTTGTTTGGAGTCGTCGGTGTCGTATATCGTGAAATCTGGAGTGAAACCTAGATGTTGGGCTTCTATTCTCAGGATGCGAGCGAAGATGGAGTGGAAGGTTCCCATCCATACGTTACGCGCGGCGTGAGGATCGACGAGTTTCATGATACGATCCTTCATTTCCTTGGCGGCTTTGTTAGTAAAGGTAAGAGCCATGATGGAAAAAGGATTGATGCCTTCCTGTATCATATAGGCGATGCGGTGGGTGAGGGCTTTCGTCTTGCCTGAGCCTGCACCTGCAATAACCATAACCGGACCCTCGACAGTTGTAACTGCTTCTATTTGAGGGTTATTTAAACCTTGTAGAATATCTGTCACTGTGAATAATATTAAAACGCAAATTTAATAAAAAATGACAAAAGACTAATGGCAAAGGGCGAAAGATTTTTTTAAAAATTACACTCGAACTTGACACGAACTTGGTACGAACCTGGTACGAAGGAGAGGTGGAGACGCGATTTTGTGAATATTTAAAAAATATAGGGGATTTCTATAAATTGCTTTGCGAGTGATTTATGAATTTTTCTTTGAGAAGATTTTTGTTTATCTTGAAAGAGCATAGCGGGCTATGTGATTGAAAGAAAGACGAAAAGATTCCAAAGAGAAATATAAATCTTGAAAAAGTTTATCTTGTGTTAGACTAATTATTTAAAACGTGGAATTAATAGATGTCCCCATAAATAAAAAAATGTAACTTTGCCTCAAATGATAGGTAATTTAATAAACGTTAAATCTAATAATTTTGTTATGAAAAAGTTATTGACATTAATATCTCTGCTGATAGTATCACTATCGTCCATATCACAAAATCTCTCAAATGATGTTTTGAATTTGGAAAGACATCGTGGAAGTCTTCGGTATTATGGAACTGATGAGAAATTGGATGAAGTAAGCTTGCAGCAAATTCTCGATGAAGAGCAGTTTGCAATATATGAGAAAGCGCGTAAGCAACATGTGGCTTCCATTCCATTATGGACAGTCACTGGCGTAACGACAGCTACATCAACTTTTCTCCTTTATTTAGGTGTTCATGGTCACATTTATTATAACAATCATCCTGAAGAATTCGGGGGTCAAGGTCGTTCAGGAGGAACACCAATGTTCCCTATTTTTTACATGTTTTCGGCGATAGGTTACGGAGTGTCGTTATTGCCAGCAATACCAGCTGCCGTATTGACGGTACGTAGTCATAAAAATTTGGACAATCTCGTTGAAAATTACAATGGTAAGTCAATATATTTAACTCTTAATTTTGGAACTACTAATAACGGTGTAGGGTTAGTCCTAAAATTTTAATATGAATTTAAACGTATGTTTGAAAGTTGAAAGTTGAAAGTTGAAAATTTGTTGGACGTGGCTTGCTGCGTCCTTGTTTTTTTTATATGTACATATTAATATTAATGTGTTGTCCCATATATTTTTTGTGTTAAAATAAGTCAAAAAATGTGTTGAAAAAACGAGAATAAAAAAAGTTGAATTTTTTTTTTACAAAGTGTTGTGTATTAAAGAAAAAGTTGTATCTTTGCACTCGGAAAAAAGTTAGAAATATTAACTTTGTGAATGAGATAGTTAAGGGACCTGATAAGTTAAACGTTAGAGGTTTCTACATTGTAAGTAATTAAAAATCAGTTCTTGATCTTGCAATGGGTTTAGCAAAATGAGTCACAGTCGTGGCTATAACTCCCGAAACTATGTTGTTTAAAGAGTGAGATTTTTGGCTATTTTAGTGAGAAATTAAAAGGAATTTTTCCTATAGAATGGATAAAAATTAGTAATTTAAAGAAAAAGAAATGCCAACGATTCAACAATTAGTCCGCAAAGGACGTCAAAAATTGGAAGACAAGAGTAAATCTCCTGCCTTGGATTCGTGCCCACAACGCCGTGGTGTTTGTGTACGTGTTTACACAACAACACCTAAGAAGCCTAATTCGGCTATGCGTAAAGTTGCTAGGGTTCGTTTAACCAATCAGAAAGAAGTTAATGCCTACATTCCTGGTGAGGGTCATAACTTGCAGGAACACTCTATCGTGATGATTAGAGGTGGCCGTGTTAAGGATCTTCCAGGTGTACGTTATCACATCATCCGTGGTGCTTTGGATACAGCAGGTGTTGATGGTCGTGCACAACGCAGATCAAAATACGGTGCTAAACGTCCTAAAAAACAGGCCGCTAAGAAGAAATAATTGTTAAACGGTAAAAGTTTAGAACAGTAAAACATGAGAAAAGCTAAACCAAAGAAAAGAATCATCCTTCCAGATCCAAAATACGGTGATGTATTGGTAACAAAATTCGTTAACAACATCATGTTGAAGGGTAAGAAAAACCTCGCTTACGGTATATTCTACAGTGCAATGGATATCGTAGAAGGTAAATTGAATGAAGACCCTGTCAGTGTTTGGAAGAAAGCTTTAGAAAACGTAACTCCACAGGTAGAGGTAAGAAGCCGTCGTATTGGTGGTGCAACTTTCCAAATTCCTTCAGAGATTCGTCCAGCACGTAAACAAAGTATCGGTATGAAAAACCTCATCGGTTATGCTCGTAAACGTCATGAAAAGACAATGGGCGAAAGATTAGCAGGTGAAATCATGCAGGCTTACAAAGAAGAAGGTGCTGCTTTCAAGAAAAAGGAAGAAATCCACAGAATGGCTGACGCTAACAAAGCCTTCTCACACTTCAGATTCTAATATATAATAAGGTAAAATAAAGATGAAAAACGGTCAAAATAATATGAATAACTTAGATTTCACTCGTAACATCGGTATCATGGCTCACATCGATGCCGGTAAGACTACGACAACTGAGCGTATTCTTTATTATACAGGCCGTAGTCGTCGTATCGGCGAAGTGCATGACGGTGCCGCAACGATGGACTGGATGGTCCAAGAACAGGAACGCGGTATCACTATCACTTCAGCTGCCACAACAGTATTCTGGAATCTTAATGATTCTCAATATAAAATAAACATTATCGACACTCCAGGTCACGTTGATTTTACAGTGGAAGTCGAACGCTCTCTCAGAGTTCTCGACGGTGCTGTGGCTCTCTTCTGTGCAGTGGGCGGTGTCGAACCTCAGTCAGAAACTGTATGGCATCAAGCCGAGAAATACAAAGTGCCACATATCTGTTTCGTAAACAAAATGGACCGTTGTGGTGCTGACTTCTTTAAAGTCGTTGAACAGATTAGAGAACGTTTAGACGCAAATCCAATACCATTACAGATTCCAATCGGTTGCGAAGATGCTTTTATAGGTGTCGTCGACTTGGTTAAAAACAAGGCTTACGTTTGGGAAGATGAACTTGGAAC
>JAZUSL010000068.1:0-205808 GCA_045606705.1 Bacteroidales bacterium
AATGAAAAGGAAGATAAACAATATTGCGGTTTTAGATTATATAAAGATAGTTCTACGCTAACAGGCGGTGCTTTCTATAAAGACCCAAGCGGATTCTTCAATGAAGAATTCTGGCTTTGCCCTGTTACCCTATTTCTGTTAGGCAAATACCCCAAACGAATACTTATCTATAAAATCAACAAGAACCATTTGCATTGTCCGATATACTTTGAGTAGTATTTCATACACAAAACAAGGTAGTTCATACAGAAGCCTTGAATACTTTTGGCACGACAATAAATCGCTCATATCTTTGTAGAAGCAAAGCCGGAAGATAAAACCTGCTGAATACACATGTTTGTTAACACATTTTCAAAAAAGATTGCTAATAGTTGATAAATACAGATATTTATTTCTACATTTGTTGCAATCATTGGCTATTGTGTTAGCCAAATGTGTATTAAAAAGGTGTTATTGAAATTATCTTCATTGATGAAATTCTCGCAAAATTTCTAAGTACCGAAGGTAATGGGCAGTACCACCGCATCAATGGTTTGTACAGCCATTATTGGCTTCATACATACCCGTTGGTGTGGGCTATTGCTTTATCCGGTACTAAGGCAATGCGAGAAGCCTCATCAATAGGATATAACAATAAGTTCCCACACCTTCTTTTTTTAATAACCGCTTACTTCTGGGAATTGGGAAGCAAATTAACAAAGATTTATGGGATTTGTAACAGTTGATGCTATTAAAGTAAAATTGTCTAAATATATTAGAGAACATTGGCGAAATTTACCATGGAATGGAATAGATATGGATATGGTTCACGACCTTGATGAGGTAAGTGCCATAATAAATGATAGGTTTCGCTATGAAGGTCAAGGCGAATATGAATTCTCAGCGGATATTAGTTTTATGGTTAAAGAAGTTAATAATCCATTTGGTACGCATAGAAAGTTATACCGAATATTCCCCTTTTGAAAAATGTCAATCGAAGAATCAGATAATGATTTCAAAATAGAAATCACATCTTCCATCATATTACAACGTAGACAAGGTAACATTTAATACTATGCCCAACAATACAGAAGTAATATTTGAAAATATAGAGCAACGCATAGTCAAAGAAATAGGTAATGCTCATTATGCCGTCTTTGTCTCTGTTGCATGGTTTACTAACAAGAATTTGTTTAAGGCTTTGCTTGAAAAGGCCAAAAGCAACTGCTATGTCTCGATAATCATTCAGCTAGATGAAATTAACTCTCAGAGTGGAATCGATTATAGCCAGATAGAGATAGGACGCTCAGAATGTTTCAAGATTTCTAAGGAGGCTGAACTATTGCATGATAAGTTTTGCGTGATCGATTTCCAAAAAGTAATCACAGGATCTTACAACTGGACTTATAAAGCGTCACATAATAGTGAGAACATTCTTATTTTGAATGACCCATCTGTTGCTTCTCAATATATAAGCAGGTTTGAGCAACAGAAAGCTAAATTTCAAGATTCGAGCATTCAACAAAAGTCTGCTACTACAGTATGTGCAAATATAGCTCATGTAAGTCCTAAAACAACGACAACTATTCAGAATGGCGAAGTTACTCCACACTCTCCTAAAACAAAACTATGTCCACATTGCAAAAAAGAAATCGGATATAATGATACATACTGCCAACACTGTGGGATTCGTCACGATGGATTGCCAAATAAATCAAGGTTCGTAGTGACTTGCAAAAAATGTTTACGAAAGCAGGAAGAGATACTTATTGACGCTACATGCACAAAATATTGCACCTTTTGTGGTAGTAACTCATTAGAATGGGAGTGTAAATAATACTATATTGAAAAATTTATGGCAACAATATCAACATTTATTACTAGAACACTGTGTCCAATCTGCAAAAATACATTTACAGGATGTTACTGCCCTTCGTGTGGTTTACCAAAAAGGAATAGTAAGGAGGTAGACAAATATGGATATCTCAATAATTATGAGTCCTACCATTTCCGCCCTGAGTTTATGTCTTTTGAGGAATTTCAGTTATGTAGTGACTGCTATACTACAAACCCATTAGATGCAAAATACTGTAGAAACTGCGGGAAAGATATGTCTTTACAAGCCAGAGATAGAAATGGACATGGTTGGGTTGATCTTGGACTGTCAGTCTTATGGTCATCAGAATCCATTAAGGGATATTATTATTGGATGGATACAGTAAATATTTTGGAACCTAACATTTGTGGTAAAATTGGATATAATTACAGACAGGAGGATGATTTAAAAGATCGAATATTAGCAGGAAAAGATACAGCGGCATATAAATGGGGAGATAAATGGAGGATGCCAACCAAAGAAGATTTCAAAGAATTAATTGAAAAATGTTCATGGGAAATACTGTTAATTCCTGATAAGAGTCGTGGTTATGAAAAAACTACTATAGAGGCGTTTAAAGTAATCGGTCCGAATGGTAACCATATTTATCTGCCTGCACTAGGTTGTGCTCATGGATCATATCGATCAGGATGGGACTCTCTTACATGGTATCCCGAGATCGATTCTTACGGAATGAAGTTCGTCTATTGGAGTTCTACGAAAGATTTAAATGAAAACCAAGTCTATGTTTTCTGTCCTCCAAGAATCTCTTCTTTATCCCTCAATGCCACCGAACGCACTAAAGAAAGATTACTAGAACGTCAAAGGTTGCTTTTTAGTCCATCAACGCCAATTGACGAAAAAATGAAGCTATTTATGAGAACTGAATATGTAGGTGAAACGCATTACGAGGCTTATGCTGTACGCCCTGTAGCCGATAAAAAATGGAAAGGCAAACTGTACAAATAACTGAACTACAAATTTTAATAACATGGGATTAAGTTCTAATATCTTGTGGCATCAAACCAACAAGGATGTCTTGAAGAAAATATTAAAAGAAAAGTTTTTTAGATTTTCTTACAGCTTAGAACATATCAAAGCTGGGGAAGATGAATTAGAATGTGCTTTTCCAATGCTAAGTCTGTGCGATATCCCTCTTGCTGACATTGAAGACTATTTAACTAAATATGGCGGAAACTCCATTGGATTGTCAAGAGAATGGGGGAAAAGGCACGGAATAACACCTGTTGTTTATTGCGAACCCTCGTCAAGTTTATTAAATGACAGCATTGGCCTTATTCGTCAGAATATGGATAATGGACTTGATATATTTGTCGCAAAATTATTCTCACATATTAAAAACCATGAGGGCAAATTGCCAAAATACAATTATAAAAAGTACAGATTTTATGATGAACGTGAAGTGCGAATAATTCCTTCTCTGGACGAGTTGAATAGTTTAGGGTACAGCCCTGTTCTGTTGAAGCGTGAATATACAATTTATAAAGCCAACAACGGCAATAGTTCATTACTGTTAAACAAATTAACCATTCCATTCTCCTATAATGACATTCGATATTTTATATTAAGAAATGAAGATAGCATATCTGAAATTAAGGAGATTCTGTCAAAGGAAATAAACTTAAGCGAATCAAATATTGGGTTCTTTACCATTAAACAAGTTAGAGAAGACATCATAGGGGCAAATCATAACGAGACCATTACATTAGAAAAAATTAACATCAATGATAATTTAGACAAATTCCCTCCTATTGTTGAAAAAATAGATTTATAGGAACACTATTATGAAGAGACTTTTCTTCCTGTTTGCATTGATAAGCCTTTTATCCTTCTTCTGTTAGAATACCTCAAACAGAAGAAATTAGGTTGATAATCCTGCCATAGATACAACTTCATATTCAGAAACAAATGAAGATGCTGGATCTGAAATTACTGAGGATGAGACAAGAAAAACACTCAACGAGATCCGTTTGGGTGGATGGGTGAAAAAGAGTGGGGTGTGAATGATTAATAAAAAGATTCATTATTTGTAACATTCATAAAAGCCAACTTCCTATCCATAGTAAGTTGGCTTTGAATTTTTAAACAAGATAGTCCTATTACAATTCCAATGAATTGTTCTTGAGCAAGAAATCATAAACATTCATGATGGTGATGCCATTGTCGTCTCTAATAATAGGCGACTCGTCTCCGATAATGATAATTTTCTTGAAGGAATCGTTAATTTTTAACAATGAAGATTTCTCTTGCTTCACCTTTTCGTCGGTTTCCATGCGATAAGCAGATTGTATGTAGTAACGTTTACTTCCCATGTTACAGATGAAATCTATCTCGAAATGAGAACGTTGTTGTCTGCCATCATTATCTCTCATTACCGAAGGAACAATACCGACATCTACATTATACCCACGTATTCTTAATTCATTATAGATTAGGTTTTCCATCAGATGGGGTTTCTCAAACTGTCTGAAGTTGAGACGAGCGTTACGCAACCCTAAATCCATGAAATAATACTTATACGGAGAATTGATATACTTTTTCCCTTTTACATCATAACGTGTTGATTTCTCTATAAGAAATGAGTCACAAAGATATTCCAAATATTCTTTTACCGTATCGTATGATATGACAGATTTCTTTTCACTTTTGAAAGTATTTGATAATTTATTGGGGTTCGTCAATGTGCCTATTCCAGATGCTACTATGTTTATTAATTCTTCCAAGTCATCGTCTTTTTTTATATTATAACGTTCTTTTATGTCTTTGATATACGTCTCTTCAAATAACGACTTTAAGAAAGTAGTCTTGTGTTCTTCAGTTTTATACGATAATATTTGAGGTAAGCCGCCATATAACATATATTCGTTTATACCAGATTGTATCGTTCCCGAATATGCCGACATATATTCGCTAAAGCTGAGAGGATAAATCCTTATTTCAAAACCTCTTCCGCGAAATTCTGTTATAACATCTTTCGACAAAAATTTCGCATTGCTTCCAGTCACATAAATATCTACGTTTTGCTTTTTCAAAAAACCATTCAATACATCAACGAAATTGTCAAGCATTTGAACTTCATCTAAAAGAATATAATAGACATCATCATCGGTTATACGGTTTTCAACATATTCATACAAGTTATTAGGGTTTCTTAGTGATTTGTTTTTATAATCTTCCAAATCAATCTTTATGATATGATCTATCTTGACGCCATTGCTTTCCAAGTATGAAGAAAATATCTCAAACAAAAGGTACGACTTACCACATCTACGCATTCCCGTAATGACTTTTATCATACCGTTTTCTCTCAGTGATATCAAATCATTTAAGTATTTCTGTCTTTCTATTCTTTTCATTCTATTCGGAATTTATGTCACATTGTGACGGTTTTTTCGACTACAAAGATACATTTTTTTTGTAAATCAATTATTAGATTTACACTTAATTTGTATGATTCAGAACCACATTCTTCATCGCCTACTAAAGTATTGAATAATTAAACCTCCAAACAATATAATCAAACTTCAATAGTTATTCTTAAAAAACACATTCCATCAAATATTATTATCATGAAAAAGTTCTTAATTGCTTTATGCTGCTTGTTTATTACTGTTTTTGTAATAAAACTCTTCATTCCTAATGATGTGCCTTCTGATATTTCTGAAATATATGATTATTGCAAGGATGAAGGATATAGTACGGAATATTGTTTATTGACAGATTTTTCCAAGCCTTCTGGAATAAAAAGGTTTTATGTTTATAGTTTTAAAGAGAATAAAATCATACATAAAAGTCTGTGAGCACATGGACTCGGCAGAAACTATAATATTTTCAAAACTACTTTTAGTAATGAAAAAGATAGTTACTATTCTAGTTTAGGTAAATATAAAGTGGGAGGATTAAGGTCAATGAAGAATCCTAAGTTTGGAGAAGGTTATGATTTGTTTGGACTTGATTCTACAAATTCAAATGCTTTAGACAGAGGAATTCTTATACATAACGGAAATCCGGAATTCGAGACATTTCCTTTGCCCTGTCTGCCTATCAGCAAAGGTTGTTTTGCGGTGTCAAATTCTATGATGAAACACATAGAAAACATTAAAAAACAATCAGATAAACCAATTTTATTATACGCTTATAATTAAGGGGATTTCTATTAATTCCACGTTTTGAATTATTATACAATAACAGATAAAAAAACTTTCGAAAAGCAATTTATAGAAATCCCCTAAAATGTCAAACATCTTCTTTCATATTATCACTCTAATCTTTGGTGCGTGCTGTGCTTTTATAACATTGCATTTCAAGATGTTTGGATGGATGTCTATCGACAATTTTGTTTTTATAAAGTAAATCTACGTGAAATAACACTAATGGTTTTGGGAACTATACTCATAGCATTGCTGCCATTTTTCTGATGTTGGCGAGACGTTCAAGAAAAGAAGGGTCTTGCTTGATAACCTGCATATTATAATCTGTCTGCAGGCCTATTAATATATGAGCAGGTATTCCTAAAGCTGCTTCAAGTAGCAATGCAGTATTTTCTGTAATTGGTTTGCGACAATTTAGGATGTCGTTTAGGTTTTTGTACGGAATACCAATTTGTTCAGAGAATTTCTTTTGTGAGATGCCTCTGTTTTCTAACTCTTCTCTTAGTACTTCTCCAGGATGTACAGGTTTTGATGGTTCAAGTTTGTTTGATATCATCTTATAATCAGCATTCTTCTCCAAAGCCTTACATTCATAAATATATCCGCTATGCAAGCTCATCCAAGTCTTGAATGGAATGCCAAGCTGTGATTCCAACCTCATTGCTAAATCTTCGTTCAGATTACGTTTGCCTTTTATGAATTCATTAAGGTGTGTCGCTTGCCAACCAATAGCCTTAGCGAAATCTTTTTGTTTTATACCGCGTTCCTTCAATTCTTCACGCAGGATTTCTCCTGGATGAATAGCTCTATTGGATGTTAATCTATTATTATTTGTTGCCATAATGAGTGCTGTCTATTTCTAAAAGTTCAACTTCAATTCCGCCATCTGTCTCTGTAAATAACAAACGTTCCACCATTCCGTTTACAATCCGTACCGAACTTTTGGCTTCTTTTTGATATTTCAGTTTTTCATAATGTAGAAAACTAAAATATTTAAGTTCTTCCGTCGATTCTATACTATACATTATAGAGACAGCTCTTTGATAACCTTCAACCAGCCTTATATTTCTGCATATTTTCTTATATTTGCGATTATTGGTTTTACCGTTCTCATATAAGTCAGATAAGGCTTTATCTTTAAATGTTATTTTCATATAATAATGGTATTCGTTTCTCGAGTGCAAAGATAATAATAATTACCATATTTGGTAATTTTATACGAGTTTTTTTCAAAAAACAAAACACCTACAACTATATGGTATAAATTTTTTATACATTTGTAAAGTAACTCTGACGGCTTTTTATTTTCATCCAAACAATATTGGCACACATAAAAAAGTCAAGTGATGCTGTTTGTTTTTCACATCACTTGACTTTTTTATGTTTTATAATCAGACCTGTTATTTGTCTATTGTAGCTAAGAACTCGTCGTTAGATACTGTTTTGGATATTCTGTCTTTTAGGAATTCCATGGCTTCTACTGGAGTCATGTCGGCGAAATGGTTGCGTAACGCCCAAACTCTAGCCAACGTACGTTCGTCAACCAATAAGTCGTCGCGACGTGTTCCTGATGCGACAATGTCGATGGCAGGGTAGATGCGTTTATTTGAAAGTCGGCGGTCGAGTTGTAACTCCATATTACCTGTTCCTTTGAATTCTTCGAAGATAACTTCGTCCATTTTTGAACCTGTATCGATCAATGCTGTTGCAAGAATTGTCAATGAACCTCCGTTTTCTATGTTACGTGCGGCACCGAAGAATCGTTTTGGCTTTTGTAGTGCGTTAGCTTCGACACCACCCGACAATACTTTTCCGGAAGCTGGTGATACGGTGTTATATGCACGAGCCAAACGAGTGATAGAGTCTAATAAGATAACCACGTCGTGACCGCATTCTGTCATGCGTTTTGCTTTTTCTAAAACGATGTTAGCAATTTTAACGTGTTTTTCTGCTGGTTCGTCGAATGTAGAAGAGATGACTTCCGCATTAACGCTACGAGCCATATCCGTTACTTCTTCCGGACGTTCATCAATTAACAATATGATAAGGTATACTTCAGGATGGTTTGCAGCTATTGCGTTTGCTACTTCTTTCAACAAAACTGTCTTACCAGTCTTTGGTTGAGCCACGATGAGACCACGTTGTCCTTTTCCGATAGGAGCGAAGAGGTCCATGATTCTTGTTGAGATAGTACTTCCCTTATGTCCTGTGATATTGAATTTTTCTGTCGGGAATAATGGCGTTAAGAAATCAAATGGAATGCGGTCGCGTACTTGCTCCGGTGTCAAACCATTTATCTTATTAACTTTGATAAGAGGGAAATATTTTTCGCCAGACTTAGGTGGACGTATTATACCTTGAATACTGTCGCCGGTTTTAAGTCCGAATAACTTAATCTGTGATTGTGATACGTATACGTCATCTGGGGAGTTGAGATAATTATAATCTGATGAACGGAGAAAACCATAACCATCAGGCATTATTTCTAAAACTCCCTCGGCATTTACTACAGCATCAAATTCTGAAACAATTTCTTCTTTTCTGAAACGGCGGTTATCTTCTTGAATTGTATTGTTTTCTTTTGAATGGTTGTTTGTTTCATAAACTACCTCGTTTTCTTCCAGAATGGATATTGTTTCAATAGTTTCAACAACATCTGATGTTTCGTTTACTTCAAGATTACTAGGAATGCTTTCTTGATTTGTCTTTGCCTCTTCTGCTGCTTTTAACTCGGTTTTGCTTTTTCTTCCTCTTTTATTTTTCATCTGAGGTTTAGGTGCTATTTCTTCAGATTTAGGAGTGTTGGATGTTACCCCAACATTAATAATCTCAGATGTTTCTGTATTTTGCTCTTCTTTCTTTTTAAAATTGACATGTTGAACATTATCTTGTTCATTGTCGCTGTTCATGGCAGATTTTATTACATCTGTTCTTTTTCCTATTCTAGGACGTTTTTCACGTTTTGGTTTAACATCGTTATCGACCTCGTCATTTACTTGATTTGTATCATTTTGAGGATTCTTTACTTTTTCAGTAATTCCAATGCCTGCATTTTCTTTTTTGTCAGGTCTTGATGTCGCCACCTTGCGACCTCTTTTTTTAGGTTGGTCGTCGACATTTTTAATGCTTTTTACCTTGTCGGGGTTGGTCGCCTGTAAATCTATAATACTATATACCAACTCTTCCTTAGATGCACTATTGTTTTCAATGCCTAACTTTTGAGTAATCTCTTTGAGTTCAACTAACGACTTTTCGTTTAGTTCATAAATGTCGTACATAGAATTTCCCTTTGAATTATTAATTTAATGAAGGAACTTTATTTTGAAATTTAGAGATGGAACCATCTCTATTAACTAGAACAAGTTGTTTTTACTTTTTGTTCAAATGATTTGCAAATATACTACTTTTTATTGAAAAACCAAGTGTTTTTTTTATTTTAAAAAAAAATATTTTTATAAAAATCTAATCATTATATTTGCAAAAAATTAAACACATTTATTATGATACAAAGAATTCAGACGGTATTTTTATTTTTAGCTGCAGCATTTGCGGGAGTTTTGTTTTTTGCTCCAATAGCCGGTTTCGAACATGGTGCTGATTTAATGAAACTTACAATATACGGTGTGCAGAATCAGGGCGGTACTCAGTATTTTTCTGGTATGTATGCTCTACCTTTATTAATATTTACATTATTATTATTAGCGGTTCCATTAGTTACGATATTTTTATATAAAAAACGTGAACTACAACTTAAACTTTCTTCATTGAATGTATTCCTGAATGCAATTTTATGTGGAATGATTTTCTTATATTATTCATCAAATATTCAAAAGACACTTTCTTTGCAAACAATTTCGTATTTGTTCGGTACATATATCCCTTTAATTAATATGGTGCTGTCAATTCTGGCAATGCGATGGATTAAAAAAGATATAGAATTGATAAAATCAGTTGATAGATTGCGATAAAATTTATATAAGCGGCTTAAAATAAAGTCGCTTATTTTTTTATAAGAAATTGTTTTCTTTACGTCAAATAATTTTTATCTTTGCAAAATTAAATATGTATGATTGTTTGTATATTTAATATTAAAATATGTATAAGCAATCAATTAGTTATCAACCCCAATCGAAGTCTCGTAAGAGATGGAGAATTAAAATTATTATAATATGAATACTAACGAACGTAATGAAATTGTGAAGCTTATTGAGCCTAACATTTTGCCTAACACTGTCCAAATTGAAGTTAAAGTGACAGATGATGAAAAACTTATTGAAGAAAAAGAAGTTGTAGTTTCAGAAGATTTGTCATTAGAAAATCTTGATATTGTTTCTGATGATGAAGATAATGAAGAAATAGAAATAGATTATGACTTTTCCACACTTAATAAGTTAGAGTTGATTGAGATTTTGGAAGAGACAGTACAAGATACGGACGTAGTCAAAATAAAAGATAAAGTAGCAGCGATAAAATTTAACTTCTTGAGAATATGTAAAGAAGAAAGAGACCGCGAGATGGAACAATTTATCTTGGATGGCGGAGAAAAAGAAAACTATGAACATGTAGAAGATCCTCTAGAAATTCGTTTCAAAGCTGCATTCGGTATTTTCAGAGAAAACAAAAATAAATATAATGAAGCCCTTGAAGAACAAAAAGTTCTTAACCTTCAACAAAAGAATGCTATCCTTGAAGAATTAAAACAACTTATCAATTCAGAGGAAACTCTGAAAAAAACTTACGATGAGTTCCGTAATCTTCAAGACAAATGGAAAGAAATAGGTCAAGTACCAGCAACAGAGATTACAAATCTCTGGAATAATTACCATTTCCTCATCGAAAAATTCTATGATAAAGTTAAGATCAATCGTGAGTTACGAGATTTAGACCTTAAGAAAAACTTAGAGGCAAAGATAGAATTGTGCGAAAAGACAGAAGAACTTCTCCTAGAAAAATCTATCATAAAATCTTTTAAACTCTTACAAAAATACCACGATGAGTGGAAAGAAATAGGACCAGTACCACAAGAAAAGAAAGATGAAATTTGGGATCGATTCAAGACAGCAACAGACAAGATAAATCAAATCCGTCGCGAACATTATTCAAAAATCCAAGACGAACAACAAGCTAATTATGATGCGAAACATGCTATTTGTGAAAAGATTGAAGAACTCATGAGTGAAAACATCAATAGCATTAACGCATGGCAAAAGAAATCTGTTGAAGTTAATGAACTCTTTAAAGTATGGAAGTCAATAGGTCCTGCTCAAAAGAAACAAAATGACGAAATCTGGAATCGTTTCAAAGGTTCGATGGATTCTTTCTTCAGTAATAAAAAAGAATTCTTTAGCAAACTTAAAGAACAGCAAATAGAAAATTACAACAAAAAACTTCAACTTTGTATTGAAGCTGAAGCTCTTGCAGAAAGTAAGGAATGGAAGAAAGCAACAGATGCAATCAAGAAGTTGCAAGAAGAATGGAAAAAAATTGGTCCTGTTCCAAAACGTCATTCAGATAAGATTTGGAAACGTTTCCGTTCAGCATGTGATACATTCTTTACAAGCAAGTCGGAACATTTCAGCGGCGTAAAAGGTGTCGAAGAAGAAAATCTCCGCCTCAAAAGAGAACTCCTCGAACGTATCAAAGCATATGAAATCACTGCTAATAGAAATGAAAACATGGAGGTTATAAAAGGCTTCCAAAGAGAATGGATGGCAATTGGTTTCGTTCCTATGAAATATAAAGATTCTTTACAAGACGAATATCGTAAGTCAATTGATGCGATGTTCGATAAGATGAAGATGACACAAAACGAAATCTCAACAGCGGAATATCGCAATATGGTGGAAGGTATGAAAGATGACCCAGAAGGTCGCGATAAAGTAAGAAGAGAACGTAATATATTGACAAATAAAATCACTAAGTTACGCGAAGAGATTACAGTTCTGGAAAATAATATCGGTTTCTTCTCAAACAGCAAACAATCCGAAATTATGAGAGCCGAGTATGAAAAGAAAATCAATAGAGCAAAGAATGATGTTAAAGTTCTCGAAGCAAAATTGAAAATACTTAACGAGCAGTAAATATTTTTTTTAAGAAAGCTGTACTGATATGCAGCTTTTTTTTTATTGTCATAATATGGGTGCAAATACTTTTGGAAAAAACTTCTGTCTCACAACGTTTGGAGAGTCACATGGTGCAGCAATAGGTGGCATCATTGATGGTTGTCCTGCCGGTTTATTAATAGATTTTAATGAAATCGACTTGGAAATAAAAAGACGAAAACCTGGAAATAATAATATTTCATCTCAAAGAAAAGAAAGTGATGAGGTGATTTTCTTATCAGGAATCTTTGAAGGTAAGACTTTGGGGACACCAATAGCATTCATATTCAAGAATGAAGATTCACGCTCGTCTGATTATGAAAATCTTAAAGATATCTTTCGTCCATCTCATGCCGATTTTACATATCAGCAAAAATATGGAATACGTGATTATAGGGGTGGAGGAAGATCATCGGCACGAACTTTATTACCATGTGTAGTTGCTGGTTCTATCGCTAAACAAATACTTCAAAACAATAATATTGAAGTGAAATCTTTCGTAACTCAAATAGGGGAGGAGAAGAGTGATAATTTCTCACAAGAGGAGATACATGATATTTTACTTAAAATAAAACAAGAAAATGATACAGTTGGTGCTGCCATAAGAGTCGAAATTGATGGACTTCCTGCCGGTATAGGAGAACCTCAGTTCAGGAAATTACAATCAATTCTAGCACAAGCGATGTTCACAATCAACGCTGTTAAAGGTTTTGAATATGGAGATGGTTTCAACGCTGCATCGATGCGTGGGTCAGAATCTAATGACATATTTATCAATGATAATGGCAAGATACGTTGCAAAACAAATCATTCAGGAGGAATACAAGGAGGCATCTCTAATGGTGAGAAAGTGTACTTTAATGTTGCTTTTAAACCTATTCCGACAATAATGCGTTCACAACAAACGGTTGATGTTGATGGAAATGAAATTGTTTACGATATTGAAGGACGACATGATGTTTGTGTGATTCCGCGCGTGATTCCAATAGTGGAAGCTATGACGGCAATGGTTCTGGTAGATTTACTATTATAAAAAAAAGAGTCGTAAATTAACAACTTACGACTCTTTTATTAAAATTTAATTGGTTAGAAATCTAGATTATCAATAATATCATAATCTTCATCTTCAATATCATATTCGTCCTCAAATTCCTCGAACATATTTTCCTCAGCTTCATCCCAGTCGAAATCATCTTCAAAGGCACTTTCGTCAAACTCGTCAATTTCATTCATTTGTTCCATGAATTCGGCTAATTCGTCATCGCTTAGTTTATCTAAATCTTGTGTAAGAAGTCTATGGTCTCTCGCTAATGTCTTCAACTCTTTCATTACTTCAGGAGAAATGTAAAAGTCATCATCGTTTTCTTGACAATAACTGATGTACTTAGGATCTTTTTCATAAACCTCTGCTAGGGTCTCACCGGCATATTTGCCAGAAATAAACACAGAATCAATATCGTAAAATTTCATAACTCTTAACTTTATATTTTTCCCAAAGATATATATTTTTTTTAAAAAAAGAAGTGTAATTCATTATTTTTTAAAAATAAAATATACCGCTAAAACAAGAAATCCGAATCCAATAAGGTGATTCCATCTTAGTGTTTCATTTTTAAATATTGTAACGCTGATGATCATAAAAACAGTTAATGAGATAACTTCTTGTATGACCTTAAGTTGTACCAAAGAAAAAGGTCCTCCATTAATTTCAGAACCAATTCTGTTTGCCGGTATCATAAATGAATATTCGAAAAATGCTAGTCCCCAACTGCATAATATGATTAATATCAGAGGCCAGTCTGTGATGACTTTCATTTCTGACAATTTAAGATTACCATACCATGCAAATGTCATAAAAATGTTTGAAATGATTAATAAAGCAATTGTATAAATACCTTTCATTTTATATAAATTATTTAATTATCAATGATTTATAATTGATTTAACTATGATGATTTATGTTTGCAAATATCAGTATTTTTATGATTTAATTTTACTATCTTTGTAAAAAAATCAGAAATAAAATGCTCATTAAAAATATCATTCAAGAATCAATCAAAGTAAAAGAAGCTATTATAGCAGATCATGAATTTGTCGAGAAAATTGAGAATGCTGCAAATTTATGTATTGAATCCTTAAAAAATAACGGTAAGATTCATTTCTGTGGTAATGGCGGCAGTGCATCCGATGCGCAACATCTTGCTGCTGAATTGAGTGGAAGGTTCTATTATGACAGGAAACCACTTAATGCGGAAGCTCTGCATGTCAATACAAGTTATTTGACTGCGGTAGCTAATGATTACTCCTTTGATATGATTTATTCCAGAATGATTGATGCAACCGCAAGACGTGGTGACGTGCTTATTGCGATAAGTACTTCTGGTAACTCAAATAATATTATAAATGCCATTGAATCTGCCAAACAAAAAGAAATGATTGTTATTGGAATGACTGGAGAAACGGGGGGTAAGATGGCAACAATGTGCGATGTATTGCTTAATGTACCAAGTAGTTGCACTCCAAGAATCCAAGAATCTCATATAATGGTAGGACATATTATTTGTGAAATTATTGAATCAACTTTATTCCCAAAATGATTATGGATTGGAAAAGCCTTATTAATAAAGACTGGACATTATTTTTGGACAGAGATGGTGTCATAAATGATAGAATAATAGATGGTTATGTAACTAGAATTGATGAATTCGAATTCTTACCTAATGTAATTGATGCATTTCATATATTTAAGAATAAATTCAAAAGAATTATTATTGTAACAAATCAGCAGGGTATTGGAAAGGGAATAATGACAATTGAAGATGTTGAGACTGTACATAAACATATGGTTCAAGAAATTGAAAATCAAGGTGGAAAAATTGATAGAATATATTTATGTCCTCAATTGAAATCAGATCTTGACAATTATAGAAAACCAAGTCCTAAGATGGCTTTTTTCGCTAAAAACGATTTTCCAGAAATAGATTTGTCTAAATCCATAATGGTTGGAGATATGAATTCTGACATTGAATTTGGTAAGAATGCTGGAATGAAAACCATCTTTGTTGGTGACAACGAACTAGAACTTATCCCTGACGATAGATTCAAAACACTTTATGACTTCGCTAAAGTATTATGATATGGAAAATCTGATTCTCATAGTTTTTACAGTATATACATTATTAATATTATTGGTGGCGCATCTTACTTCGAAAAGATCCAGCAATAACACCTTTTTCACCGGAAATAGAAAATCACCTTGGTTGGTTGTAGCATACGGAATGATAGGCGCTTCCTTGTCAGGAGTTACCTTCATGTCAGTACCTGGTGGTGTTTATTCAGGACAGTTTACGTATTTCGGAATTGTGTTGGGTTATATCATTGGATATGCGGTAATTGCATTTCTTCTCTTACCGCTATACTATAAGCTAAATTTAACGTCTATTTATTCGTACCTAGAAATAAAATTCGGAAGTTCGTCTGAAAAAACAGGGGCATTATTGTTTATAATATCGCGTCTGGTTGGATCAGCAATTCGTATGTATCTGGTTGTTTTTGTACTCTATGAATTTGTTTTCAAAGCATGGGGAATGCCATTCTGGATACCTGCACTAATTTTCATTTTGTTAATTTTGGTATATACCTTTAAAGGCGGAATAAAAACAGTTGTGTGGACTGATACTCTACAAACAACATTTCTGCTTCTAGCGGCAATATTAACTGTAGTAATAATTCTTAATAAATTAGACATCTCTTTTGGAGAACTTATTTCAATATCTACAGAAAGAGGTGTGACAAAATTGTTTGAAACCGATTGGTCACATAGTAAGTTTTTTGTAAAACAAATACTTAGCGGTGCTTTTATTACAATTACCATGACTGGTTTAGACCAAGATATGATGCAGAAGAATCTCACATGTAAGACATTAAGAGATGCTCAAAAAAATGTATTGACATCAAGTTTCTTCTTTGTCTTGGTAAATATTTTGTTCATGTTACTTGGTGCAGCATTGATTTATTATGCACAAGAAACAGGTTTTCAATTACCAACAAACGAAAGTGGAGTAGTGGTTAACGATAAGATTTTCCCGGCGGTCGCTTTTTCTTTAAATCAATTTACAAGTATTGTATTTATGGTTGGACTTATTGCTGCCGGTTATTCTAGTGCCGACGGAACCCTAACAGCTTTAACAACAACATTTTGTTTTGATTTCTTACATTTTGATAAGAACGAAAATATTTCTGAAGATGATAAAGTCAAATATAGAAAGATGATTCATATCGGTTTCGCGTTTATATACTTGCTAGTAATAATAATGTTCAGACCATTCCATAACGAATCACTAATAGATAAGATATTTGAAATAGCAGGTTATACTTACGGACCTTTACTTGGACTTTATTCTTTCGGACTTTTTGTCAAGAATAGGATTCCAAAAGACAAATTTGTTCCTATTATAGCAATAGCATCACCTATAATTAGTTACATTTTAAATTATTACTCAAAAGAATTATTCTTCGGTTACCAATTCGGATTTGAAATTTTGATAGTAAATGGTTTGCTGACTTTTACAGCATTATTAATAATTAGTAAGAAACAAGAAGTTAAAATAAATTAAATAAACAATGAAAAAATTAATCTTAGCCTTATTTTTAGTTGCATCATTAAATCTGGATGCACAGTATTTAACAAATTTCGCAAAAAATGTAAATACTAAAGATGTTGACGGATTTTATTATTATTTACCTCGAAATATAATACGCCTTGATTTCGTGATTGAAAAGGAAGAGTTATTTAAAGGTAAATACTGCGCCTTTGCTAAAGAAATGTTAAATACAGATAACTATATTAAAGAAAACAATATCTCATATAGAATAAAAAGTGTAAGTGTCAATACATTAACAGAAGCTGATCCAAATTATGTATTTTTTATTTCAGCTAGTGATGAAAAGACAAAAGATAATCTTAATTTAAATTTAGAATTAACATCTGATGGGATAATACAATCATTCGGATATAAAGATTCTTCTGTTGAAAAAACAGAAAATGACTTTTTTGAGCAAGAATTAGATATTGAAAACGAGTTAAGCGAATATAATTATATTTCAATTAGAGAGGAAGAAGATGAAGAAGAAGGACATACTGTTGATAAGATTACTGAGAAAGATATTGCTGCATCAATAGTTGATGAGATAAAAAAACTTCGAGTTGCATACTTTGACTTGATAACGGGTTATCAAGAGGTTAATTATGGAACAACAATAAACTATATGGTTGATGAAATTAAAAATCTTGAAAATGAGTTGTTAAATATGTTTTTAGGCACAACGAATATTCATACATACACAAAGACGTTTTATATAATACCAGAAGAAGGAAAGAATTCAATAGTTTTAGGAAAATTCTCAGATACAGAAGGATTTAATGCTAAAACAGGGGAGAATGTTAAAATTAATTTTACAGACTCATCAATAGGAAATAACGTTAATAAACTATCTAAGGATGATATTGAAAATGTAACATATTCAAACAAGATATTTTACAGAAATCCTGCAAATGTCACAATGCAAATTTTAATGGGAGAAAATATATTTTTTGAAAATAGATTGACAATAAGCCAGTTCGGTAATTTGATTTTACTTCCATTAAATAAAATGAAGTTGGTTTTCGATACGAATAGTGGGCAGATACTATCTATTATCAAGGAATAAAAAAAGACGCTTTAAGCGTCTTTTTCTTATTTCATGAACACTATTAGAAAGGAAGATCGTCGCCGTTGTTAGTTGTAAAATAGTCAGTAACCGGAATTTGATTTTGTGTTTGTTGATCAAAAGACTGAGGTGCGAATTGTTGAGGTTGTTGCATTGGCTGTGCTTGTTGTTGAGGCATCTCAATATCAAATCTGAAAGGTCTTACGTCAGTGTACCATTTTCCATTGAATTCTCTTGATTCGATACTGATTTGTGCTTTGATTATCTGACCTTGCTTGAAATTTTGAGCTTCAGCGACTCTGTCGTTCCAGCAAACCAAACATACTTGTTTAGGATATTGTTCGAGTGTCTCGATAATCAATTCCTGTTTTCTCCATGCGCCGCGCGGACTTGTTCCTTCGGTTAAATTACCTAAGCGAACCATTTTACCTTGAATTTCCATCTTGCTATATATTTATTATTGATTACTAAAGAATTAGGGAAACATACTTGTTTTTGATTCTCATTAGCAAAAGTATCAAAAAATACGTTACGAATAGTAAAATTCTTTGATTAAAAATAGTAAAAGTTTATTAATATCTTTTGGAATATAATAAACATTATGTTAAATATAATGTCCAAAATGAATAGGATCACGTTTCCATGATCCTATTTCTTAATAATATTTAATTAATATTACAATTTTTAAATCGTAATTGTTAATAATAAATTACTCAGCACCTTCTAATGCTTTTGCCTTGTCCATCATTTTTAAGTTGACATATAATGATTTTAAAATTTGTTTGATGGCTTCATCTTCTGGTAATAACTCATGTGCTTTTTCTACATATGGTAATGCTTGTGCTCTGACTTCATCAATTTGAGCCATCATTTCGTCATATTTCTTTGTTTCGTTAAGTGGCAATTCGTCAGCTTGGTGTTTTAAGGCATTTGATTGGTCAATGTAGATACCAGCGATATTGATATATGCATTTTCATCGTTTGGATTGATTTCAATAACTTTATTGTAACAATTTATAGCTTCATCAACATTGAATAATTCAGATTCTTGGTTTCCATATATAGTACCTAAAATAAAATAATATACTGAATTATCTTGGTTCTTTTCAGCCATTTCTCTGATTTGATCGATAATTTCAGCTTCTCTCTTTAGTTTTAAATAAGCATTGATTTGTTCATTAATGAGGTTTTCATCTTCAGGGAATTTTTCTCTACCTGTTTGGATGTATTGAAGCATTGCATCGTTATTTTCTAATCCACCTTGAGCAATTGCCATGTATTGATACACTTGTGGATTTTCAAAACCATTTTCAATCAATGTGTTGCAAAGTTCGATGGCTGAATTGTATTCTTTTGCCATTACAGCTATCTGAGCTGCTACCAAAAGAGCTTCGTTATCTTTTTGACCTATGATAGCCATTGTGTTATATGCTTGTTTGTAGCATTCAATAGCTTTTGCATAGTCTCCTGATTCGTATGCTAAAGCACCTTGGTTGAAGTAGTTAGTTGTAATAGATTGGATATAAGTGATGATTTCACCATAATTGTTTTTAAAGTAAGTTTCATCCAATTCAACTAATTTTCTGAAAGCATCAGCGCATTTTGATAAAGCATCAGTATCAATTTCTGCGAATTCTGGATATGTAGCTATTTTTAAATAAATAACACCATAGTAGTGCCATGTTTTAGCGTCATTTTTTGTTTCGTCGTGTGCTGCTGCTAAATCGATAGATGTCTTTGCTCTTGTAAGTTCAATTTTAGCATTTGCCATTTGTTTTTGAGCTTTATCTGCTCTGTTTTGAACCATAAGTTGTTCTGCAGTGGTAATGTAACCTTGAGCATTCTTGTTGTAGTTAAAAGCGTTAACGCGTTCTTTGTTTTGTGCCATAGCTATATTTGCAAAGAATGCTAACATAACTACTAATAATGTCACTTTTTTCATTTTGTTAAATTTTTGTGTTATTATTAATTATTGATTGTCAATATTATTTAAATCTTCTGTAATGTTATTTTCTATTATAACATGTTCGTTATTTGTAGAATTTTCTGTGTTAGATGTTTCGTCTTCTATTATTTCTTCTTCTGTTTCAATGATATCGGCACTTACTTTAGTTACAGCTGCTATTTCATCATTATTCTTAAGATTGATTAAACGAACACCTTGAGTTGCACGACCCATAACTCTCAATGTATCCACAGCAATACGGATCAAGATGCCAGATTTATTAATAATCATTAAGTCGTCACCGTCTTTAACATCTTTAATAGCTATTAATTCACCGGTTTTGTCTGTGATATTAAGTGTTCTAACACCTTTACCGCCTCTGTTTGTTACACGGTATTCATCCAATTCGGAACGTTTTCCGTATCCTTTTTCTGAAACCACCAAGATGTTTGAACTTCCGTTAGGATCTACGCAGATTAAACCTACTACCTCGTCAGTTTGTTCGTCTGCCAAAGTTACGCCACGAACACCTGATGCGCTTCTTCCCATAGGACGTACTGTACTTTCGTTGAATCGAATAGCACGACCGGAACGTAATGCCATTAACATTTCCTGTTGTCCGTTGGTAAGACATACAGATAATAATTCGTCTCCTTCTCTGACTGTCAATGCGATAATACCATTAGCGCGTGGACGAGAATATGCTTCAAGAGTAGTCTTCTTAATGATACCTTTCTTGGTTGCCATAATGACGAAGTTGTTGTTAATAAAGTCTTCGTCGCTTAATGTTGGCACATTGATAAACGCCTTGATTTTGTCGCCTGGTTCAAGATTGATGAGGTTTTGAATTGCACGACCTTTGCTTGTCTTTGTAAACTCAGGTATTGAGAATACTCTAAGCCAGAAGCACTTGCCTTTCTCAGTAAAGAACAACATATAGTTGTGGTTTGTTGCGACAAAGAGATGTTCGATAAAGTCTTCATCACGAGCGTCGGAACCTTTAGAACCTTTGCCTCCCCTACTCTGTCTTCTATATTCACTGAGGTTTGTACGTTTAATGTAATTAAGGTGAGAAATGGTGACAACTACAGGGTCGTCTGAGATTAAGTCTTCTATTCTGATATCACCTGCTGAATAGTCGATTGTTGTTTTTCTTTCGTCACCGTATTTTTCTTTAACTGTAAGTAATTCTGTCTTGATGATATCGAATTGTAAGCTTTCATTATCA
This sequence comes from Bacteroidales bacterium, assembly GCA_045606705.1. Lineage (GTDB taxonomy): Bacteria > Bacteroidota > Bacteroidia > Bacteroidales > F082 > Limimorpha. The sequence goes on from JAZUSL010000068.1 coordinate 21,011, forward strand.
AGAATTTCTTGCAAGTGTTGAATGAGTTGACGTAGTTGTTCTAATTCATCCAATATTTTCTTGATTTCCAAACCTGCCAGCTGTCCAAGACGATAAGCCACGATTGCTGATGCTTGTGGATCATCGAAACCGTATTGATCCATCAAAGCTTGTTTTGCTTCTGAAGAACCGCCTTTACAAGCTCTGATTGTTGCTATGATTTCGTCAACGATATCAATTGCTCTTACCAAACCTTCGAGTATATGAGCACGTTTCATGGCATCATTCAAATCGTGTTTCGTACGACGAATGATAACTTCATGACGATGTTCGACGTAATACTGAATGAGTTGCTTGAGATTTAATGTATAAGGGCGACCGTTTACCAAAGCGACATTATTTACAGAATATGAACTCTGTAAACCAGTCATTTGGAATAGTTTGTTGAGTACAACACTTGACACAGCGTCTTTTTTCAATTCATAAACGATACGCATACCTTTGCGGTCGGATTCGTCACGGATGTCAGCGATTCCTTCGAGTTTCTTTTCGTTAATAAGGTCAGCAGTTTTCTTAATCATATCTGCCTTATTAGTTTGATAAGGTATTGAGGTTGCTATGATTCTTTCGTGGTTGCCGTGTTGTTCAATTGTTGTTTCACCTCTCAAGACTATACGGCCATGACCTGTTTCAAAAGCGTCTCTAACGCCTTCATAACCATAAATGATACCACCTGTAGGGAAATCTGGGGCTTTGATATATTGCATCAACTCACTGATGGTAATGTCATTATTATCAATATATGCGATGATACCATCAATAACTTCGCTAAGATTGTGGGGAGCCATATTGGTTGCCATACCAACGGCAATACCGCTTGCGCCATTAACCAAAAGGTTTGGTATCAAAGCAGGAAGTACCGTAGGCTCTTTTTCTGAGTCATCATAGTTGTTTTGGAAATCTACAGTATCTTTATCCAGGTCACTAAGCATCTCCTCAGCAATCTTTCTCAATCTTGTTTCGGTGTAACGCATTGCAGCAGCACCATCACCGTCGATAGAACCATAGTTGCCTTGACCGTCTACCATTGGATAACGCATGTTCCATTCTTGTGCTAAACGAACCATGGCGTCATAAACGGAACTGTCGCCATGTGGGTGATATTTACCTAAAACCTCTCCTACCACCTTTGCTGATTTTTTATATGGACGATTTGACAACAATCCCATATCCATCATGCCGTACAAAATTCTGCGGTGTACAGGTTTCAATCCATCTCTAACATCAGGAAGCGCACGTGCAACAATAACCGACATCGAATAGTCGATATACGACGTTTTCATGTGATTCTCAATGTTAATAGGAATAATTTTTTCTCCTCCTAATTGTTCTTCCATCATTTGTTCTTTATGATATTTTTCCTTTAAAATTAAGTAGCAAAGATAATATTTTTTTCGTTATCATTTTCCGCATATTTTATTATTTTTTGCTATTTTTTTTAAACAAATGTTATTTGCTGACAGATGAAATATTGGTTTAGATTTTGTTTGTATATTTGCACAAAATTTTCTGACAATATGGCATTGTTTTTCTAAGTTGCATTAAGGCAAATATCAACTTTTGTCAGTGCCGCTTGTTAGAATGTATAAATGATTTGTATAAGAAATAATTAAAAAAATATATGGACGCTAAATTTTCTCCAAGAGTTCGTGAAATAATGTTTCGTAGTCATGAGGAAGCTGTGAAATTGGGAAACTCTTACATTGGCTTGGAGCATCTTTTTTTAGGTATTATTGATGGAAAGGATAATGACGTGACCAATATCCTTGATGAACTAAAACTTGATATAGAAGCTTTCAAACAAAAATTAATTGCATCAATCAAGTCAAATATTGTTCAGAATAATAATACTGACAATATACCATTAACCAAGCAAACCGAAAGAGCACTGAAGTTTACTTACATTGTTGCAAAGGAGTTTAACTGCGAATTTGTAGATCCGGAACATCTAATGCTTGCAATATTACATGATGATAATAATATCGTATCACAACGTCTTGAATTTGAAGGAATAAACTATGATGTTTTTAAGAATAAGTTAAAGAATAACAATTTGGTAAAAGAGGACGATATTATTAAAGAACCTAAAGACACATTCTTTGATGACGATGATGACATTGAAGAAATAAAACCTAAAGAACCATCTCGAAAAACCAGTAACGTGAAATCAAAAACCCCCGTGTTGGATAACTTTGGTCGCGATTTGACACGCGCTGCAGAAGAGAATCGTCTTGACCCTATCGTGGGACGTACAAAAGAATTAGAACGTGTTGCACAAATACTTAGCCGTCGCAAGAAAAACAATCCTATTTTAATTGGTGAACCTGGCGTCGGTAAGTCAGCAATAGCTGAAGGTCTTGCATTGAGAATAGTACAACGAAAAGTATCCCGTGCGCTATTCAATAAACGTATTGTGATGCTCGACCTTGCTTCTGTTGTTGCCGGCACAAAATACAGAGGTCAATTTGAAGAACGAATCAAATCCATACTTAATGAGTTGGAGAAAAATCCTGAGATAATTTTGTTTATTGATGAGATTCACACTATCGTTGGTGCCGGAAATGCTAATGGTTCCTTGGACGCAAGCAATATGTTAAAACCTGCTTTGGCTCGCGGCGAACTTCAATGTATTGGTGCTACAACATTAGATGAATATCGCCAATATATCGAAAAAGACGGTGCTTTGGAACGTCGTTTCCAAAAAGTACTTGTAGAACCAACATCCCCGCAAGAAACAATTGAAATCCTTAATAATATTAAGGATAAGTATGAAGACCATCATTTGGTTAAATATGAACCAGAAGCTATCGAAGCATGTGTAAAACTTACAGAACGTTATCTGTCAGACCGTTGTCTTCCTGATAAAGCAATTGACGCATTGGACGAAGCAGGTTCGAGAGTGCATATCAGCAATATGACAGTTCCTTCTGAAATAATTGATTTCGAAAACAGACTGGAAGAAATTAGAGAGTCTAAGAAATTGGCGATAACAGAACAAAGATTTGAGGATGCCGGACAGCTGCGTAGTGAAGAACTTGTGGTTATTGACAAACTAGAAATAGCAAAAAAAGAATGGGAGTCAAACAACAAAATAAACCGTGAAGTAGTTACGAAAGAAAATGTTGCAGAAGTGGTTGCAATGATGACAGGCGTACCCGTTCAAAGAATTGCTCAGGATGAAAGTGATCGTCTTTTAAACATGGAAACTGAGTTGCAAGGCACTGTTATCGGTCAGGATGATGCCATCAAGAAAATTGGTCGTGCGATCCGCCGTAACAGAGCTGGATTGAAAGATCCGAATCGCCCGATAGGCAGTTTCATTTTCTTGGGACCAACCGGTGTCGGCAAAACATATCTCGCTAAGGTATTGGCTAAATATATGTTTGATTCTGAAGATACTTTGATTCGTATTGACATGAGTGAATACATGGAAAAATTTGCCGTATCGCGTTTGGTCGGAGCGCCTCCAGGTTATGTCGGTTACGAAGAAGGCGGACAGCTTACTGAGAAAGTACGTCGCAAACCTTACTCTATCGTTCTTTTAGATGAGATAGAAAAGGCTCATCCAGATGTGTTCCATCTGTTATTACAAGTTCTTGATGACGGACAACTTACCGACAGCTTAGGTCGTAAAGTGGATTTTAAGAATACTATTATAATAATGACATCTAACATCGGTTCTCGTCAATTGAAAGATTTTGGACAAGGTGTCGGCTTTGGAACACAAGCGAAAAAAGACGGAAAAGAAGAATATAGCCGTAGTGTGATTGATAATGCATTGAAACGTTCTTTCGCTCCTGAATTCCTGAATCGTATCGATGATGTAGTTATATTCAATTCATTAGAACGTGCTGATATTCATAAGATAATAGATGTTGAGTTGAAGAAAGTGTTTAAACGTGTTGAAGATATGGGATTCACAATAGAACTTACAGAAAAAGCCCATGATTTCATCGCTGAAAAAGGTTGGGATGAACAATACGGAGCTCGTCCACTTAAAAGAGCCATCCAAAGATATGTGGAAGATGTTCTTGCAGAAGAGATTATCAGAACTAAGATTAATGTTGGCGAAAAGATAATCATCGACTATGACGATAAGAAAGATGATATGGTTGTTAACGTTATCCCTGCTGGAGAAAGAATCTTAACCGAGTGATATTATGGATTTATCAGAGCATATAAACAATCATTTTTTCAAACTTATAACAAAAGCAAGTCGCGCATTGAATTACGAATCATATGTTATTGGTGGTTACGTGCGCGACATCTTACTCGATCGTCCTTCTAACGACATTGACGTTGTTACTGTTGGAAGTGGAATCGAATTGGCAAAAAAAACCGCTAGTTTGATAAGCGACAAGAAAGAAGTCAAATATTATGGTCGTTTTGGTACCGCAATGATTCGTCTGAAAGACAAAGAAATTGAATTTGTTGGAGCCAGAAAAGAATCATACGACCCGTCAAGTCGCAAACCAACTGTTGAAAACGGAACAATAGAAGACGACCAAAATAGAAGAGACTTTACCATCAACGCTTTAGCGATAAGTCTTAATGAAGATAACTTCGGGGAGTTAGTCGATCCTTTTAATGGAGTTCAAGATTTAAAAGATAAAATCATCAGAACTCCATTAGATCCTGACATCACATATTCCGATGACCCACTAAGAATGATGCGAGCCATACGTTTCGCGACGCAACTTCAATTTAATATTGAAACAGAATCATTTAATTCAATCAAAAGAAACGCAGAGCGTATCAAAATAATCTCCATGGAACGCGTCAATGAGGAAATGAATAAGATGTTGCTTTCCTCTAAACCAAGTATCGGATTCAAATTATTAGATGCTTCTGGTTTACTGAAGATAATATTCCCACAACTTGCTGCATTAAAAGGTGTTGACATACAAGATGGCAGAGGTCATAAAGACAACTTCTATCACACAATGGAAGTTCTCGATAATGTCGCTGAAGCCGGTGGCGACCTTTGGTTAAGATGGGCTGCCTTGTTGCATGACATCGCAAAGCCAATAACAAAGAAATATGACAAAGAAATCGGATGGAGTTTCCATGGCCATGAAGTAAAAGGTGCAAAAATGACTCCTAAAATTTTTGCTGCATTAAAACTGCCTCTAAATGAAAAGATGAAATATGTTCAAAAACTTATCTCACTTCATTTACGTCCGATTGCTTTGGCACAAGATGAGGTAACAGATTCTGCCGTAAGACGTTTGCTCTTCGATGCTGGTGACGATATCGATGACTTGATGATTTTATGCGATGCTGATATTACTTCAAAAAATGAAGAAAAGAAAGCCAAATATCATAATAATTTTCAATTAGTCAGAAAGAAATTAAAGGAACTTGAGGAAAAAGATCATCTTAGAAATTGGCAGCCTCCAGTTAACGGTGAAATTATTATGACCACATTCGGAATTACTGAAGGAAGAACTGTTGGAATAATTAAGAGTGCAATCAGAGAAGCCGTTTTAGACGGAAACATAGGCAACAATTTCGAAGAAGCTTACGCTTTTATGAAAAATGAAGGTGTAAAACTTGGACTTACTGTCGTTAAGGAAGTTACGGAACCTATTGAAATAAAACACAACGGACCTGTTCCTAATAAAATTGAAAACAAATAATGAATGATAATTATCTCGTAGTCATTGCAGGACCTACAGCATCTGGAAAAACTGCGACTGCTATTAAAATTGCAAAAGCTCTTGATACTGTAATAATATCAGCCGACAGCCGTCAGTTTTACAAGGAGATACCGATAGGTACAGCTGCGCCAACAAAAGAAGAACTCTCAGAAGTTCAACATTATATGATACATAATCTTAATGTTGAAGACAGATATGATGTGGCAGACTATGAGAAAGATGTTTTAATTTTGTTAAAGAAATTATTTTTAGAACACGATACTGTCGTAATGACAGGTGGATCCGGACTTTTCATTGATGCTGTTTGTAATGGATTAGATTCTATTCCGGATATTTCCGAAGAGAATAGAAATAAAGTCAATGAATTATTTAAAATAGGCGGATTGAATGCTTTACAAAACGAATTGCAAAATCTCGACCCGGAATATTATAACACCGTTGACAAATACAATCCGCGTCGCTTGCAAAGAGCCGTTGAAGTATGTTATCAGACAGGACTTCCCTACTCTTCTTTTAGAAAGAACAATGTGAAGGAACGTGATTTTAAAGTGATAAAGTTAGCATTACTTTGGGATAGAAATGAATTGATAACTCGCATTAACAAAAGAGTCGAAAATATGGTTCGTGACGGTTTAATTGAAGAAGCAAGAAAGATGTATCCCAAACGACAACTCAATAGTTTGAACACTGTTGGTTACAAAGAATTATTTCAATATTTTGACGGAAAGATTTCGCTTAATGAAGCTATAGAACAAATTAAAATAAGCACACGTCAATATGCCAAAAGACAAATGACTTGGTTAAGAAAAAATAATGATTACCATTGGTTTTCTGTTGACGAGATACCTAAAATGATAGAATATATCAACTCGGAAATATCTAAGTGAGTTATAAAAAAGTCCACGAGATAATTGAAATCGTGGACTTTTTTCATTATGGATTATTCATTTATTCGATTCTCAAATCCTGAAGAATTGCATATTCACACTCTCCTATTCCTGTAACAACAATCTTAACTGCCTTGACAGCTTTCTCTGGCTGACATTCAGCTTTATAACCATCGAAATAATCGTAAACGAAATTCTCGCCTTGGATGAAGTTTTCGCCGTCGTATGAATATTCTAATCTTGCATTCGGAAGACCTACTATAGCAAGTCCGTAATGTCCGGTTCCGACCAAGATATTCTTACATTCAACTGGATTTTCAAAAGTATATAAGAAATAGTCGCCTGCCTCAACAGGACGAGCAGTATTGCAATATGTATTCATATCGTAATCAACCAAGACATTGATATCTTGCTCCATAGGAACATTTGAACTGATGATTGTCTTTGGTTTTTGATAATGATATAAGTCGATGTTTTGTGCGCCTCTCGCGATACTTGGACGTTCATTGTAGAATGTAGCAAAACGATAATTCTCAGGATTTTCTGTAATGATATCTTCAGTATATTCCTTTGATTCTAATGTAGGTGTCGATTTGTCATCGGTATAACGGATTGTAAGATAGTCATAATCTTTGTCAGCGATGAGTTTTCCGTCTTCATATTTCACCGTTGGAGGAGCCACTCTGAATTCGAAATCCATCTGATATAATTTTTCGAGATGACTGTCAATCAATCTTTTCTTGAAGCAATCCAAGTTTCTGTCTTCGTATGCCGACCAGCCGATTTCAGAAAGCACCAACACCTTAGGGAACAATTGATAATGGGCGTAACCTGGAACTTGTCCACATTCTGTCCACAAACCGCCTTGTACTCCGAGAACAAGTTTATTTTCATCTTCAGTGAGTTTGAAATTTCCTATAGGGTCGAATTCATAAACTCTTTCCAATGGAATGATGCCGGCCCATTTCAAACCACGTTCGTCTGGAGACTGTTTCATGTCGAAGTACATATATTGAGAGACTTGCATAACAGTAGGCTGTCCTGCTTTTACTGATTTTATTCCTCTTTCTGAGTTTTGCCATACATAAGGAATTGTTGTCGGCAACAAATCGCCACCGTCGAGAATCTCGTCCCAGCCTGCCATTGTCTTACCGTATTTTGCCAAAATCTTTTCTATTCTTCTCACGAAATAATTCTGTAATTCAACGAGTTCTTTCATGTCTTTTTCTTTCATAAGATTCTGACATACTTCACAATCACGCCATGAGTTCATGTTTACTTCGTCAGCACCGATATGATAAATCTTACTTGGAAAGAGTTCTGTCATTTCTTTGATGATATTATCCAACATCGCGTAATTCTCTTCACGACCTACGCACCAAACATTATTTGACTCACCTTGAACGCTGAGATGTTTAGAATCGATGTCGCAGACTATTTCCGGATAAGTCACTGCTACAGCCTTGCTATGACCGGGCAAATCAATTTCTGGAATGATGTTGATGTTTCTGTCGGCAGCATATTTCACGATGTCTTTGATTTCTTCTTGTGTATAAAAGCCGCCGTTACGTTCATTACCGGAACCGTAAGCAGGCATAAGCAATTCGTCAGCGCCACGCCATGCGCCGAGTTCAGTGAGTTTAGGATATTGTTTTATCTCGATTCTCCATCCTTGGTCGTCTGCGAGATGCCAATGGAAGTTATTAATTTTATAATGTGCTAATCCATTCAGAAGATGTTTAATATAATCAACATCGAAGAAAGTACGGGAACAATCCAACATCAAGCCTCTATATTTGAAGCGAGGATTGTCGTTGATATTCAGACAAGGAATATCGACTTCAGCAATTTTATTGGCATTTTCGGAATATATGTCGTTAGGCATCATTTGTATTAATGTCTGAATACCGTAGAAAATGCCAGACGCATCGAGAGCGTAAATATCTATTCTATCAACACTTACGGAAAGAAGATAAGCTTCGTTATCGTTTGCAAGATTCAACTCTTTGCAACGAGAAGCATCGACGATGTTGAGGTTGATGGAATTTGACGTTGTTGTTTCAGACACACGTCCTTGTGCCTCTACGTGAATTTGTAAATCCTTCTTAAAGATGTTTTTAAGATAAGATTGCAGGAATTCAGCATTAAACTGATTTTCTTCGTTTTCGTAAATGATTGTGGTTTTATCATTCAGAAGAAAAGCATCTTCATTTTGACAAACGACCATTTCCTGAGGGACAGGAATGATGTCGAGGTTAGCATTCACGCTTTCGCCTTTATTATCAGCACAAGACGAAAGCAAAATCGCGATTGATGATAGTAATAGTAATTTTTTCATATTTATTTTTTTAGTTTAAATTTAAGGTTTATCTTGTAGAGACGCACGACCGTACGTCTTTACGTGATATTTATAATACATTCCAATGACCGCCTTTTGCGCCACCAACTCTTGATATTACACCATCATTTCTTAGTTGTCGCAAGATCTTCTTAATTCCACTTTCTGACATTCCAATTAATTCTTGCAATTCTTTGATTGTTATTTTAGGATTATTCTTAATGGCATTGAGAACTTTCTGGTTACTTTTCTGGTTACTTTTCTGGTTACTTTCATACATTTCTTTCAAAGATTTCAAAATACATTTGAGCATAAAAACTATGAAAGCAGTACTATTACCCTCTTTATCACTTTGAGATATAGCAGAATAATAATCTTGTTGGAATTCTTTAACTATTGATTCCACAGGTAACCATGCAAAGATTGGTTTCCATTGCATCAACAACAAAGTCTGCCACATACGACCTATTCGTCCATTTCCGTCTGCAAATGGATGAATGAATTCAAACTCATAATGAAATACGCAGCTACTAACAAGAGGATGCACTTTTGTAGTTTTAACCCACAACAACAAATCTTTTACCAAATAAGGCACTCGCATTGCAGGTGGTGCCATGTGAATACACCTTTGTCCTGCGAACACACCAACTCCATCGCTACGATAACGTCCACTTTGGTTGACCAATCCAGAGGTCATCAATCCATGAGCTTTAAGAAGATCTTTTTCTTTATACGGATTCAACTCGAAAAGAATATTGTATGCATCTATTGCATTTTCAACTTCTTTTATCTCATTGGGAGCACCTAATACACGTTTACCTTCTATGATAGCTGTTATCTGCTCAATGGTCATAGAATTATTTTCTATTGCAAGTGATGAATGTATAGTCCTAATACGATTTTGCTTACGCAATAATGGCGCAGGTAATTTATCATTACTGATATTCATACCTCCTAACATCTCTGCTATTTCTATTACTAGAGATGTTATCTCATCTGTCACCGTAAACGGCGGAATATAAGACGGTTCTTTCGATTTGCTCATTGGTTCATAATTGATAAGTTAACGTTACAAAGATAATAAAAATTGACAAAAGTCTAAAGGCAAAAGTTAATTGTTAATTGTCAATTGTTTATTCTTCTTCAACTTAACTTCTTTAAAACTTCCGTCTGGCATCAATATCTTATACTCACCTCCTATCTTTGATTTTATCTTGATTTTCTTAACTTCTCCATTTTCCCAATAACAATCTACGACAGCACCGTTTTCTGCGCATAATCCTTTGAAATGACCTGTCTTCCATGATGATGGCAAAGCCGGAAGCAGTTCGATAAATCCATCGTGCGATTGAATTAGCATCTCTGCGATGCCAGCAGTTCCTCCGAAGTTGCCGTCAATCTGGAACGGAGGATGCGAACAGAAGAGATTTGGATAAGTGCCTGCTCCTACTCTATCTCCGACCATTGCTGGTTTCAAGAGATTTTTAAGGAGTTTATATGCACGCTCGCCATCATGAAGTCGAGCCCAAAAATTAATCTTCCAGGCTCGCGACCAGCCGGTGCCTTCATCGCCACGACGTTCCAAACTCATCTTGCAGGCTTCGTATAAATCTGGTGTCTTTGTCTTCGTAATCAATCGTCCCGGATGTAATCCGAAGAGATGCGAGACATGACGATGATGTATCTCTGGTTCTCCGTAATCTTTTAACCATTCCTGCAGATAACCGTGTTCGCTGATCTGCATCGGTGGAAATCTCTTCATATCGTTTTTCAAAGTCTCAGCAAAATCTTTATCTACACCCAAAATCTCAGATGCCGCAATTACATTCTGATATAATTCCGTGATAATCTGAATATCCATTGTCGGTCCCATGCATACGCTGGCGATTTTTCCGTCAGGCAGATAGAATGAATTTTCCGGTGAAGATGTCGGGGCTGTAACCAACCAAGAATGTTCTTTCTCTTCAATCATGACGGATTTGAAAAACTCGGCGGATCCTTTCATCACCGGATATATTTCCTTCAGATATTCAATGTCTTTTGTATATAGATAATGCTGATATAAATGCTGGCATAACCATGCGCCTCCGGTATTTGTCGCTCCCCACGATGGATGTTCTCCCGGAGCAGTGAATCCCCATAAGTTACAGATTGAATGCGCCGTCCATCCATCGGCTCCGTAAAAATCTTGCGCTGTCTTCTCACCAGATTCTACTATGCCTTTTGTAAATTCAGTCAACGGTTTATGTAATTCTGAAAGATTACATACTTCAGCCAACCAATGATTCATCTGCACATTAATATTAAGGTGATAGTCGCCGTTCCATGGAGTCTGTATCGTATTAGCCCAAAGTCCTTGTAAATTAGGTGGCAACAAATCTTCACGCGTAGAGGAGATGAAAAGATAACGTCCGTATTGGAAATATAGAGCTGCAAGTTGAGGGTCATCTTCATCTTGAAAATCAAAGAGTCTGTCATCTATAGGATGATTTTCTGTTATTCCTTCTCCGAAATCAACATCTACTCTGTTGAATAATTCCTGATATGATTTAATATGTTTTTTTCTTAATGGAACGTAATTACGCGATTTAGCTTCATTCATCAGACTATCAACAAAAGTTACATAATTCTCATTCTTATAATTTGTGGCAGAAGAGAAAATGAGAGTAAGTCTGTCTGCATTTCTGACAATGATTTTATTATCTTTATATTCTACTTTGCCACCAACATTATTTACAGTCACTTTTGAAAGATATTTCAATCCTTCGTCGCCATTGCTGCCGTCTTTGAGCTGACCATACATAACAATAGCATCATCTTCTGTTACATATTCTACACATTCATCTCTGTTAAGTTGTATATCAACGGAAATCATTTTAGATTTATCGGCATCGAGACGAATCACAGCGACATCAGCATCGCGAGATACGAAATATTCACGACGGAATTTTGTCTCGTTGGTTTCAAATTCTGTTGTGGCTATAGCATTATTCAAATCCAATTTACGAGTATAACTTCCATCCTTAACATCCACATCATCGTCATAGAAATATTCTATTTCAATATTTCCTAAAGTCTGGAAGCAACCGAAGTTAGACAATGCACCGTTTCCCCAGTTGGATCCTCTGTTGGAACAAGTGAATGTATTGTAAACCAATTCCTGAGCTTCATGATTCTTACCTTCAAGAAGAAGACGTTGTATCTCCGGCAATGATTCCTTAGCCTTCGGATTGGAATAATCGGCAACCTTTCCCGACCAGAGAGTAATGTCGTTCAGGACAATATTTTCTTTTTCGATTCCTCCGTCTGGCATAATGCCAAGACGACCGTTACCGAGAGGCAACGTTTCTTCCCAGTATTGAGCAGGTTCTTCAAAGAAAAAACTATAGTCAGAAACATCTTCTTTATTATTTTTAAGCAACGAAACAAGCAAAAGGATAGTGACGAATTTTCCGATACATCCCAAGTCGTTCCATTTATAGATAAGACCAATAATTACTAGCAATAAAATAACTTTCATACATCATATTTTTTGTCAAAAATATAACTTTTTTCCTTATCTTTGTAATCTAATTTAGATTTTAATTTAAATATATATGAACAATATTTTTTCAAGAGTAGAGCAGAATTTTTTGATGGAATCAGAGATTTCAGAGATGACGACATTGGTTCCATACATCATAACAGAAAGCGTTCCTAAATTAGGTGCTATGACAGCCTTACGTTTTCTCGAATGGGTTTCTGAAAATCCAGAGGGCGTCATTAGTTTGTCTTCAGATAAATCCTTAAAATATTTTATACATTACGTACATCATTTTTTAGATACCTGGAATAAAAAAGAGACAAAGGAAATATTAGAAAGATATGGTTTGAATGGTGTTGAAAAACCGGATTTGTCTGGATTGCAATTTGTTCAGATGGATGAGTTTTATCCTATATCACCTAAGCAACATAATTCTTTCTATAATTATGTTAATAAAAATTATATCGAAGGTTTCGGTCTTGACCCAAAGAAAGCTTTATTCATCAACAGCGATGAGATAAAATTATATAAAGACAAGTCGTACAAAGAAGTATTCCCGGACTATTCCATTGATTTAAGTTTACGTTACAGACAGGCTAACAACGAACAGGAATTCATACAACAACAGTCTATCTTCCTTTTAGATGACTGGTGTTCTCAATATGATGACAAGATTAAGAAAAAAGGCGATATCGGATTTTTAGTAACGACATTAGGTTCCGACGGACGTATTGCATTTAACATCAAAGGTACGAGTTTACATTCTAATGTTGCTTTGCGACAGACAAACTTCCCTACTCAAGCCGATGCCGCTTCATCGTTAGGTGGTATTGAAGTCGCCAAAAATCGTATGGTTATTACTATTGGTTTAGAAACCATAACCAGAAATCCAAATACTATCGCTATAGTTCATGCAGCAGGCGAATCTAATGCCATGACTGTCAAGAACGCTCTCGAATCAAAGATGTCTACACAGTATCCGGCAACAGTATTGCAACGTCTCGAAAACAGTCGTTTCTATCTTACCAAAGGAGCAGCATCACGATTAGAAGATACCGTCAATCACTATTATTTCAAAGATGAGTGGAACTTCGAGAAGACAGAAAGAGCTATCATTGGTTTGTGTAAAAAAATCAACAAATATGCTCATAAGTTGACTTTGGAAGATTTGCAGAATGACGAACGTTGCCGCATGATTCCAAATCTCAGTCTCGACACTGTACAGGAAGTCATTAAAGCAACCGAAGCAAAATTACAAAGAGGTTCGGCAACACTTACAAACAAAGTCATTTATAATTCAGGACCACACCACGATGACATCATGTTAGGTATTATGCCACTTACCAACAGACAGTTGCGTCCTGCAAGTAATGACGTTCACTTCGCGGTTATGACTTCCGGTCATAATTCTGTAACTAATGGTTTCTTGTTAGATGCTTTCAAGATGGTTTTACAATATCTTGAAAAAGATGAGATTCAAATGGTTCATTATCCGGATTTCTTCGAAGAAGGATACAAACATAAATTTGATAAAGACATATATCATTATTTAGACAATGTCGCCAGAAATGACCAATATCAGATGGACAGAGGTTTCTGTCACAGATTGTTACGTTGTTCTGTTGTGATATGGCAATTTAAAAACATTGAAGAACTCAAGACCAAATATCGTGAGGTTATCGATGTCTTAGAAAACAGTTATGCCGGCGAACCTAACACACCAGACCTACAGCAATTGAAAGGAATGATAAGAGAGTTCGAGGAAGAGTTGGTTTGGGCATATAATGGTGTTCAAGTAAATCATGTTCATCATTTGCATCTCGGATTCTATCAGGATAAAGGCATCACAAAAGGGGTTAATATTGAACGTGATGTAATGCCTATCGTAAAGCAATTCAGAGAAATACAACCAGATATCATAAGTGTCACTTTAGATCCTGAAGGCAGCGGACCTGACACTCATTATAAAGTTTTACAGGCGACAGCAGCAGCCGTGGCACAATGGAGCAAAGAAAAAGATTTATCTAATGTGAGAATTTACGGGTATCGTAATGTCTGGTTCAAATTCCATCCTGTAGATGCTAACATGTATGTGCCGGTGTCACTCAATGCTCTGGCTGTCTTAGATAAATCATTCGCAGCAAGTTATTTGTCACAGGTAAAAGCTGAATTCCCTAATCCTACACACGACGGACCGTTCAGCGACATCTCCAGGAAAACATGGATCAAACAATTGCAGGATGTGCAATTAATTTTAGGTAAAGACTACTTCTACGAGAATCCACGTCCTTTAATCAGATCAACACACGGCTTGATTTTTATTAAAGATATGAGTGTTGATGAATTCGTTGCTATTTCAGAAGAAATGAGAAGAAGATCGGAAGAAGCTTTTTGATAATTGAGATTATTATGAACAGCACCATAAAAGAACAAGTCAGATTACTTTGGGACAAATGTTTCGCCGAAGAAGACAAAAGATTTGTTGATTTTTACTTTGAAAAACGATATAACGAAGAGGATAACATCTTCATTGAAAGAGATAATAAAGTTGTATCATCATTACAACTAATCTCCTACCCTTTCTCATACTACGGAAAAACAATAGGTTGCGCATATATATCAGGCGCATGTACCGATCCTGATTATCGCTCACAAGGAATAATGAACGAACTAATCTTAAAATCTCTTAAGAAAGCTAAAAATAATGGTGCTTGTTTCGCTTCATTAATTCCAGCGTCGGAAAGTCTTTTCAATTATTATTCCGGAACAAATTTCGTCACAACTTTCGATTATTCTAAAATACATATCAACAAACCAAAAGAAAGCGAACAATACGTATCCAATTGCAATATAACAACATTTGATGGAAGTTACGAAATCTACGATTATTTTAATTCGAAGATGAGAAGTCGTAATTGTTGTATCCAACATAACGAATATGACTTCGGCGTGATTGCTGAGGATCTGGAAATGTTCGACAATTATATGCTTGTCGCAAAATACGGTGAAGACATTTGTGGAATTGCATTCTGTTATCTAAGAAATAACGAGATTTATATCAAAGACGTCTTTGCTGAATCGGGAGCAATTTTAAGTGATTTAATTACAAGCGCATCAAAACTTCTCAACAATGAATCGATAAATATCATCGTTCCTCCCGTAGCCGGACAGAAAACACATCATCTTGGAATGTCACGTATCATCGATGCAGAAACAATGCTGAGAATTTATGCGACAACACATCCTAAATTAAAGATGGAGATTTCTCTCGTCGACCCGATTCTTACGGAAAACAACGGTACATATTATATTAATAATGGTGTGTTAGAGAAGAAAGATTCCATAAGTGCTAATGTTGTTGATATAGAACAACTGACACAAGCATTGTTCGGTTATCATACAGAAGTGCTGCCCGATAAGTTAAAATCTTTTAACAATCAGGCAGCATTTATGAGTTTGATGTTAGATTAAAGCGAATTGATAAAGTCTCTCATCAGACTCTCTTTTTGTTCCGCGCATTCAAACAATTTCCATTGTGCTTTAGTACGTACAAGGTTATGTTCAGGATATTGTATTTTATAATATGTATCGCCATTTATATAATCAGCTAAAAATCTTACAGTTTGCATATAAGGGAATAATTTTGCAGCATAAGGAAGATTCTCTTTTTCAATTGGTAATAAGAACGATTTTGTACCTTCGATATAACCTTTTGTAAATGCCTCGAAAATTTCCATGTTGAAGTCGATATTGTTTAAATCTTTGTCATCTTCGGCACCAGTGTTTGCTGCAGAACGCAAGAAATCGCCGAAATCTGAAAAGATGAAACTCGGCATAACTGTATCTAAGTCAATTACACATAAAACATTGCCATCTTTATCGAAAAGCATATTATTTACTTTTGTATCGCAATGACATATTCTCTTCGGGAGTTTTCCTTCACGATGAAGTTGTTCGCCGAGACAGATTGCATCAGCTCTTTTTTCAATCTCATCGATATAATATTTCACATCTTTTGCACGTCCTACTGCATCTTTTTCAACGGACTCTCTCAATTGATTGAGACGTAATTCAATATTGTGGAAACTAGGAATTGTTTCACCTAAAGTAGCGTCAATATCAGAAAGCATCGATTGGAACTCACCGAAAGCAAGTCCCGCAGTATAAGAATATTCCGGTGTTACAGTTTGGTATGTATATGAATCAGAAATAAATGTCATCAAACGCCAGTATTTTTCACCATCATAATAATAATTCTTATCATCTTTTGTCTTAATGAAATTTAAGACTTTACGATCGATGTCGATTTCATTTCTTTCAATCAATTTCTTACGGATATGACCTGTAACCTTTTCAATATTATCCTGAAGCATATCAACATCTTGGAATATAGCGTTGTTGATACGTTGCATCACATATTTAGGTGTTTTGCAATTATCTACATATACTTTAAATGTATCGTTGATAAGACCTTCACCGAGAGGATTAACATCGTTAATCTCACCTTCAATATTAAACTTTAATACTATTTCTTTTAAATTTTCCATGACGTATTTTTTTTGTAAAAATATAAAATTAAACTATAAAAAATTGAAATAAAAATATTATTTTTGAATCGATAAAAAAATAATTCAACAATGATGAAAAAGAGTTTATTAATTGTTTTGGCTTTAGTGCTAAGTATTTTTGTTTCAGGATGTTCATCTGACAAAAAAGTTTCTGCTTCAGATTATTCTTCTAATGTTAATCCTGATGCACCTTATGTTGTTAAAGACAATATGATTGTTTTTAATGAACCGGAACGTGTTGACGGTCAGAAGAGCGTTTTGCAACTTGCTGTCGATCCTATTCCTGTTGTAAGAATGGGATTCATTGGATTGGGAATGCGTGGTGCTGACGCTGTAAATCGCATCTCACATATCGAAGGTGTAGAATTCAAGGCATTATGTGACTTACTACCAGAACGCGTAGAAGCTGTTCAGAACAATGTCATTAAAGCCAAGAATCTTCCAGAATGTGGAGAATATAGCGGTGAGGATGGATGGAAAGCATTATGTGAGCGTGATGATATTGACTTAGTTTACATCTGTACAGACTGGGTTAATCACGTTCCAATGGCGGTTTATGCAATGCAACATGGAAAACACGTCGCCATCGAAGTTCCGGCAGCAACAAGTGTTGAAGAATGCTGGCAACTAGTCGACGTGGCAGAACAGACACAACGTCATTGCATGATGCTTGAAAATTGTTGCTACGACTTCTTCGAACTTACATGTCTCAATATGGCTCAGCAAGGTCTCTTCGGTGAAGTTATTCATGCACAAGGTGCTTATATTCACAACTTAGAACCATTCTGGCCTTATTATCAAGATAACTGGCGTCTCGACTTCAATCAAAAACATGCAGGCGATGTTTATGCAACACATGGTTTAGGACCAGTCTGCCAAGTTCTTGATATTCACCGTGGCGATAAAATGGATTATTTGGTTTCAATGTCAACACCTTCTATTAATGGTTTGAAAATAGCAAAAGAAACTATGGGTTCAGAAACATTTGCTAATGGTGATATGACCTCTACTTTAATCAAAACAAATAAAGGCAAGACAATCTTGATTCAACATAATGTTTACACTCCTCGTCCTTACGACAGATTGTATCAATTGACAGGAACAGAAGGTTTCGCAAATAAATATCCTTACCAAGGATTTACTTTAAAGGAAGAAAATATCCCGTCGGACGTAATTCCAGATCATGAAGATTTAGATTCACATGGTTTCGTCCCTAACGACATCAGAGATTCATTATTGGTCGCTTACAAGCATCCTATTGCAAAAGAGATTGAAGAGAAAGCTAAACAAGTTGGCGGTCATGGGGGAATGGACTTCATTATGGATTATCGTTTGATCTATTGTTTACAAAATGGTCTCCCACTCGACCAAGATGTCTACGACGCAGCAGAATGGTCATGTCTCGGTGAATTGACAGCGGCATCAATCGAAAATAACGGTATGCCTGTTAAGTTCCCTGACTTTACAAGAGGCGACTGGAACAAAGTGAAGGGATATAAACACGCGGTGAAATAATTCATAATGCATAATTCATAATGCATAATTAATTAAATTATAAATCAAATTAAACTATGGCTGATGGCTAATGGCTGACAGCTAAAAAAAATAACACCATGAATAAGAAATTTGCATGTCCTATCTGCGGTTATGTTCATGAAGGCGAAACCGCTCCAGAAACTTGTCCACAATGTAAACAAAAAGTTCAATGGAACGTCCTCGAAGAAGGTGCTGCATTGAACTTCGTAACAGAACACGTCATCGGTATTGCTAAGGGTACTGGCGATGATATGATCAAAGACTTGAACGCACACTTTATGGGTGAAGCAACAGAAGTAGGTATGTACTTGGCAATGAGCCGTCAAGCAGACCGTGAAGGCTATCCAGAAATAGCTGAAGCTTTCAAACGTTATGCATGGGAAGAAGCTGAACACTGCGCAAAATTCGCTGAATTGTTAGGCGATATTGTTTGGGATACTAAGACCAACCTTGAAAAACGTATGCAAGCTGAATGTGGTGCTTGCGAAGACAAAATGCGTATTGCACGTATCGCTAAGGAACGTAACCTCGACGCTATCCACGACACAGTTCACGAAATGGCAAAAGACGAAGCACGTCACGGTAAAGGCTTCGAAGGTTTGTTCAACAGATACTTCAAAAAATAATTTACAATTGGCACTCTACAATTAACAATTATTAATAACCAAAAGGCGACCCTGAAGAGAGTCGCTTTTGTTTTATATGGTCTTGCACGGCTTGTATTTTTTGGATCTATTTCTCTCATTAAACAGGAATTCTATGACATAAACATAAAAAAAAGTCCTCAATTATTTTAATTAAGGACTTTAATTTACACTTCTGCGGAGAAAGAGGGATTCGAACCCCCGGTACATTGCTGTACAACGGTTTTCAAGACCGCCGCGATCGACCACTCTGCCATTTCTCCACTGCAAAAATACAAAAATTTTCTTTCTATAATACAATATAATGAAAATATTTTTGATATTTAGTCAATTTATCAAAACTTGTTGATTAGTAGAATTTTAACTTAACAATAAATCAGAATTATCTTCCATACAGCTAACATATGAAAGACATCTCCTAACAATACGAATAAATGAAATATGGAATGCATATACTTAATCTTCTTAAAACTGTAGAAAACAGCACCTATTATGTAACTTATTCCCTCTAATATGACAAGTATCAATACTCTCAATCCAACACTATCGTAAAACGGCCTGATTGCAATTAGTATCGATAGTCCCATTATTACATAACAGACTGTTTTAAAATAACTATGAGATTTCATTTTTCTAAATGTCAACGTCGAACCAGCAATTGCGCTTAACCACACAAGGGTAAATATCGCTACAGCCCATTCTGTTGCTCCATATTTGTACATCGCAATTAAAGTTATTGGTGTGTAACTTCCTGCAATATGCCAATATATTGCCGCATGATCAAATTTTCTTAATAATAATTTAGAATTTTCTTTCTTTGGTGAACATGCATGATATAATGTTGATGCAAGGTAAGAACTCGATATCCCTATCATGTAAATCCACAAACTACTAATTGACAATATGTCATTTGATTGATATACTTTTGAAAGAAATATATAACACACAATGACACACATTATCAATCCGACAAGATGCGAAATGTAATTAGCAACTTCTTCCGAATGAGTGTATCTGTTTAGTAGTTTATCATTATCGTTCATAAGTTAAAAATTATTAATCTTTTTCAAAAATCATTTCATAATGTTTATCATCTGGTGTTGCTATAATTTCACCGTCATGTATAGAAATATAAACACTTACCAATTCTTTCTCATTTTTGGTCTCTCTTATATATTGTTTCTTGAATTTTATTTTTAAATTTTCAGATGTAATATCTTTTATTTTTCGTTTTAATGTTTTTTCAGCTGTTTCACCAAAAGCGACATGCCACCAATATTTAGCAGTAATTATATTGCTGGAATTATATATCAATAGATGTACTGCCGGATGTAATATTTTATTTCCATCATGGATCTCACATAACAAAGCTCGTCCAATGATATTGCCTTGTTCATTTATTAATGGTAGGAATTCTGTCGGATTATTTTCTGGAATGAAAACTATATTAGAATATGATTCGTTTTGAATTTGAAAGTCCGTTACTTTGGTTTTATTTGATTCTGTTCTATCTGTAATTTGTAAATCAGAGTGACTTGTTTTCTTTGATAAAGGCGAACCTGTTGTTTTGGAATCTGAATTTCCTGTTTTTTCTTGGATGTTATTTTTTTTATAATCACATATTATATTATCATTGGGAATCAGTTTTGTTGAGATGTCTTGAATCTCTATTATTTCTGAACCCTTGGGTATTTTGATTTCGAACCTCTCCCCTTTTCTCCTACCAATCAACGCCTTTGCAATTGGAGATATGAATGAGATTAATCCTTTTGAAGTGTCTGCCTCGTCAACTCCAACAATACGAATGACCTTATCATTGTATTTTACATACAATCCAAAACTAACGATATCAGGATTGGATTTATTAATATCAATTAATACGGCACTATTGATACGTTCGGACAACAAACACATTTTTGCGTCCAGATAATTTTTTGTTACGTAATTACCGCCTGCATCGGTCCATTCTTTCTTAAGTGCGGACATTTCTTCATTAAGAAGATTCAGTCCTTCTTCTGTCACATAATTAGGAATACCTTTTGGAAGAAACGCTCTAGGCAAAACCATTGGGATTTCTTCCTGGTCACCTTCTTTAACAAAACCTCTACTCATCCTTTCATTATTTTTGTTCCGTCTTTCAATACCAGAAGTATTCCGTCTTTCCTAAAAAAAGCTTCTTTAATACCTTCGCTGGTGATAGTTTCAACAAGTTTGTTTTTTCTGTCTCTGATCTCACATCTTCCGGAATCATATGTAATTATAAATAATGATTCGTCATTATTGAATTCCGCGTGATTTACGGACTCTCCGTTACCGACTTTACGAATTATGGTTCCGCTGTCAGTACGAATGTAAGCTTCTCCTGTGGGTTTTATCTCAAAATAATTCATTATTTTTCATCTCCTATCAGGATGCCCGACACCATCCAATGATTGAAACTGCTGCCTTCGTCATCGCCTTGTGGTATTGCGATGGTGATTGTATGCTTGCCTGGTTTCAAGAAACTTAAATCGAAATATACAGGTTGGGTTGCTGTTCCAGGGCACCATCCCGAGCGTGACAGGTCTGAAGAAGACTGTCCGTTCCAGAAGTTACCGGAAACCGGATTCATCTCTCTATAAGTAGCGCAGTCGCAACGCCAAGGAGTATGAACGAATCTCTTTTCGCCATCGATGATGACAGTGTTTTCTTTGGGGTTGAATTCATCACCTCCGCCCCATCCGCCGTGACCTGTGCTGATGTATCTTAGACGAAGATTTTCAATATTCTCTGGAACTTCAAATTCCACTGTCAGACTATCGGTCTTGAACATCCGTCCATAATGTTGACCTGCCATTTCCATTACATTACATGTGTTGAATAGTGGTAGTGTCCAATCATTATTTTGAGATAAATCCCAAGAATAACTGCCTGGATAAGCCAAAATATCTAGACTGATTTTATGTCCGCCACCATCATAGTTGCCAATGAACGCACCGATAAGGACTTCGCCGCGAAGGTGTTTGCTGAGTTCTGTAACGTCTTGTTTGTAATATGCGACGTCACTCCATTCTAACCCTTCAATTTGTACTCTATCGTTAAAATGATTGACACCGAATGGAGTAAAAAATCTCATCAGTTCCACAACAGGGAGAAAGTCATCCTCCAATTTAATGGCTCTATATGTGATATCTCTTCTGTCGGTATAAGAATGAAGCAACTGAATACTGTCAATCAAAGCATCTTTCAAACTCAATTCTCTTTCTGTAGGGATTACGAATACAGAACCGGAACGGTCGTATGCGTCGCCATTGGATTGTTCTTCCACTTCAATAAAAATACTATAATGTTCCGGTAATGTATCTAAGTTAATTCTTTTTAAGATAAGTGTTCCATAAGCGAAATGTATCACAGAGTCGAAAGGAATCTCGCCTTTAAACTTTTCAATCTCTGCGAAATGTATTTGTTCTTTGTCAAATACAGGAGTCTTAATTATTAATTTTTCTTTGGAAATCTTGTCAAGGTCTCTTGATGACACGCGTTTTCCTAAATCTGAAGGTATGGTTTGATTCTTTAGTTTTTTATCTTTCTTAATATTTTTTAACTCAAATATTCTGTTACCATTTATCGCCTGACGAATCATCACACCTTTCAAGGTGCCTCTGCTAACACTTGGTGTCGCGTCATAACCAAGAGTTTCTGTCATCCACACTTCAATGGTGTTGGAGTTAATACTGGTACGATACTTCTTACATTCATAACCATTCATCATTTCAGTTCCTTCTTCTGTGAAGATGACGTTATTGTTTTTCAATGGAAAAGATGAATAGTAAGCATCGCCATCAGTAAACGTCATCTGGAAATAAGCACTATCCTTTTCATAATCCACGTATGTTATATCTGTAGAAATTCCGGGAATCAATTCTCCTTTAAAATCGTTGATGTCTTGTATCATCAGTTGTTTTCCATTACGTTTTAGTTCTACGAAAGTTGTATCGCCATCGTTAGAACCCAACGAGTACATCTGATATGTAAGACGTTGTTGTGCTCCAGATGTTAATAAAATTGTGATAAATGCTAATGTAAAATAAAATTTCTTCATAATTTTTAATTTTGTCAACAGACAACGGTCAACAGTCTTTGTCCAATATATTTATTTTCAAATTTTAAAATCTTCTGGTTTAAATCCGTTGAAATCGCCGGAGCTCATAAAACCTCCGACCAGGTTTTCTTTAGTTACATTATTCAATTCTTCAAGTAATTCGTCTTTCGAATGTACTACTTTTATATCCTCACGTCCGAATCCTTCGATGATTCTTTCGTCTGTCATCATCTCTAACTTTTTGATTGCCACTGCGTGTGGATCGTAAAATACTATAGCCTTGTCGCAGTTGTCTAGGCAATTTTTATAATGGTCGATAAACACTTCACTCAAACTGCTATATGTATGTAATTCAAAAACTATGAGTAAGAATCTGTCTTTATATTGTTCGCGTAATGCCTTCACTGTTGCGACTACTTTTGAAGGAGCGTGAGCGAAGTCGCGGAACAGCATTACATTCTTTTCTTTATTTTCACACATGAGTTCAAGTCGGCGAGATGCGCCTTTAAATGAAGATATTGCATCGTAGAATATTTCATCGCTGACACCTATTTGTTTACATACGTTATATGCAGCGTTGATGTTCTTCATATTATGTTCGCCAAAGACCTGAACTTGGATTTTCTTTCCATTATTGATAAGGTATGTGTTTTCTTCTTCTGAGACATAAGGATGTATTTCATAACCACATGTCGGCACTGCTGCATCCTGAGCGATTTTTCTTGCTTCGATATCGTTATTGTCGAAAATCAAGCAACCGCCTTTTTCTATTGTGTTTACATAAATTCTGAATTGTTCAAGATAACTATCGAATGTAGGGAAAACGTTAACATGATCCCAGCCTATTCCGCTTATGACCGCTATATGAGGATGATATTTATGGAATTTCGGCACTCTGTCGATTGGTGAAGTAAGATATTCGTCACCTTCAATCACCATATATTTTGCTGATTCGCTAAGGCGCACCATCACATCGAAACCTTCAAGTTGCGCTCCGACCATAAAATCTGTCTCTATTCCGGCATATTTCATCACATGAAGTATCATCGATGTTATGGTTGTCTTTCCATGACTGCCTCCTATTACGATGCGAGTTTTGTCTTTGCTTTGTTCATAAAGATATTCCGGATAAGAATATATTTTAAGTCCAAGTTCTTGAGCTCGAATCAACTCGGGATTGTCGATACGAGCATGCATACCAAGTATGACAGATTCGTAAGTCTCATCGAGTTTTTCGGGATGCCAACCTAATTCATCCGGCAAGATACCTTCGTTTTTAAGTCGTGTTCTTGATGGTTCAAAAATCTCATCGTCGGAACCTGTAACTTCATATCCTTTTCTATGCAGTGCTATAGCAAGATTATGCATTGCACTTCCACCTATTGCTATAAAATGTACTTTCTTCATGTTTCCTTTAATTTAAAACTGAAAATCTAAAAATTGAAAACCTGAGAATTATTATCAGTTTCCCAGGTTTTCAGATTATCAGTCATTAAGATTTTACTTATTAACAATTACTTTTTGTGATACATTGTTACCATCGGCTGTTTCAACTGTAACATAATAGAAACCATTAGTCCAGTTTTGAGTGTCGATTCTAACATTGTCAGATGTTGCATCTTCAGCATATATTAATTGTCCAACAGCATTATAAACCTTAATATTTGTTAAGTTTTGTGCGGAGACATTAATTGATGATGAAGCAGGATTTGGATAAATGTTAATATTATTTAAGGATTCTACTTCATTTACGCTAACAGCATTATTTGTAAATTCAAAAGAGAATTCATATCTGAAATTGTTGCTATTAGAACTGCCGGTGATGATTGTCTTATTGTCGCTATCTTTAACACCCCAGAATCCTCCGCCGAAACCGTTACCTGCTGTATTTTTGATTGTCATACGGAAACAACCCACTGCTGGCAAATAGATATCTTCTTGGAATGTTTTATTAGCTTCTTCATAAGCAAATGTATGAGTAACTTCTCCGTTATCCATATTCATGATTTCAATTGTCATGTTTTCAGGGTCGCTGCCTGTTTTAAGTTGTAGTTTCATATAACCGTCTTCAATTGCTAATGGTTCTGTCACTTCCACATTATAAATGTTATCAACAGGATAACCATCACTATTTCCATTGACTTCAGTTGCTTCAATTACAAAATTTGATGCGT
The DNA here is from genome assembly GCA_045606705.1 of Bacteroidales bacterium. Classification (GTDB taxonomy): domain Bacteria; phylum Bacteroidota; class Bacteroidia; order Bacteroidales; family F082; genus Limimorpha. The sequence goes on from JAZUSL010000068.1 coordinate 46,461, forward strand.
CGTTAAAGTTAAATTCAGGAAGAATAATCTCCATGCTTTCCCCAGCAGGTACATTGCCGTTCCATTGGTATGATGAAACAACTTCGACATCGCTGGAGGTTTTTACGTTAAACACTGCTGATGTCAATGTTTCAGTTCCCGAATTCTTGAATGTAACGCGTGGTGATGACTTTCCTGAACATGAACCAAGACTTACCTCTTCAACATTATCAATAACCAAGTCATCTGTAAATGTCATTTCAGACAAAGGCAATTTAACTGCCTGATACACTTCCTTTGTTCCAGAATAATTTTGTACCCATGCAATAATTTCACAATTTTCTCTTGGGAAACCGGCCATATCGATTGTTGCCTCTAATGTTTGTGAATCTGATGTTAATGGTGTTCCGTTTTGGTTTGGAATCATATCTCTCGTAACAAAATTAACTTCAGACATTCCTTGCCATGTGCGTTGAATATGCGATTCTGTCATAACGACAAATAATCTCACGTCATTACCATCGCAATCTCCTACTTTTTCAACATTTACCTTAACTATACAATTTGTACCTTCACTATATTCAAACGATAAATCAATAGTAAATGGACTTGTTACATTGATACGTTGGTTATATGCACTCATACCTTGATTATAAGCCTGCTGTGTGTGTTGTTCGTTACCACCATTTCCACTCATTGAAGGAGAAAGCTTACCATCAACTTTCACAGTAGGATAACCCGAGATGTAGTAATAATTTGCACGTGCAATTGTTTCATTAGTATATAACTCAGGGATGGAGAAAGCATTTGTATGATAAGCTACTGGAGCTACTGATTTTCCTTCTTCCAACATTCTTCCTATTGCCGATGCCGCACCTGGACACCAAGGGCAGTTGACGCCTGTAAACACTTCAAATAAAACGCATTCACGTGCTACGTTTTGTGCAAATGCTGAACCTGATAAAATTATCGAGGCTACGATTGTGAGTAATATTTTTTTCATTTTTTAAAGAATTTGTAATAAAAAAGGAAACCTGAAACTCAAGTCATTATTTCTCTATTTCAGGTTCCTTAATTATAAGATTATTTATTAACGATTATTTTTTGTGATGATTTAAATCCGTCTTTTGTTTCTACGTTGATGTAGTACAAACCATTGGTCCAAGAGTCTGTGCTGACTTTTACTTCATTAGCATTTACTTCTTGTGAATAAATTAATTGACCGATGCTGTTATAAATGTTAATTTTTGTTAAATTTTCAGCAGTTACATTGATTAAATCTGATGCTGGATTTGGATAAATGTCAACATTATTTATGATTTCAACACTTTCTACACCTTCTCCAGAATATGTAACTTCAAATGGGAATTCATATCTAAATGTATTATCGGAAGGAGTTCCTGAGATGATTGTTTTGTTATTCTTGTCTTTAACGCCCCAGAATCCACCGTCTCCAATACCATTACCAGCTTCGTTGTACAGAGTTACACGATAACAGCCATATTCTGGCAGGTTGATAATTTCTTGATATATAGTGTTTGGTTCTTCATATGTAAATGTGTGAAGAACGTCTCCGGTATTCATATTCACAACCTTAACACTGAAGTTTTCAGGATCTTTACCAGTTCTAAGTTGGAATTTCATGTAACCTTCTGGCAGTAATTGTGGCTGATTAACGATATATTTATACATATTATCATAAATGTACTCATCTGCGTTGGAACCATTAATATTTAATGCTTCGATAGAGAACTCAGAACCATCGAATGTAAATTCATCGAATTCTATTTCTTTTTCTTGACCTTTAATAAGATTACCTGTCCATTCGTATGTATCTATTATTTCACCATCATTCATGATGTTGAATGTAACGGATGTAAGTGCTTGAGTTCCATAGTTTCTAAATGTCATACGAGGAGCTATTTTTCCAGAACACATTTCTGCTGGCACTTCTTCAACGAGTGAGATTCCCATATCATATTGAGGCGTTGCTTCTCCGAGTGCTATTTTTACTGCTTGGAACACTTCCTTATTGCCATTATATTTTTGGACCCATGCAACGAGATGTAAATTCTCTTTTGGATAACCAGCAACACTAAATAAACCTTCAACTTCTTGGGTGTCGGCTGTTAACTCAACACCTGCCGATGGCGTAACGATGTCACGTACAACAGCATTTAATTCTTGAAGTCCTTGCCATGATTGATGGATGTTTGATTCTGTCAATGCGATGAACACTCTAATATCTCCTTCACATTCAGCGACCTTGTTTACAAGTGCCTTTGCGACACACTCTGTTCCTGAGTGATATTCGAAAGAAAGATCGATTGAGAATGGACTTGGAACATTAATGCGTTGATCGTAATATGGCTTATAGTAACTATATGATGATTGTGAAGCCGTTCCTCCACCTTCAATTCTGTTCATACCATCAATAAGTACTGTTGGGAAACTGTTTACATTATAATATGTAGCTCTACCATTGGTTTCTGTTGTAGCGTATTGTGGTGGTGAGTAATATGAATTGTGAAATGCAAGAGGAGCAATCGACAAGCCTTCCTCTAACATCTGCGCAATTCCGTTTGCTGCCGCAGGACAATATGGACAACCGATACCAGTAAATGCTTCAACTAAAACGCATTCACGTGCTACGCCTTGCGCGATAACTGAACTCGATAAAACTATCGATGCAATGATTGTGAGTAATAATTTTTTCATTTTTAATAAATTTTTGGATGATTTTTCAATTTTATAATATTTTGGCAAATTTACGTTTTTTTCTTCAAAAAATTACCGCTTATTTTCATAATATTTCTCATTTTTGCAAAAAAAATTATGCTTGACGATTTTCTAATAAAACGCTTCTTGATGTATGTCAGATTAGAGCAGTCTCTTTCCGACAATAGTGTAGCGGCATATCATCACGATATTGTGTTATTTATGCAATATTTAGAAAGTACCAATAATTCTAAATTATTGAAAGACATACATAAAGAAGAAATAGAGAGTTTTCTGGCATATTTATTTGAGTTGGGATTTTCAGCAAGTTCTCAAGCGAGAATCTTATCCGGCATCAAGAAGTTTTACAAGTATGTAATTCAGGAGAAATTGGTGTCGGAAAATCCTACGGAACTTATCTCCTCCCCTAACTTGGGTCGTCATCTTCCAGATGTGCTTTCTTATGAGGAGATATGTGCCATGATAGACTGCATCGATTTAAGTCAACAATTTGGTCATAGAAACAAGGCTATCATCGAAGTACTCTATGGATGCGGCTTACGTGTCTCTGAACTTGTGACATTGAAAATAAGTAATATTTACGTAAAAGACGAATTTATAAGAGTAATTGGTAAAGGCAATAAGGAACGACTTATTCCTATCAGTGAATCAACGCTGAAAAGTATTTTTCTCTATGTTAAAGGAGAAAGAGTGCATCAGTCTATAAATGCTAAATACACTGATACTGTATTTATTAACAGACGAGGTAACGGGTTAAGCAGACAGATGATATTCTTAATAATAAAAGAACTTGCGGATAAGGCAGGCATCAAAAAGAATATCGGACCTCATACGATCCGACATTCTTTTGCCACTCATTTATTGGAAGGCGGCGCCGACTTGAGAGCTGTACAACAAATGCTTGGTCATGCCAGCATCAACACCACCGAGATATATACACACGTATCAGACCAATATCTCAGAGAAGTGATTGCTATGTATCATCCGAGATATTCTTAAAGTTAATAGTTAATTATAAGTCAACTGACAACGGACCTTGTCCACTTTTTTTGCTATGAGCTGACAGTTAATTTTCCATTTTCAATTCGTTTGAGACGCACCAATTACACCGTGTTTATTTTTTATTGGTGTAATATGTCACGTCTCTACTTAATTTTCAGTTTTCAATTTTCAATTATAAAGACGCCACAGGGGTGACGTCTCTACTTAATTTTCAATTCGATAGTATGTTTCCTTGTGGGTCGACGATTACACCCCATACAACATCGATGAGTTCTCCTTCGTTGAAGTAGAAGTCAAGCATCAACTCATCGTAAATCAAGCATGTGTCACCTTCTTGTTCTTCTTCTTCAAAATTTTTGTAACCGTTTCTTCTCATCAGATCTATAATCTGATTACGGTCCATTTCATAAACACGTTCACCGAACAATGTAGCTTCTTCATTAAATGTTGAAATGCTTGCTACTATAGTTTTTGTCACGCCTTCGAAACATACGGAAAAACCATCTTCGTCATATTCATAAAGGAGAGAATAATTTTCTGAATCCTCTATTATTGGTTCCATTTGTTCGTTGTTTGATGGTTCTCCACAAATTTGGACAATCTCTTCAACAGACATCCCGAATTTGATGTCGCCATATCCTTTGAAAGGTTCTATTGTTAAATTTTTCATATTGTATATGTTATTCAAAACGTATAGACTTAGATGGATTTATATTGTTTATCACCATAGTTGGAATTAGCATCATCATGACCCAGAGTAAAAATGTCCCTGCATTCAACAAAACAATGTGCGTCAGGTTCAATTCTATTGGTACTGATGAAAGATAATAGGATTCCGGTGACAATTTGATTATCTCAGTGTATTTCTGTAATATACATAAACCTATTCCGAAAAAGTTTCCTATCAACATTCCGATTAACAGAATTCTTCTCGAACGTTGCAAGAACACTCTTCTGATAAATCTGTTATTTGCACCTAGTGCTTTTAGTATACCGATGGTTGAAGTTCTTTCCAAAACAATTATCAGCAACATGCTTATTATGGTAATTCCTGCCACCAAAAGCATAAGTACAATGATTATCACGACATTCATATCCTGTAGATCTAACCAGTCAAAGATATGCGGGTATAATTCTCTTGTTGTATATGAAACGAGATTCGTTGGTATGCTATAATATATGAAGTTATTAGCTTCATTAACTTCAACATTGTCTTCCAACTGAATTTCCAGATGACCAACGTAATCGTTTCCCCAACCATTTAATCTTCTAATCTGATTTAAGTCGCAATAGATAAAACGCTCGTCACATTCTGTAAGACCGGTTTCGTAAATTCCTTTCACTGAGAATTTTCTTCCCCGCGTTTTCATATCTTCACCAACGAACCATATTCTCACGTCGTCACCAACATTCAAAAGCAGCTTATCTGCTATTATCTTAGATATTACAACATCGTTAGAACGTTCATCATCAGTATATTGCGGTATATTACCTAAAGTAAGATTTGAATTTATGTAATTCCAGTTGTAATCTTTATCAACACCTTTTAGAATTATTCCATGGATTTCATTATCTGTTTTGATAAGACCGGCTTTGTTCGCTGTCGGGAACACTGCATCAATGAAAGGTAATGATAATTTTGATTTTAGTGTGCTGTCGTAAGCAAAAGGTGTTTCTTCTATCGATTCGTTTTGGTTCAATGCCTGTATTTGTATTGGTGACACAAAACCTACCACCTTATCTTTAATCTGATTTTTGAATCCTATAACGACAGCTATGGAAATCAGCATTATGGATATTCCCAATGCAATGCTGAGTATAGCGATTTTCATCACTACTGAAGAAAGGTTTCCTTTCTCCAATGAAAATATTCTTGATGATATAAATCTGGTTGCTTTCATTTTTTTCTTATCATTGCAAAAATAATCATTTATTTAGTATGCAGAAGTTTTTTTTATTTTTATTAGTATTTATATTTGAAATTATCAACGAATCAATAGCACAACAAGTCAATAATAATGTTTTGAAAGCGGAAGACGCCATTGTGGGTGCGTCGCGTTTGGAATTATATATCAACAAATTAGAAGACAAAAATGTTGGTGTCATCGCAAATCAAACGAGTATCATTAACGGAACGCATCTCATCGACACTCTCATAAGTAAGGGCGTAAACGTGATAAAGATTTTTACCCCAGAACATGGATTCAGAGGTACCGCCGACGAAGGCGCGTCAATTAATAATAGTATTGACGAGAAAACGCAACTTCCAATAATCTCTTTATACGGGAACAACAAAAAACCTAATGAAACGCAACTTAAAGACATCGACATTCTGATTTTTGATCTGCAAGATGTCGGAACACGTTTCTATACATATATCTCGACAATGACATACATTATGGAAGCCGCTGCAGAGAACAACATACCTTTAATAGTTCTCGACCGCCCTAATCCTAATGGTTTTTATGTTGACGGACCAGTCTTGGAACCGGAAAACAAATCATTTGTGGGATTACACCAAGTTCCTATAGTCTATGGACTTACAATTGGGGAATATGCGTTGATGGTCAATGGAGAATATTGGTTAAGCGACAGTTTGCAATGCGACTTGACTATTATTCCTCTTGGCAATTACGATAGAAATGCGATATATGAACTTCCTGTTAAACCATCTCCAAACCTTCCAAATTGGGAATCGGTATACCTCTACCCTTCACTTTGTTTCTTTGAAGGAACGATAGTAAGTGTCGGTCGCGGTACAGAATTTCCGTTTCAGGTTTATGGTCATCCAAAGATGACAGACGATTTTGTTTTTACACCACGGCAATCTGATGGCAGAAGAGCGCCGTTATTATGCGATGAAGAATGTCACGGTGAATATCTCATGACATATGCACATGATTTTAAAAGAAATAAGAACCAGATTAATCTCAGTTGGATTATCAATGCCTACAATCAACTTAAAGAAGAAGGCAAATTCTTTAACAATTTCTTCGTCAAATTATCAGGCACGAATGAATTGCAACAACAAATTGAGCAAGGAATGACGGAAAAGGAAATCCGTGCGACATGGAAGGAAGGTCTTGATAATTACAAGAAAATCAGGAAAAAGTATCTGATGTATTGACATCAATATTCTACGTCTTCCAAGAAGAGTGCGTGAGCTGGCATCGATGTTCCTGCCGAGCAGCGGTTTTTATTCTCTATCACGCCTCTGAATTGTTCCAAAGTAAGTTTACCTCTTCCTACTTCAAGTAGCGTTCCTACAACGGCGCGCACCATATTGCGCAAGAATCTATCCGCTTTTATCTCAAACACCAACAAATCGCCATCTTGATAAAAACGAGCTTTCATAATCTTGCAGTTATTGGTTTTAACTTGAGTATGTAACTTAGAGAAACTGGTGAAGTCGTCATATTCGAACAAGATGTCAGCAGCCTGTTGCATAAGTTCCACATTTAGTTTCCCATAATAATAAAATGCGTCGTGGGTATGAAACGGATTCTTGCTTTGTGTGATATAATAATGATATGTCCTCGACTTTGCATCGAAACGAGCATGAAACTCACTGTCTACTTCCCGACATTTATAAATCACAATATCGTTTGGTAAAAAGATATTTATACGATATACGAAGTCCTCGCAGTTTGGTATCGTTTTCTCCACGTCGAAATGAGCGTAGAAATTACGTGCGTGCACTCCTGTATCGGTGCGACCGCATCCGGTAACACTTACCTTCTCTCCTAGTTTCAGACTGAGACATTTCTCCAGTTCTTCTTGTACAGAAACAGCATCCGGTTGTATCTGCCATCCATGATAGCGAGTGCCATTATAAGCGAGGTGTAAAAAATATCTTTTCATAATGCAAAAATATGAAAATAAATATTGCTTTTTGCAAATTTTAAACTTATATTTGTAGCAGTTAAATATAAAAGATTGAAGCCATGTCGATATTTCTATTAGCGGATGATGTTTTCGATTTTCCATCCGCAAACCTCGCCAATAAAGATGGTCTTCTTGCTATTGGAGGAGACTTGTCGCCAGAGAGACTCATTATCGCCTATTCGTCAGGGATTTTTCCTTGGTATTCGGAAGGTGAACCTATTTTGTGGTGGTCGCTCGACCCTCGTATGGTAATGAAACCGACAGAGATGAAAGTCACTAAGTCGCTCAAGAAAACTATTGATTCCAACAAATATTCCTGTTCTTTCGACACTAATTTCGACAAGGTTATTGAGTTGTGCGCCAGTGTTGAGCGCAAGGAACAAGACGGAACATGGATTAGTGAAGAAATGAAGTCTGCGTATAAAGAACTACATAGACTTGGATTTGCACATTCGGTAGAGACTTATTATGATAATGAACTTATCGGAGGTTTGTACGGTGTTTCCATTGGCAGCGTCTTCTGTGGCGAGTCGATGTTCCACACCAAGACCGACGCTTCTAAAGTCGCCTTACATCATCTGTGCGACTTCCTGATAAGAAATAACTTCGACTTGATTGACGTACAACAAGACACACCTCATTTCAGAAGAATGGGAGCATATACAATACCTAGAAAAGACTTTTTAAAGTTATTGAAAGGCTATGTCAAGCATCCTTCGCTTGTAGGCAATTGGGGTGACGGTACCGCTGCATGGAAAGAAGTTGTTATTAGTTAAGAAAACATTAATATTATCATGAGAAAATTTAAGACTTTATTATTCTCAATGTTTATCATATTTCTAAACATTGACTCACAGGCTTGTACTAATTTCCTGGTAACGAAGGGGGCTTCCGCTGATGGTTCCAACTTCATCACTTACGCCGCCGACTCGCATATAAGATACGGCGAACTATATTTCACTCCTGCTGCAGACTGGACACCAGGCAGCATGCGTACAATATACGACCGTGGAACTAACGCAATAAGAGGTTATGTTCCTCAACCGGAGCATACTTACCAGGTGGTTGGTTACATCAACGAAAATCAAGTGGCTCTAGGAGAGACAACATTCGGCGGACGCACAGAACTAATAGATCCGACAGGTATAATCGACTATGGCAGTCTTATGTTCATGGCTCTTGAACGCAGCACATCGGCGCGCGAGGCAATAAAAATAATGGCGGACCTCGTTGATGAATATGGTTACGGCAGTGACGGCGAGACATTCTCCATCTCAGACGCCAACGAAGTTTGGTATATGGAGATCATCGGCAAAGGTTATAATCCTAAATATGACAAGAAATCCGGCGACACCATCAATATTGATAAAGGAGCTGTTTGGGTGGCGATTCGTATACCCGACGGATGTATATCCGGTCATGCCAACGCCGCCCGCATCACGACATTCCCTTTGCGTGACGGCAAGAAATCTATAACAGACAAAGACTGGAAGAAACTTTACAATCAGGATGTCGAGGTTATCTATAAACACGACATCATCGATTTCGCGAGAAGAAAAAATTACTTCAACGGTAACGATGCCGACTTCGATTTCAGTGCTGCTTATGCTCCTGTAGATTTCTCCGCAGCACGTATATGCGACCTCCGCGTATGGATGATGTTCAACGACGTTTGCGACAATATGGATCAATATTGGGATTATGCCACAGGAAATAATCTCGACAACCCAAGAATGCCTCTCTACGTGAAACCTAATCGCAAGATTTCTTTGGATGACATGATGTACTTCATGCGTAATCATTTCCAAAACACAGAACTCGACAAATCACAAGGTGCAGGCGCCGACCCGTTCGGCTCTCCATACCGTTGGACACCTCTTTATTGGGAATATGAAGGCGAAGAATATTTCCACGAAAGATGCACCGTAACACAACAGACAGGTTTCTCTTTTATCGCTCAGACAAGAAACTGGTTGCCTAACGAAATAGGAGGCATCATTTGGTTTGGTGTTGACGACACAAACTCAACTGTATATACCCCGTTCTATTGTTCTATAACAGAAGTCCCGGAAGAATTCAGACAAGGAAACGGCAATATGATCACCTACTCAGACAACGCCGCTTTCTGGGTCTTTAATAGGGTGGCACACTTCAAATATCTTTTCTACAACAGAGTTATAGGTGACATTCAGAAACTACAGAAAGAATTAGAGACCGATTATCAGATTCAGGTAAAAGACGTCGACAACAAAGCAGCTGAACTTTTAAATATCTCTAAAGAAAGCGCCGTAGCCTATCTGACAGACTTCTCTTCAAAATCAGGAAAGAATACCGTAAAACGTTGGAAAGAATTAGACAATTTCTTATTGGTTAAATATCTCGACAGTAATATCAAACAAGAAGAAAACGGACAATTCATCGACAACGGTCATGGTTATCCTGCAAAACCGAAACAAGCCGGTTATCCTGATTCTTGGAAGAAAAACGTTGTTAATGAAACAATAAAAGCGAGATAGTTTTACAACTCCAGGCGTATATCGTGATACGCCTTTTTTATTTGTTGTTAACGACTTTATAATTGACTATTCTAACACCTTCAGATTCGAGGAGTTCTTTTTGTTTTTCAATTCCTCCGAAACCGAAATGCTTTGCTAGTTCACCTTTAGAGTTGACAACTCTGTGGCATGGGACTATTATAGGTGTCGGATTATTATGCAAGGCATTGCCTACGACTCTTGCAAGCTTAGGATTTCCAAGTCGCTCAGCAATCTGTCCGTAAGTCATCACCTCACCTCGTGGTATTGTCACGACTATGTCATATATTCTCTTGTAAAGTTCTGTCATCTAATATACTTTAAACCTTATTCTGTAATAACAGAGAACTCAGCAATTCCGCAATTTCTAGAGTTGTCGGTATTAGACTTTGGCACGAAACAAATTGTTTTTCCTTTAATTGATTCAAATCTTATCACCTGCTCGATAGGATTGTTTTTAATATTTCCGAAGGCACCACTCTTAACCAATTTTCCGTCAATATAGAATTCAAAATCTACGATATGACGTGAGGCGTCTCGTGATTGAGATGGCATATACCTGAATCCTGAAATATTCTGTTCTTCCTTATATTCTATCTTAATCATATCATTTACATTGACAAACATTGTTGAATATACGTTACCGTCAATGAGTTTATTGACACCTTCTTTTGGCAAAAGAATTTTATAGTAATCTTTTGGTAAGTCAAATTCTTTCATTGCGACGTCACTCTTCTTCTTTGATACAGGATCATAAGCTATAGACTTGACAACACCCTTATCATTTAATGTAAAAGGAGCGTCATATCTTGATGAAAATACATTTGGTTCTGTACCGTCAACAGTGTAATATACTACAGCGTCAATATCTGAGGTCTCAAGTGTTACAACATTATCTATATTACGAGAGATTGCAGGTTCTGTCAGAAGGATTGGCGCGCAATAAGCTTCAATATTATTGATACACAAAGGACCTCTGCTTTCTTCGATATAAATAATCAACTTATCTAGTTCAATAGTATTGAAACGAACAATTCGTTTGTAACCTATTGTAGACAATGTGTCGTAAGGATTTATCTTAAACCATTTTCCATCGAGTTCACCTTCCATATAAAAGTCTTTAACTCTTTGTCCTAACGGAATATATTCTTGAAGCACAACCCTATTCATCTTCACAGGTTCATCGAAAGAAAATGAAATAGTTCCAAAATTATAATCATCTTCTGTTGCCCAATATGTTTCCCAATCATCATCAATAACATTTTCTGCCTTAAACTTACGATTTCTTTCGTTATCGACATTTACCTTAGCGTTTTTGAGGATATTATCTCTAAAATCGTTTGTTATCACTTCATGCCATTCCATAGCGCGCAATGAATCTAACGCAGGAATTTTGCCGTTTAAGTCAATCGGGAAGTTAAGCAAGAGATTTGCGTTATGTCCCACACTACGATAATAGATATCGGCAAGTTGAGTCAATGTCTTCACTTGATGGTCTTCTCTTTTATGATAGAACCAACCAGGACGTATTGAAACGTCAACTTCTGCAGGAATCCAGTGGGTACCGTTTTCTGATCCATGATTGAGATGTTTAGTATCATCTGATGATTCAGGATTTATCATGCACCAGTCAGTGTCGCCTGCCCAACCCTGCTCATTACCGACCCAACGTATCGTTTGGCAAGGTCCGCCGAAAATCATAGCGTTTGGATGGCGTTTTAAAATGGTATCCCTTGCTCGTTCATAATCGTAATATTCTTTGGCGTTGATGGAACGAGTCTCGTCAGCACCTCCATAATATCCGTTGCCTCCGTTAGCTCCGTCGAACCAGAACTCGAACAATTCACCATAATTGCTTGTAAGTTCGTCTATTTGTTTATGATAAGTCTCCACATAACCTTCTCGTCCATATTCTGCGTTATTTCTATCCCAAGGCGAAAGATAAAGACCGAATTTAAGTCCGTATTTTCTACAAGCATCTGACAATTCTTTTACCATATCACCTTTACCATTTTTATATGGAGAATTAGTTATATTGTAATCAGTTGTCTTTGTCTGCCATAAACAGAAACCGTCATGATGTTTTGCCGTCAATATAACACCTTTCATACCGCAGTCTTTCAAAGTGGCGACCCATTGTTCGCAATCCAAGTTTGTCGGATTGAAAGTGGAAGATGGTGTGTTTCCGTACCCCCATTCTAGATCATTGAAAGTATTTAATCCGAAATGTATAAAGGCATAGGTTTCAATTTTTTGCCATTCAATTTGTTCTTTTGTAGGAATAGGATGGATCGGTTCAGGATAATCTGTACATGAAGTAAGACAAACAAATATCAGTATATATAATAAGGTTCGAAGATTCATCTATTTAGTCATTTCATCATAATCAAATAATTCAAGTTGGTTTTCTGTGAGATATAATTCTGCTGGCACTTCATATTCATAATGCGATATGAAACGTTCTATGCTTTTCTTTATCAACTTTATCGGCGTCGTTTTTCTCGCCTTACAATAATTCTTCAGCGATTTGTATTGACCTGTAGTCAATTTGAAAGTCACCGCATGATGTTTGTAACTTCTGCGGCGACTTTTTCTTTTATTTCTGTTAGCTGACATTCCTAAAACAATTGTTAATTTTTAATTGTTCATTGTTTATAAGCTGTCGACTATTAATTTAGCGAAACGTTCTGCTTCTGCTTCAGATTTTCCTTCAGAATATATTCTGATGATTGGTTCTGTATTAGATTTACGCAAATGAACCCAGCCTTCTTCAAAATCGATCTTGACACCGTCGATAGTTGTGACTTTCTCATCTTTGAACTTGTATGCCATCTTTGCCAATATTGCATCGACGTCAGTAGTTGGTTCTAGTTCAATCTTGTTCTTCGACATATAATAAAGAGGGAATTTGTCTTTCAACTCAGAACAGGTGCATTTTTCTTCACATAGATAAGTTAAGAACAGACCTACACCGACGAGAGCGTCACGTCCATAATGCAATTCAGGATAGATGATACCACCATTACCTTCACCGCCTATCACAGCATTTACCTCCTTCATTTTTTCAACGACGTTAACTTCACCTACGGCGGCCGCGAAATATTCAGCGCCGAATTCTTGTGTCACGTCACGTAATGCGCGTGTTGAAGAGAGGTTTGAAACCGTGTTACCTTTTTTATGTTGTAAGATGTAGGATGCCACAGTTACGAGAGTATATTCTTCGCCATACATCTCACCTTTTTCGTTGACAAATGCTAAACGGTCGACGTCAGGGTCGACGACGATAGCGAGGTCGGCACCGACTTCTTTTACTTTAGCACAAGTATCTACCAAATGAGCTGCAAGTGGTTCTGGATTATGAGCGAATTCTCCTGTCACTTCACAGTTAAGTTCTATAATATCGGTAACGCCTAATTTTCTGAGCAACATTGGAATTGCGATGCCGCCTGTTGAGTTGACTGCATCTACCACAACTTTAAGATTTGCCTTAGCGATTATATCTTTATTTACGAGAGGAAGGTTGCAAACCATATCGACATGACGTTCAATCCAGTCGTTTTCTTGAGTATAAGTACCTATCTCATCGATGTAAGAGAATTCGTAATCGTCGGCTGCGGCTTTTTCTAGCAACCACTCACCTTCAGCCTTTGAGATAAACTCACCTTTGTTATTTAACAACTTCAGTGCGTTCCATTGTTTTGGGTTATGACTTGCCGTGAGGATAACACCGCCGTCGGCTTTCATTTCAGTGACTGCGACTTCAACTGTAGGAGTAGTGCTTAAACCAATGTCGATGACATCGGCGCCCATACCTTGCAAAGTACCGCATACCAACTGGTTCACCATTGTTCCTGAGAGACGTCCGTCGCGACCGACAACGATACGAGGACGATTAACGCCAGAACGACGAATTAAACATATAAATGATGATGTAAGTTTTACAATATCAATAGGAGTGAGACCTTCATCTGGTTTTCCACCTATAGTTCCGCGGAATCCCGAAATTGATTTTATTAATGTCATAATGTCTGTATTTTTTTGCAAATATAACATAGTTTTTCTTAAATTTGCAAAAAAAAGATATGGCTTTTGACGATGATAATTTTTTAGATGATTATGAGATTCAAGAATTGATTGAAAGGTTTGAAAGTCAATTAGAAAACGACAGATTGTCTTTTTTTGATGCCGACGAATTGAACATTCTCATCGATTATTGTATTCAACATGATGACCTAAATAAGATTAATATCATTGCTGATATGGCTGAAAGATACCATTCAGAAAGTCCATTATACAATGCAATTATGGCTAAGAAATATCTCGCTGTACAAGATGCGGATAATGCCATGAAATATCTCCAGAGTGACAATAACAATTTCGAAGATCCTGATTATTATGTAAATCTAGGTTATGCTCATTCATTACTATATGAACACGAAAAATCTATTGTCGCTTACAAGAAAGCCTTGGAATATCTAGAAAAAGACACATGTGACGACATTTACAGTTCCATCGGCGTTGAATATATGCTGTTACGTAAATATGAACCTGCAATTAAATATCTGATAAAAGGTTTGAAAGGATGTCCCGATGTTAACGAACAATATATAGAGATTACTAATTGTTTTTTCTTTTTAGACAGAACTGACGAAGCTGTTGAATTCTTTCAGAAGGAAATCGATAACAATCCATATAGTGTAGCGGCGTGGATGGCATTAGGAAATTGTTACTTACGACTTCATCTTTTAGAAAAAGCAGTCGAACAATATGAATATGCGCTCGCCATTGACCAACATTATGAAAAAGCTTATACAAATATCGCAACGATTTACAATGAGTTGGACCGTTATCAAGACAGCATAGACTTCATAGAAGAAGCTTTCAGAAACAAGGTCGAAAAACCTATTTTATACTGTCTTTATGGCGAAGCGATGGCAAAGACTGGAAATAAACTGGATGCCATCAATAATTTCAAGAAAGCAATCGACTTGGATGAATACATCGCAGAGGCATACGCCGGATTAGGATTTATTTTCTGTGAAGAAGAAGAACATGAATCGGCAATAAAATTCTTGAAACGAGCACATAAATTATCACCTTACAACACCGATTATTTGTTTGTCCTCGTAGAACAACACAATAAGATTGAGAAATATAAGACTTCACTCAAATACCTGAAAGAAATTGAAGAACTTGCTCCTTACGAGATTAATCTTTATATAGCATATATGGAAGTATATATCCTCCTCGATGATGTTGACAAGGCTATCAAATCTATCGAAAGAGGAATAAATTTTCTCGGCAAAAAAGCACCTTTATTATACAGACTCGCATTTATAAATTTTGTTCAGGAAGATTTTGAATTAGGCTTGTATAATCTTGAAGAAGCTTTAAATATCGATTACGAAGGCGTGCAAGAATTCATCGACTTCGATCCTAATTTCGTCATGAACAATGAGAATATCTTAAATTTAATTAACGAATATAAAAACAAAAACAAAAACAACAAACAATTTTAGAAATGAATCAGTACATCGCAAACTTTTTTAAAGGGATGGGCGTAGGCTCAGCAAACGTAATCCCTGGCGTATCAGGCGGAACAATAGCTTTAATTACTGGTATCTTTGAACGCTTGATAGATGCATTAAAATCATTCAACTTAACAGCCTTTAAATTATTCTTCACTGGCAAGTTTAAGGAATTTATCAAACATACCGACTTATGGTTTTTAGTATCTGTAGGATGTGGCGTTTTAGTGGCAATACTTACTATTGCTCGTCTCTTCGAATATTTATTCGCCAACTATCCAATATACTTATGGTCATTCTTCTTCGGAATGATATTGGTTTCAATCTATTATGTCGGAATTACAATAGAAAAGTTCAATTTAAAGGTTGTTGTTTCTTTCATCATCGGAACCGCAATAGCATTGTTCATAGCATTCGGAACACCAGCCAAAGAAAACAGTAATTTCTTATATCTGATAATATGTGGCGCCGTCGCAACATGCAGCATGATTCTCCCTGGTTTGTCAGGCTCGTTCGTGTTGGTGTTGATGGGCAACTATCAACTCATTATGATTGAAGCCGTCAACGACTTAAACTTAAAGATATTGCTTCCTGTAGTATTGGGCGGCGTTGTCGGTCTTTTGGCATTCTCTCATCTCCTATCTTGGATTTTCAAAAAATATAGAGACATAACCATCGCTGTTCTGACAGGTTTCATCTTAGGAAGTATGCCAATAATCTGGCCATGGAAAAATGACGTGATAACTTATTTCGGCAGCGAAGCTAAAGTTACAGGCTACGAATATTATTTACCTGAATTCAACATGGAATTTGCAATAGCATTCGTGATAATATTGATTGGTGCTGGAATAATTATTCTTACTGAAAAAATGGCGAAAAACAAATAATAAAATCTGAAAACCTGAGAATCTGAGAATCTGAAAAATTTTCTCAGGTTTTCAGGTTTTCAATTTCTCAGATTCTTTGATTCAACATAATGTACGGTTTACTTGGAAAGTCGCTCGGTCATTCTTTTTCTAAGGATTATTTCACGGAGAAATTTTCCCAATTAAATATTAATGATACATATCAAAATATCGAACTCGATGATATAAGCAAAATTATAGAGTTTGTTCATAATCACAAAGAGTTAAAAGGTTTTAACGTAACAGTTCCTTACAAAGAAAGTATCATTCCTTATCTTGACGACCTTGACGAAACAGCAAGAGAAGTCGGTGCGGTCAATACCGTAAAAGTATTTGACAATGGAAAGTTAAAAGGTTTTAACACCGATGTTGTTGGATTTAAAGCCATCATCTGTCAGTTATCAGTCTTCAGTAAAAAAGGAACATCATTGATATTAGGTAGCGGTGGTGCATCGAAGGCTGTTCAATATGTTTTAAGAAAAGAAAACATCGCATTTAAAATAGCAAGTCGTAATTCTTATAAATCAGGATTTATTGGTTATAATGATGTTAACAGGTCAGGATTCACTCCTTATTCAATAATAATAAATACGACACCTGTCGGGATGTTTCCTAATGTTGATGAATGTCTGGTACTTCCCTACTCCACTATCGAATCGCACCATGTCTTCATCGATTTGATATATAATCCTGAAGAAACAGTTTTTTTACGAAATGCTCGCTTAAAAGGAGCGACAACATTCAACGGGATGAAGATGCTTCACGAACAGGCGGAAGCATCTTGGAAGATTTGGAATCATTAATATGTATATAATCTTACAGACACATTTCGTAAATCTTCACGACGTCATCTATTGTAAGATTTTTGAATCCTTTCAATATTTTTCCGCCGCAGGCTTTTGTCGCCATCTCAACAAAATGTTCCTTACCGATTCCTAATTCTGTCAATGTGCTTTGAAGTCCCAATGTCTTGAAGAAGAAATCATAAAGTCTCTGGATACCTTCTTTTGCTATTGCCATCGGTTCTTGATTTGTATCAACACCGAAGACGTTTGTTGCGAATTGAACATATTTAGATACATTGGTTTCATCCAAACAATACTCCATCCAGCGTGGTGTCAATATTGCGAGACCAAGTCCGTGAGTTATGTCATATACCGCCGAAAGCTGATGTTCCATCGGGTGACAGCTCCATGCCTTAACTCTTCCTCCATTAATAAAACCATTTATAGCCCAGGAAGAAGTCCACATCAAATTAGCTCTTGCCTCGTAATTGTCTGGTTCTCTCATTGCTATCGGAGCGTATTTTACGACAGTCTTCAACATTCCTTCCATGAAGCAGTCGAGCATGAACAAGTCAGGTTCCATATTGAAATAAACCTCTATTATATGCGACATAATATCTACAGATCCACAAGCTGTTTGATATTGACTTACGGAATATGTGTTTGTCGGGTCGAGGAAAGAAACTCTTGGTAATAAATGTGGGTCGAGACGACCAATTTTGTCATTCGTTTCAGGATTGCTGATGACGCCACCAGTATCCATTTCAGAACCTGTTGCAGAGAGTGTTAATATTGATACGATAGGTAAAGCATCATTTATGGGAGATCTTTTTTCATTGAAGAAATCCCAAGGATCGTGATCGACGAGAGCGCCGGCTGCCATAAATTTTGTGGCATCTATTGTTGAACCGCCGCCTACTGCGAGCAACACATCGATGTTATGTTCTTTACACATTTGTGCTCCTTTTCTTACTGAGTCAATGCGTGGATTAGGTTCTATGCCTGAGAGTTCGAAGACTTCAAGTCCAGAGTGTTTCATTTCAGTCATCACTTTATCGTAGAGACCTATTTTCTTTATTGAACCTCCACCGTAGGTCAAAAGGACGCGTGTTCCGAATTTCTTTAATTCTTCACCAAGATGAGAAAGTTGGTTCTCACCGAAATAAACCTTAGTAGGTATGTTATAAACGAAGTTATTCATAATTATTCTGTTATTGGAGTTAAATTAAAGTTTATAGTACCTGAGGTCTCGCAGGTCATTTCTTGTCCTATATAATTGACTACACATTGACCTGAAACCGTTGAATCCCAATTGAAGATTCTTGCATTTGAAATAGTTGTGGTAGGATTTTTTAAAGTTAACATACATTCTACAATTCCATATTCAGTTGATGAAATAATTCCATCGTATGAAGACTGATCTATTTTCATTCCCAATCCGCTGCAGAATGCTTTCATAACTATATCATTTATCGCACCGTTGACACCTTCAATTCTAATGGTAACATTACCAGATTCATTATCTTTTGTAATAGTACCTTTTGTCTCTATCTCAGTCGCTATTGACGGAATAGAATTTCCTTCATATTTAAGATTGATATTAGTGGTGATTGTCACATCGTAACTACCATCAACTTTGTTTGCATAATCCACATTGTCAGGACCACAACTGCTTAATGTAAAAACGCAAAATGCCAATAAGCAATAAATTAAATGTTTTGATTTCATCTTGATATTTTTTAATTAGAACAAAAAAAGAGACACTTTTGTTTTATGTTCCTCCCATGTAACGTTTATTATCTGTAATTATTGTTTTGTTGCATTGAATTGGAAACCGCCTGAAATTGTTATTTCTTCTGGCATGCCTTCAATATCTGACACATTATTTAATAATGACAATATTTCCCTTAACACGCCTATTATTATCAGATCCCTCAATGACATATATTCCTTCTTCGAAATCAGAAATATCTATTATCATCAGTTCCTCATCACTATTAAATGATTTTATCAACTGACCTTTTGCATTATAAATATTAATCAATGTAATGTCTTTAGTCTTGATGTTGATATAATCTGATGCTGGATTAGGATATATTACTAAATTATTATTAACATTATCTATATCTGAAATTTCAGGAATACTTACAACATTATCTTCGCCATTTGTCAACCAATTGAGGCTGAAGTTATAGAACACGGTGCAATAGTCGCCTTCATTTGTAAATGCTTCTTCAACATAAAGTCCTATGGTTTTATCTGTTAAGATACATAATGAAGAATATGCCGAATTGTAAGGGACAACGCAACGACTTGTAGGCCACGTCTCGCCTTCATCGTAACTGACATAAACAGTAACGTTTTTTCTTGAAGAACCCACTGGAACTGAATGTAAAAGTCTGTTCTTGTCATCGCCGTTATTTACTGAAGTAAAACGAATCAAGTCGCCGTTACAAGCAGGAGCGACGATATCTGTCCATTCTGATGTGGTTTCCTGCCATGTCACGCCGCCGTCTTCGGAAATATTATACCATCTGTTTCCATTATGTCTGATACTCATCAAAATTCTTCCGTCGACGAGTTCAGTCACTTTCGCTTCGTCACCGCCTATTGATGCTCTTCCCGACACCTGCCACGTAAGTCCGTTGTCGTCGGAATAAACGGCATGATTACAAACCATTTCCCTTGTATTGTTTTCACGCATTGCTACAACAAACATGATTCGTCCCGACGATGTCAGCAATCCGTTTCCAGAACCGAAGAAACCTCCGAGCCATTCTTTACGTTCAGGATCTTCACATTCCGCACCATATATCTGATATGTAATATCTTCTGGTTCAGCCCATGTCTGTCCGTTGTCGTTACTTCTTGAGATATACATTCTCAGCGGATTTTCCGGTGTGGAACCCCAGAATCCTGGTCCGCCAACGAAAGCCGCGATGATGCCATTGTCGTCGTTTGTCAATGCCAAGGCGCAATCACCGAACCCTTGTCCATGACCTGTTCCGTATGCGATAGTATAAGGCTCGCTCCAAGTATGACCGCCGTCGGTACTTCTGTTGCAAACTATGTCGATGTCTTCCGGAAGGTCGCCATTATTATATTTACGTTTGTCGGTGATAGCGACAACTGAACCGTCACGCACAGTTATCACTGCCGGAATTCTGTAATTTGTTGAATTATAATCTCCAGGACGGAGCAAAGTCGTGCGTGCCAAAATAATCTCACGTTTTCCTGTAGGTGATGCATTCTTTACTTCAGCAGTCTCATCAACAGTTGATATTTCAATACACGACATATCAATAAAGTTACCTTCCACGGCATCATCGGCGACATCAACGGTTAGCCATAAGTAATTGATGCCTTCAAGAAGCTGACCTTCAAGTTCACAGATAAAATCACCCGACTGAGGTTCACAACTTCCAATTAAAGTAGCATAATCAAGGAATCTATTATTGGCATAATCTTCAAGTCCGGTTGTATAGACTTTCACTTTTTCCACATCAGCGATTCGGGTAGTTCCTTCAAGATTGAGTTTCATCGACTTCAAATCAACTACATCATTCCCATCCTTATATTGAACCATCGCTTTTAGGATTAATTCACTTGGATTAGAACGAGCTGTAAGACGCGTCTCTTGTTTCAGTAATGCGTTCAGTGTTTTCGTTTCTTTTTCTTGAGCATTCAATGTTAATGATAATGCTAATGTAATCAGTAGTAATAGTTTTCTCATAGTTTCTGTTTTTATTATAGTTTATTTTAACTTTTGCCCTTAGTCTTTAGCCATTATATGCTTCAGAAGTTCGGCGCATCCTTCTGTAACGTCGTTCCATGTAGCCTGGAAATCGCCGGTGTACCAAGGGTCAGCGACATCAGCGGGACGTGAGGTATAATCCATCAATAAGGAGATTTTTCCCTGCTTGTCCTCCCCTAACATATTTCTCAGATTCCTGAGATTGCTTTGGTCCATCGCTACGATATAATCGTAATATTCGTAGTCGCGTTTTGTTATCTGGCGAGCCGTCTTGCCTTTACAGTCGATGCCGTGTTCAGCGAGTTTCTGTCTTGCCGGCGGATACACCGGATTACCTATTTCGTAAGTTGAAGTAGCAGCCGAAGCTATTTCAAATTCGTGACTTAATCCGGCTTTCTCAACGATGTCTTTCATTACGAATTCCGCCATTGGACTTCTGCATATATTTCCGAGGCAGATGAAGAGTATTTTGTGTTTCATATTATTAAATTCAACGGACAATAGTCCTAATTATACATTTATATTTTACTTCTTTTTATTAAATATGATGTAAGCACCTGATCGTATGCTTTATTGATGTCAGCTTCAACGTAATCGATTTGATATTGATAGCATTGGCGCAAGAGTTCTTCTTTCTTGGCTGTCATTATCTCTTCGTATCTTTCCTTTATCTCGACAGGGTTGAGTTTCAACGTCTCGCCTGTCTCTAAGTCAACGAAGCGATGAGGGCGGTTTTCAAATTCAAGTTTTTGTTCATGAAGCGAATCGAACACATGAAATAGAATCACTTCATGTTTGTTGTAGCGAAGATGTTTCAGAGCGGCGAACAGTTCCTGATAAGAATCGAGGTTGTCGAGCATATCGCTGAAAATTATCACGAGACTTCTCTTATGCGTCATCTCCGCTATCTTATGAAGACATTGCACTGTGTTTGTCGTAGTCTTCACATTTTTCTCGTAAGGCAGCATCAGTTTGTCGAGTTCGCTGTAAATCATATTAGAATGAACTCGCGACAGTTTTGCCGGTGTATGTAGTTCTACATCTTCATCAAACAACGACAATCCCACGGCGTCACGTTGTCGTCTCATCATCTCGATGAGAGCCGCGCTGCTGTAAACGGAAAACCATAGTTTGTTAAGATGTTCGAAGTCGAGTTTGTTTTGTACGGGAAAGTACATGCTAGAACTTTTATCAATAACGATTTGGCAACGGAGGTTGGTTTCTTCTTCGTATCGTTTCACGAAGAGTTTTTCGGTTCTTGCGAAAAGTTTCCAGTCTATGTTTTTGGTAGGTTCTCCTGTGTTATAGAGGCGATGTTCAGCAAATTCAACTGAGAAGCCGTGAAAAGGACTCTTATGCAGGCCGGTTATGAAACCTTCCACTATCTGACGAGCTAAAAATTCCAGGCTTCCCAGCTGAGCTATATTGCTGACTTCTATTGGCATTTATTAGATTAGATAAGTTTCTTCAATTTGTCTTCGAAAACTTGTTTTGCTGCGCCGCCAACGTTTTTGTCAACTACCTGACCGCCTTTGAAATAAAGAACTGTAGGAACGTTCATGATACGATATTTCATTGCCAAGCCATTGCATTCGTCGATGTCTGCTTTGAAGACTTTAGCTTTGCCGGCATATTCTTCTGATAATTGGTCCATATAAGGAGCGATCATGTTGCAAGGTCCGCACCATGTTGCGCCGAAATCTACCATAACTGGAACTTCGCTTTGTAATACTTCTACTTCGAAAGTAGCGTCTGTAATGTGATTTGCCATAATTATAATTATTTAAAATGTTAGTACTGATTTTTTGCAAAAATAATAAAAAAGTCTAAAGTCAAAAGAGAATAGACGAAAGATTTTTTTAAATCTGAAAACACTAAAATCTGAGAACCTGAAAATTTTGACTAATGACTAAAGACAAAAGTCTAAAGGTTAAGCCTTCGGATGTCAACAGACAACAGACTTTGTCCACGGTTTCTTTTTGCTATGAGCATTGAACTGACTGCTGACCACTGATAGCTGATAGCTGATGGCTGACAGCCAATTCTCAATTTAAAAGTCACACGTCCGTGTGCCTCTACGAGAGATTGTGCTTCTTCAAATCTCTCTGACGTTTCATGCATCGACTGTCTTCCGCATGAGTCAGACAGAATCATAAAACCTGATATAAAAGCAACAAATGATATTATGAAGAATAATTATCTCATGTATGTAATAATCTCGTTAGTTTTCAATTCAACAAATCGTACGTCACATAGTCGGCGTCTTTCAACAATTCGAAAATCTCCTGCGCGTTGATCTTTCCTTTTTCAGGATGTAACGAACATGTCATATCGTTTTCTCTATCAACGAATCTTAACGAATATGGCTGATTGCCTTTGTTTTTCTTTATTATATTAATGAACTCCTGTGCTTTGTCCTTATCGAGTTTGTCGGTGAAGACAGTGAATCTAACTTCTCTGTTAGTCTTTTCCATTATTGTCTCTAACATCTCCACTTTAGTAATTCTCAATTCTTTAGGTTTAGGAGCGTTAGGATCTTCACTTGTGACGTAACGTTCTTTCACTATTCCGGTGACGAGCACCTGCGTTCCAGGAACGAGCAGCGGATTCATCTTAAGATAATTCTCCTTGAAAAGCGGGAACTCGAAACTTCCGCTCTGGTCTTCAATTCTATATCTGCCATATTCTGAGCCTGTCTTTGACGTAAATCTCTCTGCTGATGTCACCAATCCCGCCATCACAAATGTTGTATCGGGACGGCTCATCTCGATAGCGTTCTTGACATTCTCTAATTTTATATTAGCGAAATATTTTATCGTATCTCTGAACATATCAAGAGGATGCGAACTCATGTAGAAACCGACGAGTTCTCTTTCCATCTCTAATTCTTTCAATTTAGACCATCGTTCACATTCAGGGAGCGGTATTGTAAATGTCTCTTCTTCGCCGCCTTCGCTATCCGCAAACAAGTCGAATTGAGCGTTATTCTTTCTGTCGAGATATGCTGATACCGATTTAATCGACTTTTCCACAAATGTCGTCTTGTCGCCTTCTGCGATATGATAGAACATTGCTCTGTGCATTCCATCAAAGCTATCGAAAACGCCCGCTCCGGCAAGTGCCTCTATCGATTTTCTGTTAACACCTTTACCATTCATTCTAATTAAGAAGTCGGCGAAGTCTTTGAATTTACCGTTGGCATTTCGTTCATCAGTAATAGCTTGGATAACCACCTCACCTACCGATTTCACTGCTCCCATTCCAAAAGAGATTTGTCCTTTGTCGTTAACGGTAAATTTATATTCCGACTCATTGACGTTAGGTACCACCACATCGATTTTCATGCGTTTACATTCTTCTATCATGAAGACGACTTCCTTATTGTCTCTGATGGAACTATTTAACACAGCCGCCATAAACTCAGCAGGATAATGCGCTTTGAGATAAGCGGTCTGATAAGCGACCCATGAATAACATGTAGCGTGAGATTTGTTGAAAGCGTAAGAAGCGAATTTCTCCCAATCTTTCCAGATGTTCTCCAGGATTTCAGGATCATGACCGTTTTCCTGACCTTGCTTCATGAACTTGCCTTTCAGCTCGTTCATCTTCTCGATGAGTTTCTTACCCATAGCCTTACGCAAGGTGTCAGACTCACCACGAGTGAAACTTGCCAACTGTCGCGACAGAAGCATCACCTGTTCTTGATAAACAGTGACGCCGTATGTATCTTTGAGATACTTCTCCATCTCCGGGATAGGATAAGTGATCGGTTCCTTGCCTGTCTTACGTGCAATGAAAGTCGGGATATAATCCATAGGACCCGGACGATACAAGGCATTCATAGCGATAAGGTCTTCAAAGACAGTAGGCTTCAACTCGCGCAGATATTTCTGCATACCAGGAGATTCGAACTGGAACGTACCGATAGTATTTCCGGAACTATACAATTCGTAAGTCTTTTTATCATCGATAGGAATATTGTCGATGTCAATGTCGATGCCGTGAGTCTTCTTGATGTTAGCCAAGGCATCTTTAATCTGTGTCAAGGTTTTAAGTCCCAAGAAGTCCATCTTGATAAGTCCCACGTTTTCAACCACGTGACCGTCATATTGAGTTACGAGCACGTCTTCTTTTGTTTCCTTATCTTTGATGGTACAAAGAGGGGCGTAATTCGTCAGGTCGGAAGCACCGATGATAACGCCGCAGGCATGGATACCAATTTGACGGTTCGTTTCTTCGAGCTGCTGGGCGTAAGTCAACATTGAAGAGATGTTTTCATCATCGCCATCCAACAATGTCTTTATCTGAGGTACATATTTAAAACAGTTCTTCAGATTAACCTTCGGCACCTTTCCTTTTTCATCTTTAACAGAATCCGGGAATTTATCTGGTATAAGAGCCTTGATCTCATTGACCTTTGGAATAGGGATCTTTTGTACGCGGCTCACGTCGGCAATGGAAGATTTCGTTGCCATCGTTCCATAAGTGATGATATGAGCCACTTTTTCCTTACCGTATTTCTCGGTAATCCAATCGAGAACCTTACCGCGACCATCATCGTCGAAATCGACATCGATATCGGGCAATGAGATACGGTCAGGATTAAGGAAACGCTCGAACAGCAAGTCATATTTCAGCGGGTCGACGTCAGTGATTTTCAAGCAATATGCCACCACGGAACCAGCGGCCGAACCACGACCCGGACCGACGGAAACGCCGAGTTCTTCACGAGCACCGCGTATATAATCCTGAACGATGAGGAAGTAGCCTGGGAAACCCATGGTCTTCATAATGTGTAGTTCAAAGACTATGCGTTCACGTTGTTCTTCAGTAAGTTCCTTGCCGTAACGACGTTCCGCGCCTTCCCATGCGAGTTTAGCGAGATAGTCTGCTTCCAGTTTTATACGATAAAGTTTATCATAACCACCCAACTTCTTGATTTTCTTTTCTCCCTCTTCCCTACTCATCACCACTTCACCGAGTTCGTTACGAGTAAATTCTTCAAATAAATCCTCTTGTGTATATTTATTACGATATTCTTCTTCAGTACCAAACTCGGCAGGAATATCGAATATCGGCATGATAGGGTCAGAATCGATGGAATAAGATTCAACCTTATCGACTATTTCCTTTGTGTTCTCAAGAGCTTCCGGAATATCAGAGAACGCCGTTCCCATCTCTTTTGGCGACTTAAGCCACTCTTGTTTGGTATAATGCATTCTGTTAGGATCGTCAAAATCCTTTCCTGTGCTGAGGCAAACTAGTCTGTCGTGAGCCTCGCTATGTTCTTCTTCTACAAAGTGTACGTCGTTAGTGGCAATGATTTTTGTATTAGTCTTTCTCGCCAGTTGTATTAGTATCTCATTAACCTGCTGCTGACGTTCGAAAGTAGAAGTATCTGCATTAGGTTTATCTGTTTTATGTCGTTGTATTTCGATGTAGAAATCATCGCCGAAGATATTCTTGAACCAGAGCAGAGATTTCTCAGCGCCTTCAATGTCGCCGTTCATAATCTTCTGAGGAAGTTCGCCGCCGAGACAAGCCGAACAAACGATAAGACCTTCGTGATATTGTTCAAGAAGCGAATGGTCGATACGCGGATTATAATAGAAGCCATCGATATATGCGATGGAGCTCAACTTACAGAGAGACTTGTAACCTTGTTTGTTTTTTGCCAATAATATAAGGTGATAGCCTCTGTCGGCACGACCATCTTGTTTATCAATGCTCACAGGAGCACAATAAGTCTCAATGCCGAAGATAGGCTTAAAAATCTTTTTCTTAAGCATATCTATTTCAACGGAAGCATCATCTTTCTGAGAATCGGTAGACTCCTCATTATTAAGAATCTTCTCTTGTTCTTTTATCTTATCCTTTATCTTACCATTATATTTATTTGCAGAATCGGCGAATTCTTTGATGCCAAACATATTACCATGATCGGTAAGAGCCATCGAGAACATATTGTTTTTTACACATTTATCGATGAGGTCAGGCACCTTCGACATTCCGTCGAGGATTGAGAAGTGCGAGTGGACGTGCAGATGCGTGAAGTGATTTGGAGTATATGTATTGTCGCAAGGTCGCAAGGTCGCAGAGTCACAGAGTTGTTGAGGTTGTTTTTCTTCAATATTGGAAACGACTTTTATTCCTGCGGGTTGCATCACATCAGGATTGGCTTCCTTAAAAATTTTAAAGAACTCCTCGCCTTCTTTTATCTCCTCGTCATTGATAACATTAATACGAACAAGTTCTAAAAATACACGTGCTGTAGCTTCAACGTCGGCGGAAGCGTTATGCGCCATATCGAAACCCTCATTAAACAACAGCTGATGAATCTCAGAAAGTTTCGGTTTCTTGAACTTACGACCCAGACCACCAGGAAGTTTGCAGAATTCGGCAGTCTTTTCAGTACAGGTGTCGATGATATTCATTCCTCTGAAAGGATTGATATTCTTCACTCTCAGATACTCACATGCCGTCACATTCAAGTCGAAAGCCACATTATGACCGACAACATATTTCACTTCTTTGAGAGCGTTAAGAAAAATATCGAGAACATCGTTAAGATTCTCCCCTACATTAAGAGCACGTTCCGTACTGATACCGTGTACCATAGAAGCGTTGATAGGAATGATAAAACCTTCGGGCTTGATGATATGATTCTCAGCCTTAACGAATTTTCCTTTCTCATCATGAATCTGCCATGCAATCTGCACCACGCGAGGCCAATTGTCGAAATTAGTCAACGGGGCATTCTTATCTAAAGGCAGACCTGTGGTCTCGGTATCGAATATCAAAAACATAAAAACTTATTTTTAGTATGAAAAATGACTCTGCTAATATTGATTTTCAAAGATGTATGAAAAACAAATCTTCTTTCCAAAACTAAGAATTTTTTCGGAGATATTCACGTATTTTTTGATAAATATTTTTTTGGCATTAATCATTTATTTAAAAAATAACAACCGATATTTTTGTTATATTTGCAGATATAAAGAATGATTCTTATGAATAACAATATAGAAAATGAGACTAATTCTATTGCACAATATCAGAAGATACATTTTACGATTATGGCAATAGAAGCCTCAGCTAAAAAAATGAACATATCAGGACAAGAAATGTATAATCGTTTGAAAAGACAAGATATGATAAATCAACGATTATTAAAGTATTATGAATTATTACATACACAAAGTCTTGACTATGTCGTTGAAGATACGTTAGAGACTCTTCATAACTGGGAAAAAGAAGAACTGGAGGAAAAACAATGATTACATTATATCACGGATCGCATATAGAAGTAAAAGAACCATTGACCAATGTCGGAAGAAAGAATCTCGATTTCGGACAAGGATTTTACTTAACGAATATTAAGGAACAAGCGGAATCATGGTCGGAAATAATCGCAACTCGTAAAGGCAGAAATGTGCAGGCAATTGTGAGCGTATATAATTTTGATTATTTCAAGGCTAAAAACATAGGATACCGTTTCAATGAATTTGAGACATATAATATAGAATGGTTGAAATTTGTTGTCGATTGCCGCAATGGTAAAGATGTCTTTTCAGAATATGATATAGTGATTGGTGGTGTCGCAAATGACAGAGTAATTGATACAGTCGAAGATTACGAGAAAGGAATTATCACTGCAGAACAGGCTCTATGTCAGTTAAGATATAAAGATGTTAATCATCAGATTTGTATTTTAAATCAAGAAATAATAGATTATTGCTTGGAGTTTGTTGAAAGTTATACATTTAACAGATAAAGCCTATGAGAGAAAATGTATTATGGCGCAAACAAAGCAGTATCGTGATGATTCTTGCGGATGTACTTGGAATTGACACCGAAAAAGCATTAGATATTTTTTATTCATCAAACGCATATTTACAGTTATCTGACGACAGATATAGACTTAATTTGATGAGTGACAAATATATTGTCGAAGACATAATTAAAGAAATTGAGAACAAATAAAATAAATTGATATGGATAACGCAAGATTAATAGCTGAATACGGACTCCCATTGGAGGTGGAACTCAGCACACAGATTTACAACGCACTGCAGGGTAATGTCGTTGAAGAGATCATCAAAATGGCTAAGATTCCTTTCTCCGACAATTATTATCGCAGCATGCTTGAAGGTCATAGCTTTAAAGTAGAGGAAGGAACTCTTTCTCGTTATTATCATATTTTCAACGAGATAAAAGAAGCCTTACAATTTACTGAACCTGTAGATTTCTATATCACCGGCGACCCATCCGTTAACGCTTTCGCCATTGCTTCGCAGGAAGAAGGCGAACCTAACATCATCAACGTCAACTCTTCTCTTATACAATTAATGACCGATGATGAGTTGCGTTTCGTTGTAGGACATGAAATGGGACACCTTATTAATAAGAATGCTTCTCTCGTAAAACTCATCAATTTCGTCTTCCCTCCAGGTGCTGTATTGCCGATAACTTTACAATATAAAATAAGGTTGTGGCAACAACTCTCAGAACTCGTCGCCGACCGCTTTGGTTACATGGCAATGCCTGATTTAAACGTCTGCATCTCAGCGTTCTTTAAAATGTCGTCAGGATTAGACTTCAAAAAGATGGATATGAAGGTAGAGGCTTTCCTTGAAGATAACAAGAAACGATTAGAATATTTCCGTAACGACAAAGGCATCAATTTCGCGACACATCCTATCAATCCAATAAGAGTCGAGGCTTTGAACCAATTCTCAAAAAGTGTGTTTTTCAATGAGAAAGGAGCAAGTAAGGATGAACTTGAAAACGGCATGAACGAACTCATTGAAATATTGTTGAAAGTAAGAAACACCGAACTCGATTCCAATATGGCGAAATTCATCGCCACAGCAGGTTTGATAATCGCAAACTGCGATGAGACAATAAGTGAGAACGAAATAGACTTAATTTTCAGTGAACTGTCAGTATTGGAAATATTCCCTAAGACTTATCTTGAAGATATAACGAAATGCGATGTCGTTGAGACTTTCAAAGATTCCATCAAGAAACTTCTCGAACTCAATCCTGAGACAAGAGAAGCCATGTTAAGATATTTGATTTCAATAGCACTGGCAGACAAAGACATCAATGTCAAGGAAGTTGAATTGATATTCAATATAGCATCAGGAGAATTAGGTTATTCGCCAATGGAAACAGCACAGATTTTCTCGCAGATGATTCAGGTCGATTTCACTCCAAGTATGAATGCACTTTGTTAAGTCATAAAGTCACAAGGTCGCAAAGTCGCAAAGTAGAGACGCGTCAATGATACCTGCAATATAAACACAACATTGACACGTCTCAAAAAGCCTAAATATAAACTATGATTGATTTTAAAGATATTACATTAGAAGATAAAGAGATAATTACGTCGTTCATTTTTCCTAACGACTGCTGTAATTGCGAGTTTTCATTCTCGAATCTCATCTCGTGGCGTTTTTTATACAATACCAAATACGCCGTCGTAGATGATTTCCTCATTCTTTTTTATCATAACCAGCAATATGGCGACATATATATGATGCCGATTGGCAAAGGCAACGCCGATTCTGTCGTCAACAAACTGATTGACGATGCACATTCGAGAGGCAACGATTTCAAGATGTTTGCCGCTTGTCATTTCGTCGAAAACCAGATAAGCGATGATATGAAAGATAAATTTATAATGGTACCGAATCGCGACAGCTTTGATTACGTCTATAACAGAGAAGATCTGGCGACATTGAAAGGTAACAAGTTCCAACAGAAACGTAATCACGTCAACCGTTTTAAGAAGACTTATCCTAACTGGGAATATAAGTCAGCGACGCCAGAACTGATAAGACTTTGTATCGAGAAAGAAAACGAATGGTACGAGAGCAACGATGATTATAAACATCAGGATATTGGCAACGAGCGACAAGCCTTGTTATTTGCCATGACTCATGCTGAGGAGATTGGTGTGAAAGGAGGAGTATTGTTCGTCGATGGCAATATCGTAGCGTTCACTTTCGGCTTCCCTATCAATCATAAGACGTTTGGAGTTCATTTTGAAAAAGCCGACATCAATTATACCGGAGCTTTTACCGTTATCAATCAGATGTTTGCGAGAGACATCCCTGCAGAATTTGAATATATAAATCGTGAAGAAGATTTGGGAATTGAAGGGTTGAGAAAAGCCAAGACATCATACAATCCTGCGTTTTTAATAACGAAAGGATTGATAACTTTACAAAACGAGAATATATAAGTCATAAATCGTAGAATATATTTTGACAATAATATGACAGAGATATTAGATTTTAGCAATCAGATTGCACAAGAGTTTTCGGTTACACATACCGTCGCTTCTAACGTGATTCGTCTTCTCAATGAAGGTTGTACAGTTCCATTCATAGCTCGTTATCGTAAGGAAATGACCAACACGATGAATGAAGAAGTCGTAGCTGCAATACAGAAACGTCTTTTACAACTCGACGAACTTGAGAAAAGAAAAGAGGCTGTCTTGAAGTCTATCGCTGATCAGGAGAAACTCAATCCTGAACTCGAAGCGAGCATCAGAAACGCCAAGACCATACAAGATGTGGAAGACCTTTATCTCCCATATAAACCAAAACGTAAGACAAGAGCAGAGATAGCACGTCAGAAAGGATTGGAACCTTTAGCCAAAATCATAATGTCGCAAAACTCAGACGACGTTGAAGGTCTCGCACTGAAATATATCGACAAAGAAAAAGGTGTCGAAACGACAAAGGACGCTCTTAAAGGTGCCTGCGACATCATGGCTGAATGGGTGTCGGAAAACATCAAAGGTCGTAATCTCATCCGTAAGATTTATCACAATGAAGGCATCATTTCATCTACCGTGGTAAAAGACAAGGAGAACGAAGCCAAGACATATCAACAATATTTCGATTGGAAAGAATCTATCGCCGATGCTCCTTCACACCGTATTTTGGCTATGTTCCGCGCCGAATCGGAAGGACTGTTGAAGGTGAAACTGAAAATCAACGATGAAGAAGCCTTAAAGACATTAGACAATATTTTCATTAAAGCCGATAATGCGTCAACCGACTTAGTACAAGATGCCATCGACGATGCATGGAAACGTCTGCTGGAACCATCATTGGAAACAGAGATACGCGCCTTATATAAAGAGAAAGCTGATGAAGTGGCTGTTAAGGTATTCGCAGAGAATTTACGCCAACTTCTCTTAGCCGCTCCGGTAGGTCAAAAACGTACTCTTGCATTAGACCCTGGTTTCAGGACAGGTTGTAAAGTCGTTATCCTCAACGAATACGGAGCATTGCTGCATAACGAGACAATATTCCCTCATCCTCCACAAAACGAAATAAGACAAGCGACAAACAAAATACGTTCACTCGTAAACGCATATAAGATCGAGGTGATTGCCATTGGTAACGGCACTGCAGGACGTGAAACGGAAGACTTCATCAGAGGTATAAAATTTGACCGCGACGTTATAGCCGTCATGGTGAATGAAAGCGGCGCCTCAGTATATTCCGCCTCAAAAGTGGCGAGAGATGAATTTCCGGAATACGACATCACCGTGCGTGGCGCAGTAAGCATCGGTCGCAGGTTGATGGATCCTCTCGCAGAATTGGTCAAGATTGACCCTAAATCAATAGGCGTAGGTCAATATCAACATGATGTAAATCAGAAACTACTAAATGAAGAACTTGGTCATGTTGTTGAAAGCTGTGTCAATGCCGTCGGTGTTGAACTCAACTCAGCCAGCGAACAGCTGTTATCATACGTAAGCGGCGTCGGTCCGCAGATCGCAAGCAACATAGTGAAATATCGCAACGAAAACGGCGGCTTCAAGAACCGTAAGCAGTTGTTGAAAGTGCCACGTCTTGGCGAGAAAGCTTACGAACAATGTGCAGGTTTCTTGAGAATACACGGAGCGTCACAGCCATTAGATTCGAGTGCCGTACATCCAGAATGTTACCACATCGTAGAGAAAATGGCTAAAAAACTTAATGTTGAAGTCGCAGACCTTATAGGTAACAAAGAACTTATAACCAAAATAAATCCTAAAGAATTTATAGAAAATGATTTCGGCATTGAAACAATCAACGACATTATCGCCGAACTTGAGAAACCAGGTCGCGACCCTCGTCAGACTTTCGAAGCGTTCGAATTCAGTAGAAACATTCGCACTATCAACGACTTGAAACCCGGAATGCAATTATTTGGCATCGTCACCAACATCACGGCATTCGGTTGTTTCGTCGATATCGGCGTTCATCAGGACGGTTTGGTACACATCAGTCAAATCACCGATCAATATATCAAAGATCCCAACGAAGTTGTGAAACTAAATCAGAAAGTTAACGTCAGAGTTACGGAAGTTGATATCGAAAGGAAAAGAATAAGTTTAAGCATGAAAAATATTAAGTAAAAGATATCGTTATAAAAGCATGAGAAGATTTTGTATAATATTAATAATGTGCGTTTTTATTACTGCGTTAAGTAAAAATGCAGAAGCACAAATCGTTAAAGGTGAGGCTTTTTTAGGATTGAATTTATCACAGATTGACGGCGACCAAGCATACGGGTACAAACGACTTGGATTTCACGGCGGATTAGGAGCTATAGTTCCTGTATACAAACAGGGCAACTTCGATATTGAATTCGCATTGGAGGTCGCTCTCAACCAAAGAGGTTCACATCAACGTCAACAATATAAAGACAATGGCGACGGCATTACTGGCGAATATGATGTCTATATGAATTATCTGGAAGTTCCTGTGTTATTATATTTCTCCGACAAACAAATCGCTTCATTAGGTGTCGGAGCTTCTTACGGAAGATTAGTAGGATTGAAAGAATATGAACACGGCAACCTGACAGATGTAAATCTCACATATACAGGAGATGATAAATATAGTCTCAACGACTTCTGTTTTTTGGCTGATGCAAAAGTAAGATTATATGAACGATTAAAATTCGGTATCCGTTTCCAATATTCATTACAAAGCATCAGAACAAGACAATTTTATCTCGTCAATGGCGAACCGGGTGATCTTCGCGACCAATATAATAATTGTATCACAGCACGTTTGATTTATGTCTTTAATGAAAATAGAAGTAACTATATTTATGATGAATATGTATTTCGTGGAGACAATCCAAAAATACATCAGAAGGCTATCGATAAAAAATTAAAGAAGTTAAGAAAACAACAAGAAAGAGAGGCAAGAAAAAATAAATAAATCTGAAAACTCTATAATCTGAAAACCTGAGAAGTAAAGACAAAAGTTTGT
Organism: Bacteroidales bacterium; assembly: GCA_045606705.1. Classification (GTDB taxonomy): domain Bacteria; phylum Bacteroidota; class Bacteroidia; order Bacteroidales; family F082; genus Limimorpha. Next base: position 80,861 of record JAZUSL010000068.1, read on the forward strand.
AGTCAACATTCTCAGATTTTCAGATTCTCAGTTTCTCAGTTTCTAAACACAATCTCGTTTCCGTCATAGTCAACTATAATCGGTTTCTCTTTGTTGACTTTATCAGACAAAATCATCTTAGACAGTTCATTTATAAGTTCGCGTTGCATCATACGTTTCACTGGTCGTGCTCCATAACGTATGTCGAAACTGGTATCAGCAATAAATCTCATTGCCTCCGATGTCATATCAATTTCGATGTTATTTTTCTTCAACATTTTTTTCAAAGAATTAAACTGCATAGCGACGACATTGATAATTTGTTCTTTCGACAATGGAGTAAACATGATGATGTCGTCAATACGGTTGAGAAATTCAGGTTTCATAAATTGACGTAATATCTCCATAACCTTGTTACGCATCTCATCAAAATCATGTTCATCGTTCCCCGTCATCATCTCCTGTATTGCCATCGCGCCAAGGTTAGAAGTCATGATGATGATAGTATTTCTAAAATCGACGAGGCGACCTTTATTATCTGTAAGACGTCCATCGTCAAGGATTTGTAGCAAGATATTATATACATCTTGATGAGCTTTTTCTATCTCATCAAGAAGCACTACGGAATAAGGTTTACGACGTACAGCTTCCGTTAACTGACCACTTTCGTCGTAACCCACGTAACCTGGAGGCGCTCCTATCAATCTGGAAACGGAATGACGTTCCTGATATTCCGACATATCGATACGTACCATATTGTTTTCGTCATCGAAGAGAAATTCCGCCAATGCCTTTGCAAGTTCCGTCTTGCCTACACCAGTCGTTCCCAAGAATATGAACGAACCTATCGGTCGACGAGCGTCTTGAAGTCCCGCCCTGCTGCGACGAATTGCATCAGCAACAGCGACAATAGCCTCATCTTGTCCAACAACGCGTTTATGTAATTCTTTTTCAAGATTCAGAAGTTTATCTCTTTCGCTTTGCAACATCTTGTTAACAGGAATGCCAGTCCAGCGTGAGACGATTTCCGCGATGTCTTCTGCATTGACCACCTCATCGATGAGCGGATTATCACCTTGTATTTTCTTCAGTTCTTCTTTAGCGGTTTCAATGTTATTTTCCGAATTAGGAATCTTACCGTAGCGTAATTCCGCCACCAGACCATAATTGCCATCACGTTCTGCCACTTCAGCATCATAACGATATTTTTCGATATTTTTCTTCTCTTTCTGAATCTTCTCGATAAAGCTGCGTTCAGTTTCCCAACGTGATTTTATCTTGTCGCGTTCGGCGTTTAATTCTGCAATAACCTTTGTGAGTGTCTCTATTTTCTGTTTGTCGTTTTCACGTTTAATAGCTTCACGTTCAATCTCAAGCTGACGGATCTTGCGCTGTATGTTTTCCAATTCTTCAGGCAAGGAATTTATCTGCAATCTCAAACGTGATGCCGCCTCGTCAACAAGGTCTATCGCTTTATCAGGAAGGAAACGATTTGAGATATAGCGTATTGAAAGTTCTACTGCAGCAATTATAGCTTCGTCAAGGATTCTTACCTGATGATGGTTCTCGTATTTCTCCTTAAGACCTCTTAATATTGAAATCGCGGCATCTTCTGAAGGCTCGTCAACCATGACAATCTGAAAACGACGTTCCAACGCTTTGTCTTTCTCGAAATATTTCTGGTATTCGCTTAATGTCGTTGCGCCTACCGCTTGCAGTTCTCCACGTGCTAGAGCTGGTTTCAAGATATTGGCGGCGTCCATAGCTCCTGTAGAAGCTCCCGCACCAACCAATGTATGAATTTCATCAATAAAAAGCACTATCTCGCCATTGCTGTCGACGACTTCTTTCACGACGTTTTTCAATCTTTCTTCAAACTCACCTTGATATTTGGCGCCGGCGATGAGAGCTCCCATATCCAACGAATATACTTTTCTTGATTTAAGGTTCTCCGGCACATCGCCGTGAACGATTCTCTGGGCGAGACCTTCTGCTATTGCCGTCTTTCCCACACCAGGTTCTCCAATTAGGATAGGATTGTTTTTAGTTCTTCTAGATAAAATCTGTAACACTCTTCTGATCTCATCGTCACGACCAATAACAGGATCTAATTTGCCATTTGACGCTAACTCGTTAAGATTGCGGGCATAACGATTCAGAGAGTCATAATTGTTTTGTGAATTAACTTGGTTCATTGTATAATTTTTTTGTTGTTCTTCTTGATGTTATCAAAATTATTTCCAATTATAAAATCGTGACAAAATGACATTTTATAAGACAAAAGACTAATGACAAAAGTTAAATGTTAAGAAAGAAAATATGTTCAAAAAAAATATGACATTATACAATAAAAGAAGGAATGACACATTATATTATATATAGTTTTTTCTTATCTTTGCAAAACTCAAAAAGGTAACATCATCTAATGAATAAGAATATAAGAAGCAGTTTCTATAGAACAATCATATTATTGATTTTCTTAGTTAATTTTTTTAACACAAAAGCGCAAACCAATTGTGAAATCAGTATCACTGAAGGTGTAACATTACCAGTTTGTTATGGCGAATCAATCACTTTAAGTGTGAACAGCAATCCTAACTGTACTTATCAATGGACTAAAAACGGTTCTGAATTACCAGGAGAGAATAGTTTCTATCTCACCATCGAGGTAAATCAAAATAACGACAAGTACGGTGTTAAAGTTACAAATATCCAAACACATCAGGAATGTAACGACGAGATTACAATAACAATGATGAACCCTTTTGAAATTGAGTTCGAGCAGACTCAGTTGACATGTAGCAACAACAATGCAGAGAACGGACAAAACGCAAAAGTCATTGCCACCGCAACAGGTGAAGGTTATAAATCATTTACATACGAATGGGGATGCGAGACAGGAGAAAACGTTTGGACAAATCCGGGCAATCCTCAAGAAGCAATAGGTTTGAAAGCTTGGAAAGAATATTTTGTTGAAGTAACTGGCGTGACGACAAGAGGTGAATCATGCACACAAATAGCAACATTCACACCTATTGCGTATCCTAATCCTACAGTAAAAATAGTCTCTACACCTAGCGACACAGCATATCTGCAAAATCCTTATGTCAAGTTTGGTTTTGAAGCCAATATGGATTCTATAGAACATAACTCCTGGTCTTGGAAATTCTTCAACAACCCTGAGAATCCTAATCAGATTAGTGCCACCTCAATAGAACAAAATCCGACTAATGTCTATTACCAAGAATCAAAGGAAGGAAGTCCTTACATAGTTGAATTGAATGTAAAATCTGCCGATTATGGTTGCGACACAACATTCTCAACCAATATCATAGTTCTTCCTGTCAAATTAAAGATTCCAAACATCTTCACGCCAAACGGCGACGGCATCAACGATTATTTCATCATCGACAACGATCCGACAGGCGGCGAGGAAGAAAATAACGAGAATACAAGGAGTTTTGAATACGACTCATATAATCCTTTAAGAGACTATTATTTAAGAACAGAATTGACAATTTTTAACAGATGGGGAAGAATCGTATATCACTCATCAGATTATAACAACGACTGGGACGGAGGCAAATTGCCTGACGCAACATATTTCTATGTATTGGAATGTGTCGGACAATATAACAACCACCGTTATCAAGGCTCTGTAACAATTTTCGGCAGCGGAAGATAGTGCAATTGACAATTTATAGTTAAACAAATTATATAATAAAACGTTTAGAAAGAAACAACTAATTAAAATGAAAAGAATATTTTTATCACTAGTGATAATATTCGCATTATTCTCATGCGATAGTAAAGACAACAAAATAAGTACTGATTTGGTTAACAATCCAGTTACAGCCGATGGCGTAAAAAAAGGAGCTGCAGCACCAGCAATACAATTTGACAAAACAGAACACGATTTCGGCAAGATATTACAAGGCGAACAAGTCAGCTACACCTTTAAATTTAAAAACACAGGCAATGCTCCTCTCATAATCTCTAATGTAGAAACAACATGCGGATGTACAACTCCGGAGTACACCAAGAATCCTATTAAACCAGGAGAAAGCGGAAAGATAACAGTATTATATGACAGCAAAGGGCATAAAGGCTTTCAAAACAAACGTCTCCTCGTAAAGGCAAATACAAATCCTTCAGAGACCATAATAAGAATTAAGGCACAAGTAGAAAATATCAACACTTTTTAAATAAATTATTATGAACATTTTAAACATGTTTTTACTTCAAGCTCCAGCACAACAAGGTAGTTCATGGTCTGGACTTTTAATGATTGTTTTAATCTTTGTCATTTTCTGGTTATTCTTCATTCGTCCACAGAATAAGAGAGCTAAGGAACAACAAAAATTCCGTGAAAACTTACAAAAAGGTGATAAAGTTGTCACTATCGGTGGTATTCACGGCAAGGTTGAAGAAGTTAGAGAAAACACCGTCATCGTAAACGTCGACCACAACACAAAGATTGAATTTGAAAAATCAGCAATCATTCCTAACGCAAGTCAAGTTGGTGGAGCAGCATAAATAAAATTATGGTAAGCAATAAAAAAGAATCACATTCGCTGCAACAATTCAGCAGTTTTTTGTTATTTGTAACAATAGCCGCATTACTATGGTTAATAATCAAGTTATCAGCCAGTTATACCGTTACCGAACCGCTTACCATAAATTTTAAAGATGCACCTGCAAATTTAATCGTCACCAACGAAACACAAGAAATTAAAATCACTTTATCGTCGAGAGGTTTTGACTTATTGCATTATTACCTAAAGCCTTCATCCAGACGTAAAGTAGATATCTCATTAGAGGAGGTGCCTTTGCATAAAGACAGCGAAAGCACCTACTCTTTTGGAAGCAGTTACGTCAAAGACAAAATAGCAGAATTCTTTGCCATTGAACCAGGAAAGATCTCTTTCGACGAAAATAGAATCTTGCTCAACATGGAACAGTTAGACTCAATCAGCGTTAAAGTTGTGGCCGACGTCAATCTCTCTTACGAGAAACAATATAACAGACATGGCAAGATTGAGATTACACCTGATCATGTAACCATCTATGGACCAAAAAACAAAATAGCTTCAATAGAAAACGTCTACACAGAAAACCTTTCCTTAAAAAATGTTAACTCCAACATTGATGTCAACGTTCCTCTTATTTTAGATGAAATGACCAATGCTGACATAGATGAAGTTAACATAAAAATAAATGTAGAAAAATATACCGAAGCCGTCACCAATGTCAAGGTTAATCATAATTACGACAAGCAATTAAGACTTTTCCCCGACAAGGTTAAAATAAAATATATAGTCTATCTTTCCGACTACAACATCATTAATGAGAATTCTTTTAAGGTAAACATTGATACAGCTGACATTTCAACAGAAAACAGTTTCCTTCCAATATATTTGGCAGATTATCCAAACAACACCAAAATCTTAAGCATCGAACCTAAAGAAGTCGAATATATCATCATCGACGAAAACGATAATTAATCACCCAATCATGCATCATGCATTAACAATCATGCATTATAATGAAACGTATTGGAATAACAGGTAACATAGGCAGCGGCAAAAGTCTGGTATGTAAATTATTCAATCAATTAGGCATCAACACTTTTTATTCCGACGAGGAAACCAAGAAATTGTATTTCCTTCCAGAGATAAAAGAACAGATACTGAATTATTTCAAAGATGAGATATATTTCGAAGACGGCACTTTAAACAAGAAACTCCTCTCCTATCATCTTTTCAAAAACCCTAAAGCATTGCAATTCATAGAGGATACATTGTACCCTCAGTTAAACAAGACATTCGACGTATGGTGTGAGAAACAAAAATCAAATTACATCTTATTCGAATCAGCTATATTATTCGAGAAAAATTTCGACAGTCAATTTGATGACATCATATTCGTTTCTGCGCCAGAGGAAGTACGTCTTCAAAGAGCGATGCAACGTGACAAATGCGACGAGGAAAATGTACGCTCAAGAATGCGTCTTCAGTGGAATGAGGATATAAAAAAAGCGAAATCAGCATTCATTATCAATAACGATGGGAATGAAATGCTGATTCCGCAAGTATTAAAGATTCACAAGAATCTTATTCAACTATAGTCACTTGTTTTCTTAATTCTTTGATAGTCTTGTCATGACCATCTTTATCAACGTAAGCAAGCGCTGGTAATATTAATTCTATATTACGTCCAGAATTCAAAAATTCTTCTACAGTGTTACGTACACAATATTCTGTAGCGATACCGCTGATAACGACGTCTTTATTTGCATAATCTTTCAAGACTATACCATTAGCGTTGACAGCACCATAACCAGAATATTGTTCTTCATCTTGTTTGCAGCCTTTGCGGAAGATGTTACGTTTAGGATCCGGACGGTTTGCAGGATTTTCCACTTTGGTATAGAACGACTCATGGATAGCGCCGCCACGTGTACCTTCAACACAGTGAACCGGCCATATTCCGCCGAATTCAGTGAAAGAACTATGATTTGCAGGATGTGAATCAGCAATGTAGATAACTTCTTGTTCCGGATGAGCATTGATATATGCTATCGCAGCTTCAACAGCTTCTTCAGAATGACCACATGCCAATGAACCATCAATAAAATCGTAAAGCATATCAACAACTAAATGTGTTGGTGCCGCATGATTTTCCTTTACAAATGAATACTTCTTACCGTAATCGAGATGTTGTTGTACGAAGTCTGTTGGATAATAAATTACGTAATCAACGACTTTACCGTTCTTTTCAACAGGAACGATATCAGGATTTATAAAACCACCATAAGGTCTGAGATTCAATGCATCATAACGTTCCTTTACTTCTTTATGTAAAGCAGGATCTACTTTAACAGCGTATGTTTCAACCATCTTCTTACCAGCCTCATAATCACCTTCAGATTTTATACGTTGGATTTCTGCAAGAAGTTCACCGAATAAATCACGTAATTTTTCATAATCATTGATGACGAAATATGTCTTACCGTCTTTTATTTTCTTTTCAATTACATTATCTGCTTTGCCTTTTTCGTAGCACCATTCTGAGATGAGTTTGCGGTCTTGCATGTGTGATTCTGTAACATTCTTACCTAATTCGATACGAGAGAGTTGACTCATCAAACCGTTACGGATAAAGTTTGCATATGCAGCCTTATAAGCTTCCATATCAGGCATGATGCCGAGTTCAACCATGATTGGGTCGGCGCAATAGTAAAGACCGAATAAGTCGGCGCGTGATTCTTCCAATGCTGAGTTATATTCTTTCAAAGCGTTGGAAGATGTACCTGGAAGAAGTTGTCCAGAACCATGACCGAGACATTCGTGCAAGTCGGTATGAACAACATCAGCATTAGAACCATATTTCTTACATAGATCTATTTCTTCTTGTGAATAAGCGAATTCAGCCAAGACACTCTTTGGAGATTCTTCTGCGGCTTTGTCATAAGCTTCCATCAAGTTGGTGATTGTAACAGATTTAGATCCATAATCCTTACGAATCCAATCTGCGTTTGGAAGGTTGATACCGATAGGAGGTGCCGGAAAACAATCGCCTGCCAATGTTGTAACGATGATGCCTTTTGCTGTGACACCTTTACATTCCTTCTTCTTGAAACGTTCGTCGACAGGTGAGTTATCTTCAAACCATTGAGCATTCTGACTGATAAGAGAAGAACGTTTTGTTGCTTCCATGTCTTTGAAGTTAACAACAGCTTCCCATGTTGCTTTCATACCCATAGGGTCGCCGTAATCTTCAATGAAACCATTCACATAGTCAATAACAGAAACCGAATCCTGAACCCATGCAACATTATATTCGTCCCATGTGTTGAGATCGCCTGTCTTATAATATTCAATCAATAAATTAGTGTAATTGCGCTGAGCGTCATTTTCTGCTACAGCATTTGCTTTTTCCAACCAATAGATAATCTGATCGATAGCTTCGCCGTAGAGTCCACCTGACTTATAAACGTTTTCATAAATCTTACCGTTTTCTTTTACGAGTTGCGAATTCAAACCATAAGAAACAGGTGTTGTGTCTTTAGGATCTCTTTGTGCATCATAGAACTCTTCCACTTCTTCTTTCGACAAGTCACCTTTATAGAAGTTGGTTGCGGAATTCTTAATGATGTCATCTTCACCACTACGTCGTGTAGCATATAAATCTTTATCAAAAATAACAGGTGTTATAAAAGTCAAGAATTCTTCAACTGTTTCATTGTCATCCAAAGGAAGTTGATTTACGTCAGAGTTTCTGACTAACTCGGCGAAATATTCTGTAGATATTTCAGGCATAAATTTATCTTCTGCATAATGATGGTGAATACCGTTGCTGAAGAACACACGTTTTGCGTAAGTAAGGAAATTCTTATAATCTTCTGTTTCACGGTCTCCTTTGTAAGAGTTAAGGATGGCTTCATTGGTTTTACGTACTGTGAGGTTGTACTTGAAATTCTGGTCGGCGAGAATATCGCGTCCGCATTTTGCAGCCTCACCTAAATAATATAGGTATTCCTTTTGTTGAAGCGTGAGATTCTCCCACTCAGGAATTTGGTAGCGCATAATCTTGATGTCTGCAAATTCATCGACGAGATATTTGAATTCTTTCTCGTCATTCATAGTCTGCTGGTTGTTTGTGTTACAACTACATAACAGACCGATAACACTTAAACCCATGATAATTTTTTTCATTATGATATGATTTTAAATAAAGTGCAAATGTAGTGAATTGTTCAAAATCTGAATATGTTTTATTGAATTATTTCACGAATACAATTTAATATCCGTATTTTTCTTTCCATTTCATCCTCAGTGAGTTTTGTATATCTCTTTCACGAGGATTATTCTGAGGTTGATATATCTTAGTTCCCGCTATTTCTGTTGGAAGGAATTCCTGTTCTACAAAATTACCCTCATAGTCATGAGCGTATTTGTAACCATCGCTGTAGCCTATGTCTTTCATCAGTTTTGTCGGAGCGTTGCGTAAATGCATTGGAACACTGAGATTTCCTGTTTTACGAACTATATCTTGCGCTGTATTTATCGCCATATAAGAGGCGTTGCTCTTTGGTGATGTCGCGAGATAAATAGCAGTTTGCGAGAGTATTATACGACTCTCAGGGAAACCAATTTTGTTTACAGCGTCGAAGCAAGTGTTAGCGAGTAATAATGCGTTAGGATTTGCGTTACCAATATCTTCTGAAGCAAGTATCAGCATACGACGAGCAATGAACAACGGATCCTCACCTGCCTCTATCATCCGAGCGAGGTAATATACCGCCGCATTAGGGTCGGAACCGCGCATCGATTTTATGAAAGCTGAGATAATATCGTAATGCATCTCCCCTAACCTATCATATTTCAACAAATTGCTCTGTATGTATTGAGCAGTTATATCATTAGTGATAGTAATAATTTCTGAGTCAGGATATGCGTCACATGTCATACTGACGACCAAATCCAAGGCGTTGAGAAGTTTACGGGCATCACCGCCACTTATATGCATCAAGGCTTCCTTCTCTTGTAGCACTATCTTCTTTCCGCAGTCTGCTTCCAATACTGGCAACGCATTATTGATAAGTTTATCTAAATCATTCTTTTCTAAAGATTTCAATACATAGACCTGACATCTGGAAAGCAACGGTGATATCACTTCAAAACTTGGGTTTTCGGTTGTTGCACCTATTAATATTACAAGACCTTTCTCGACTGCGTTAAGCAGAGAGTCTTGTTGAGCCTTGCTAAAACGATGAATTTCATCAATGAAGAGTATTGGCGTATCAGGTGCCATACGCGCACGGTCGAACACCTCACGAACTTCTTTAACGCCGCTGTTGATGGCACTTAGAACATAAAACTGACGTTTTACCTGTTTAGATATGATTGATGCGAGCGTTGTTTTGCCAACACCGGGAGGTCCCCAGAAAATCATCGATGGTATGCGGCCGCTTTCTATCGCGCGACGCAAAACGGCATTCTCACCAATAAGATGTTCCTGACCAATATATTGATCCAACGATGTTGGACGTAAACGTTCTGCCAATGGTATCGACTGATGTTTCATAATATTATAAATCTGAGAATCTGAAAAATTGAAAATCTGAGAGTTATCATACTTTCCAATCTTTTTGCGAAATTACGAAAAAAATCGAGAGTGTAAATAGATTATAATTAATAATCTTTAAATGAAATGAACATTCGCCAATGAGTTATGTTTATGGATTAGAAACTATGATTTATGAAACCTTTTTATTTTGTGATGTTATTTATTCTTTGTCAACAGACAATAGCCAAAGGACAACAGTCGGAGGTATCTATAAGTTTTCGCACCGCTGTTAACATGATGTTTCAAAATAATCCTAGCATAAAGGCTGCCGAAAAAAATGTTGAACTTGCTAAACGTCAGTCGCAATTCATCAATGCCAGTTGGTATCCAACAATTACGATGACTGGTACTTATGTGCTGATGTCGGAAAATATTGGCGTGACGCAGGAATATGCATCCTTACTAGAACCTATCAAAGAAAAATACGAAAACACTTTTATCGTTCCTGATGTTATCAATTACATATCCAACGAACTCGGAGATTTGTCTTTCAATGTGCCGATAATGGAGAACAACTTCGGATCCATCGATTTGGAAGTATTATTCCCAGTTTTTACAGGAGTGAAAAGGATTTATGCGCATCAGCTAGCGAAAGATAATGAAATGATGTCAGAGTACGAAAAGATTGCTGTCGGCACCACAAAATATCTTGAACTTGCTGATGTGTATTTTACCTTAAGTCTTACAGAGTCGTTTCTTAAAATTCTTAAAGAAACAAAGGATATGACGACAAACCACTACGCTCAAGCATTGAAGATGGAAGAACTCGGAATGTTTGATAAAGCAGAACGCCTTATTGTAAAAGTAGCATTAGACGAAAGCGACAGAAATCTCAAGAGTGCAGAAAACGAAGCTGATGTCTTAAGAAAAAGCTTGTCTGTTATCATTGGTCAACAATCAACGAACAATACTCAGAATATCGTGACGTCCACCCCTTTATTTCTTAATGAAAAATATCCTTCCTTAATTTGGTTTAAGGAAATGATGCGTAAAAATGCTTTTATATATAAACAATCTGAATTACATGAAGACATTTCTAAAAATACTTTAAGAATCAGTAAATCAAATTATTTCCCTATCATTTCAATTTTTGGCAAGCAGACTATTGCTTCATATCAAGTTCCTGAGAATCTTATGCCCGGAACTATTGCCGGAGTGAATCTGACTTGGGACATTTTTGATGGTTTGGCTAGGGAACGTAACATACAACAGACAAAGATCGAATCTGAGATAATTACCGAAACGCAAACAAATATCAAGAACGAATTGGAAATAGCTGTAGATGAATGGCATGCAAAATTGGTACAATCAACAATAAACGCAAAAGATTTGCAGTCTTCATTAGAATTATCCGAAGAAGTTTATAAGATTAGAAAGAAAGCCTTTGCCGAAGGATTGGCCACATCGCAACAAGTTTTAGATGCTTTGAATCTTTTAAACAAGACCAAGTTGCTGTTACTCACTACATATTATGAATACGACATAGCATTGGCGCATCTTTGTTGCATTTGTGGTATACCTGAATATTTTGGGTCGTTTATAGATAATGAACTATGAGTATGAACTATGACTATGACTATGACTATGACTATGAACTATGACTATGAACTATGACTATGAACTAGAATTTTTTAACATAATTAAAAATGAAAATTAGTAATAAGATATTATTCGCATTGTTTGTAATTGTACTTTTTGTGATACTGACTTTGTCTGTCTTGGGAATATTCTTGATGAAGGAGAAAGACATTGTATTACAAGGACAAATTGAGGCAGAAGAATATAATATTTCCGGGTTGTTACCAGGAAGGATTGAGAATATTTATGTAAAGAAAGGACAATACGTAGAAAAAGGTGACACCTTGATTCATGTTATTTCCAAAGAAGTCATTGCTGAATATGAGGCACAGAAATCATTAGAAAATGCCGCCACATTACAAAGTGAGAAGATAGATTCAGGTTCTCGTAAGGAATTGGTTTCCATAGCTAAAGAATTATGGGACGGAACAAAGGCAGATCTTAATCTGGCAAAAACAACATATGAAAGAATATCTGCATTATATGAAGATTCTATCGTGAGTTTACAAAGAAGAGACGAGGTGGAAGCTATTTACAAGTCAGCATTAGCGGCAGAACGTGCTGCTTACTATCAGTATAAACTCGCTGTTGACGGTGCTCAGGAACAAGATAAGGCATCGGCAAAAGCGATGGCAAAAGCTGCTCAAAGCAATACAGAAGTCGTCAACGCTTTACTGAAAGACTCAAAACTCACATCACCAATCTCAGGACAAGTCGCAACAATCTCATTGAATGAAGGCGAGTTGTCTTCGATAGGAACTTCACTAATGACAATAGTAGATATTGAAAATCCATATCTAATTTTAAATGTCAGAGAAGATCTATTAATAAATTTTAAGATGGGAAACGATGTCTTATGTGATATTCCCGCCTTAGAGTTAAAAGATGTGCCTTTTACAATCAATTACATCTCTCCATTAGGAAGCTTTGCCACCTGGAAAGCAACGAAAGACACTGGCGGTTACGACCTAAGAACATTTGAAATACAAGCAACTCCAAAATATAAGGTCAATGATTTAAGACCAGGAATGTCGGTACTTATAACAATTGACAATTAACAATTAGCAATACTAACAATGTATGAGGTCAAACGTCATAGCGGATTCTTAGCGATAGTCAAAAGAGAATGTCATATCTTGACATCGCGACCTCTTTATTTATTTACGGCTTTGATATTACCGTTGTTTGTCTTGTTTTTCATGAAGACTATTTTCGGTAATGGTATGATTGACAATATTCCTGTAGGTATAGTTGACGAAGACAATAGCGATATGTCACGACAGATTGTACGTTTGTGTTCAGCATCACCGGAGATTAAAATTACACAAAAATTTTCTAATCTTGCAGAAGCGCGCGATGCTTTATTATCTAAGAAGATTTATGGTTATCTTATAATCCCCAATGATTTTCAAGCAGACGTACATGCAAATCGACAAACGAATCTGGTTTTATGTTATCATTACGCTTTCTTAAGTGTCGGTTCTGAAGTTATGCAAGGTTTTCTTAACGCATTAAGAATTATAGCTGTTATGCCACTACAAGAAACAACGGATTTTTTAGGTATTGGTGATGAAACGCTCGAAGCGATAGCATCTCCAATCAATATCGTGGCACATCCACTTTATAATCCTTCTTTAAATTATACTTCTTATCTTTCCTATCCATATTATTGGGTGCTGTTTCAAATCTTAATTTTACTTAACATCGCTTATTCTTTTGGAAACGATTTCAAAACAAAAGGTATAAAAGAATGTCTTTCTTTAGGTAATGGAAAGTTTCTTAATATAATTTTAGGAAAATTATTTCCATATATAATAATATTTTCTTCTATCGCCATATTTGCCAATATGATAGAAATGAACGATGATGCTTCTACTCATACAATAATTTTATTAATAATTATTAGCATACTTTTCGTTATGGCGACGTGTTCTGTTTCGCTCTTCATTTTCTCTATATATCCTAACCTACCGATAATCATCAGTTTCGTCTCGATGTTCGGGTCGTTGGGAGCCACTTTTGCCGGCGTGACTTTCCCCGTCAATGCGATGTATCCCTTCGCAGAAAAAATCTCATTCTTCTTCCCCATCCGACATTTCGTCGTGATAACAGACTACCTTCGCTACGAAAGTCACGCCTTTTCTTACTGCTGGAAACAGGTATTAATCTTAATAAGCTTTAACATACTAATATTTGCATCATTACTATTATTAAAAAATAAATACTTCAAGCAAAGAGCATTGAGCAAGGAAACAAATGAGTTCTATTATTAAAATAATATCAGACACATTTAAATCTATCGGCACCAATATTCCAATCTTAATTGTGTTAATTCTTGGCAATGTTGGTTATGGATTTCTATATAACTTATTGTATAACACTAACGTCTATAGAAATGCTCCGATTGCTGTAGTTGACATGTCGCAAAGTGATATCAGTAGACGTTTCACCAATTATATTGATGCTACCCAACAAGTTGATGTTGTTTTAAGAACTCAGGATTATTATGAAGCAAAACAAAAACTTATTGAAAATGAAATTATTGGATTTCTTTATATTCCATCTGAGTTAAAAGAAAACATAATGCGAGGAGAACAGACGGTTTGTGTTATTTATGGTTCGACACTTTCTTTCTTAAATTATCTTAACATTTCCGAAGCAGTCAACTTTGCATCTTTGGAAATAAATTCAGAACTGCTTCCTGATATGTTAAATTCCCTTAACATGGTAGATCTGTTGTTTTTGGCAAATGACAAAGCTGTCAATATTATAAGCGAAACGCTTTATAACGAGAGTGAAGGTTACGGAACATATCTCATTCCACCAGTGATGGTGATCATCATCTTTCAAACCATGATGATTGTCGTTTGCATGAACGAGGTGAATTCAAGGAGATATTTAAGAACAAGGAAATATAAAGTCATATTCGGAAAAGCATTTTCATACGTCCTGATTTACATTGTATTTTCCGTATTTTTCTTAGGATTACTACCTTTGATATTCCATCTTCCACATCATGGAAATTTCCTGAACATAGCAATTATGATGATACCGTATCTTTTTGCCAGCGCATTTTTCGCATTGATATTATCCTCATTTTTTACCGATGCCGAGATGCCGTTGTTTTTCATCGTTGTTATGTCTGTGCCTTTAGTATTTTTAACTGGTATCTCTTACCCTTTGGAATTGATGCCATGGCATTGGAAGATTTTTCATTTTATCATTCCAGTAGCACCAGCGACGATGGCATTCGTGAAATTAGATTGCATGGGAGCCGAATTAATACACATACGACCAGAAATGATAAATCTCTGGTCGCAATGTATTGTCTATTATGTTATTGCTATCTTAACAAATAGACGTCCTTCTAAGAATTATGCATTATGAATTATGCATTAACAAAAACTCTCTTTAAGTTGTTCATCGCAATCTCCACAATACTTCGTGGGCAAGCGAGATTCATTCTCATGCAGAATTCGCCTTCTGTACCAAAGATATGTCCTGCATTAAGTCCCAAGTTTGCTTCATGAACCATCTTACGATTCAGTTCCTCATCACTGATTCCATATGCCTTGAAATTCATCCATATCATATATGTAGCTTCTGATTTATGGATTCTGATTTTAGGCAATTCTTTATGAATGAAATCCACGGCATAATCGATATTACCTTTTATATATTCGATGAGTTGAGCATGCCATTCATCACCTTTTTCCATAGCTGCTTTTGTGGCGATTTTGCCAAAGATATTTCCAAGGTCAGCTTCTGTTGAGTGTACGAAATCGACGTATTTTTTACGCAACTCTTCGTTAGGAATTATGACTGTTGATGTTGCCATACCTGCAAGATTAAAAGTCTTACTTGCAGCATGTGCAGTGATGCTGTTTTGTGCGAACTCTTCTGATATTGATGCGAAAGGAATATGTTTGAAACCAGGCATCACGAGGTCGCAATGTATTTCGTCGGAGAAAACCAATACGTTATTTTTCATACATATTTCACCGAGACGTTGAAGCTCTTCTTTTTTCCATACTCTTCCAACAGGATTATGTGGATTTGAGAGAATCAACATCTTAGCGGTTTTGGCTTGTTTTTCCAACAAATCGAAATCCATCACGTAACCATTATGTGTATCTATTAATGGATTGAGGACTAATTTTCTGTTATGATTATTTACAGCAAAGAAAAACGGATGATATACTGGAGGTTGAATAATGATCTCATCGTTTTCTTTTGTCAGTCCCATTACCGCAAGATTAAAAGCGTTGACGATACCTGGAGTGAACGCCATCCATTCTTTCTTAGTTTCCCATTGATGATGACGTTTAAGCCAATTCACTATAGACTCGAAATAAGCGTCTTCGCGGAAAGTATAACCATAAACATCGGTCTTTGCACGTTCTATGACCGCTTCTCTGATAAAGTCGGCAGTCGGGAAATCCATATCGGCGACCCACATTGGAATCACGTCCACCTTGCCAAAGACATTTTTTCTTAAATCATATTTAACACTCTCTGTATTAGTACGATCTATTATTTTATCAAAATTGTATGTCATAACTATGCAAAATACTGGTAAGAATTATATAACGAATTTTGTTATTTCAGCATTAGGTTCCAATTCTAGAGGTTCTGTTCCATACTTGAACACCATCATTTTTTTGCCGCCTTTTAAATAATATTTGTCGCCTACAACCCATATTGCTGAAGCCTCACGCAAACCGACGACTTTCATATTCTGGTTGACAGCGAGATATTCGTTGATACGATCTTGACGAGTTTCTCCGCCGTGTTTAATCATCTTGTCGATTTCCGGATGTGGATCCAGATAGTGAGGGTTAATTTGGAATGGAATAAGATTCAATGTGTTGAATGATGCAGGTTGAACAATAGGCATATCATTTGTCGTGCATAATGTAGGGCAAGCTATGTTTGAACCAGCGCTCCATCCTATATAAGGTGTTCCGTTCTTTGCAACTTTTGCGATAGCATCCATGAGACCATATCTGTGAAGTTCCGCTACGAGATGGAAAGTGTTGCCGCCACCAACGACGATACAATCAGCTTCATTTACAAGTTGGATTTTGTCTTCAACTTCGTGAACTGAAACGAAATTACCTAGTCCTAATTTTTCTTCAAACACTTTCTTAACTCTTGCTGTATAAGCATCGTAACTTTGTGGATAAGGATTACCGTTTATAAATACGCCTGCGAATGGAACGAAAACGATTTTACTGTCAGCATTGAGACTATTTTTCTCACAGAAAGACTCCAATTGTGTCATTGGCCATGCCAAATAAGTCTCTCCGAAATTTGTTGAGTTACTTATCAATAAAAGATTCATAGTGATTCAATTTTTAATTTTCACAAAGATAATGTTTTTTTCCTTACGAGGAGTATGTTTTTCAAACTTTAAGGCAAATAATTAATATATATTTTAGGTATTTAATTGGATATTTTTTCGCAATTTTGCAATCTAATTTTTTGATACATGAGTGAAGCGAAAGGAGCCTTGCTTTTAGGCACAGAAGACGTTGGTAAATTATTGAGAAAGTATGCGACACCGGCAATTATCGCCATGACTGCATCATCATTATACAACATGGTCGACAGCATTTTTATCGGTCAAGGTGTTGGTCCTTTGGCTATTTCGGGGTTAGCTATCACATTTCCTTTTATGAATTTAGGAGCAGCTATTGGTGCAATGGTTGGTGTTGGCGCTTCCACCGTAACCGCCATGGAACTGGGAAAGAAAAATTATGCCAAGAGTTGCCGAGCCTTAGCCAACACAATAATGCTCAATATTATCTTCGGCATCCTATTCACTGTGATATGCCTATTGTTCCTTAAACCAATACTTTACTTTTTCGGTGCCAGTGATCAGACACTTCCTTACGCTTTTGAATATATGCAGGTGATACTTCTCGGCAATATCATAACACACCTTTATCACGGATTAAATTCAGTGTTAAGAGCTTCCGGACATCCAAACGAAGCTATGATTGCGACTATTATAACTGTCATTGCAAACATATTCTTAGATTGGCTATTCATTTATCCTTTGGAAATGGGAATTAGAGGAGCTGCAATAGCGACAGTTCTGGCACAGACACTGCCACTTATCTATCTTGTCAAGATATTCTCGAACAAAAACGAATTAGTACATTTTGATAAAAAAGACTTTGTCTTCGACATAAAAATCATAAAAGACATCCTCGCAATCGGATTGTCGCCATTTCTCTTAAACACCGCACTTTGTGTCATCATCATCTTAATCAACAAAGGATTAAAAGAATTCGGCGGTGATTTATCTGTAGGTGCATATGGTATCGTAAATAGAGTAACGTTCTTCTTCACAATGATTGTAATGGGAATCACTCAAGGCATGCAACCAATTGTAAGTTATAATTATGGAGCACGACAGTTTTCAAGAGTTACCGAAGCTCTGAAAAAAGCGATATTTCTGGCATTCATCACCTTATGTCTGGGATGTCTTATTGGTGAGTCAATCCCTCGATTTGTGTGCCGTCTTTTCACCACCGACGAAGAACTCTTAAATTACTCCATCGACGGTATGAGAATAGTGATGGCAACATTCCCGATCATATCCATGCCTATCGTCATCGGCAATTTCTTCCAAAGTATCGGGAAAGCAAAGAAATCCATAGTCCTATCCTTGTCACGTCAAGTCTTGTTTCTCATACCATTATTATTGATACTTCCCGAATTTATCGGTATAAAAGGCGTTTGGTGGAGCATCCCGATTTCCGACATCATCGCAACAATTTTATCTTTAATTATGATATACAGATATTACAAATTTGACGTCAAATCAAATTCGTAAAGAATATGTGTCATATTAAATAATCCAGGAGTGCATCCCTAAAACTTGCGCCTACTGGAATTTTATTACCTGCAACGGTGACATTAGTTTTGTCAATATCCTCAATATTTTTTATTGAAACAATGAAAGACTTATGTGTGCGTATAAATTTATCTTTAGGCAGCGTCTCTTCAAGATTCTTTAACGAATACAAGGCTGTGATACGTTTGGTCTTAGTGTGAAATGTAACATATTCATGCTGACCTTCAATAAAAAGCAAATCATCATAATTCACCTTATATAATTTATAGTCAGCTTTAATCATCATATAATCGTTAGGGGTCTCCGACACATATTCTTGAACGTTATTTTTCTGACTAACAGCTTTGTTTATCGCTTGGAGGAAACGAGCATAATCAAAAGGTTTCAACAGATAATCGACGACACCGAGAGAAAAAGCATCTACAGCATATTCAGAGTATGCAGTAGTAAGGATAACAGATGGTTTATTATTAATTAACTTTAACATTTCCATACCTGATATATCCGGCATCTGAATATCAAGTAATAAGATGTCTATATTTTCATTATTAATCACTTCCATAGCTTTTGTTGCATCAGGACAAGTATCTACAAGTTGAAGATAGTCAATCTTTGACACATATTCAGTCAGAAGTTTTCTTGCGAGAAACTCATCATCAACAATCAATACATTATACTTTCTTTTCATTATATTTATCTCCTATTTTAATTGTTACCACATAAGAATTATCCTCTTGTTGAGCTTTAAAAGAGTATTTATTGCCGTAATATAAATCAAGTCTTTTTTTGACATTGTCCAAACCAATTCCAGATTGCTGTTTCTTATTTGGATCAGCAATAGAAACAGACATTCCTTTAATTGAATTCCGTGCGATGAAAATCAAATCATTATTTTCTTGCAGCAGATAAAAATGTACGAATCCATTAGGGTCGTTGACGAGACGGCTATGCTTAAAACTATTCTCCACCAAAGGCTGAAGTATCATCGGTGGAATCATAAAATCATGATTCTTAATATTCTTCTCAAAAATAACATTGGATTTATTTTCCATACTCATCTGCTGAAAGTCGATGAACGCATCGATATATTTCACTTCCTTGTCTAAGGAGATATGATCGACCTGACAATCCACCATAACATAACGCAACATATCAGAGAGTTTCAACACACTTTGTGGTGCGTTCTCGTCTTTAGTATAAACAAGAGAATAGATGTTATTCAGTGCGTTAAATAAGAAATGAGGAGTTATCTGGGATTTAAGAAAACGTAACTCCATATCAAGTTTCTCACTCTTAAGGTCGTCTTTAATCTTCTGGTTATCTTTCTCCGCACGTTGCAATATAGTGATGACAGAAATACCAACTGCAGCTGTAAAAAGAACAATGCGTATTAAGAAAGGAATAAAAAACATATTGAATCCATCAAGTTTAGGTACTGAGATTGAAAGATGTTTACTCATAATCATCAACATATAAGATTCCAAATATGTCGTTAATGCCGCCATTATGACTATAAGCAAAAAACTGCTTATATAAAATGAGAAATACAATCCTTTTTGCAATAGTTTCACTATGTATCTTGACTCAACATCACTGGCGAACAAAAGAAAGGTTGTCAACAGAAGCGCATGGATGAATGATACTTTCCAACTAGACCAAAAAGAAAGGAAGAAAAAAAGAAAAACAACAAGCCACGCCATTATGACTCTCGACTTACTCTTATGAATGACAATGAATTTTGAAGTATCTTCCATGACAATTATTTTATGGCAAAAATATAATATTTATTAAGCCTTAAAAATAAAATCAACAAAGTATGGGAAAAATTCAATTAAGGGGACTCCTACAAACTGTTTCGCGAATGATTTATGAATTTTATACTTGTCGTCAAAGTTTGTTTAACAGGGAATTATAGATGCCCCCTTAATATTTGCTTCCTCTGAATAACGCAAGAAAAGTAACCAAGACGGTATAAATTTCAAGACGACCTATAAGCATCAAAGCCGACATAGTCCATTTTCCCATATTAGACAATTCTGAGAACGAAAGTGACGGACCTGTACTGCCTATTCCTGGTCCGCTATTTCCTAGTGCAGAGACACAGTTAAACATTGCTTCTTTCAATGTGCTTCCACTGACGATGAACAGCAAAACACCAATTACATATAAATGAAGGAATATCAATAAGAAATTGATGACTCTTTGAGTCTTTTCTTCATCAATCACTTCGTTAGATACTTTCACACTAAACAGAGCGTTAGGATGTAACAAACGTCTGAAAATATTATTAATTGATTTTATTGCAATCACTTCGCGAATTATTTTGATACCACCACTTGTTGAACCTGCACATGCGCCACTGGCCATTAAAATGAATGTCGGAATCAAGAACAATCCACCCCATAAGTCATAATCGTAATTCTGTGCTTGATAACATGTAGACGTTATCATAGAAATAACATGAAACAATGAAGTTCTGAATCTATTTTCAAAACCTTCAGGATATGAATCCAGATTAGTTGTTACGGTACTTAATTCAGGTGCGTAATAGAATAATACTACAAGTATAATTGTCATAACTACCACTGCTCCAATGTACCAGCGCAGTTCTTCATTTTCTCTAAACAATCTTCCCTGACCAGTGAACAAAAAATAATAAAGAGAGAAGTTGATACCAGAGGCAAACATGAAAAAGGACGATACATATTCTATATATGGTGAATTATAATAACCTATGCTGGCTTGATGTGTGCTAAATCCACCGCTCGACATTGTCGTCATCGCATGACAGATTGCATCGAAGATGTTCATTGGTCCCATATAATACACAAAAGCGCATAATATCGTAAGGATAATATAGATTCCCAAAAGTTTACGTGCCGTCATCATCATCTTGGGATGAAGTTTCTTAACACCTATGCCCGACATTTCCGCAGAAAACATCATGACTTTATTGGAATTACGATTTAATGCAGGCATAACTGCAAGAAACAAGACAATGATTCCCAAACCACCCAACCATTGCATTATACTTCTCCAGAACAATATACCATGAGGTTGGTAATCAATATCGTTCATAACAGTACAACCTGTCGTGGTAAATCCCGACATCGCTTCGAAAAACGCACTTGAAACATCCCTGATACTTCCATTCAACAAAAAAGGAAGCATTCCGAACAAAGCGAAAATAATCCACGTCAACGTAACCAACAAAAAAGAATCCTTTACTTCAAAATTCTCAATATTTTGCCTATCTGATTTACCGTTACTTCTTCCTGCCGAAATCAATATGAAACCTGATATGGCAGTTATAATTGTCGATACTGTTAGCGCCAACACATCACCATCACCACATCGGTAAAAATAGTACAATGCCACCAATGAGGTTATCAGCATAAATGACGCTTCAAACAATAAAAAGAAACCGATAATCCTAGTTTTCATACCAATAAATTTCTGCTCGTAAAAATACATTTTTTTCAAAGACGACTTCAATAAAATATCAAGAAAAAAAAATCAATTGTTGTGAAGTAATTTTCATTAATAATTGTTATATTTGTAAGCAAATTTTTAAAAACATGAAGATATTACTATCAACCGATTTCAGTGAAGAAAACAAGGTGTTACTACCCTATGCTATTGATTTTTTAAAAGATACTGGTGGAAAAATAATTATATTCCATGCATATATGGATAACGTTTTTGTTGGAAGCAATAGTTATCCAGGCAACATGGATACCGACAATTACTTCACTACAGAATTATTGATAGAACTTGAGAAGAACTCACAGCAGGTAATGCAAGAAAAAACCAAGTATATCATTGATTTAATTAATGAAGAAGGTATCGAAAACATAACCGTACATCCTATCTTAGTAAGCGGTGATCCTGAAGATGAATTGATAGAACTATCTAAGAAAGAGAATCCAGACCTTATATTAATGGGCACTCGCGGTAAGGGTGGAAAACGTTTCCTCGAAGGAAGTCTGGTCAAAAGCGTAATGACCAAATGCGATGTACCAATGCTCTTTATTCCAGAAGGTTACAATTGGAGAGAAAGCAAGGAAGTTGTTTATGCCACTGACTTCAGCGACTATGACGTTGAAACAATCGACAGAATCTTTACTATCTTAAAGCCATACAAACCTCACATACATGTGATTCATTTCATGGAAAATTCAGACAATCCTAAAGAGGCAAACAAAATGGAGAAACTGGAACAGATTTATCTTGAAAAGGATTTTGAAGGCGAGATACATTTCCAATTGGTTCATACCGACAACGCTCCACAGGCACTTAAGATATTCTGCGAACGAAACGACATAAGTCTAAGTTCATTCATCGCCTATCGTAAAGGATTTTTCGATTTCATATTCAAAGACAAACTCGACAAAGACGCTTTTTTGAGTTTAAACATTCCGATGCTGACATTCAAACAACAATAATAATGAAATATTACCTATTATTAATATCCTTTTTATTATCATTAAATGTTTTTTCTCAGGAAGTAAATTCCGACAAGAAAAAGACATTCAACGGTTATGACGGCGGCATGATGCTTCATGCAGGATATGTCAAGACTGACGTTATTCCTTTAGATTATAAAGTCGAAGGCGTCACAAAAGGCATTGGCGGCGCAATAAGATTTCATTTTGGAGAACATTATCGTATTGGTACAGAAGGTTATGTCTCCACATTAAAACTGATGGATAACGGTAGTTATATGAAGACTTTCTGGGCTGGGTTGATAAACGACTTCTATTGGTATTTCGGTAAGTTTATGCCTTATGCCGGAATAACAATCGGTGGAGGTGCCTTGACAGACTGTTTTATCTTTGAAGGCGACAACCACGACTGGATTAGTGAAAATAATGTAGTGATAAACAAGAATCCGTTTATTGCTATAGATCCAATAATTGGCTGCGATTATTGCCTCACAGACGCAATGCACATCACCATAAAATTTGACTATTTACTGGGATTCGGAAATGAAAACCTTTATTTTCCTACTGGACCGAGAGTTTATATCGGATTCATTTTCTTCCATTAATTATTTGATATAAATAAAAAAGACGAAGAAGATACTTCGTCTTTATATACTTTGCGGAGAGAGGGATTCGACCCCCGGTACATTGCTGTACAACGGTTTTCAAGACCGCCGCGATCGACCACTCTGCCATTTCCCCGCTGTAAAGATACAATTTTTATATTTTGATAATAATATTGACAAAAAAATATTTTAAATATACTGCATGTTGTTATAAAAAATTATATATAATAAAAATTAAATTGCTAAATAATAATTACTTCGTTCAAGAAGTAAAAAACAGAACTAATTTTACGACAAATAAACTCCATTTTTTATATTTGCAACTACAAAAAAAACATTTTTTTGCAAGCAATTTAGAGATAAAAATCACATGAAAGAAATTAATCCAAAAGAAACAAAGCGTGCCGATGCTTTCGAGTTATGGATGTCATCACCGATGCCAATGGTAACACTAACAAAAACATTCAACATCACACATCTCTGTAAAACCAGCAAGAAAAAAGGCATGAAACTAAATATGCTTTTATGTTGGTGTATCGGCAAAGCTGCAAGTCAAATCGAAGAGTTCAACTTACTTCCTGTCAAAGATAAACTATTTAAGTATGAAAAACTTGCAATCAATGTTATTGTCAACAACAAACGAGGAGGGATAAATTCATGCGACATCCCGTATAGCGACGACTTGGAACATTTCAATAGTAATTATATTTCATTAACTCAGAAAACATCAGACTCTTGCAAAAGCATCGAAGAAGAAGATTCTATGATTGTAGGGACTTCTGCCATGGTTGTAACAGAACTCGACTGTATTGTAAATCAATATACAGACAAGTTTTTAAATCCGATGGTAATGTGGGGAAAATATCGCAAGAAATGTTTCAAGACGCTCTTACCAATATCATTTCAATTTCATCATGTACAAATGGATGGCGGAGATGCAGCCCGTTTTTTAGAAACACTTCAAAGAGTTATAGTTGAAGTGTAAGTTTGTTATTCTTACAGTCTTTTAGGTGTGGATTATATTCAGACTGGAGAGTTCACAGGTATTCATACTATTCATTCTCAAATCTTAAAGAAAATTTAATATAAAATAAAGCTACTGACCTATTGTTATCAGTAGCTTTATTCCTGAAGTTGCGGAGAGAGAGGGATTCGAACCCTCGGACCGCTGATGCGGTCAACGGTTTTCGAGACCGCCCCATTCGACCACTCTGGCATCTCTCCTATTCCAATTACACATTAAAGAACAAAAGCGACTTTTGCAGTCGCTTAATCTCCGCGGAGAAAGAGGGATTCGAACCCCCGGTACATTGCTGTACAACGGTTTTCAAGACCGCCGCGATCGACCACTCTGCCATTTCTCCGCTGCAAAAATACAATTTTTTTGTTTCGCACAAGTAATTTTGAAAAAAAATATTTTTTTTCGTAAAAACACCAAATAAAAGCAGTATTTTTGTAATCGTAAATGAAGACATTTTTTAGAAATATTACAATCTTATTATTGATAATCACTGCTTTTAATTTAACTTCATGCAGCGATGTGTCAAAGTCATGCTGTGAAGAGATCCTTAATTTTTCTTATACAGAAAATGACTCTCTTGTTAATCATAACATAGATGTCGCTAAGAAATGTTCCCAAAAATATCACAAACGACCAGAATTTCTTCAAAAAATATCACAAATTTACTACTATGATGCAATAAATAATTATACATCAGAAGAAGGATCCGTTATCAATGTTCAATCATCCGTAAAGAAATTATATATAGCCTTAGAGAACATCAACACATATTTTTCAAAAATCGATGAGATAAAACCATACGATTATGTATTCAGAGGCAAGATATACGAAATCCTAGGTGATATTTACAAAGACATAAACTCTCTCAAACCTGCTACTGAACTTTACGACAAGGCACTTTCAGATTACCAATCATCAGGGAACAACGAGAAATATCTGAATACATTAATTAAGATTGGTAAACTTTATCAATACAACCAAATTCCAAATATCGCCATGATTTATTTCGAAATGGCGGAGGAAACGGAGAATATACCAAATAACATTTATAGAAAAATTATAGACAATAAGATTGTAACTTTATATGAATTAAATGATTATAGTAGCGCAGACTCTATATTCAAAAATCATTTCAATGTAAAGATTCAGGATTACGATTTCCATTCAGCAATAGGAACAAAACTCTTCTATGAAAGAAATTATGAGCAAGCTCTCCCCCATCTTAAATATTGTTTCGAAAACGGAAATCAACAGGAAAAACTTGTACTTTCAGAAAAACTTGCTGAAACATATTTCAACCTTGACGACCATGAGAACGAAATGATTTACATTCAGCATCAGGCAAAGAATAATTCTATAGAAATCAGAAAGACACCTCTTAAACTTGACCTTGAAAAATTGTTCGACACTTATTACAAAATAGTTACAAACGAACAGAAAGATGAGACAAATAATAATATTGGAACAATAATAGTTATCATAATTATTTTTATCATAACAATTATTCTGATTATCATTACTTTTACAAAAAGCAAGAAGACTGATAAGGAAAAGATAGACAATGCACAAAAGACTATCGACGGAAATAAGGAAATCATTGAATCTAAGGATAAAATCATCAATGAAATATCACAGAAACTGATTAACTTAGAATCTAATGAAAGTTATGAAGAAGCTTATCAGCGTTTTATAGAAACACATATATTCAATAAAATAAAGTCATCCCTTGATGGAATAACTGTCATGACAAAAAATGTTCATGACTACAGCAAATTAGAATTATCGAACAAGGATACTATTTCTATTTTAAAAACATTCAACTCCTGTTTTCCTAAAGCCATCTCTTCATTAAAAAATGATTTTGAAGGATTAACACCAAGCGACATTAAATTCATAATACTTAATTTCATGAATCTTAATAATGCGGAGATAGCAGTTCTTCTTGGCTTGACTTATAGCGCAGCTAATAAAAGAAGCAATAAAATCAAAAATATTTTTAACATAAAAGAAGACATTTATCAATTTTTATCATCATATATCAAATCGACATTCTAAGGAAATATTTTTTATATTTATTTAATTTTCATTTATTTGTAAAAAAAATGTCGATACATTTCCATAAAATAAACACTTAAAATTTATTGATATTTCCCAAAGTATACATATCTTTGCATTGCAAATAAATTTTAAGAATGATGAAAAAATTATTAACAATTTTATTACTCAGCTTTATCGCGACACAGATCGTTGCACAAGAGAAAAATATCAACGCATTTATTTCTTACGGTACTTTTAACATCACCTCTGATGGTTCATCACCTTATTTAGAGACATACATCACTTTCGATTGTAGCAGTCTTATGTATGTGAAAGATGCAAGCGGACAATTTGAGTCATCAATAAATCTGACCGTCATATTCAAACAAGGTGAGTCAATCAAAAATTATGACAAATATAGTGTAACTGGTCCTAAAGTAAGTGACACTACAAATCTGGAAGGATTCTTCATGGATGTACAACGTTATTCGTTGGCAAACGGCGAATATCAGATGGAAGTCACCATTGAAGATGCCAACAACAAAACTGAAAGACCATTAAAGGTTTCTGAAACCATTGTAATCGATTTCCCTGAAAACATCTGCTTCTCAAGCATCATAGCTCTCGAAGATTATAAACCTAGCACTACAGAATCGGCAAATTCAAAAAACGGTTATGACCTCATCCCTATGATCATGCCATACTACCCAGAGTCAATCAACAGACTTACTTTCTACGTTGAGATATACAACACAAAGAAAACACTTGGCGAAAATGAGAAATATCTTCTTAATACATACCTCAAAACTTTCGAGAGCAACACATTAATTAATAACTTCTATTTCACGAAGAGAATGAACGTTAAAAATACCGAAGTAGTCATCAACACTATGGACATCAGCAACCTTCCATCAGGCAACTACTATTTGGTACTTGAAGCTCGCGACAGAAATAATGAAATTATAGGATACAATCAGTTTTTCTTCCAAAGGAGCAACTCTAACTATCAGATAGACAACTCCGCTTTGGCAGCCATTAATCCAGAAGATGTATTCTCCGGCAACATCGACAACTTAGACACTATCAAAGAGTATATAAGAACTTTGTATCCTATCTCAGCACAAGTTGAAAGCGACTATGCCAACAACTTATTAAAGACTGACGACATCAAAACCATGCAACAATATTTCTATAGTTTCTGGGCAAGTCGTAACCCATTATCACCACAAATTGAATGGGAAAATTATTTCGCCCAAGTCAAACGTGTAAACGCTTCATTTACATCACAAAGAATCAAAGGATATGCGACAGACAGAGGTCGTGTTTTCTTGAAATACGGAGCACCCGACAGAATAGTTCAAAATTACTATGACGCTGATGCCTATCCTTATGAAATCTGGCATTACTACACATTGGAAAACCAAAGAAACAAGAAATTTGTCTTCATGACTAAAGATATTGCAACCAATGATTTCCAACTCATCCACTCAGATGCTATCGGCGAACTCAACAATTTCCGCTGGACCAACGAAATCTACTCAAGAACGTCTTCTATGTATTTCGACCAAGGTGTTGATGATCCATACAAACCTAATACATACGGAAACGACGCCCAAGAATATTTCGATAACCCTAGATAAAAACGAAAGTAATTTTTCTTAACACCACATATTTTATCTTACTCTGGAAACTCTCAGAAATGGGAGTTTCTTTTTTTTAATGAGATAAAACGCAAAAAGGGACGCATGCGTCCCTTATATCATAAGATATCATTACTTAAAATCAAGCCTTGTCTAATGCGTTTTCCAAGTCGGCGATGATGTCTTCAACATTTTCGATACCAACAGCGAAACGGATCAAGCCGTCTGTGATGCCGGCGCTTTCGCGTGCTTCCTTGCTGAGTTTGGAGTGTGTCATGCTTGCTGGATGCTGAATCAAAGTTTCGATACCTCCCAACGATACTGCCAACATTGCAAGATGTACGTTGTTCATCATTCTCTTGCCTGCTTCCAAACCGCCTTTCAAGCAGAAAGTTATCATCGCGCCCGGTCCTTTCATCTGGCGTTGAGCCAATTCATATTGTGGGTGTGATTTCAAACCTGGATAAAGTACCCATTCTACCTTTGGATGTTTTTCAAGGAACTCAGCAACTTTCATCGCATTTTCTTGCGCTCTCTCGATACGAATCGGCAAAGTCTTCAAACCGCGACGTGTCAACCATGCTTGGTGTGGGTCCATATTGAATCCCATATTAACCATGATAGAACGTAACTTAGTGTAGTTTTCTTTTTCCTTAGCGATGACTATACCGCCGACGATGTCAGCATGACCGTTGATGAATTTTGTCATTGAATGTAATATCACGTCAGCACCTAATGCGAATGGCTGTTGTAAGTAAGGACT
Organism: Bacteroidales bacterium; assembly: GCA_045606705.1. Classification (GTDB taxonomy): domain Bacteria; phylum Bacteroidota; class Bacteroidia; order Bacteroidales; family F082; genus Limimorpha. The sequence goes on from JAZUSL010000068.1 coordinate 109,925, forward strand.
GCAGAATGTGTTGTCGACACATACAGGAATGTTACGTTCGTGAGCAATCTTACAGATTGCCTCGATGTCCATGATACCCATTGTTGGGTTTGCAGGTGTTTCGAGGTAAATCAACGCTGTGTTTTCTTTGATTGCGTTCTTGACATTTTCTACGTTTGTTGCGTCAACGAATGTTGATTCAACACCATATTTAGGATATATGGTTTCCATCACGCCTCTTGAAGGTCCATATAATGAGTTATGTGCTACCAAATGTTTACCTTGTGAGAGGAATGCCATATAAACAGTGTTTACGGCAGCCATACCAGAGCTTACTGCCACACTGCCGTAGCCGCCTTCCAATGCTGCTACTGCTTCTTCTAATTCTGTGATAGATGGATTACCGATACGAGTGTAGATATATCCGTCTTCTTCTCCCGAGAAACAACGTGCTCCATGGTCGACGTCTCTGAAACGGAATGTTGATGTCTGGAATATTGGTGTCACTGCGCTGCCAAAGCAATCTATTGCGCCTGAGTGAACTGCTTTTGAGCTGAAGCCCATATTTTCGTCGTTATGCATAATTTCTTTTTTTAGCGATTAGCTATCAGCCATCAGCTATCTGTTACTGACCACTGACAGCTGACTGCTGAAAACTTTTGATTTATTTTCTTGCGATAGCTCTCTTGGCTGCTTCGACAATGTCTTCTGTATCTAAATGATAGAACTTCATGAGTTCGTCAGGAGTGCCGCTTTGTCCGTATTGGTCGAAAATAGCAACTGGTTCAATTGGAGTTGGGCAGTTTCTTGAAAGGACTTGTGAGATGCTGTCGAACAAACCGCCGTTGATTTGATGCTCTTCTGCTGTCACGACGCAGCCCGTCTTCTTTGCTGATGCGATGACTGCTTCAACATCGAGAGGTTTAATTGTATGGATGTTGATGAGTTCGGCGTTGATGCCCATTTCTTTCAGGATTGGAAGTGCTTGAACTGCTTTCCATACCAAGTGACCGCAAGCGAAGATTGTAACATCGGTACCTTCTTGCATCATCTGAGCCTTACCTATTACAAATGGTTCGTCAGACGGAGTGAAGTTAGCTACTTTCGGACGACCGAAGCGGAGATAAACAGGACCGTTGTGTTCTGCCACTGCCAATGTAGCTGCTTTTGTCTGGTTGAAGTCACACGGTACGATGACAGTCATATTAGGTAACATCTTCATCATGCCGATGTCTTCGAGGGTCTGGTGTGTTGCGCCGTCTTCGCCTAGTGTGATACCGGCGTGTGATGCACATATCTTGACGTTTTTATTTGAATAAGAAACCACTTGACGGATTTGGTCATAGACGCGTGCTGTTGAGAAGTTAGCGAAAGTACCTGTGAAAGGAACGAAACCGCCGATGCTCAAACCAGCAGCGATGCCTATCATGTTAGCTTCTGCTATACCTATTTGGAAAAATCTTTCCGGAAATTCTTTTGCGAAAGCGTCCATCTTGAGAGAACCGATTAAGTCGGCGCAGAGACCTACTACTTTGGGATTGCGTTTTGCTGCTTCTAAGAGACCTTCACCAAATCCTGATCTTGTATCTTTATAATTTTGTACTGTGAAATCCATGATAATGTGTTTTTGAAATTAATAATCTCCTAAAGTTTCTTTAAGTTGTGATAAAGCGTTAGCAGCTTGTTCGTCGTTAGGTGCGACGCCGTGCCATTTATGTGTTCCCATCATGAAGTCAACGCCCATACCCATTTCTGTGTGTGCGAGAAGGATTTGTGCCTGACCTTTGTGAGCGTTTTCGCGCATTTTTGCAAATGTGTCAACAACTTCTTGCATGTCGTTACCGTTGCATTCCCAGACTCTCCATCCGAATGATTCGTATTTTGCTCTGAGGTCGCCGAGGTTCATGACATCGTCTGTTGGACCGTCGATTTGTTTTTTGTTATAGTCGACGATAGCGATGATGTTATCAACATTCTTAGCTGGAGCATACATCGCTGCTTCCCAGATCTGACCTTCTTCTTGTTCTCCGTCGCCCATCAAGACGTAAACGATATGGTCATCTTTCATGAGTTTCTTTGATTCTGCTACGCCGATAGCTACCGAGAGACCTTGTCCTAATGAACCGCTGGCTACTCTTACGCCTGGAAGACCTTCCGCTGTTGTAGGGTGACCTTGAAGACGAGTGCCGAGACGACGGAATGTTGCCAGTTCTGAAACCGGAAAATATCCGCGGCGAGCCAAAACGCTATAAAACATAGGACTGATATGACCGTTTGAAAGGAAAAATACGTCTTCTCCTACTCCATCCATAGCAAATTTCTCAGGATTGATTTGCATTTGATCGAAATAAAGAGCTGTGACGATGTCGGTAGCTCCCAATGAACCACCTGGGTGTCCTGATTGACAAGCATGAACCATTCTGATGATATCACGTCTTACCTGTGATGCTACATCTTTTAACTGATTGATTTCCATATATAGCTATTTTTTTTAAAATTGATATTAATTTCATATTTAGCATCGAGCTGTGAACTGTGGACTGTGAGCCGAATGCCCTTTGCAAATGTAAGGATTTTTGTGATAGATTTATTTTTTTTGAAAATTAATTATCTCGACTGAAATTATCGAATTTCTTGTCTATATTTAAAGTCATCTGAAGCAAACAGCAAAAGATTTTTTAAGTCAACAGACAACAGACTTTGTCCACATTTTTTTTACTATGAGCTGATCGCTAACAGCTAATTTTCAATTTTCAATTATATTTGGGCGTTCCGGCTACGCCGTCGGGCTTTCCGCTATATCTTTGCTCGCCTTATTTCTCCCCGCTCCTCAAATCCCGTTCCTGTACATAAATCCTGTTCCCGACAACAAATCCCGTCCGCTCCCAAAGGATGCCGCTCCAATCCCTAACGCACTGAAGAGACGGAAAACGGATGTGATTCGCTTCAAGTTAATTTTTAAGTAAGAATTATATATCTGGAATAGTCTTTTTTATTATTTTTGCGCTTATGAAAAAAGTAGCGGTAGTCATATTGAATTATAACGGAAAATCATTCTTGGAGAAATTTCTCCCTAACGTTATAGAGAACAGCTCTGACGTTGCTGAGATTATCGTTGCTGATAACAAATCTACCGACGATTCGGTGGATTTTATGAAGAAAAACTTCCCTAACATCAGATTAATCCTTAACGATTTTAACGGAGGCTTCGCAACTGGTTACAATGTCGCGCTACGACAAGTCGAGGCCGATTATTACGTCCTGCTTAATTCTGATATAGAAGTAACACCTCATTGGATTGAACCTGTGATAGAACTGATGGAAAGCGATGAAACTATAGCAGCTTGCCAACCTAAGATTCTTTCATATCACGACAAGACAAAATTCGAATATGCTGGAGCTGCAGGCGGTTACATCGATAAATACGGCTACCCATTCTGCCGCGGAAGAATGTTCCAAGATTTGGAAACCGACAATGGACAATATGATGATGTCAAGGAAGTGTTCTGGGCGACAGGAGCTTGCATGTTCGTAAGAGCCTCTCTTTATCACAAATATGGCGGATTAGATGACGACTTCTTCGCTCACATGGAAGAAATTGACTTCTGCTGGAGACTGAAAAATTTAGACTATAAAATAATGTATTGCCCCGATTCTAAGATTTATCATATCGGTGGCGGCACATTACCAAAATCTTCTGCCAGAAAGACTTACCTCAACTTCAGAAACAATCTTTCCTTATTAATGAAAAATCTCCCGCATGGAAAAGTCTTCTGGACAATATTCTACCGTTTCTTCTTAGACTGGATTGCAGCATTCAAATTCCTCTTCGATGGATCCTTCGCCGACTTCTTCGCAGTGACACGCGCACATATGAGTTTCTTACGACATATCCCTGTCCTAAGAAAAAAAAGAAAAAAATACACTCACAAGAAAGTCTCGCAAGTGTATCAGAAAAATATCGTTTTCAAATATTTCTTGGAAAAGAAGAATTTATACAGCCAATTGGAAGATAAGGATTTCAGCTGTTAAACGAAAACAATACACACCAATTACATATTGTTTATCTTCATAAGTATAGTTATCACGCCTTTACATTGACTATTGTTAATTGTTAATTAAAAACTCAACCGCTTCTCTATATCCATCCAATCCTTTTCCGACAATGCTTTTCACACTCGCTTCTGCGGTATATGAATGATGACGATATTCTTCTCTTGAATATATATCGCTGATATGTACTTCAACGACCGGGGGTTCTATGGAACGAATAGCATCAGCCAAGGCTATCGATGTATGACAATAAGCTCCCGGATTGAAAACCACGCCGTCATAATTATCCCAAGCCTCATGTAATTTATCAATCAAAACACCTTCATGATTGGATTGATAATAATCTATCTGATGTTCAGGAAAATCCTGTTTCATATTTTTAATATATTCGACTAATGAAACTGTTCCGTAAATTTCAGGTTCTCTTCTTCCTATAAGATTTAGGTTAGGTCCGTTTAAAATCAATATCTTCATCACAATTATTTTTTACAAACATAATAAAAAAAATAATATCTTTGTCGCGACTTTCAATAGGGGTGCCTTTTTTACGAAAGTAGAATGAAAGACAGGCTGAGATCACACCCTCTGAACCGGATACGGATAATGCTGAGACCGGGAGATGAGACACATCAAAAACTTCCTCCTATTGATTTAATTAAAATTTATTAACAATTAAATCAATTATTATGTTAAAAAAAATCACAACAATCATTCTTCTGGTACTGCTGATGCCGTTAAAAATATTAGCGCAATCCAACGACGTAAAGACGTCACCCCTGTGGCGTCTCACAGGAAACGTCGTCGACAAAGAGAACCACGAAGCACTTGTCGGAGCACACGTCTCATTAAAAGAATTAAATCTTATCACCGTCACCGACGAAAACGGCATCTTCAAATTCGAGAATATTAAAAATGGAACTTATACTTTAGAAGCCACGTACTTAGGTTTCAAGAAATATTCTTCTGACATTAAAATCGTCAAAGACACAAAGATAAAAATCGCGATGATTACGGATTCCATGATGGAAGATGAAGTCATCGTAACGGCTTCACGAGTTGGAGAGAAGACTCCCCTCACCTATTCCGAGATTAATTCCGAAGAACTGAAACGCAGCAACCAAGGCGCCGACCTGCCTTTCTTATTACAAAACACGCCTTCTGTCGTAGTCACTTCCGATGCGGGCGCGGGTGTCGGTTATACGAGCATGAGAGTGCGGGGCAGCGACTTGACAAGAATCAACGTGACATTAAACGGAGTTCCTGTCAATGACGCAGAATCTAATCTCGTCTATTTCGTTGACTTGCCAGACTTAGCTTCTTCCGTAGATAACATACAGATTCAGAGAGGTGTCGGTAATTCTAGCAACGGAGCAGCAGCCTTCGGAGCTTCCATCAATATAAAAACCGACGAACAGACAATAGAACCTTTCGCGAGACTCAGTTCCACCATCGGTTCTTTCAACACATTGAAAAACACTATCAACTTCTCATCGGGACGTAATGCCAACGGATTTAATTTCAACGGAAGAATCAGCAAGATAAATTCCGACGGCTATATCGACAGAGCTTATTCCGATTTGTTCTCATATCAGCTCTCCGCTTCTTGGTCAGACGAAAACGACTTCCTTAAATTTATGATAATGAACGGAAAGGAAGAGACTTACCAAGCTTGGAACGGAACTCCGAAAGACAGTCTTGAAACAAATCCTACCTTCAACCCTTCAGGAATGATGTACGACAAAGACGGCAATTTCATCGGTTATTACGAGAACGAGATTGACAAATACGACCAGACTTATTACCAATTACATTACGCTCATAGTTTCTCGCCAAGACTTACCTTGACAGCATCAGCATTTCTTACCACAGGAAAAGGTTATTACGAGAATTATAAGAACGACAAATCATTATCAAGTTACGGACTTCCCGCTTTCGTAATCGGCGACACTGTAATTGAAAGAGTTAATCTCATTCAGCAGAAATGGTTAGACAATAAATTCTACGGTATAAATCTTACTCTAAATCAGAAAGCCGGTAAGTTCGACATCAATTACGGTGCAAGCTGGAACAGTTACGACGGCGATCATTTCGGCATCATCAATTGGGCAGAATACGGCGTTCCGTTAAATTACAGATGGTATGAAAACACAGGCAAGAAAGAATATTATAATGTTTATGTTTCAAGTAATTATGAATTGAATTCATATCTTAACTTCTTTGCCGAGATGCAATATCGTCATATAGATTATTCCATCGACGGCATCCATGATGACTTAAATGACATCACGCAACAACACATCTTCAATTTCTGGAATCCTAAAGGCGGTTTGTTTTATACTATTAACGAAAACAACAGCGCGTATTTCTCCGTCGCATATTCCAACAGGGAACCTAACCGCGACATATACACCGATGCCGATGATTTCCAGAGAGAACGTATCACTCACGAAAAACTCATCGACTATGAATTAGGTTATTCTTTTATAAACAGAAAGACAAATCTCAACGCCAACTTTTTCTATATGGATTATAAAGACCAACTCGTGCTAACCGGCGAGATTAATAATGTTGGCAACGCCATCATGACGAATGTCGACAAGAGTTATAGATTCGGTTTGGAAGCAAGTGCGGCTTTTCTGTTCAACAGATATTTCGCCTTGGATTTCAACTTCGCTATAAGTCAGAACAAGATCTTAAACTTCGTTGATTTCGTCGACGAATACGATGCCGACTGGAATTATCTTGGGCAGAAAGAAACAAATCTCGGTACCACAGACATCTCATTCTCCCCTAATGTCATCGCAGGATTGAATCTGAAAGTCACGCCGATAAATCATTTGGATATTGTCTTTCAGGAGAAATATGTCGGACGACAATATATCGACAACACCTCTACCCTTTCAAGGAGTTTAGATCCATATTTCATCAGCAATGTAAATATCAATTACGAATGGAAGCAGTCGTTGTTCAAGGATTTGAATTTCAACTTAGCGATTAACAACATCTTCAACAACAGATATTGCAGTAATGCCTGGGTTTACAAAGCCCTTGTCGGCGGGGAAGAATACATTGAAGACGGATATTTCTCCCAAGCGGGAATCAACTTCATGTTCAGCGTGATTGTTGGGATATGAACGTCTCATAAAATAATATGATTCGTTTAAGACGCACCAATTACATCGTGTTTTTTTATTGTGTCGTATGAAAATTCGTGAGACGTATCAAATTCTCCTTAGGTCGAATTATGATGCGTCTCTACAATCATCACCAAAAGTAGAGACTTTTTAAAAAGATATTTTTTCTTTAAAAAACACTTTTCCAAAAGCGTTTGTAGAAAAATAATTGTTATCTTTGCAGGAAGTTAAAACAAACTATTATGGAATTATCTGACATCAAACCATTGATAGACACATATCACAGAAAGATAATGACAACAAGTCTCACTTTCAAACGATATTTATATTCAAAGATAAATTGGAATGTAAGACTTTTAGGAATAAGAGGCGCACGAGGTGTAGGAAAGACAACATTGATACTGCAATATATCAAGGAAAATTTCAACAATATCGATGACGCTCTTTATGTTTCTTTGGATAATCTTTGGTTTAACAGTTATAAGTTGGAAGATTTGGTAGAATATCTATATTCTCACGGAATCAAATATATATTCTTGGACGAGGTACATAAATATCCTAATTGGGCTGTGGTTATCAAGAACTTTTATGACAATTATCCTAACCTTAACATCGTATATACAGGTTCAGCGATGCTCGCCATTGACAATTCCAAGGCAGACTTGTCACGACGCCAGACATTATATACATTAAACGGAATGTCATTCAGAGAATACCTTGAATATGAAGGCATAATGCAAATTAATCCAATCAATTTAGAAGATTTGCTTTCAAACCATGTTAAGTTGGCGATGGATATTTGTTACAATACTGTAATTCTAAAACACTTTGACAACTATCTGCAAAAAGGATATTATCCATACTATAAGGAGAGCGGCGAAGATTATCATTATCGTATCGGTGAGGTGACGAATCTAATCATTGAAAGCGACTTGCCTTCTGTTGAAGATGTAACTTTTAGCACAATACAAAAAACGAAGAAACTCTTGATGGTTATAGCTCAGAATGTTCCTTTGGAGCCAAACATAGCAAAGTTGACAACTCAATTGGAGACCACTCGCGACCAATGTCTAAAGATGCTGTATATTTTAGACAGAGCGCAGTTGCTTATGCTATTCGGAGAGAAAATCAAGGATTACAAACATCTCACCAATCCAAAGAAAATTTATCTTAACAACAGTAACCTGATGTGTTCATTAAGTCCGAGCAACATTTCTGAAGGAAACAAAAGAGAGACTTTTTTCGCAAACCAACTTAACAGCATTGCTAATGTGACGATTCCAAAGAAAGGAGATTTTTTAGTCGACGGCAAATTCCTTTTTGAAGTCGGAGGAAACAGCAAGACATTCGACCAAATAGCAAACATTCCAGACAGTTATTTGGCGATTGCCGACATTGAAACAGGCAGCGGAAACAGAATACCATTATGGATGTTCGGATTGTTGTATTGAAAAATGTCTAATGTCTAAAGTCCCCGTTCCCCAAAATCCCGTTCCCATTGAATGCGGCAAGCCACGTCCCCACAATTTTTCCGTTCCCTACTTATATTTTCTAAATAATTATTAACTAAAATTATTTGGAAAGGCATTAGGTCAATCATCTTTTGTTAAGACCGATTTGCCGAATCATAAACAGAAGAAAAAAATGTATTTTTCAAAAATGCATGAACTAAAAGCCACATTAGAAAATATTGGAGATGTGAAGATAATTGTTGGTGAGAGAAATAACCAGAGGATCATTCATTATTGTATTACAAAAAAGAAAAAAGAGTAGCCGAAATGTCCTCGATTACCATTGGATCTTATCGACTACCCTTAAAATTTAGACTGCAAATATACAAATATTTTTTATAGATAATGTATTTGTTTTAAAATTATTCTATAATTAAACAAACATATTGTTTATTTTTCATCGGTGTAATATGTCACGTTTCTACAAAAATTTTCAATTTTCAATTTTCCATTTTCAATTCAAAGACACACGTCCGTGTGCCTCTACGGGAGAACCCGTCCCCATTGATGCGCTTCGCTTTTATTCTGCGACCGGACGGAGTGATTGACCGCCGTAACGGCGGCTCCAATCCACGCCCTGATAACTGTTATCGAAGTTAAGGCCGCACGCGCCATCGCTATCGCTCTCGTCCGGCGAAGAACTCCAATAGCAGCCGATCTCTCCGGCGCCGTAGAGCGATGACCCGTAACGGAGGCCCGCAGCAGGGAGAAAGATACTGTTGCCATTTGGTCCCGTAACCTTATAACCCTTAACGCCGTTTTGGGTCGTCCACTTCCATGTGCATCTATTCTCTAATTCTTCAAATTCCGCTTTTGTCGGCAACCTCCATATTCCTCCCCAGTTGGATCGCGCAGCATCATAGTGTGAATCGCCTTTTATGTCGCTCATCTGTTTGCCGTAGGTGACAGAATTATCTGAATCGTAACTTGATTTCGTCTTTGTCTTTGTCTCGCCCCAAGCGAAGTAGTCACCATAGTCTTCTGGTGAACTTGCACCGACATTACATGTAGCCCATTTTACGCTTAAACCTAAGTCAACATATTCATGACCGTTAATCTCTTGTTTGAACGCCAACTTCCCGCTATTCTCTCCTCCACTCTGAGAGACGCTTATTGTCTTGCCGGTCTGCAGTTTCTCGTTTATGGTCAGGGTCTCGTTTTCTTTTATCGTTATGGTCTTGGTTATAGGGGCGCAGCCGCTCTTTTCTAATTTAAGAGTATGAGAACCTATCAAGATTTCGTTAATATAATTAGGTGTCTGTCCGTAGTGTTTGCCGTCAATGTATATCTCTGCATCCATAGGAGAAGTGTTAACTTCAAGACTTCCGTTAATTGGTTTAGGCGCTTCGAGAGTAAATGTTTTGTTTTCATCTAGTACGAGTTCTACGGTTTGTGTGCTGCTTCTATGGTTTTCCTTTCTTGCCTCCAAAATATGCGATCCGTCTGATACTCTCCCCGTCCATCGTCCTTTGCCTTTATATTCTTCATCAACATAAATATCAGCGTCAGCGTCAGTGTTTACCGTCACACTAACAAAGTTAGCCGACATATTGAGAGTTGCGTTCGTTGTTTGTCCGTCGTTAACGACAAAAGACTGTTCTTTCATCTTAAACATATCTTTCATCGCTCTCACTGTATGAGAACCGCTTGCAAGTTTATCTGTCTTTATCGGAGAGAGTCCTATATAATCTCCATCAACGAAGACCTTTGCTCCAGATTCAGGAGATGTCGTCACATTGATATAACCGAAGTTAGGACGCAGTTTCTTTTCAATCACTGTTCTTTCGTTCACAGTCACAGAACCCGTCTCGGCGTGATAAAGCTTACATTCTATTTTATATGTATGGCTTGTTCCTTCATCAACAAGTTTAGAAGCCTCGCCAATATCCAAAGGTTCGTCGTCGATATAGATAGTCGCATCTGCTTGGTCGGCTTTCACTATGAGATGATATTTATTCTGCTGTTTCGGTTCTGTTTGTGGTGTCAGAGGCACATATTGAACCACCATCTCGTAACCGCAAAAACCTTTCAAGTCGTATGGCAGAACAAACTCAGTCTTGCCGAAGTCATCGTGTATGATTTCAATAAAAGTGGCTTCGGTAGAAAGATACAGCCATATCTCGCCAGGCTCAAAATGCACATCGAAATATGTAGCCATGTTACCTTTAAAGATAAACTTACGTCTTTCCTCTGCTTTAATATTTTCTGTCGCGATCTTAATCAAAGCCATAGGGCGGTTGTTGTCGTCATAATGGTCATTCTTATCCAACATCACATAACCATCAATCTGATGGAAAGAATTTTCTTTAACCTTAATCTGAGAGAAGACATTATGACATATAAAAATCAATAATATAGCTGTAAATATTTTCTTCATAATCTATAGTTTATTTAGACAACAAATATAAGAAAAGACGACAGATAAATCACATTTTTTTAATTCTTTATAATATAAAAAAAAACCACTGATTTCACAAATACACACAGATGCTTTCCGTGTTAATCTGTGCCAATCAGTGGGCAATTTCTCAGATTCTCAATTTCTCAGATTCTCAATTTCTCAAATTCTCAGATTCTACCTCTCCGTCCCAAGTAAGAATACCGCCATCTAAGTGGATGACCTCAAATCCTGCGTCCTGAAGTTTCTCTGCCGCTTCCATACTCTGACGTCCACCACGACAATAGACAGCAACAGGATTCTTCTTATCCAATTGTTTCATCATATCGTCAAAATGCTCCGATGTAAAATCCAAGTTCTTAGCTCCTGGTATATGTCCTTCGTTGAAAGCCTCTGGAACGCGAACATCAACGAGTTGTATTTCTGGAGTCATTATCTCGGTACGAAACTCATTAGATTTAATAGATTTAATTTCCTTCTTCGAATCGCATGAGGCAAATGCCATCATTATAATTGCTGCAATAATAAAAATTCTTCTTTTCATCTTTTGTTATTTTTTAGTTAATGATAAAATTATTCTAATTATACATTATGAATTATGAATTATGAATTAAAAAGACGCATCAACGATATATTGTTTAATTTTTTCGGTATCGTTGACACGTCTCTACATTTTTTCAGGAACGGGAAAGAATAGGGTATCCTTGAAATTTTTGGAACCCTATTCTTCTAAATTTTTCAATCCAACGAGAACACCTTCATCGGTTTTACTTGGTTGCCATGCTCTGACATGTATAACAGGTCTTTGAGTATCTCTGAGATCGACTAAGAGAAACAGATATCCGACATCGCCATATTTTTCAGAATTATATTCTTGTAAAAGTCTAATTCCAAAAATATCATCACCGTTATTGTTATTTTCATCGTCACTATTTACCATTCTCTCAAAGACTGTCTCTGTAAATTTTATATCGATATATTCCTGAGCATCAAAAACCCTCTTTAATCTATCGAAATAAGCTTTCTTCTCCATTCTTTGCAATACAACTTCCTTTTCTCCTAAATTAAGTTTCATAACATCTTTAGTCTGATTCTCGCGTTTTTCTAACACATGACCTACAATTATCAAGGCATCATCAGAGAAAATTTTCTCAAGATATTCATGGCGTTCGAGTGCGTATGCTGTTTGATAATCCTCCAAGAAGTTGATGAGAGCGAATCTACAATCGTTGCCCCATTTATTATTTGTTGTGATATCTTTCTCTGCATATGATGTGATACGGAATGCTAATGATTTTATAAGTTTTGTATTGTTATCAAATCTGAACACCACTTCTCTGATAAATGACTTATAATTTTTAAATTTGAAACACATTTCGATATCTCTACATATCGTAATATCACCAAAAGGAATAAACTCATACTCTTGTTTGCCTACCACTGAAATTTCAGCATTTCTCACCAATGTGTCAAGCATGGCGAATGCTTCTTTGGTAAAATACCCTTTAACAGAATTGTAATTTTTCTCACGAAAAGAATTTTCAAGTTTAAGCATCACATCATAAAAATACTCTTCATTGGATGACAACTTTCCTTCATTGAGAAGTTGAGGTTCCTGGTCATTTTTTTTAATATTCCTCATATAATCTTTTATCGGGACTATTGAGTTTTTGTATTCATCTATAATGACAGAACCGACATTATCGAATATCGTCTTAATTTCAGAGTTACTATTAAGGTCGTCTTTAAAATTATAAATTATTTTTACGCCTATTTCTTTAACAATATCTTCATTAAGCTGAATATTAGCCTTATTATTACGAACCAATGTTTCAATATAACGATCCACTCCATTGCTATATTCTATTGGCAATCCATCTATAGAAACCTCGTCATTGGAAGTTACATTCAGCAAGACCGACAGACCTTCATCATTCAACTCTCCAGGATTACGTTTGTCAACACGAAAAGATATCGAGCCCAACAAATCCACCATTTTTTCATAAAAGAAATCGTATGCCATGACATCTTCATCTTCGACTTTTATCATCAGCTCTTTACCATTGATATGAGCAACACATAACATCATTCCCCAATAATATTCTCGGAGAGCGTTAGCCAAGTTTTGTTGTTCATATTTAAGACCTTTCTCGGCATGAGATTGAATATCTTTTTTTCTTTCATTGAAAACATTCAAGAAATCCTCTTTACTTATATATGAGAATTTAACATAATTATTTTTCTTTGAATCAACAACGACATCTATCTCTAATGGAGATATTTTAACAGTCTTCAGCACATTCATTTTATGTTCATCAAGATTATCGAAACCCATATCAACTAAAGAAACTTCAATATCTGCCACTATGTTTTCATACATATTCTCCAATGACATTTTCTTTGCTCTCTCAGAAGATTTACATATAGCATTCTCTCCCCAATAAAAAGCTCCGCTATTCTTTATTTTCTCTATCTCTTTTTCTATTTCTTTTTTATTCTGAGCACTAATTGTTAAAACTGCAAAGAAAAGTAATAATGTAAATATTTTTTTTGTCATAATTGATTAATTTATGGTTTGTTTCAATTTGCAATTTTCAATTATAATTATAACACTAAAGAGCAAGACGGAGACCAGTATGATCCAACTCATTTTTTTCTGATTTATATCGTCTATTAGTAACTCGACAAATTCTTTCGCTATAGTACCAACCACCGCCACGATACACACGATATGAACCAGTAGTTGCTTTAGGATTGGTCTGTGGTCTACTATTTTATCTTGCATACATATCATGGCACCATTCCCATACATTGCCACTCATGTCATAAATGCCTAACTCATTATGTTTTTTCTTTTTCACACCACCATTGTAATTATTTTCACCGAACCATGCAACATCTTCTATATTATTACTACCACTGTATTTATATCCCTTAGATTTTTTCCCTCCTCTCACAGCATATTCCCATTCCGCTTCTGTTGGAAATCTAAAGTTCTTACCTGTAAGTTCATTTAATTTTTCAATAAATTCCTTACATTTATCCCACGACATATATATTACTGCTTCATCATTGGAATTAAAATATTTTGTTCCCATTACAGCATTCCATAGCTCTTGAGTAACTTCAGTTTCTCCAATATAATAATCAGAAAGCGTTACAGAATGTACAGGTTTTTCATCATTATATGCATCTTTATCATAATTATCTGCATTGACATCTTCATTTTGTGCACCCATTTTAAATGTTCCACCTTCAACCTTTATCATGGTAAAAGATACTCCATTAACTGTAAAAGTCTGGTTTATTCCTTTCACACCAGTTTTATTTACAGAAGTTGTTGTCCATCATTTGTTGTTTGTGTATTATTTCGTGTTTGGGGGATAGTTTATTACTGTATATATAACCTCTTCGAAACCACCATGACCCATTGCCGAAGACAATTTCGCCATAAATTCATCATCCATACTTTCAACAATTAATATATACCTATATATTTCATCATCTTCAATTTCTGCCAAGATAGTACACTCATATTTATTTCCCCAACAGTCACCTTCTCTATATATCAATTTAGACCAAAGTTTCATATATTCTAAAGTAGACATTCCCCCATAAGTCACATCTGGCAATGTCAAAATTGAAATAGCATATTTTTTAAGTTCAGGTCCTGAGATAATCCTATAATTATTCATATGCAAAAAACGAGGATTCTCTATCAATGATTTTTCATCATCATCTCCATCGTTAACATTTACCATATCTGTTGATTCACAAACCCTCAATAATGGTTCATTTGCATAACTCATAATCGAGAATGCAAATAAAAACAATAATGCTAATGTTCTTTTTTTCATTTCCATATTCTTTTATATCATTTATAATTCAAGGCGGGTTCTATTTATTAACTTTTTTTCTTTAATTATGGGCAGAACCGCATTATTCCGATGATTGAAGATTTATATTGAATCATTTTATAAAAAAGTCTCTGTATATGAATTTGTAATTCATATACAGAGACTTTCATTTAATGAATTTATTCTTTCCTAATATTTGTATGTTATTTTCCATATTATATCCTTTCATTTTTCAGTTCAGCAAAGTTAATAATTTTATTTCAAAAATACAATAGTTTTTTAATATTTTTTTATAAAAAATAGGGAGGATAACTTATTGATTATCCAATATTTAGTCTAAAATCCAATCAGGATGATACTTCTTTATCTGCACCAATCTGCACATATTATAAACAAGGTTAGTGAATCAGATGTAGAACTTTGCCCTTACCATTCCGACTCCTCTTAAAAACAGCCCCTTCATGCTCTGTTCCATAAAACCATAGACATTCTCGATGCGGCAGCGTGTCTTCGACTTGACTCTGT
Source organism: Bacteroidales bacterium (assembly GCA_045606705.1). GTDB lineage: Bacteria > Bacteroidota > Bacteroidia > Bacteroidales > F082 > Limimorpha. The sequence continues at coordinate 125,382 of JAZUSL010000068.1, forward strand.
TGTTTTCTTTCTGTTCTTCTGTAAGAGATTTGTATCTGTATCCTTTTTCTATTATCAGCGGAGTCATACCCTTTGACTTCACCGTTTCCTCTGTGCCGACATACGCCGAGTCAAACCAGCAGTATTCTCATTCTTTATTATCGCCATCTATCAGAACATCAATAATTGTCGAATCGTGGACGCTTGCCGGTGTCACCACGAAGTTCTTGATCATCTTGGTCTTCTCTATGACTATCGTATGATCCTTATATCCATAATAATTAACCCCGCCTTTTTTCGTCCTGCGTGGGTCAACATCCTTATGACATTTCTTGTGGGGATTGTCATTCCATAGTTCTCCGCCTTCTCATTCCTTTATCTTTTTGTTCTCATCACGTGTATTCCTTTGTTTCGGTACCATCACAAAACTTGCGTCAACTATCTTTCCCTCATTGACAATCAGTCCCATCGAAACAAGCTGCTCATTGAACTTCTCAAAAAACTTTATGCCGATTCCTGCGTTAGCCATGATATTCTTGTATTTCCACACTATCTTCTCGTCGGGAACGTCATCTACGCTCTGGATGTCGAGAAAGTCCCTGAAGCTCATCCTGTCCTTTATCTGATACTCGACTAATTGTCGCTGATATTGTATAGTCTCTGAAGAAACAGCTTCTTCAGCATGAAAACGGGATCGATAGGCTTGCGACCCGCATTGTTCTTCTTGCTGTTGTTTGTAAACAACTTCTAAAGTTCATTCCTAAACTGTTCAAAATCAACAATCTCTTTCAACATCACAAGCGGAATCCCCATCTTCGATAACGATTCCAATGTGTTTTCCTGTTCAAACAAGCCTAATTCTGTTTTCTTCTGATATTTCATATATTTTCAAATTTATAGCAATTACAATAAAAATATCATTTCAACCCAATGATTGTCAATGCTTTATTTTATAAAAATCACCCTAATATATGTAAGCTATTATAACAATCTTCATTTTTATTATAAAACCAAACGCATTCCATAACTAAAATATCTTGAATCTGGAGTACTTCCTGCACGTCTTAATACTTCACATTCTTCAGGAAAACAATACCAACTTCCACCCCTAAGAATTCGTTGAGTACCACTATTAGAGCCTTTAGGATCTATTTGTATCCCACTATTTAAAGTAGCTCTCCAATCTTCGCACCATTCCCATACATTTCCAGACATATCAAAAATACCCAACTCATTTGAGAGTTTTGTTTTTATCTTATGAGGTTTAAATGAACTATTATCATAATACCAAGCCACTTTCTCAATTGTGTTACCACCACTATATTTGCATCCTTCTGATTTACCACCACCTCTAGCAGCAAATTCCCATTCCGCTTCTGTTGGTAATCTAAAACTTTCTCCAGTAATTTTATTCAAATTTTGAATAAATTCCTGGCAATCATACCAAGATATACTTTCCACAGGATTTTGATCATGTTCAAAATTACTTGGATTTTCACCCATAACAGCCTTCCAGAGTTCTTGTGTAACTTCTGTCTCTCCAATATAATAGTCAGATAATTTCACTACACATGTTTGTTTATCATCATTATCTTTTTCTGAATTTGATCCCATCACAAACGTTCCTCCTTTTACTTCAATCATTGAAAAAGATACACCATTAACAATAAAAGTTTTACTATTTGGAAAATTAAATTCCACTCTTTCATTTCCTCCATCACGTAAAACATTTATTATTTTGGCAATTATAATTCCATTTCTTTCTGCTTTTATAGTGTGTGTTCCAAATGGAATAATTAAAGTCATTGGTGATTTTCCCACATATTCTTCATCTATGTAAATTTCATCATTAGGTTTATCCGTCAATATAGATATTTCCTTACCTATATTCATATAATTTGCTTCTATATCAGACACTAAGGGCGTATACTTCACCACCATCTCGTAAACACAATAGTCACATAAATTTTCTAATTTATATTTACACTCTCCATAATCAGGATGTGCTATCTTTAGAAATGTTGCATTCTTTGCTGTAAGATATACCAAAACTTTTCCTGTATCATACTCTTTTATTACCTGAGTCGCCATATTACCTGTAAAGCGTAGGCGACCTCTTTCGTATTCATTGATATTTTCTGTAGAAATTTTTATCAATGCCATCGGGTAGTTATTAATGTCTGTGTATTCATTTTTATTAAGAATAACCCCTCCTGGGATATGCTTAAAAGAACCTTCTTTAACACTGATTTGCGAAAAGGCTTCCATCGAAATCAACACAAATAATATGAGAATAAGTTTTTTCATATTGTTTTTTCAAATTATAAAAAAGAGAAGTATCAACAATTTCAAATTAAATCATTGATACGTCTACTTGTTGTATTAATATATTCTAACTTAATAACTTCTTTATTGCTCTGCCGGCTTCTCCGACAATCATAACAGGTAATGTTCCTAAAATGATATACATCCAATCTTTGGCATTCATTGCTTCAACATTGAACATCTCGCTGCCGAAGCTAACGATAAGCAACTGACCTGCAAGGATGACGAACAATGCAAGACCAAAGCCTGCGATGACGTCTTTTCTGAACAATCCTTTAAACGCTGAACCATCGCTGTGGAATGCCTTAGCGTTAAATAAGTTCCAGAACTGCAAAAACACAAATATCGTAAAGATATAAGTTTGTTCTATCGGTGAGATGCCATGTGAAGCAATATTGAAGTTGAAATAATTTCTGAAATATTCCGCGAATGAGAAGTCAGTTAATGTCGTCACTTCTGCATGTTTGAAATATTGTACGAGACCGAACATAAAGAGGACGAAGAAAAAACCTACACCAAATATTTGCCACATCATAGGTTTCGTGATGATATTGGCGTCTCTGCTACGCGGTTTCTCTTTCATCACCATTTCTGAAGGTGGCAATGATGCGAGAGCGAGAGCAGCGAATGTATCCATAATGAGGTTCACCCAAAGCATCTGCGTCACGGTGAGAACCATCTCTGTTCCTAACAATGCGCCGAGCATCACGATGAGACATGCTGCGACGTTGATAGTCATTTGGAAAACAACGAAACGTTGGATGTTGATATACAACGATCTTCCCCACATCACAGCACGAGCGATACTGTTGAATGAGTTGTCGAGGATTGTGATGTCTGAAGCCTCTTTTGCCACTGTAGTTCCATCGCCCATTGAGAGACCGACCTGAGCCGCCTTCAATGCAGGAGCGTCGTTAGTACCGTCGCCTGTAACAGCAACGACTTCGCCATCACTTTGTAACAATCTCACGAGACGTTCCTTATCCATAGGACGTGCACGCGACATAATCTTAATCTTATGCATGACCGACAAAGCCTCTTCATCAGAAAGAGCTTCCCAGTCTTTACCTGTGATATGATTTACATCTTTTGAATCTGTTCCTAACCAAAGTCCTAACTGACGACCGATTTCGATTGCAGTACCTGGAGTGTCACCGGTGACGATTTTAACATCGATACCTGCCGACATACAGTTTCTCACTGCTTCTGCGACATCACCACGGATAGGGTCAGCGATGGCAACAACACCTAATAATATAAAGTTTTCTGCTACGAGATCATCTGTATTAGGGTCGAATGATTGTTCGTTAGGATCGCCGACTTTATAAGCGAAAGCCAAAGTACGCATTGCCTTACCTTGATATTCCAAGAGTTGTCTTTCAACATCTAAGCGATAAGGAGTAATATCGACATTACCTTCCGGTGTAGCTATCTTATTACAATGTTTCAACAAGATTTCAGGAGCGCCTTTCACATAAAATATCGGTTTTCCCATCGCTGGCGACTCTACTATAGATGCCATGAATTTATACTTAGTCGAGAACGGCACCTGCTGATACATCTTAACTCCTTCTCTGAGTTGCATATAATCAACGCCTTGCTTATTCAACCAAAGCAACAAAGCACCTTCTGTAGGATTACCGATAGCTTTAATCTTTTTCTCATCGCTGAAGTCTAAGAAAGCTGTTGTGTTGAGAGCGAGACTTTCTTTGATGAGATTGCTTATTTCATTATCAGATAATTGTTTATCAGGAAGAGCGAGGAAACTCATATCATTAACGCTCATTTGGTTTTGAGTAAGAGTTCCAGTCTTGTCTGTACAGATAACGGTAGCTGCACCCATTGTCTCGCAGGCGTGCATCTTTCTCACTAAGTTGTTAGCTGTAAGCATACGTTTCATACTTAAAGCCAAACTGAGGGTAACGCTCATAGGGAGACCTTCAGGAACAGAGACGACTATGATTGTCACAGCCATCATCAAGGTGTTGAGGAGATATTGTGCGAAGCCGAGCCATTCAAATGTCTCACCAGAGGTGAAGAACATCACGAGGCGCATCACCAAGATAATTCCTGCTATTATATAACTTGCTACTGTAATAATCTTTCCGAGATGATCGAGTTGGTTGTCGAGAGGAGTTTTAATGTTGTTTTCAATTTGTGAGCCTTGATAGACCTTACCCCATTCTGTTGCGTCGCCTACTTTGTCGACTATCATCACGCCATGACCGTCGATGACCTTACTTCCGCGGAGGACGTAATTTGAAGGATAAGTGGCGTCATGTTTGAAGTCTTTAGGGTCGATGGTTTTTGTTGCCATTGGTTCACCTGTGAGGTCAGACTCATTGACTTGTAGTGAGAAAGCATCGATGAGTTCACCGTCGGCTGGCACTTCATCGCCTGTCTCGATGATGACGACATCGCCTACGACTATCTCTTTACGACCGATGACAGTGATGTTTCCGTTACGTACCACTTTCACTTCTTCGTCATCGCTGACTTTATTAAGAACTTCAAATTTTTTGTTAGCGCTAACTTCAAAGGCGAAGCCGATGCAAGTGGCGAGCATGATAGCCACGAAGATTCCTATCGGTTCGAATAAGACGGAGAGACCTTCATCGTGAGCGAAGAACTCATAAAGAGAAACACCCACTGATAGTGCCAGCGCTATCAACAGGATTCTGATGATAGGATCTTTAAATTTTTCTAAAAACTGATGCCAGAGAGATTCTTTTTCTGGTGGTGTCAAAACATTAGAGCCATGCTTCTTACGACTTTCTTCAACTTGCTCATTTGTTAAACCTTTGTGTGTCATATACTAAAATTTAAACTTTATTTCTTTTCTAATAATTTTCTGAATCTTTGTTTATCTGTTTCTTTCTTAAATTGAATCATATTGCAGATGTTATCCAAACTTATCTCTTTAGTCACATAAGTAACATAAGTATTGCCGATTAGTTTTGTTTCCGATCGACAAATTGTCTTTATATTTTTAAACACTTTATATGAAGAAATCAAAGCAGTATCAGAATACATCTCATAAAAGAAGGCATCATCTTCCATAGTCATGGTTTCCATTACACGAGTCACTGTTGATGATACCATCTTAGACAATTCAGCGACTGCAGTTATATTCGCCATTTTATATGATTCGTTACGGGCTTTTGAATGATTACCATTAATTATATCTTGATACCCTGATGCTGTATATCTGTAATAACAATTATCTGAACAATAGTCAGAGCAATCATCATTTTGAGCTTTCAACATATTCATTATTAGTATAAACAAAGTGCAAAGATATATCTTTTTCATTTCTCAATTATCTCCCAATCAGCATAAAGATTATTATTTTTCAACGAAAGCGTCTTAAGTGAGCATGAGATGATTGTTCTCATAACCAAACGTGATATATCCTGATTCTTATCAGTATATGCTCCATTATTTTCATGTGTTATTTGTCTTGTCGTATTTTCGACTACGACACTATTAGATTCAAATAATGTAAGTGCTTGAAAGTATGTATCAATCAAACTATTCCATAAACCGTATTCATTTTTGGAAAAGATCATGTCATCATTTGTTTTTCCGTAGTCGTTATATATCGGAGATAATCTCTTCAGAGAATATACCGTTTCGTCGTAAGAGCTTATCTTGGAATAATTATTACCGGATATTGTAGAACACCAGTTCATGGATTTAATTGTATCAGATGATATGATCTTCAGGAGTTGTTTTTCTCCATATTCATTTTTTCCGTTATGATATTCATAATGATACATAAAAGAGCCAGACACATCAATGTCGGCGGTATCTGTGACTGAAGTAAACCACGATGAGTTTTCATCTGTATCTTCTATGATCGAAATCAAGACTATGGTTTCATTATATTTTGTACGGTATGTTTTCTTAACCTTATAAGGAATGCTTTTCAAGGAAGTTTCGAAATCTGCAATCCAGTGTGATTTTTGGTTATCGTGATTATTGTGGTTCAAATCGGCATTAAGGTAATAATATTCATAGACCGACGAGAACTCAACATTTTTACTCAATACATACAACAACAGCGCTCTATTGACGGCTTGGTTGTATGACATGACGGTATCTTTAATAGGATCGGATATTCCTATAAATCCTTTATTATTGATCCAGTTGGGAATATCGACACCACCAGATACGGGGGAAATTATTGTTTCCCCCGTATCTTTAACATTCAATGTTCTTGCAATCAACAGCAAGACTATGAGTAATAGTGTCTTCAAATTAATTCAATAATTATAATTTGCTCATTTCATCTTCGAGAACTTTCTTGAATTTTTCATATTCGAAGTCTGTTCTGAGTTTTTCATCATCGTTGATTTGTGATGCGATGTCATCTAACACTGATTTACCTGTCAATTCAACACAAGCAAAGCAAATTGTGTTACCTGGAGTGCTACCTGGCATTGTACCTTCACATGTTGGAGGTGTGCCGTTAACTTTTTGTTGGATAACTGTGCGGCTGATGTCTTGAACACGTTGTTTAAATTCGCTGTTTTCACCATCGATATATTCGCTTGTATAGTCATCTACAACACGTTTGATTGTTGCTTCAATCATTGCAGCCAATTCTTTACGAGCTGTGTTAGCAGCCATTGAACGTGCTTGTTGAATTTGTCTGTCACCTGTTGCAACATGTTGACCTAAGTATTTAAATACTTCTGTTGTTGCTTGGCAATCAGGACAAGGAAGATTTGATGTTACAGATTTTTCTGAACCGCAAGAAGCCATTACTAAAGTCAATAATGCTGCTCCTAAGAATAAAGAAATCTTTTTCATTTTGTTAATTTTTTAATTACGCCTACTCTTTGCTTTTCGGCATCCGCTTTTTATTTGTTTTTATCTTCTAAATTTTTCCATTTGATCGGAACATCTCTCATTTCAATGTCACATCCGCTTATCGTGAATCTCAATGCCGCAAGTTTTGGGTTTTTCTTTGGCAGCATCTGACCGACTTCCCATGAAGCCTTCACTGGCACATCCGTAAGTGTCTCAAAGCTATCTGTAGGATAACTATCAGAAAAGATGTCTCCATCAATTGTATAGGCTCTGAAGTCTCTAATCTGTTTGGTCTGATTTATATCGTGATTAGTAAATTTTATCGTGATATAAACATTCTGTGACGTCTTATCTCCTATAAGAGAAACTAATTCAACAGTAAGATCTTCCTCACAAGCATTGACTACTGGAAACTCTGACTTACTCATATTCAATATCGAACATGAACTTAACAACATACATATCAATGATGCCGCTGTATATAAACTTATTCTTTTCATATTATTTCCATTCTATTGGTACATTTCTTATCTCTATAGTGCAGTCATTAATCTCAAATGTCATGACTGTAAGCTTCGAATTTCGTGAAGGCAGCATTTGTCCTACCTCCCATTTTAATTTGATAGGAACGTCCGTTATAGCTTCTCGGTCTTCTACAGGATACAAATCAGTAAACATGTCACCTTCTTCGTTATAAGCCTTGAAGCTTCTTACCTTCATTCTAGTATTTACGTTATGGTTTGTATATTTAATCGTGACATTTACTGTTTGTGATGCTTTTGAGCCGACTAATGATACAAATTCTACCGTAATATCTTCTTCACAGCTATTAAGAACCACAATACCTGCTGTTTCAAAAGCATCCTCCTCTGCCGATTCAAAATCCGTATTTGTAACGGTTTGGTTTTGTTTTTTCTTTTTAGAAATAACCTCTTCACTTGCAGTGTTCCATTCACTTTTACTTTTTTTCTTAGTTTGATTCAATACATCTTTCGATTGTGCGCATGTTATATCAACGGATGTTAATATTATGATCAGCGCGAATAAAATAGATATCTTTTTCATAAGCTTATAATTTATAATTCAATATTAATTTTCTTTGATAATTTTCTCTTTCCGAAGTTGAAACGAACTTCAATATAGTTATCATCCTGCTCAAAGCAATCGAATGTATTAAAAGTCATTCTAATCTGATTTCCCATATGTTTCTTGTTGAAGTCTCTTACACATTCGCTTCTCAATTGCGGCAATGACTTTGTCTTCATTATCTTTTCGCCATGCATAAGTTGGATAACCATGCTTCCTTTGTTATCATTATTATATATTTCAACTACTTCGATATAGATATCTTTTATGGTCTTATCGTAGGCTGCAATTGTAGCTTCTAATTTAGAGCATTTTGCGTAATCGTCTTTATATTCTTCCTTCATCGCTTTCATATGGGAAACATTTTCCAACAATACGTCGATATCATCTATCTCAGGAAGAACATTTTTGTAATTGTCTATTTTATCATTAATCGCCTTTTCCTGTTCATTATATGCTTCTATAAGTTCTTGTAAATCAAACTCCGAGAATTGATATAGGATATAATAGTCGTAATATGACTCTTTAGTCTTTTTATGTACGTAACGTTCCCAATACACCTCTGCTTTTGAAAGACTTATACCTTGAAGCGCTGGCATCTTAGCGATTTTCAATGTTGTATTGGTTTCTATTGTTTGTATATATTCCTCACGTGTTTTTCCATCAAGTTCAACGACTTCCCAGTCTATTTGATCAACAGTTTCACTCGTGACATGAACTGATATTGACGATGCTATACTATTCAAGAGAGATGACATGACTGCGTTTTGAGCTTCTTCCAGACTTGCCATCTTATTAGCCTGTACCATAAATACGCCTTTTCCCGTACCTTCTGTCATCCAACTAGGCTTCTTACTTGGATTTTGTTCTACAAGTTTATAATCTTTCTGAGCCACTGTCAAAATTGGCAGAAAGAACATAATCAATATTATAAGATTCTTTTTCATATCATTATTCATTAATCCATGAAACATCAGGATTCTCATTCTTTATATTAGCATTTGACTTTGCCTGTTGTTCTGCAGAAATCTGACTCAAGATATTGATAGAGTTTTTGTAGCAATCCAATTCAGCGTCAATCTGAGGTATTGCGTTAAGTTCATTGAGAGCCTCGTCATACATTCCCATTTCAAGATATGTGCTGATGGTAAGCATAACCTTGTCACATTCAGAATTATAATAGTCTAGTATCTTATTCTTACCATTGACTATCATTTTCTTAAGTTTAGGATCACGGCCTTTAAGGGATTTAACAGCCTCTAATACAGCTGTTGTTTCATCTACAGAAACGCCTTTTTTTGTCAAAATCTCTTGAGACATCATCAACTTTCTGCTGTTATCTACCAAGAATAATGAAATCTCTATTTCTGCGACATATTGAACAGGCACTGATGGTGTTGGTTCTATTGATATTACGGTAACAGAAGGAATCAGCAGAAATTTATTTGAATTATCTGTCGACGCCATTCCATTCAATGACACAGCTTGATTTAATCTGTTATATAACATTTCAGCTGCATTTTCGCTTATGTTTTCTGAAGATACAGGCAACACTCTTATCGTTTGTGCCTCAATAGTATTAACAAATGCTACTATCATTAATACTAAAAGCAATGACTTTATTTGTTTCATATCACTTCTCTCCTATTATAATCCAGACTTCGCCAAGTCCACGTTCGTAAATCTTACTTTCTATTAAGAAAGGTTCTTTTTTTAGATAACTTCTGATTCCGTTTGCGAATCCTCTTGCATCAAGAGCCGACTGTCTTCCGTTACGTTCTTTATAGAGTGGTATTCTAACTTGTTCAAACACAAGATAATTCTCTGTAGCATTGGTTCTTGTAGGCGCATGATTAACAGTATTATCTTCCATCCAATATGAGATAATGTCTGTTAATTCAAGATATTCATCTTCGAAATCGAATTCCGATTCAAAGTTAACGTCAGCATTATCCCATACCCTGAACTTCATAACTATCTCACGACCGTTGTGTGCCATGTCTTCAAAATGTGACATAAGTTGTGCACAAAACGAATCCATATAGTTTAGCACAGCTTCTTCCAACAAAAGGTTTAGAGGTGCTGTTGTTGATGGGTCTCCGACGCCTGAATTTGCAGCGATTACCTTATTTGTATAAGCATCCAATCCTCTCATATTATATGAGATATAACGTTGAGGACCTTTTTGCATCGCTGTGTAATCCAAATCGATAATGATATCGGCTTTTGCTGTTCTCTTTACTTTATCAAGCATCGATTCTGTTACATAAGCTCCTGACGATGAACTTTCAAGAAGTCCCATCTCTACTGTTTCTTGCTGTATTGACTTTAATGTCTGTTCCAAGTCTTTCAACGGGAATCCTCTTTCCGCCATTATCTGAGACAATTCTGATATTACGAGACGCAAGTCTTCTATATCATCTTGCTTGAATATGTTGGCGATATCCGACACAACATTTTTATTTCCGTTTTCATCAATCCACTCTGTTGTATAACCATGTCGTGAACAGTATGCGTCAGACGGTATCACCATGATGGTTGGTTTTTTGGCTTGTGCCATCAAACTCACTGATACTATTACAAATAGCAATGATAATATTATTTTTCTCATAGTCAAATGTATTTAAATGAATATCTTGCAAATTTATATTTTTTTTACAAATATCAAACTTTTAAATAAAAAAAAAGCCATCATATGATGACTTTTTTTCACAATGATTTATGAGTATAAAAATCGATATATAAATTCTAAATCATGGCAATGGATATATTGTTGATGCGTTATCAGGAGAGACGACATCTCCGGTGAATGTCACTTGTCCTCCATCGTTGGAGAAAAATATCATTCTGCCAGTACCATTTGCTTGTATATACATCTTAAAGTTTACCGGAATGACACCGGTCCATGTTCTGAATGAACCTGTTATGACGAAAGGTCCGTCAGTATCTGACATATCTACGTTATATGACACCAATGTCGCCGGAGTATTCGGAGTGTCCCACGACTGCCAATTCCAACCAGGCCATCCTGGTGACGAATATCCAGGACCTATTCCCGGAACACCGGGACCATACCATGCCAATGGCGCTGCCACAGAAGACGACACCGGATTGTCGAATTCTATGCTTATTGATACCTTATTGCCAATGATGGCGAAATAATTTTGAAATGATGATACCGGCGACTCTTGTCCGAACGGACCGATGAAGGTATTGGCTTCCAACACGAAGGTAGTGTCTTTAACCAATTTTATCATCTCGGCACGCGATTGTGCCAGTTCCATAGCCTGACGTGCTCTTCGTTCTGCACGTCGCTCCATACGCTGAGTCTTGGCGGCACTCTGTGCGAACACGCTGCCGCTCAAGACCAAAAGCAAAGTTAATGTCAATAATTTAGGTTTCATAATATTTGATGTTTTTCTTCTAAACACCAAATATTAAATTTTGTTTTATAAAAAAATTAAAGGTGACTATATTTCTATAAAAATAATTTGCATTATTCCCATCCGCCACCTAACGCTTTATACAAATTTACCATCGTAACTTGCTTGTCGTGATATGCGTTGCTGAGACTAATCTGCGCATTGAAGTAGTTTCTCTGAGCATCCAGAACGTCGAGATAACCAATGACGCCGTTGATGTATTGCAGTTGTGCAAGTTCCATTGTCACCTTAGCCGACTGCTCGACCATAAGACGCGTCTGGTATATCTCCTTTATCTTGTTAAACTCAACCATCGCGTTCATCACGTCATAGAAAGCAGAGATAACAACTTTCTCATATCTGTAACATTCTTGTTCGTAGGCATATTGCTGCGCCTTATATTTGTTACGGTTTTTATTCATATTGAAAAGCGGTGACATAAGATTGGCACCGATGAAAAACATTGGTGATGACAACATTGCCGCAAACTCGTCAGTCTCAAAACCGACAACAGGATTCAGGACTATTCTCGGAAACATATTGGTGTAACTCAATCCGACGGAGGCGTTGGCTGCGATAAGTTTCTGCTCTGCCATCTTAACATCAGGGCGACGTTCCAACAAATCGGAAGGCAATCCCAACGGAATGGAATCAGGGAGCAAGAGATTGTTTTGTATTCCTACTCTTTGAACTTTAACAGGATAAGTCCCGGCAAGTTTTAGGATCTCGTTTTCTTTTATAGCAATCTTCTTTTCCAAATCGGGAATCATAGCAGCAGTAATAGCATATTCTAATTGTGCCTGCTGATATGATGTCTCGCTTGTCAAGCCTCCTTCAAAACGAATCTTTGCCAACTTCACGCCTTCTTCACGAGCAATCAAAGTATGTTTCACGATGCGTAATTCATTATCCAAAGCTATCAAGTCGAAATAATTCTCAGCTACTTCTGCCACGAGACTCATCATCAAAGCGCGTTGTCCTTCTATTGTTGAAAAATATTCAGCCATACTTCTTTCGTTAGCCCATCTTATGTTACCCCATAAATCGAGTTCCCATGCGATGTTAGCCTTAACTCCGAATTCGAAATCATTTTTATAATCGTCACCTCCATAGTTAAGTCCCTCGTTTTGTGCGTATGCCGAACCGTTTATCTGAGGGAAATAATTAGCGAAGTCAATCTGTTTTTTTGCAGCCATCTCTTTAACCTTTGCGACGGCAATCTTCATGTCTTTGTTATTTTCCAAAGTGGAATTGATGAGATTCTGCAAGTTAGTGTCAGCATAGACATCCCACCATTTCATATCGGCGAAGCAGGTTGTGTCAGCAAGATATTCGGAATAATTCTCTGGCATATCGAAGTCCATCCTCGCATATTCATTTCCTATCTTGCATGAAGAAAAGAAAAATAAAGCACCTATTATAATTATATATTTTCTCATAATTGAGTTCTTTTAAATTTGTTTTTAATTTTATAAACTATAACGAAGAAGAACGGCACGAGTATCACTCCGAATATGACGGCGAATATCATCCCGAAGAATACTCCCGTTCCAATAGCTTGACGGCTGGCGGAACCAGGACCTGATGATAATACTAATGGTATCAATCCTAAGATGAATGCCAACGAGGTCATAAGGATAGGGCGGAATCTCTTTCGTGTGGCAGTAACGGCAGCTTTCACAACGTCATCACCTTCATCGACCATCACCTTAGCAAACTCCACGATCAGGATCGCGTTCTTAGCGGCGAGACCTATAAGCATGACGAGACCTATCTGGAAATATATGTCGTTTTCCAAGCCGCACATCCATACTCCGAGATATGAACCGAGAGCCGCCACAGGCAACGACAACAACACTGCTATAGGTACCGTCCAGCTTTCGTAAAGAGCAGCGAGGAACAAGAATACAAAAACGAACACCAATCCCAAGACAACGGCAGTCTTCCCTCCTGCTTGTTTCTCCTGATAAGTCAACCCGCTCCATTCAACACCGATGTTCTTTGGCAGATGTTTCTCAACCAGTTCTTCCATAATCTCGGTAGCTTCACCAGAACTATAACCTTGAGCAGCTTGTCCTCTTACAACAGCACTGTTGAACATATTGAAACGAGTTATGCTTCCCGGTCCGGTAGTGTATGATGTCGTTCCCAACGAAGTCAATGGAATCATAGAGTTGTTACTTCCTTTCACAAAGAAAAGGTTTATGTTGTTCTGCGACTGACGATAATCTGCTTCTGCTTGTATATAGACACGATAAACTCTGTTGAAAAGATTGAAGTCGTTAACGTAAACGCTTCCGGTATAAGCCTTCATCGTGGAGAAGATGTCTGACATTGGTACGCCGGCAAGTCTTGCCTTATCTCTATCGACATCAAAATAAAGTTGAGGAATATCTGCTTTTAAGGAAGAAGAAAGTCCAGACAATTCTTTACGTTTTGATGCATAATACATCAAGGTATCTGTCGCAGCTACGAGGTTTTCGAATGTAGCGTCGGAACGAGCTTCTAACTGCATCTCGAAACCGCCTGATGAGCCAAGACCAGGAATTACAGGAGGCAGTGACAGATACACCTTAGCTTCCGGATAACGAGAGAACTCTTTTCTCACCTTATCCATGATTTCTTGTATTGTTGTGTTATCTCTATCTTGCCATGGTTTTAGAATTACCGTCAATGATGTTGCCGACTGACTTGTTCCCAAGCGAGGACTTGAACCGACTACGCTTTGTACATAATCCACTTCGTCTAAAGTCATGAGATAATCGATTGCTCTGTCAGCTACAATGCGAGAACGTTCCAAAGTTGCGTTTTCTGGAAGTTCTAACTCAACGGTGAAATATCCTTGGTCTTCAACAGGCAAGAAACTCGAAGGTATTATCTTATGAAGCATCACGATAGAGATAAGGACGAGTCCGAACCAGAAGAAGACTCGCTTAGGATTTCTAACAATTCGTGAGATGATGTTTCCATATTTGTTTTCTCCGTTAGCAAGAAGATTGTTAATTGTTCTGAAGATGACATTAGGATTCTTGTTTTCTTTCGGCTTTAATATCAAGGAACACATCACAGGACTTAATGTGAGAGCCACTACTGTTGAAATCAAAACTGAAACCACGATGGTTATTGTGAATTGTTTGTACAAGATACCTGTTATTCCGGCGAGGAAACTTACCGGCACGAATACGGCAGCCAATACCAATGACGTTGCGATGAGCGGACTCACCAAAGTCTCCATCGCTTGTTTCGTCGCCTGATATGCGGATATATGCTGTTCTTCCATGATGCGTTCCACGTTTTCAACTACAACGATGGCGTCGTCAACGACAATACCGATGGCAAGCACTAATCCTAATAATGTTAAAATATTTAAAGAAAAACCGAATAACAGCATAAAGCCGAATGTTCCTATCAAGGAGATTGGTACTGCTATAAGAGGAATCAACGTAGCTCTCCAACTTTGTAAAGAAAGGAATACCACGAGGATAACGAGAAGCAAAGCCTCGAACAAGGTCTTATAGACTTCAGAGATGGATTCAGAGATATATGTCGTCATGTCGAAAGGAATCTCGTATGTCATTCCTTCAGGGAAGTTAAGGCTTATCTCCTCCATCGTCTCTTTTACTTTGTTTGCCACTTCAACGGCGTTTGCTCCCGGAAGCATATACACTCCGAGAACAGCGGCATTCTCACCGTTGATGCCACTCTCAGTATTATACGATTGTGCTTCAAGAGAGATTCTAGCCACATCGCGCAATCTGATTAAAGAACCATCGGGATTTGCCCTTATAACAATCTCTTCAAACTGCGCTACTGTTGAGAGACGACCTTGCGTTGTGATAGGTGTCGTTACGTCAACATCAAACATAGGAGCCTTACCCAATTCACCTGCTGCTGATTCCCTATTTTGGTCTTTGAGGCTTTTCTGAAGATCGGCAATAGTGATACCGTAACTCGCTAATTTATCAGGTTGTACCCAGATCTGCATGGCGTAATAACGACTACCTATATTGGAAACACGCCCCACTCCCGGAATACGTCTTATCAAATCTACAACGTTAAGTGTCGCGAAGTTGCTTAGATAAATCTCATCGAATTTAGGGTCAGACGATGTAAGACATATCGTCATAAGCTGACTTGGCGACTGACGTTCTACATTGATACCGTTTTGTACCACCTCAGCAGGAAGTCGCGACTCCGCGAGTTTGATACGATTCTGAATATCTACAGCTGCAAGTTCCGGATTCGTCTTGATGTCGAAAGTGACTGTCGCGGAAAAACTTCCCGAGTTAGAACTTGTGGATTCCATATATAACATTCCTGGAGTACCGTTAAGCTGCTGTTCTATAGGCGTTGCAACAGACTGTGCTACTGTCAAGGCACTTGCTCCAGGATATGACGCGCTTATCTTTACGACAGGAGGTGTAATCTGTGGATATTGGTCTATAGGAAGCATCGTCAAGCCGATGAAACCTACAATGACAATCAATATCGAAACAACTATAGAAAAAACAGGTCTATCTATAAAAAACGAAACTTTCATCTTAAATTAATTTAGTGAATAATTAGTCAGTATCTATATCAGCGTCTTTGTTCAAAGTTCAAAGTTCATTGCTCATAGTTATTAAAATAGAAATCAACTTTATCACCAGGATTCAATTTATGATATCCCTCAGTCACTATCAATTCACCTGCGCTCAAACCTCTTTCAACCACAATATTATTTCCAATTTCAGGACCTATTTCTATAAAACGTCTTTCTACAGTAGAATCTGTTCTAAGCACATATATATAAGCACCACCTTTTTCAATTTCAACAGATTTAAGAGGAACCACATTAGCATTTTCTCTCACATCGAGAAGAAGTTTGACTTTGGTAAACTGTCCTGGCAACAACGCTCTGTCGGGATTTGTCATCTCAGCGCGAACTGAGAATGTCCCTGTAAGAGCATCAACTTCAGGAGCGGCGAAATCGACAAGACCTTGATATGGATATATCGTATTGTCAGCTAATGTAATCGTGACATGAGGTTGCCATGAACGAGTGGTGTCTTTTTGTCCCAACTCAACATTTCTCTCTTTAGATTTAAGATAATCCAAAGCAGTCATACTGAAGTCAATCATAACGGTATCCATCTTGATTATCGTGGCGAGATGCGACTTCGCACCTGGACCAACCAAAGTTCCAAGGTCAACCAGACTCTCGCTGATATAACCTGAGATAGGAGAATTCACTGTAGTATATCCCAGTTCTAATTCTGCTTGATACAGATCAGCCTCACTCATCGACACCGAGGCCGTCGCTGTTTCGTATGCTGCCGTCGCATTGTCTAAATCAAGTTGACTAGCGGCATTCTGTGAATATAAAGGACGTATTCTTTCAAGGTCGCGTTCCGCCTTTCTTGCCTGAGCCTGATCTTTCTTCAACTGAGCCTTTGCTTTATCGACTCTAGCCTTATATCTGTCCTGACTTATAACAAATAAAAGTTGGTCTTTTGTGATGTAAGTACCTTCTTCAAAAAGCATCTTTTCAAGATAACCTTCAACACGAGCTCTTATCTCCACAAATTGATGCGCTCTAACTCTTCCAACATATTCTCCGTAAATCTCAACATCTTCCTGATGCACTTTCTTCACTACAACAACAGGATTGACTTCAATCTCTTCTTCTTTCCTAAATAATTGTAGGATTACGATAGCGACAATAGCAAGCAATAAAATAGTGATGATAGTTTTCTTACCTTTGATGATAAATCTCTTAAATAAATTTAGTTTTTCCATATTAAAATAATTATCCTATGCAATGAAAACAACGATTGTACCAGCATAGGATAAATTATAAATATAACAGAATCAATGGTAATATTCGGACGTTCTTTTTATGGAGTGTGGAAAAGTGTGGAAAAAATACACATCTAAATATCAAAGTATATTCTTCAGTTCTTGCAACTTATCTATGATTCTTAGATTTTTTGTTTCGAGACGCCGACGCGATACATGACCGCCTGAGTATAACATACAATTGAATCCGCAGTGTTCCGACACTTCTGCATCATGTAAGGTATCTCCAATCATCAGACATTCTGAAGGATTAAGATTGAGGTCGTTGACGAGTTGTTTTCCTAAAGATATTTTCTCACGAGCGTAATTGTCTTTAATACCGAAAATACCATCAAAGAAATTAGTTATGCCTGCATATTCTATCATCAGTTTCAGATTGTCGTCACGCATTGCTGATAATACTAATAAACGATAACCTTTTTCCTTAAGATACGTCAGGGTGTCGACTACATCAGGGAAAAGTCTCACACCGCTTACGCCGTCTCTGTAAATCCTTACATATTGTTTTGCAGGGACTTCAAAAGGTTCTTTATCGAAGTCGAAGCCTGCAGCCTTATAATATTCAATTACGGGAAAAGTAAAGATACTTTTATATTTCTCTTCTGTAAGAAGAGGAAGGTTTCTTTCTTCAAGTAAAATGTTAACGGAATTTAAGGATAAGTCGAGGTCGTCTAATAATGTTCCGTTCCAGTCCCAAATGACAGTCTTTATCATCAGCGGCAATGTTTTGTATAATCTTCCATATTTGGTCTACCCTTAGCTTCTGCTATCTTGAAATAATAACAAGCCATATCATGGTCGTTGATGCTTCTGTAATAGATGCCGATATTAAAATATGCTTGAAGGTAATTGGGGTTTATCTCAATGGCTTTCAGATAATCTTGCAAGGCTTCTTCTTTTTGGTAATTGTTGTATTTGGCACATCCGCGATGGAAATAAGCTTCTGAATTGTCCGACTGATATTCTATTGCTTTATCAAGATTTTCTATCGCTTCTTCAAACTGTGAGTGATATAGATAATCAACACCTTTATCTAAATACAACCTTGACTTTTCAGGATTATCACCACAACTTGTTAATAAAAATAAAGAAAATGATACCAATGCTATTGTCTTAAAAAATCTTTTCATAAAATTATAATTTATCATTTGCAAATATATAAAAAAAACTAACGTAAAAATCACCTCTTTTCGCTCTCGCTCCCATTCCTATTCACGAACCCAGTCCTCCGCTCATAGCTCATAGTTCATAAACATCAACCGAAACCACATTCTCTTCCATATCGTATGTCTTCCACTCCCCTATTTTAATACCGTCCTTAAACAAACCATCTTCTTTTGGAACGCCATTAGGATAATAAGAGACATAATTCCCATCCAACTTATCATTTTTATATGATGCCTTAACCATCGGTCGTCCGTTGTCGTAATATTTATTATAAACGCCATTCTTAATTCCATTTAAGTATTCCGTTTCTTCAATGACATTTTGCGTCAGCGGAGAATATGCGATAGCTGTTCCTATCAAAACACCATTGTCATAATTTTCTTTAAGAATCAACACACCTCCGTTTTCACTATAATATTCCCATTGCTCATGTTTTTTCTTATCAAGATATTTACCTTTAGCCATTATAGTTCCACTAGGAGAATACATTTCGCAAGTCGAAATTTGAGGCGATAAATCCTTACTTTTTCTTTTTTCATAATTAATTTTTGCAGTAAGTTCACCTTTTTCAGAATAATAAAGGAATTCTCCTATTGGTTCGTTGTTCTTAAATTCTCCTGTATACCTTATCTGTCCGTTCTGATGATAGTCGATCCACTTACCTTGACGTCGTCCCATATCATCAGTCTTATTTACATCATTCTGAGCAAACAATGAAACGTTAAACAATATTAATAAGAATAATGCTAATATTTTTTTCATGATTTTAAATTTATACAAAGTTAAAAATAATTAATTATTGCGCCTGATATTTAACGTATCTTTGTAACGAAAAATCGAACAAAAAATTATGCATTCTGAATTAAATTAACATGGCAGAATATTCTTCAATATTATTAGAAAAAGCGGTTGACGAATTGTCGAAATTACCTGGGGTCGGAAAGAAGACCGCCTTGCGACTTGCGTTACATCTTTTGGGCGAAGACAAAATCAGGACAGAACAATTATGCAAGTCTTTGAGCGATATGAGAAACAATATTGTTTTATGTAAACGCTGCTACAATATCAGTGACGAACCGCTATGTTCAATTTGTTCAAATCCGAAACGTGACGAATCTTTATTATGCGTAGTTGCTGACATGCGTGACGTTCTTGCCATTGAACGCACTTGCTCTTTCAACGGATTATATCACGTTCTTGGCGGCATCATAAATCCCATCGAAGGTGTCTCTCCAAACGATTTGAGAATAAACGAACTTTTAGGAAGGACACATAACGAAGACATCAAAGAGATAATTCTCGCATTGCCTGCAACCATCGAAGGCGACACTACAAATTATTACCTCTCCCGAATCTTAAAAGATTTTAAGGGAACCATCAGCACCATCGCGAAAGGCATCTCTGTCGGCGATGCTTTGGAATATGCCGACGAAGTAACTCTCGGACGATCTATAGCGAACAGAATACCATATAATAAATAATTGAAAATTGAAAGTTGAAAATTATGGTAGAGACGTCACCCCTGTGGCGTCTTTGAATTGAAAGTTGAAAATTGAAAACGGGGAACATTTTAAGTGTTCCCCGTTTTTTAGTTATCAGTCGATTTTTATTTCGTCAAGCATAAACCATGCTTTCTCTCCGGCATAATCATGCCATTCCGGTAAGACTTTATATCCTTCAACACTTACCTTAATATATTTGATGTTACTTGCATTCAAGATGACCCTTGCTTCCTCTCTGCGTCTGACATCCATAGAATTGGAATTATAGACTGGTGATTCGGCATACTTGGCTTCTGTATATGTCTTTCCATCTGTCGAGACTGATACCATAATATTTTTTGGCTTCAAAACCCAATCGTTAGGACAAATACCATAACCTATATATAATTTGTTGATATCCTTGGCTTGGGAAAGTTCAACTATAAACTCTGTATCAACGCCATAGAATCCTAACCAATCTTCACCCCAATTACCAACGATACCTATTTTGTTATCCATCAATGCCGTTTCGCTGTTTTTTGCATAATTACGATTTGGAGACTCAGTAAATGTTGTTCCTGCTATTATTATTCTTTCAAACTTCTTCACAGAGGTGAAAGAAGGCAACTTACCGTCGGCGTATGCTTTGGCTTTCACTACGACGCTCTCGTTGATATTAAATGGTTTTGTATATAATCTAGATTTTCTAGTAGGTTCACTGCCGTCTAATGTATAATAAATCTTAGCATTATCATCAGTACTGCTGAGTGTCACCTGCATTTCCTTATCAAAACGCTCCATATTTGTTGTTATAGTTGGTGTTGAAGTCTTGGAGAAATCGCCGATTACATCTTCTTTATACAACTTATCTTCTTTCGCATCTTTATTGCAGAAAGGACGGAGTCTGATTGTATATTCATAAACGTCATTTTTAATCACATATTTGTCGAGCACGCCAGGACCACATGTCGCTGTTCCTATAGGAGCTTGTTTGTAGTCGATGTTAATAGTCCAATAATCAGCGGTTTCCATCTGATTGATTCTTTCAGCGATAGAAAGGTTCTTGTCAGGATATTGATAAATACTGAAGTTAAACGGTTCGTCGCTTGTAACTAACATTCCTAACTTCTGATCATTCACAACATTCATAAAAGCAACCCAACGTGTGTCGGAGTGATTACCATTATCTTGTGGTTCTTCATGAAGTTCGAAGAATTCCGATGCGTTCTTTTCATAAACATTAATCTTACCTGAGGCATTTCTGTCAGGATAGTTTTCAGTGTCTTTACCAAAATATTTGACCTTATTGTAATTTATTGGCATAAGGAACTGCGTACCAATCTTAGGGAATGTAGTAACCATGTGGTTTGCTTGAACGTTTGTTGAAATTACTACATCAGCATTACCATTGATTTCATAAACCTGTTCCGTTGTAATTATTGTTTCACCGGCAGAATTCTTATGGTCGAGGACAACTGTAATAACAGCCTTAT
Source organism: Bacteroidales bacterium (assembly GCA_045606705.1). Lineage (GTDB taxonomy): Bacteria > Bacteroidota > Bacteroidia > Bacteroidales > F082 > Limimorpha. Next base: position 146,988 of record JAZUSL010000068.1, read on the forward strand.
CAACGCCATTAGCCGACTTCATAGTCTTGGAATTAATCGACTTAGGAACGATATTCAATTCGTTAAGATTTGCGTTCAACCATTTAGGGAGCGCATTACGGTCAACGTCATCATTAAGTGTTGGGGCGCGCCAGAAGTTAGGTCTGATAGGACCAGCCAACATTTCTTCTCCAATGTAGACGAATGAAGTTGGAACACCTTGTTGTTTGTCGATGACAAATCTGAACTTATCATTTAAAACAACTACTTCCTTATCATTATCAGCGAGTTTAATTTTTGGAAGATCTTTAGGTTTATCGCCACGTGGAGAATCGATATTGAGGTTAAACACGTCGTATGCTATTTCTGTTCCGGCAGGTCTCATCGAGTTACCGTTTTTCTCTTTAAATGAAAATTCAATGAAATATTCCAATTTGGCAAATTTAGCCTCATCACCTTCTTTAATTATTGGTTTTGGAATAGAAATCGTTATGGTCTTTGATGTTTGAGGAGCTATTTGCAAATCATCAAGTACCTTTGTCTGTAATCTGTTTCTTTCGTTACTGTAGATTGTATATGAACATTCAAATTCATTCATTCTTCTGAAGAAAAAGTCATTATGAATTTCGAAGATACCTTTTTCAACATCGATTGCCTCGACATTGATATTCTGATAAAGTTTCTTTACTTCAGCGATGTGATGATGAGGGATTCTGTCGCTTGTCACCAATCCGTTACAGCAGAAACTGTCGTCATTGCCAATGCCTTCCAATTCACCGAGGTCGCCACCAGCGGCATACCATTTCTTACCCGTTTCCGGATCTCTTTGAATTATGCTCTGGTCGCACCAGTCCCATATACAGCCGCCTTGTAACTGGTCATATTTGTTGATGACATCCCAATAGTCTTGCAAGCCGCCGCAGCTGTTACCCATTGCATGAGAATATTCAACCATGATGAAAGGACGATTCAATGAATCAAGTTTTTCTTCAGCGAATTTTTCCAAATAACTTTGACTTGCATACATTATGCCGATGAAGTCGGTGTTATATTCATAAAGAGAACGTTCGTTAATTACAGGACGAGTGTTGTCGTAATCTTTAACCATCTTGTATGCTTCTTCCATACAGATACCATTGCCGCATTCATTGCCGAGCGACCAGACAATAATTGAAGGATGATTCTTGTCTCTGCCTATCATATTGTTACATCTGTATTTAAAAGCAGTAATCCAGCGTTCATCTTTTGCCAAACTAGCGTCGCCATAACCTTGAGCGTGAGACTCGTTGTTAGCTTCGTCAATTACATATAAGCCATATTTATCACATAATTCATAAAAGTAGATGTCGACAGGATAGTGTGACGTACGAACTGTGTTGATGTTATGTTGAAGCATAAGTTGGATGTCGCGTTCCATAGTTTGACGTGTTACACATTGACCAGTCATTCCATCGTGTTCATGACGGTTAACACCTTTTATCACGATAGGTTTGCCATTAACTTTCAATTGTCCGTCTTTTACTTCTGTGGTTCTGAAGCCTATCTTAGCACCAACAACTTCAATCACATTGCCTTTCTTGTCTTTCAATCTTATTGTCAGATTATAAAGATTAGGTTTCTCTGCCGACCATGCTTCCACTCGACCGATATTTTTGTTGATACGCAATACCGAATGACCTTCTGATTTTTGTAATGCTATGATGTCTTTTTTCTTAAGTTCCATTGTATAAGATTTGTTGAGAGCATATTTTGCGCCTTCAAAACTATTTATCTCAACATCAACTATCAATTTTGAAGGGACTTTCTTTCCGTAGTTAAGGTCAATCGCAATATCGAAGATACCATTAGAATATTTAGAGTCGAGACCAGCTTTTACGAAAAAGTCGTAGATATTGGTTTCTGGTTTTGAATATATGAACACATCGCGAGTGATGCCGCTCATACGCCAATAGTCTTGACATTCAAGATATGAACCATCAGAAAAACGATAAGCTTCTACAGCCAATGTGTTTTCACCTTCTTTGTTAAGATATTCTGTGATATCGAATTCAGCAGGTGTTTTGCCGTCTTCCGAATAACCTACGAAATTACCGTTAATCCAGAGATAGAAAGCTGACTTCACAGCACCGAAGTTGATGTAAACCTTTCTCCCCTCCCACTCTGCTGGCACACTGAAATTATGTACGTAACATCCAACCGGGTTATATTCTGTTGGAGCGTATGGTTGATTTGATGGAAACTCATTCTGTTGGTTGATATAAACAGGAATACCATAACCGTTCAATTCCCAGTTGGCTGGAACAGGTATCGTTCCCCATTGAGAAACATCGTAACCAACTTCATAGAAACCTTGCGGTTTATCGGCAGGCTTCTCAACCCAATTGAATTTCCAGATGCCATTGATACATTGATAATAAGGCGACTGTCTGTAATCAAGTTTGTTGATACCGGCTTCATCCTGATAAGGAATCACATTGGTACGAGGAGCGACTTTATTAACTTCGCAAACTGATACGTCGTTCCACCAGTCTTTAATTTCCTGTGCCGTGACATTCATCGTTAACGCCATGACAACTAATAGAATAATCGATTTAATTCTCATAATTTATTTGATTAAGTTTATAATATTCCATAATAGAAAATAATCTTGCGAAGATAATGAAAATTTCTATGTTTTAAAAAGATAACGTAAAGACTTTTATGATATTTTTTGTTATTTTTGCATTGATAAAAAAATAAGGAAAACACACATCCGTGTGTCTCTACATGAAGATTTAAAACGATGGAAAATTACGGCAATAAATTAAAATCGATATTATTACAATATCTCCGACAGGAAAAAGTGGTTGGAGAACGTTTTCCGATATGTCCCGACGTTGAAGAAAAATGGGATGCGCTCCTACATGCTTATCTCCCCGACGGCGTAAGAGAATTCAACGAATATCCTATGGTTTCATTAGGTTGGACTATGTTCCTCGGAATGGCGCTCGCCAAATTCTGGGACGAAGACTGGGAGATTTACGGCGCATTAAACACATTATCCTTATATGAAGGCATACGCGACAAACGTGGTTACGATGAAATGGACGAATATATTTTAGAAGATGTCCTAAAACTCGACGAGGAAGGATGCAAGAAAATGACCGACATCGTGGCGGAATGTGCTTCAATAACTAACACCGTGTTACGCAAGGAAAACGTGGAACCAGGCACAAAAGAAGCACTGGAAGCATATATGGAAAGTCTGCATCAGATGTACCTCATGGGAATGGCGGTACAACTGAACGCCATGGGATATAAGATGTTGGGACTTAATTAGAATTAACATTTTTTTGACAACAGTCAACAGACAACGGTCAACAGTCTTTGTCCACTTTATTTTATCGTTTGTTGACGAGATGCAAAGATAAGAAGATTATATTTTTTAGACACATCAATTACATCTCTTTCACTTTCATAGATGTAATGAGATACCTCTTTACGATTGCATAAAAAGAGGCGCTTCAATGTGATGCGCCTCTTAATTGTCAATTGTCAATTGATTTAAATCTGTTTCATAAGATTGATCATCTCGATAGCGGTAGTGACTGCTTCGAATCCTTTGTTACCTGCTTTTGAACCTGCTCTCTCAACGGCTTGCTCAATATTGTCGGTTGTGAGAACGCCAAAGATTACAGGAACGCCTGTTTGTAAACTTGCAGCAGCGATGCCTTTTGTTGTCTCGTTAGCGACCATCTCAAAGTGAGCGGTAGCTCCACGGATGACAGCACCTAAACAGATGACGGCGTCATATTTTTTAGACTCAGCCATTTTCTTTGCTACCAACGGAATCTCGAAAGAACCTGGCACCCAAGCAAGGTCGATGTTGTTTTCATCGCCACCATGACGTTTGAAAGCGTCGATGGCTCCACCTAATAATTTATTTGTAATGATTTCATTGAAACGTCCAGCCACGATAGCAATCTTATGACCTTCAGCGAGTAATTTACCTTCTATTATATTCATATTTTTATCTTTTTGGTCAACGGTCAACAGACAACGGTCAACAGTCAACGAGTTATTATCATATCTAATTTTTAATTTTCAAGTTTTCAGATTTTCAGATTCTCAATTTTTAAAATCTTTAACGTGAAGCATATGTCCCATCTTTTTATATTTGGTGTAGAGATAGAACGCGTCTTTTTCGTTGCATGTCATCTCGATAGGTTCACGACCTACGATTTCAATTCCGTAAGCATTCAAACCTGTTATCTTAGTTGGATTATTTGTCATTACGGTAATCTTGCTGATACCGAGGTCCGACAGGATTGATGCTCCGGTGCCGTAATCTCTTAAGTCGGCGGCGAAACCGAGAGCGAGGTTGGCTTCTACAGTATCCATTCCTTGATCTTGAAGTTTGTAAGCTTTCAACTTATTTATCAAGCCGATACCTCTGCCTTCTTGTTTGAGATAAAGTATGACTCCCCTACCCTTCGCTTCAATTCTGCGCATAGCTTCCTGAAGCTGTTCTCCGCAGTCGCAACGTAATGAACCGAAAGCATCGCCAGTGAGACATTCAGAATGGACACGACATAAAACCGGTTCTTCACCTGAGATGTCGCCTTTAACCAAAGCGATATGATGGTCGCCTGTCACCTTGTCGATGTAACCGTGTGCCACGAAGTTACCATATTTTGTAGGGAGTTCTGCTTCTGTGACTTTCTCCACCAACGATTCATTTCTTCTTCTGTATCTAATTAAATCAGCGATAGAAGTTATCTTCAAGTTATGTTCTTTGGCAAATTCCAAAAGTTCCGTCGTTCTCATCATAGTGCCGTCTTCACGCATTATTTCGCAGCAGAGACCGCATTCCTTAAGACCTGCTATTTTCATAAAGTCGACTGTAGCTTCAGTGTGACCGTTACGTTTGAAGACACCGCCTTCACGAGCTTCTAAAGGGAACATGTGTCCTGGACGACGGAAGTCTTCCGGTTTAGCGTCGTCTTCAACGAGTTTCATCGCGGTGATGGAACGTTCAACCGCTGAGATACCTGTCGATGTATCGACATGATCTATCGAGACTGTAAATGCTGTACAATGGTTGTCGGTATTTTCTGTAACCATCTGATTGAGTTTCAACTTGCGTGTCAATTCTTTACTCATTGGCATACAGATGAGACCTTTGGCGTAAGAAGCCATGAAGTTGACATTTTCTGTAGTCGCAAATTCAGCGGCACAAATCAAATCGCCTTCGTTTTCCCTGTCAGGATCGTCGACAACGATAATCATCTTACCGTTTCTCAAATCTTCGATAGCTTCTTCAATTGTGTTAAATCTGTTTTCCATTTTATGATGTTTTTGTTTATTACTGATTAAAATCCATTCGATTCCAATAAATCGAGAATACTATTATTTGATGATGCGGAAGTATTTCCCGCAAGCATTTTCTGTACGTATTTTCCAATGACGTCATTTTCGAGATTCACGGTGTCGCCGATCTTCTTCGATGTCAATGTCGTTTCTCCTTGTGTATGTTCTATTATAGAAACAGAGAATGATGTAGAATCAACATCGGTCACTGTCAATGAGATTCCGTCGATGGCGATGGAACCTTTCTTTACTATGAGTTCCAAAATCTCTGGTTTTGTAGCGAACGACATTCTTATCGCTTTGTCGTCGTTATATTTTTTTATTATTGTTCCTACTCCGTCGATATGACCTGAGACGATATGTCCGCCGAGACGACCGTTAGCGGCGATAGCGCGTTCAAGATTAACAGCGTCGTTAACCTTAAGATTCTTGAAGTTAGTCAGCATCATCGTTTCCGGCATAACATCAACAGTGAAGGAATTACTGTCGAAAGTCGTTACCGTCAGACAGATTCCATTAGTAGAGATGCTGTCGCCAATATGCATATCCGACATTATCTTATTCGCCGTGACAGTCAGTTTTATGCTGCTGGCATTTCTCACTATTGACTTAATCTTTCCTATTTCTTCTATTATTCCTGTGAACATATTTTTTTGTTTAAGGTTTAAGGCTTAAAGTTTAAAGTTAATTCCAAATACTCTCAACTAAAAACTATTAACTTACAACTACTCTACACCCTACACTCTACACTCTACACTTTATTAATATATCGTTATCAAATTGTTCTATCTTAATATCTTTTAACATTATTGCGTCTTTCATCATATCGATGCCTTTGCCAGCTATCGGCGATTTTGAGTTGGCTCCGCCTATAATTTTAGGAGCGATGAAAGCGTAAACTTCATCAACGCAACCAGCTTCCAGAAATGCAGCGTTTAATGTTGCGCCTCCTTCCAATAATAACGAATCGATGCCCATCTCACCTAATTTATTCATCAAATCGTTAATGTCGACATGACCGTCTTTTTCCTCACAACATAAAATCTCGACGTTAAAAGATTTTAACATTTCCAATTTGCTGATGGCTGACTGCTGACCGCTGACAGCTAAAATAGTTCTATATTCCTTCGCTGTCTTAACGATTTGAGAATCCAATGAAATGGACGCCTTTGTATCAACGATGATTCTTATCGGCTGATGACATCTGTGCACAGAAGACACACGTCCGTGTGTCTCTACAGATGTGGACAAATCCTGTTGTCCGTTGTCCGTTGTCTGTTGCCCCTCGTAACGGCAATTCAACATCGGGTCGTCGGCTTTTACAGTGCCGATTCCTGCCACTATTCCCATCAGTTCGGAACGCAACTTATGAACCAACTGCCTCGACTTCTCGTTTGTTATCCATTTGGAATCTCCCGTATGAGATGCTATCTTACCGTCTAATGTCATCGCTGTTTTTAACAAGACGTAAGGACGTTTTGTCTTAATATATTTTAAGAACACCTTATTAAGTTCTTTTATCTTATCCTCTTCCACGCCTGTTATGACTTCAATTCCAGCATTCTGTAATATGGAAATACCTTTACCAGCCACAAGAGGATTAGGATCGAGGAGACCGACAACGACTTTCTTTATACCTTTTTCGATGATGATATCTGTGCAAGGAGGAGTTTTTCCGTGATGGCAGCAAGGTTCTAAAGTAACATATAAAGTAGCGTCTTTAAAATCAGCTACGTTCTTTGTCAGTGCGTTACGTTCGGCATGGAATCCGCCGTAATATTCATGATAGCCCTCACCTATTATTATGTCATCTTTTACAATGACGCAGCCAACCATCGGGTTAGGATTCACGAATCCGGCACCTTTCTTAGCCAATTCGATGGCGCGTCGCATATATTCGATATCTTGTTTTGAGTATGACATAAAAAAAATCCCTAAAATTAATTAATAATTTCAGGGCAAAACAAAACACTTTAGCACATCTTCTACCATCCGGACTATCACCGTCGGTTTCGGAATTTCACCGAATCAGTTCCTGAAAAGGAAGTCGCGGACTGTCACCGCCGGAAAGGAATTTCACCTTGCCCTGAAGATTACTTTGCAAAGGTAATAATTTTTATCTGATAATGACAAACAAAAATCAACAATTTTTAAAGTTCATAGCTCATAGTTCATAGTAGTTTTAAAGTTGTGAGTTTTAAGTTTTAGAGTTTATCTTGTTCATAGTTCTTGGTTCAGAGTTCATAGTTTATTGTTTTTTAATTAAACTGTTTTTCTTTTTCTATCAGACGACAAAAGTATAAATTATTATATGACAACAAACAAAAAATATTTTTTTTAAAGAAGCCAACGGACAATAGATAACGGTCGCATCTTACTTATCAAGCTTTATCAAAAAATCTCATACCTACAATGTTATCGTAATATTCATTACCGTAATGGTCGTTTACGATAGTGTAAATTTGCAAATTCCCAAATAATGAATGATTACAAAATTACATCATTCATCATCGTTTGTCAGCATAGCTTTAAACCTTCTTATCGATTCAAGTAATGGTTCTAAGTCACATTTAATTATATGAAAAATCTCTTCAGCATCAATGTCAAAATAATGATGTGCTATTATATCCCTGACGCCCATGACATCGTTCCAAGGAATAGTTGTGTCTTTTGAAAGTATTCGTTTGTTTGTAACTTTATCAAATCCTTTGATACTTTCTCCAATAGCTATCAATAACATACATGCTGCATCTAACTTTTCCATTCCTGATGGTGAAAGTAGGAAATCGTTAACGTTGCTTATGTCTTTGGTTCTTTTTTGTAATTTCTCTATTGCATTTTCTATTTGTTCTAAAATACTTAATGCTAAATTATTCCGTGAAGATTTCGATTCCATCCCGCTCAATCTCTCTCTTTAAAGTTTCATTCATGTTTTTGTGTTCTCTTATTATATCAACACTACAACCAAGAAGATTCTCTAAAAAATGTTTCAGTTGTATTCTCTGTATCATGTTAGGTTTCATTACAACACATACGTCAACATCACTTGTCATTGTCTGTTCGTCTCTTGCAACAGAACCAAATAACCTCAATGATGTGACACCAAATTGTGACTTGATGACATCTGAAAACGATCCAATTATTGATATGTATTCACTTCTTGTCTTCATATTGAGTATAACGTGACAAAAATATAAAAGTTTGCTAAAAACGTCAAGCATTTACCTGCACAAAATTCTAACTTTCATGCATTTTTTTACGAATGTTAATAAAAGTATGAATGTTTTGTTAATACTTTTTAAGAAGTCAACGGACTTTTCTAGTTTAAGGAGTTTAAGGTTAAAAGGTTTAAACTTTATTGTCTGTATCAACAGACTTTGTGTATAGTTTTATATTTACACAATAATTGAACAATTTCACCAAATCCCCGTTTATCCTTAAAAACAACAATTATGAAAACAACAATCTCTATCCTCATGTTTTTAGGTTTCTTCGGTTCCGACAAAATCGACAACGAACCTGTACCAATCGAATTAAGCAAATTTCTCGGCAAATGGTACGAGATAGCTCGCTTCGACCATATTTTCGAACGCGACATGCAACGTGTCACCGCCGACTACAAACTCCTCCCCGACGGCAAGATACAAGTCGTCAACTCCGGATATAAAGACGGTAAATTCAAGGAAACAATAGGAAAGGCTAAAACGACAGATACTTCCGGTTTGTTACGCGTATCTTTCTTCCTTAACTTCTATTCTGACTATCGCGTGCTGATGATAGACAAGGATTATCAATATGTTTTAGTTGGAGGCAACTCTCCTAAATATCTCTGGATCTTATCAAGAACGCCGCAAATATCTAACGACGTCTTACAAAATATTATCGGCGTCGCAAAAGAAAAAGGCTATGACACCGAAAAACTTATTTTTGTTGAGCAATGAGACATAGACAACCTGCGCATTCGTACAGGTTGTCTATTATATTCTGTCTTCATCAACTCCTCTCCCAACGCTCTGATTTCATTTAATATCAAGAGTTCGCGTTCATTGTCGGTTTCTTTGTAACGTTGATATAAGCACAAACAGACTCTGCTGTATTTCCACAATAGGCGTAATGCCCAGTTGAGACAGGGGTTTTTAGATGTTTAATTCTTCATCAGGTGAATTATAAACCAGAAAAGGTGACAGATAATAAATAAATACCCCTTCACTTCCTCTTAAAAATCATAATCTTGCCGTTGTCGGAATGATACTCCAACTCTTCGAATATGTATCGCCACTCGCCGTTCTTTTCCTTATCGTAAAGTTCTTTCTCTATAACGACATAATCGTAGTCGAAAGTCATTCCTGCATTTAGTTTCTCCTTGTCGTAATACATCTCCGCATATCCTTTCCTGTTCATAAAAATGAATGGAGTACTCTGCGGATATGCCCATAAAGTCAATATCTTAGCGTCTTTAGAAATACCGATAGAATCAAGATATTGCTCTGAACCTTGATAGTTCTTAATGGTTCTTACTGCCGTTGGAGCCCAATATTTACGTCGTCTTTGCTTCTGCATCTCGCTTACATTTTCGGTCATAAGCAAAATAAATAATATCGTTATTATTCCGAAGAATATTAATCGCTTATAATTATTAATTCTCGGTAAGATATTAAGAATCAATATCAGCAGTAATAAAAAAGGTAAGAAATACGTATCAATGAAATAATAATCGTGATTGCGGAATTGTAGTGCCATAGCGAGAGTAAACAGCATTTCTCCTAAAATAGTTATCGCAAACAAAACCCATAACGATAATGATTTATCACTTTCTGATTTAATCGCTCTTATGTTTTCTATTTTGCTGAATATAAAATATAACAATGCGAATACTGTTATCAACAAGAATATATTATAATGTATCTTACCAAAGTAATGTAATTTCCAGTTATTAAGCATTTTGGTCATTTCTTGCCAAAAGTCGTTCCAACTTTCACATGGCATCAACTCGCTCAGAAACATCGTTCCGTTTACCGCAGCAAGATGTTTGTTCCATAAATAATAGGAGAAAAACACAACAAAAGAAATTCCGACAGGAAGTATCTTGTCTTTAAATGTCGTCTCTTTTCTTATGATTCTCAAGAATTCATAACATAATATCGCTATCCATATTACTGCAAATGACGTTCTTATCAGGACAGATAAGGTTATAAATATTGATGATACGATAAATGATTTTATCCTTTTATCATCCAAATATCTTACATAGAAATATAATGCAATTATCGCGAATGTAAGTGCCGGTATTCCAGGTATGAATCCATTGGAATAATATGCATAGACTGGAGATGTCATCGCGACTGCTATGACTAACAATGATTTCAGTCCGTCTTTCGTTATCAGAAATGATAATTTATAAAGGAAAAATAGTCCTAAGAATGAGAGCAGTAATGTGCAACTTCGGAAAATCCAAGGTGATGTGCTGCCTGTTATTTTCATTACGATTGCGACAATATATTCCACCAAAGGAAAGTCGACGGAGGTGATTGTATTGTCGTAAGCGTATGTCCACCAATGTGGAAATTGCTTGTTGTAGATGAGTGTCTCCGGATGAAACAAATCGAAGTCGTTGTTGAGAAATCCTATCGCTATCGAATATCTGTCAGACTGCGACCAGGCATGAATAAATGACGGGAATTCATTCATATATGGATAATGGATAAAGATTCCTAATCCGACTATGAACGTCAATGCAATAATCCAAAAATGTTTCTCTAACTCCTCGAATTTCATCACAGATTTAATGGACTAAAAAAAAGAGACGCATCAATTACATATCGTTCATTTTTCAAGTGTAATATGATACGTCCCTACATTTATTATCAACTAATAGTAAACAAACCAATAATATTCAGAATCACTTCTGATGATTTTTCCATGCTTTCCAACGGAACATATTCATATTTTCCGTGGAAGTTATGTCCGCCAGCGAAAATGTTTGGACAAGGCAATCCCATGAAACTGAGGTTTGCGCCGTCGGTACCGCCACGTATAGGTTGTACCTTTGGTTTGATGCCTGCCATCTCTATAGCCTTAATAGCTTTCTCCACGATGAAATAATGCGGTTCCACCTCCTGACGCATATTGTAATATTGGTCTTTCATCTCAACCTTGACTGCGCCATTATATTTCTTATTTAAGAACTCAACGATAGAATTAATCAAAGTTTTCTTTTCTTCGAACTTAGCTCTGTCATGGTCACGGATGATATATTGCATAGAAGTCTCTTCCACAGTTCCTTTAATATCTGTAAGATGATAGAAACCTTCATAACCGCAAGTAAACTCAGGACGTTGATCGACAGGAAGCATAGCATTGAGTTCCATTGCTATCTGCATTGAATTGACCATCTTGCCTTTTGCATAACCAGGGTGTATGTTAGCACCTTGAATATGAATCTTCGCGACGGCGGCGTTGAAGTTTTCATACTCCAACTCCCCTATTTCGCCGCCGTCTATGGTGTATGCATATTTAGCACCGAATCTCTTGACGTCGAATTTCACCACGCCACGACCTACTTCTTCATCTGGAGTGAAACCGATTTTTATCTCACCGTGTTTTACCTCAGGATGTTCCATGAGATATTGAGCAGCATACATGATAGCAGCAACGCCGCCTTTATCATCGGCACCTAACAAAGTAGTTCCGTCTGTTGTTATCATAGTCTTGCCGATGTAGTTCTGCATCTCAGGGAAATCAGAGACCTTCAAGACGATGTCTTTTTCTGCGTTAAGCATGATGTCGCCGCCTTGATAGTTCTCGATGATTTGAGGCTTCACATCTTTACCGGAAGCATCTGGCGATGTATCTACGTGAGCGATAAAACCGATGGATGGAACTTCTTTCTCTATGTTAGAAGGAATAGTCGCCATGACATAACCGTATTCATCCAACTCGGCTTTTATTCCCATTGTTTCCAACTCATCGCGTAACATTCTCAATAAGTTGAATTGTCTTTCTGAACTTGGCTGTGTCTCTGACTCAGGATCTGACATTGTATCGACAGAGACATATCTTAAAAATTTATCTAATAATTTTTCCATGATGTTAATTTATTTTAATCTTATCTTATTTCACTTCACTCCATACAATAGATACGGAATAACCATATGACCATTCGCCAAAGTAATAGCTACCTCTTTTTTCGTCGCCTGCATATAATTTATAAGGACCGCCCAATTTGTTTCCTCTCCAATTGTAAACTTCAACAACGACAAAATCAGTACCCAACTCACAAACCTCAACATAATGATTTATGTAATTGTTATTTGTATTCCACGCTACCCTTCCTAATTTCAAAGACGATAAAGGCATGTAGTAAACATCATCACCGCCCATATCTCTTCCAGTCACTTCGCATTCTTTATAAGTGCTATCGACGAATTTAAGCATTAATATCTTTGTCATAACCACATTATTATTAAGTCTATTATTCTGTTTTAGCTCTTTTGGAATCCCATATCATGTAAATGATGATTGCGACGTACATGAATAATGCTACCAAAGAAGCCCATGGTGTTTGTGCGAATGCTGTTCCGTCGGCTGTTCTTACGATTAAATCGACGTTAGCGAACTTCAAGATCGCACTGACGACACCCATCAAGGCACCACCTGCTATGAAACCTGAAGCGATGAGAGTACCTCTGTTATTACGTGCATTGTTGAGTGCTTCGTCTTTGCTGCGTGTGCTTACATACCATGATATTGCGCCTCCTATTAATAAAGGTATATTCAAATCTATTGGAATAAACATACCGAGTGCGAATGGCAATGCAGGAATCTTAGCGACCGTCAATATCAATGCGATGACTGCGCCGATGCCGTATAACAACCATGGTGCGCTGCCACCCGACATCATTGGTTCGATGACTGCCGACATAGCGTTTGCCTGTGGAGCGACCAATGCATCGTCGCCGACAAAACCGTATGCTTTATTTAAAACCATGATGACACCTGCCACTGTAGCTGCTGCGACAGCAACGCCAACGAACTTCCATATCTCTTGATTCTTAGGTGTAGTTCCAATCCAGTAACCAACCTTTAAGTCGGTGATGAATGCGCCTGCTACAGCCAATGCTGTACAGACCACGCCGCCTATTATCAAGGCTGCTGTCATTCCCATCGCGCCGCTCAACCCAGCTGCTACCATGACTAAAGATGCTAATATCAAAGTCATAAGCGTCATACCGCTAACAGGGTTTGAACCAACGATAGCGATAGCGTTTGCTGCTACTGTAGTAAATAAGAATGAGATTACAGCAACGACCAAAATACCCACGAGTGCGTGTTTTACGTTATGAACCACGCCGAACCAGAAGAAGAAGAAAGTGATGATTAAAACAATAACGATACCGATGACAACGAACTTCATCGAGAGGTCGCTGTCGGTGCGTGATGCTTTTACATCATTTTTCTTTCCTTTAAATTCGTTGGCTGCCAAACCTACCGATGACTTGATGACGCCCCATGATTTTATGATACTTACGACACCCGCCATCGCGATACCGCCGATACCGATATGACGTGCGTATTCTTTAAATATCATCTCCGGTTCCATCTGTCCTATTGTCATTGTGATACCGGAATTCATAAGGTCAATGATTTCATTGCCCCAGAAGAGATTCATTCCAGGAATGATAACAAACCAAACCAACATTGAACCGCAGCATATTATAAAAGCGTATTTCAATCCAATGATATAACCCAGACCAAGGACAGCAGCACCGACATTTACCTTAAACATCAGTTTTGCGCTGTCGGCTACAGCAAGTCCCCATGTCATTACCTTAGTTGAAAGAGTCTCAGTCCACAAGCCGAATGTAGAGACGAGGAAGTCATAGACACCACCAATCAAACCGCTGACGACCAACAACAAAGAATCCTTGCCTTTCTTTTGTCCACTAACGAGTACCTGTGTCGTGGCAGTGGCTTCAGGAAATGGGAACTTACCATGTTGTTCCTTGACAAAGTATTTTCTGAAAGGAATTAAAAAAAGTATTCCGAGGATTCCGCCCAACAAAGAAGCGAGGAATACTTGCATATAATTGATTTCTATTTCGTAGCCTTTACCTTGTAAGATATACAAAGCAGGTAATGTGAAGATGGCGCCAGCCACCACGCCGCCGGAGCAGCCGCCGATAGATTGTATGATGACGTTTTGTGATAGAGCGTCGTTTTTCTTTGCCACGCCGGAAAGACCGATGGCTATGATGGCGATAGGGATTGCCGCTTCAAAGACCTGTCCTACCTTCAAGCCGAGATAGGCAGCTGCAGCTGAGAATAATATCGTCATCAAAAGGCCGATCGTGACAGACCAAACCGTCACCTCCTTATATTTCTTATCGGCAGATAAAATAGGTTTGTAAACCTCACCAGGAGCTAATTCACGCTGAGCGTTTTCCGGTAAGCTCATGTTTTCGTTGTCTAATTTTTCCATACAAATAAAGTTTTATTTTGATAGCAAAGATAATGAAAACTATGAACAATTAACTTTGAGTAAGAAACTTTTTTTGACGTTGTTTTTTTAGGCAGTTAATCTTTCAACAAAAAATTCTTACTTTTGCACAAAAAGTTTTTACGATGGCAAGACATTATAATAATAGGTATAAAAAGAAATCACAAGAGATTGATTTTATAGTCAGAGAAGAATGTGAACTGATGGATTTTTTAATGAAGGCGATGGACGGAATAAGTCGTACCAAAGTGAAGAAAATGCTTACTTACGATTCAGTTCATGTCAACGACAGAGCCGTCTCGCAACATGACTTTCTGCTGAAACCTAATATGCGTGTCACGATTAAAAAGTCGAGCGAAAGCAACAGATTCAAGAACTTCTGGGTTAAAATTGTATTCGAAGATGATCATATTCTTGTCATTGAAAAGAAACCCGGCATCTTATCGAGCAGCACAAGTCCTAAAGATGAAAGCGTCAAATCTATTCTTAATTATTATTTAGATAAATCGCATCAACATGCCAACGCTCACACTGTTCATCGTTTAGATAAATTCACTTCCGGTTTGATGATTTTCGCTAAGAGCAAGAAAGTAGCCCTCGAATTTGAAGAAGATTGGAAAGAAAGAGTATATGACAGAAGATATGTCGCTTTGGTTCATGGCGAACTTCCTAAGTCGCAAGGTACTATTGCTTCGTGGCTCAAAGACGACAGTCATTATGTTACTCATTCAAGTCAGGAAGACAATGGAGGGAAATATGCCGTCACTCATTATAAAAAATTAAAATCTGCCAACGGTTATTCTCTCGTTGAGTTACAATTGGAGACAGGACGTAAGAATCAAATCAGAGTTCACTTGCAAGATTTAGACTGCCCTGTCGTCGGCGACACAAAATATGGCGACGGCAGTGACCCTATCCACAGATTAGGTCTCCACGCATATAAATTATGTTTCAAACATCCTGTAACAGGCGAAGATATGAAGTTTGAATCGGATATTCCAAAAGCTTTTTACACTCCGTTAGAGAATTAGATTTTCTCGATACATTTCCACCATCCTTCGGCGGCTTTGTCCCAAGAGAAATCTTGACGTCTGATTCTACCCTTTTCTATAAGTCCTTGACGAACATCATCGTTGAGGATTTTTTTCATCGCGTCAGCAATTGAGTTTACATCAAACGGGTCTACAAGAAGCGCAGCATCCGCAGCAACTTCCGGCATCGAGGTGACATTAGAAGTAATGACAGGTGTGTCGCATTTGAACGCCTCTACGATAGGTATTCCGAAACCTTCAAAATATGAAACATAAACTGACGCCATTGCTGATGCCGTGACAAGATGTAAATCTTCAGCCGACAAACGTCCCGTAAAGATAACGTCGTCTTTATGTGTCATGGATTCATACGCATTCTTGATCGGTTCGGTCCACCATTTTTTCTCACCAACGATAACGAGTTTTATGTTGTTTTTGTTTCCCTTCTTGAAGATGTCAAATGCTGTGAAAAGTCGAGCAAGATTCTTGCGAGGATGCAACGAACCGACAAACATGAAATATGGATTGCCTTCAGAATATTTGTTTCTTGTCTCTGTCTTAAGATCTTCCGACACAGGAGTGAAAATCTCATTGGCACCGTTATATGCGACATCTATCTTATCTGGATTTATGCCGTAACATTCACAGATGTCATTCTTTGAAAACTCAGAGACTGTCAATATACGAGTTGCTTTTCTTGCATATCTCGGGAAGAATTTCTTATAGTGCCAAAGATGAATCTTTGGAAAATCCTGAGGGAAATGTTCGAAGTTGATGTCGTGAAATACCGCAAGTTGCTTGGTCTTACTTCTGAGACTTAGATAAGCATCGGTCGAAAGATACAAATCAGGTTTAAGTTTACGTAAGAATCTCGCGACGGCAAACTCAAAATATGCTATATATAAAAAAGGATGACGTGCCGGAGGGAAAAGCACGACAGGTTTCACATTGTCGGCGAAGATGAATTTCTCGTCATATTCTCTGTCGAAGATGAAATAGAATTCCACCTCAGGATGTGACTTCACTATACGACGTAAGCACTCGTATGCTACCCAGCCTATTCCTTCGAGCTTATCCTTAAGCAATAATCGTGTATTGACAGCTATTTTCAAATCTTAATATTTTTTAATATTCAATCTAAGTCACACGTCCGTGTGCCACAACGGGATATACTCCCTAATATTTTCAACTTTCAATTTGACATCAGACGCACCAATTACATATTGTTTATTGTCAATGGTGTAATATGTCACGTCTCTACATTAATTTTCAATTTTCAACTTTCAATTTCTTCAGCGGTGAGTTCGAACTATAAGGTACCTTTCCTGACGGCACTACTTTACTCGAACTTTCAAGATGTATGTCTTGGTCGTCGAAGAAGATATGTGCGCCGAATGCTTTGAGTACTTTGTCTTTAGGCATACCGCCGAGGAAATAGACTTCATTAACATATACGCCCCATTTCTTTAGAGTGTTGATGACTCTCATGTGAGCCGGCGCGCTGCGTGAAGAAACTATCGCCAATCGTAACGGAGAGAGTTCCACCGTAACAGGCAGACATTCTTGTATCTTTGAGAGTTTCTTCAACAATTTAGCGAACGGACCTTCTTGCAAAGGGACGTCTTTGTTTTCTTTTTCGTATTTACTGAATGAGTCGATGCCTTCTTTTTTGTAACGTAATTCAGAGTCTTCGTTAAACAGCACAGCGTCAGCATCGAAGGCGATTCTCACTACATTGGTAGCAGGATTGAATTCGGTTGGCGGTTCATAGATTACGGCTGCGGCACAATTGCTGTGCGCGTCGATGACTGCTTGCACACTATTCTCATCTTTGGAAAGGAACAAGTCGACACCGAAAGCATCGATATAAGGTGCTATCGGTTCTCCTCCAGAAAATGCAAGACGTGTTATGTCGAGGTCGTATTTCTCAATAGATTTTAAAATCCGTAATCCAGTCTCCGGACTGTTACGCGACATTACCACAACTTCCACAACAGGTTTATGAGCTTGTTTATTTAATTCAAGAAGACTTTTAACAAGATAAAACGCTGTACCCATTTCCAAAGGAACATCCTGATTTTTATCCTGATATTCTCTATATTTTCTAACACCTTCTTTTTCGAAGATGTCGTTTTCAGCTTCTAAATTAAACAAAGCTCGAGCAGTAACACCAACGACTAATACTTCAGACAAATCGACCACCATATCTTTGTGAATTATAATACTTCCTTAATTCTAACTAATTGTTCTAATAATGGTTCAACCAATTCAAGGCGTAACATATTAGCACCGTCAGATTTTGCCTCAGCCGGATTAGGATGAGTTTCCATGAAAATACCGTCTGCTCCCGAAGCTATTGCTGCCTTAGAAATCAGGGAGATAAGTTCTGGTTTACCGCCTGTAACGCCCGATGTCTGGTTAGGTTGCTGCAACGAATGAGTGACGTCCATAATAACAGGGACATCGCATTGTTTCATGTCGTAAATGTTTCTGTAGTCAACAACCAAATCTTGATAACCGAAGAAGTTGCCACGCTCGGTAAGCATGACAGCATCATTACCAGATTGCTTTACTTTATCAACAGCGAAACGCATTGAAGCGCCCGACAAAAACTGACCTTTCTTGATGTTGACAATCTTACCGGTCTTGGCTGCTGCAATCAATAAATCTGTTTGTCTACATAAGAAGGCTGGTATCTGAAGAATGTCAACATCATATTCCGCTGCCATCTGAGCTTCCTCCACAGCATGAATGTCGGTTACGACAGGAATATTAAATTCTTTCTTAATATTTTTTAGGACATTGAGAGCCTTCTCATCACCAATTCCCATGAAAGAATCCAAGCGAGAACGGTTTGCTTTGCGATAAGAACCTTTGAATACGAAAGGAATATCGTGTGATTTACATATATTATTTAATTTTTCTGCGATCTTAAACGGTGATTCTTCATCTTCAATGACGCAAGGTCCTGCCAAGAGAAAGAATCTGTTTTCTGTAAGATTTTTAAGGAATGGGTAGTGAGACAGTTCCATAATGTTTGATTTTTAAATTATTAGTTATTTATTGTTAAAATGTTTTAAGACTTCTTCAAAAGCGATCTTAAACCATGCGGTATAATTCTGTGGATTTGCCGCAATATCCTGTCTAACGTTTTCCATAGTATCATACTTCCATGAAGCTACTTCTTCTGTATTAATAATAGGTGTATCGTCAGTAACGCCAATAAACACATGATCTATCTCATGTTCGATAAGTCCTTGACTTACGTCAGCTTTATATGTGAAATGAAATGCTTCTTTAATATCACAAGTCATTCCCATTTCTTCTTTTAGACGACGTGCTGTAGCGTCTTCCAATGTTTCTTCATGACGCGGATGAGAGCAACAAGTGTTTGTCCATAATCCGGGAGTATGATATTTTGAGAATGCTCTCTGTTGCAACAACATCTCCCCTTTTGTGTTGAAGATAAATATCGAAAAAGCACGATGCAACTCAGCTTTGATATGAGCTTCCATCTTCTCCATCAAACCGATAGGATTGTCATTTGCATCAACTAGTACTACGTATTCTTGCATCTTTGTTTGGTTTAAGGTTTAAGGTTTAATGTTTAAAGTATAAAGTTATAATTTATATAACCTTAAGCTTTAAGCCTTAAACCTTAAACAAATTTACACATTAAATCTTATATTCAAAATATCTCCGTCTTGTACAATATAATTCTTACCTTCAACGCGGAACTTACCTGCTTCTTTAACAGCAGCTTCAGAACCATATTTAAGGAAATCATCGGTACTCATAACCTCCGCACGGATGAAACCGCGTTGTAAGTCAGAGTGAATTACGCCGGCAGCTACCGGAGCAGTATCACCGATATGAATTGTCCAGGCACGAGTTTCGTCAGTACCAGTAGTGAAGAAAGATTGGAGTTTCAAAGTGCTGTAAGCATAACGAACCAATTTATTTACACCAGGTTCTGTCAATCCCGCATCTTCCATAAACATTGCTTTGTCTTCTTCATCGAGTTCAGCAATTTCAGATTCCAACTTGCCAGCGATAACCAACATTTCGTCACCTTCTTTTAAAGAAGCTTTGACAGCTTCAGAATATTTATTACCTGTAAGTGCAGAAGCGTCATCAACATTACAAACGTACATGATAGGTTTAGCAGTAAGCAATTGAATGTCTTGGATGTATTTTTTATCCTCCTCAGCGACTTTAGCATCACGCGCATTTTGCATATTCTCAAGAGCTTCTTTGTAAACTGTGAGGACTTCGTAAGCTTTCTTATTATCTTTCTCGCCGTTTTTCATAAGTTTCTCAACACGTTGTAATTTGCGAGTTACGAGGTCGAGGTCGCGAACTTGCAGTTCCAAGTCAACGAGTTCCATATCGCGAACAGGGTCAACGCTGCCTTCGCTATGAGGAACGTTTTCATCATCGAAACAACGAAGAACGTGAATGAGAGCATCGACGGTTTGTACTTCAGCGAGGAGTTTGTTACCTACGCCTTCGCCACCTTTAGTCAATCCAGGAAGGTCAACTATTTCTACAGTAGCAGGAACTATTCTTTTAGAATGAGAAATATTATCGATGAGTTTAAGACGTTCGTCACGAACTTCACACATGCCAATATTGGTCTTTGTTGCGAAACCGCCAATCTCAGCTTTGGTATTTGAAATACAATTAAATATTGTCGTTTTTCCGGTATTGGTCAAGCCAATAATTCCACAATTTAATGCCATAGTTTTTATTTTTTGCAAATATATGAAAAAGACGACAGACAACGGACAACAGACAACAGATTTTTTTAACTGATGTTTTGACCTCATTTATGCTGCATGTGCTCGAAATAAATGGTGCGAACAGTATTTTTCACTTGCAAGGAAATATAGATATTTTAATTGCTGACAACAAATCATTGACAGCGATTTTTCCGATGATATTTATGCAAAATCAATAGAAATCTAATGTAATAAAACATTCGTTGAAATTGTATGTTTTTTTATTGAATTAGGCATTTTTTTTGATAAAAATCTCGATAATATTTTGTTTTTTTGCAGTCTGAAAAAAACACTCCATTTTAAGCGAAAACAATAATAAATAAAATAATACAATATGTTAAGAAACAATCGTTTACTATTAACAGTCTTTCTCTGTTTAAGTAGTGTGCTAATTCATGCTCAAGAGAAAATTACATTAGATGAGGCGATAAATATTGCGTTATCGGAAAGTAACACAATTAAGATTGCCGACATGACCATCGAAAAAACGGGTTACGCTAAAAAAGGAGCCTACTCGGCATTGTACCCTAATGTCAGCGCTAGCGGCAGTTACCAAAGAACTCTGAAAAAACAAGTCATGGCTATGGAAATGCCAGGACAGGGACCAATGGAATTTGAGGTTGGTATGAGTAACAACGTATCTGCTGGTATATCCGCAGCGATGCCACTCGTAAATGCGCAACTTTGGCAAAGTCTGAAACTCTCCGCATTGGATGTTGAACTCGCAGTTGAACAAGCACGTTCATCAAAAATCTCGTTAGTATCACAAGTAAAACAGGCTTTCTATGCTGTATTATTAGCAAAAGAAGCTTACGACGTTTACAAAGAAGTTTACGATAACGCACAAAAGAATTTCGAAGATATAGAGAAAAAATATAACGTAGGTAAAGCTTCGGAATTTGAATATCTCAGAGCTAAGGTAAACGTAAACAATTCAGAACCTGAAGTATATAGCGCAGAAAATGCAGTAGTTTTAGCGATATGGCAACTCAAAGCCATTATGGGCATCGACCTCGCCACAGAACTCGACGTTGAAGGAAAACTCTCTGACTATACAGAAGAATTGATAGCTTCAACATTATCTGCAAACGATACTGTAAGTTTTGAAAACAATACAAATTTATTGCAACTAAGACTGCAAGATGAGATGTTGTCTCATACTATCAAGATGACCAAATTCCAATATATCCCTACCCTATCTGCTTCATTCGCATATAACTACATGGCAATGGGAAATACATTCGACATGAATTGGAATCCTTATTCAGTAGTCGCTCTAAGTCTTAACATCCCAATATTCGACGGTTTCTCAAAAAGAAACAACATCAGACAATATCAAAAGACACAAGATATTTTAAGACTTAGCATAGAAGATACAGAACGTAACCTTAACATTGCTTTGGAAAACTATCGCGACAAGATGAATACAAGCGTCAAGAGATATACCGCTGCCGAATCAACTTTGGAAATGGCGCAGAAGAGTTACAACATTTCTGAAAAGATGTATGAATTAGGTAAGGCTACTTTGGTTGAACTCAATGATGCTCAGTTGGCATTAACTCAGGCACAACTTACAATGAGTCAAGCTATTTACCAATATATGACAAACAAAGCAGCTATCGACGAATTGATGGGTGTTGAATATATAACAGAAGAAAACAATAGTGATAAACAATAAAAATAATATAAAATGAGACAATTCAAATCTTTATTAATTTTTTCAACAGCTTTGATAATGGCTTCATGCGGACAGAAAACTTCAGAACAACAAACTGTTATCGTTGAAGAAGCACCAAAAGTTACAGTGACAAAAGTACATGCTGAGAATGTTCCTCAGTTAAGCACCTATCCTACTACAGTAGAAGCAGATGTAGTTAACAACATCACTCCACAAACAGCATCACGTATCAAGGAAATTTTGGTAGAAGTTGGCGACCATGTCAACAAAGGACAGGAACTTGCAACAATGGATGCAATCAATCTTGAAAAGATAAGATTACAAGTAGCTAACGACTCTATCGAATACGGACGTACAAAAGAATTATATGAAATAGGTGCTGCTTCACAAGCTAATTTCGAAGCTATCACACTCGCATACGAAGTATCTAAGAAAAGTTATGCTAACTTATTAGAAAACACAATCTTGACAAGTCCAATCAGCGGTATCATCACAGCACGTAATTATGACGAAGGCGATATGTATGCCATGGCACAGCCACTTTTCGTTGTGCAGAACATCACTCCTGTTAAGATGTTGATAAACATCAGCGAGAGCAATTATTCAAAAGTTAAAAAAGGAATGGAAGTTGAATTGGTTGCAGAAGCTTTCCCTAATGAGACATTTAAAGGAAGAGTAAATTTGGTTTATCCGACCATCGACCCTCGTTCACATACTTTCCCTGTAGAAATCATCGTCGACAACAAAAACGAGAAATTGCGTCCAGGTATGTTTACCCGCGTAACAATCAATTATGGCAATAATTACCGTGTCGTTGTTCCTGATAACGCTGTCCTTAAGCAAGTCGGTGCTGACGACAAATATGTTTATGTTTTAAATGAAGACAATACTGTTTCCTATACTCCGGTGAAAGTCGGCGTGAGAATGGGCGACAGATATGAAATAATAAGTGGCTTGAACGACGGTGATGTTATCGTAACAAGCGGACAAACAAGACTTAAAAACAACATTAAAGTTGACATCGTAAAATAATTTAAGAAATGAGTTTATACAGAACATCAGTAAACAAACCTGTCACGATAGCCCTTATCTTCGTAACAGTGGCTATATTGGGTGTGTTCTCTCTTACAAAGTTGTCGACCAACCTCTTCCCTGACATGGGAGAAAACACTATCTTAGTCGTGACATCATATTCAGGCGCGAGTGCTGCCGATATTGAGACTAACGTTACAAAACCTTTAGAGAACGCACTCAATAGCGTTAGTAACCTTAAACACCTTTCGTCAACATCAAAGGAAAACATCTCCGTAATTGCTTTGGAGTTTGAGTATGGCATCGACATCAACGAAGCTACTAATGACGTTCGTGACAAATTAGACATGGTAACGCAGGCTCTTCCTGATGCTGTAAGTATTCCTACCATTTTCAAATTCAGTCTGGAAGACATGCCTATCATGCTTTTGTCGGCAACAGCAGAAGAAAGTCTTAGCAGTCTTGACAAGATATTGGACGATAAAGTTGCAACACCATTGGCACGTGTAAACGGTGTTGGTACGATTTCGGTTTCCGGTGCTCCTAAACGTGAAATTCAGGTTTTCGTTGACCCGGATAAATTGGCAGCATACGGAATCACTGTAGAATCAATATCATCAACATTGGCATACGAAAACCGTAACACTCCCGCTGGTACAATCGACATCGGTTCTAACACATACTCAGTGCGTGTGGAAAAAGAATTTAAGTCGGCAGAAGAGATGTTAAATGTCATAGTCGGTACTTCACCTAACGGCGCTCCTGTATATTTGAGAGACGTAGCAAAAGTTAATGATGGTGAACAAGAACGTCTGCAAAAGGTATATAGCAACGGCAGACAAGGTGCTATGATTACCATCCAGAAACAAACTGATGCCAACACTGTTCAGGTTGTCAATGGCATAAAGAGAGAACTGAAAAAACTTGAAAAAGATCTCCCGTCCGATATTAAAATCAATATCATCATGGATGGCTCAACAAATATTACAGATACCATCAACTCCTTGAAAGACACTATCATGATTACTTTCTTGGTTGTTATGGCTGTCGTATTCCTTTTCTTAGGAAGATGGAGAGCTACTATCATCATCGTATTATCTATCCCAATCTCGTTGGTTGCATCCGTCATTTACCTCTTTGCGACTGGCAACACTCTTAACATTATCTCCATGAGCGCATTGACCATCGCCATCGGTATGGTTGTTGACGATGCTATCGTGGTTTTGGAAAACATCACCTCTCATATCGACAGAGGTGCGAAACCTAAAGAAGCTGCTGTTCATGCGACACAAGAAGTTTCTATCTCCGTTATCGCCTCTACATTGACAATGCTCGCGGTGTTCTTGCCTTTGACAATGGTCGACGGTATCATCGGAATCTTCTTCAAACAATTAGGCTGGATCGTAAGTATCATTATGATTGTCTCAACATCAGCTGCTTTGACACTCGTTCCTATGATGTGTTCAAGAATGTTGAAACAAAATCCGAGATCGCACAGATGGCACACAATATTATTCACACCTATTAATAAAGGTCTTGATGCATTGAGTCGTGGTTACGGCCGTCTTATCAATTGGGCTGTAACACATCGTAAATCTGTAGTGTTTATCGCGTTGCTTATCTTAGTCGTGACATGCGTCACCACACTTCCTAATATGAAGTCAGGTTTCCTCCCTGCCATGGACCAAGGTCGTCTTTCAATAAGTATCGAACTTCCAGTTGGTACAGGTGAAGAAATAACAGGACAGCTTGCAAATGAATTGTCAACGAAATACAGAAGTGAAATACCTGAGATTAAAATGCTCAACTATAATTATGGTATGGCAGACGAAGACAACGCTTTCGCTTCTATGCAAAATAACGGAACGCACATTATCTCAATGAACATTGACTTAGGCAGAAAGACAGAGCGTGAAAGAAGCACTCAAGAAATAGCAGAATATATTCGTAGAGATTTAAGAAACAATACAATCATTAAGAAGTACAACGTCAGTGAAGGTGGCGGTATGGGTGGTGCGACCTCATTGAAACTCGAAATCTATGGTTATGACTTCCAGAACTCAGATAGAATTGCTTTTGGATTGAGAGATAGCCTTCTCAACACGCCTCAGTTCTCACAGGTTCTCGTCAGCCGTGATGATTACACACCAGAATATTACGTTGACTTCGACCGTGAGAAATTAAGACTCAACGGCATTGACGTCACAACAGCTTCTACAATGGTAAGAAACCGTATTAACGGTTCTGTAATGACATTCTTCCGCGAAGACGGCGATGAATATAATATCCGTGTCCGTTACGCTCCGGAGTTCCGTCAAAGCATTGAAGATATTGAAAACATCATACTCTATGGTTCACAAGGACAAAGCATCAGAGTAAAAGATGTGGCACAAGTTGTTGAAGGTATGACACCTCCAAAAATCGAACGTAAGGACCGTGAACGTGTTGTTACAGTTACAGGTGTCGTTTCAAAAGGATATGCTTTGAGTGAAGCTGTTGAAGTATCACAATATTACATTGAAAAAGCCGAGATACCGGCAGAATTCATGGTCAAGATCGGTGGTGACTACGAAAACCAACAAGACTCATTCTCAGGATTGTTTACCTTGTTGATATTAATTATCATCCTGGTCTACGTCGTGATGGCATCACAATTTGAGTCATTGCTCGACCCGTTTGTCATCATGTTCTCAGTGCCATTCGCTATTGTCGGCGTTCTCATAGGTTTAGCTGTAAACAATATGGCGTTAGATGTCATGGCTATGATCGGTATCTTGATTCTTGTCGGTATAGTTGTGAAGAATGGTATCGTGCTTATCGACTACGCAATCTTATGTCGTGAAAGAGGTATGGATGTTAATACAGCTGTTGTCACTGCTTCAAAACAACGTCTGCGTCCTATCTTGATGACAACACTTACAACAGTTCTCGGTATGATACCTATGGCGTTAGGTTCAGGTGAAGGCGCTGAAATGTGGAACGGACTCGGTATAACAGTGTCATGGGGCTTGACAGTCTCAACTTTAATCACACTCGTCCTCATCCCTACCCTTTACGCTATCTTTATCTCGAGAAGAGAAAAACGTCAGGCAAAAAGAGAGATGAAAAGAATTAACAATTAACAATGTAGAGACGCGTCAATGTTTCATGCAATAAAAAGCATTGACACGTCTCAAATTAAAACAAATATAATTAGAATAATTATGACAGGAATATTCATAGCATATAATCAGGCATATTACGAAGAAGTGATCGAGCTTTTGGAACAACATCACAGCAAAGGTTTCACACGATGGAATGAGATAAGCGGTCGCGGCAGTCGCGGCGGTGAACCTCACATGGGAAGTCACACATGGCCAACTTTCAACGATGCTATCTTGACATTTGTAGAAGATGAATTTGTTGATGATATTTTAAATTCGCTCCATGAACTTGACATGGTGGCTGAAGAACTCGGTCTAAGAGCATTCAGTTGGAAGATAGACAAGACTATATAGAAGTTTTGTTCTTTCTGAATATAAAAAGAAAAAAAGTCGGCAGAAACCGACTTTTTTCTTTTGGTCAAACATTTTTTCTCTAATTCGAAAAGCACCGATATGAAACAAACCAAAAACAACAAAAAAACAAATTTGCACTATCGGCATTGTTTGATCCTAAAAACAACCAACCAATTTTGTACAAATGTAATAACTTTTTTATTAAACAATACTTAACAAATAAGTGAACGGGCGTATTTAATAAGTTAAAGGATTTTACTTAATTCTTTCCTCAAGCGCAATAATCAAATCACGATACTTTGCGGCTTCCATAAAGTCTAGATTCTTGACAGCTTTCTCCATTTCTTTCTTGGCGTCCTGTATTGCCTTTCTAATATCTTTCACTGATTTATAATTCGTTTTACTTTCTTCAGCAACAGACTTAACAATTTCATCTGCAATAGAATAATCTTTAGTTTGCTTAGAAAGCGTCTTGCTCATAGAAGTGTCAATTGACTTTATAATAGTCTTAGGCGTAATACCATGTTCAATATTATAAGTCATCTGTATCTCCCTTCTACGGGCAGTTTCATCAATTGTTCTGCGCATAGAATTAGTGATTTTATCAGCATACATAATCACCAAACTATCAGCATTACGAGCCGCACGACCTGCTGTTTGTGTTAAAGAACGTTCCGATCTCAACATACCTTCTTTATCGGCATCTAATATTGCAACGAGTTGTACTTCTGGCAAATCTAGACCTTCTCTAAGTAAGTTAACACCAACCAAAACATCAAAGACACCACTTCTCAATCCTGTCATTATCTCTATTCTTTCTAAAGTATCGACATCAGAATGTATGTATCTTGTATTGATATTCAAATTATTGAGATAACGTGTCAACTCTTCAGCCATTTTCTTTGTAAGCGTTGTAACCAACACTCTTTGTCCGTTATCTACTACCCTATGAATCTCATTTATCAAATCATCAACCTGATTTTTACAAGGTCTCACTTCAATTATCGGATCTAGCAAACCGGTAGGACGAATCAATTGTTCCACATAAACACCTTCCGACTTTTGCAATTCATAATCTCCGGGTGTTGCACTTACATATACAGTCTGATTTGTAAGAGATTCAAATTCATCAAATTTAAGAGGTCTGTTATCCAATGCCGATGGCAAGCGGAAACCATATTCCACCAGAGTCTGTTTTCTTGACCTATCGCCACCATACATCGCATGAAGTTGAGGAACAGTAACATGACTTTCATCGATAATTGTAATGAAATCGTCGGGAAAATAATCAATAAGACAGAAAGGACGCGAACCAGGTTCTCTACCATCAAAATATCTCGAATAATTTTCAATACCGCTACAATATCCAAGTTCCCTAATCATCTCAATATCATAACAGACTCTATCTTCAAGACGTTTTGCCTCTTCAAACTTACCTATTTCTTTGTAATATTCAACCTGCTTAAACATGTCTAATTGAATATCGTTTGTAGCAGATTTAATTTTGTCTTTTGAAGTGACAAAAATATTTGCAGGAAATAAAGTAAGGCTAGAAAGCGGTTCTATGCGACTTCCATTTATCGGATCAAATGATTCAATTTCTTCTATTTCTTCATCCCAGAATATTATCCTATACGCAATGTCGGAATATGCAGGAAAGACATCTACGCTGTCGCCTTTTACTCTAAATTTACCATGAGTAAATTCAATATCGTTACGACTATAGAGAGAATCAGACAATTGACGCAACAAGTCATCTCTATTGATACGTTTTCCTATTTCAAGATAGATTACATTATTTTCAAAGTCTGCTGGATTTCCAATACCATAAATACATGATACAGAAGATACTACAATAATATCACGTCGTCCTGACAATAAAGAAGTTGTCGCACTAAGACGAAGTTTCTCAATCTCGTCATTAATAGACAAATCTTTCTCAATATATGTATTAGTACTAGGAATAAATGCTTCCGGTTGATAGTAATCATAATATGAAACAAAATATTCCACCGCATTTTCCGGGAAAAATTGTTTAAACTCGCTATATAACTGAGCAGCAAGAGTTTTATTATGACTTAAAACAAGAGCCGGACGATTAAGTTCAGCCAACATCCCTGCTATTGTAAATGTTTTTCCAGAACCGGTTACACCCAATAAAGTTTGATAAGGTTCGCCATTTAAGATTCCCTGTTTCAGTTGTTCTATAGCTCTTGGTTGGTCACCTGTTGGTTTAAATTCTGACTTTAACTTGAAATTCATTATTCTTCCTCCACTTCATTCTTGATGTTAAATGTCATAATCAACGGATAATGATCAGACGTTGTTTGTTTTATTCTTTCATAATCAATGACTTCAATCTTATCATTATACCAAAAATAATCAATTCTTAATAATGGCAGAGGTCCGCAGTACGTCTTTCCAATACCTGATGAAGAAGTAATGAATGCATCATGTAATCCAGTCTTACTTATCTGATTATATGTGTAAGATAACGGAGTATCATTGAAATCGCCACATATAACATAAGGAATTTCATTGTTTGGTAGGTTATCCAACAAAATCGCAGTGGTCTTAGTCCTTAGTTTAAAGCCTTTAGATAGTTTTGAAATCAATGATTTACCATGTATATCAGAGTCTTTGACTATGTTTTTGGTGTCATTGATATATTCAATCTCCTGGCTGTTTATGCCGAACGAATTAAAATGACAGTTTATCAGATAAAAATAATTCTCCTTATCAATCTTGATCTTTTTTATATCAATGAATCTGTCAATTATTCCATTGTTATACTCTTTCGGATTCTCTATCGGCAATTTTGAAAAATAACTGTTCCCGTTATTTGGATTGAAGCTATAATATTTGTAGCCAATCATTTGTGAAAATTCTTCAGCTTTATTGTCAGGCCATTTCCCTGATTCTTGAAGACACAAAACATCAGGATTATATTTCTTTACAAATTCCACCAATTTATTTTTGACTACATTTACAGAATTGCTTTTCTTCTTATAGTCTCTGAATACGCCTATATTGTAAGTCATAACTTTAACTTGCGACTCGCCTTCTATTTCTTCTCCAAAAGAATATGACTTAAGAAAACCCGGAATTAAAATTAATAAGGTAAATATCGGAATCAACAAAGTTCTTCTTGCCTTTAAAAGCAATAAGATTAAGAAAATTATCAAGTTAATGAAGAATATAACCCAGAATCCCAACCCGAAAAAGGCTGACCATACAAAAGTAGAGGGGTTCACGTAAGGCGACAACGCACTTAATAATGCTGATGGCATTACAGCAATCCCGCAAATTCCAATTATCAATTTGCTAAATGCTTGTAAAAAAGTGTTTCTCTTGGTTTTTACATTCTCATTTGCCATTATTTCTTGCTTTGTTTAAATAAATACTCCTTCTCTTTGTCTGTCAAACTAACGTATCCGTTCTTAGCTATTTTCTCAAGTATCCTATCTATTTCTTCCTGTTCTACAGCACGTTCCGCATTATATTGTTCATCCGATTTTGGCCTTTGTTGATAGTTTTCTGTATTTCTTGATTTAACCTTTATATGTGGTTTATGTTTGAAAATCTGGTATAAATCATAATTCTTCCTTGACATATATCCATACAAGAATCCCCATAGCGCTCCACCTAGATGCGCTATATGTCCTCCTGAATTACCATTAGTAATACTTAGAAAATCAACAACAACAAATACGACAGCCACCCATTTCATCTTCACTGGTCCTAACAGGAAAAGATTTATTTGATGTTCTGGTTGATATGCTGCTGCAGCTATCAATATTGACAGTACAGATGCTGACGCACCTAAAGCAAAAGCAGTACCTTTGATATCTTCAAATACTGGGAATACATTAAAAGCCATTATAAAGAACAATGCTCCTATCAATCCTCCTACAATATAAGTTATAAGTAATTGTTTTTGTGTAAAATATTGAAGGAAAATCTTTCCACCGTAATAAAGCATCAGCATATTGAAAAACAGATGCCAGAATTGTTCTTGTAAGAACATGTATGTAAAAATCGTCCATGGTTTTTGCGCCAAGACCGAAACATCGGATGGCACTGCAAATAATTTTGTAACGAAACTAATATCACTAATATTAAATAGCCATGTAAAAACACTGATAAACAAGCATATTATCCAAATAGCAATATTGACAAACATCAATCTTGACATGACTGATTTTTGCAGGAAGAAATACTTTATTCCGTCTAATATATTACCTTGAAATGGTCTCATAATCAATATAGATTACCTTTCTTTTTCCAATATAAAATCAAAATCAAGCCAAAAAGCATACCGCCAAGGTGAGCAAAATGTGCCACATTATCAACAGAAGTAAATCCTGAGAATAATTCTATCACACCATATATCAAAACAAACCATTTCGCCTTGATTGGTATTGCAAAATATATGTATAGTGTTGAATTAGGAAACATCATACCAAAAGCAAGCAAGATTCCATAAACAGCCCCAGAAGCGCCAACTGTAGTCAACAGATTGAGATATTCGCTCATAGGGATAATCTGATTTGCCGCAATTCTCACATTTTCATAACCTTGCAATGTCGTTACATATTGAATATATTGGACTAATTCTTGAGTTAAGCCTGCTCCTATTCCGCATACAAAATAAAACATAAGGAATCTATTTGGTCCCCAGATGTTTTCCAATGTATTTCCAAACATCCAAAGAGCAAACATATTAAAGAAAAGATGAGCAAAATTACCATGCATAAACATGTATGTCACAAGTTGAAATGGTTGAAAATCAGATGCTCCAATATAATGTAATCCTAAATAATCTGTAAGGTCAATTCGTAAAACGACATCACATGCTATTGTTGCTAAGAAAAATAAAACATTGATGACCAACAAGTTCTTAACCACTGTTGGAAGCACAGAAAAGCCACTTGGTCTAAAACTACTCATATTAACTTAAACGTGTTTTTAATTCATTAACATTCATTATAGTATATATTTTCTTTCCATCTGGAGAAACCTCAGATACTGCACAACCAAAGAGACGGTCAACCATATCCTGCATTTCAATAGGATTCAAAGTATGCCCTGATTTTATTGCAAGTTGTGATGCCAACGAACAAGCAAGATTCAGCTTCTTATCTAACTTCAAATCAACGAGATTTGTTTTATACATATCTAAAATCTTTTCCAGAAGTGTAACAGCATCATTATTTTTACTATCTACAGGCGTTCCATTGATAATAAAAGTAGAGTTGTTTATTTGCTGTATTCTGAAACCAATCTTCTCCAAATCAGACTGAATCTCTTTTAACAAAGAAGCATCATTAGGGTTCAACGTAATATGCTGCGGAAACAATTCCTGTTGTGACGCTTCTATGTTGTTATCCATCTCTTTAAGATATTTTTCATACAGAATTCGCATATGCGCAAGATGCTGATCTACAACAAGAATACCCGACTTAACTGTAGTAATGATATAAGTTTGTTGCAACTGTATATAGAGATTTTTATTTTCAACAGACGAAGACGCAAAAGTCTCGTCAAAGTTACTGATTTTGTTTATATTGCTGGAAATTGTTTCATTCTTATCCTCATACATGATTCTCCAATTACCCGAACTATGACGCGTTGTTGGAGAACTAGTTCTAAACGGGTTAAAATCAGGATTATAATCTATTCTAGGTTCTACTATCGGGCGATCCATCCTACTGGCCTCACCAAAATCTATTCCCAAATCAGGATTAATATCAAAGTCAAGAAGCGGTGCTAAATTATTCTGTCCTATTGACTTCCTGACCGCAGAATGCAATATGGCATAAACCAACTTGACATCAATAAAATTCACCTCCGTCTTTGTTGGATGTATGTTGATATCAATCTCTTTAGGATCTATCTCAATGTTAATAAAATAACCTGGAAAACAATCCTTAGGAATCAATTCCTGATATGCATTTTCTATAGCATGATGCAGATATGCATGTTTTATAAACCTCTTGTTTACAAAGAAATACTGTTCACCACGCGTCTTTCTCAAGAACTCAGGCTTTACGACAAAACCATTGATGCTTGCAGTATCCATCTCCTGCTGCACCGGGAGCAGTTTTTTATCATAATCTTTACCGTAAAGTCCTACTATTCTTTGTTTTAGAGTTCCTTTTGTAAGATGATAAATCTCCTTATCATTATTTATAAGCGAAAATGCTACGTCAGGATTCATCATCGCTACACGGAAGAATTCGTCTGTTATATGACGCATTTCCACCTCATTAGATTTCAAGAAGTTGCGACGTGCAGGTATATTAAAAAACAAATTCTTAACTGTGAAATTGGTTCCTACAGACATTGGTTTTGGGAGCTGTTCTTTTACAACTGAACCTTCAATCAATATTTTAGTTCCCAATTCATCTTCTTCACGACGCGTCATCAGTTCCACCTGTGCGACTGCAGCGATACTTGCCAGTGCCTCGCCTCGAAAACCCATAGTACGAATCATGAACAAATCTTCCGCGTTCTTGATTTTTGATGTTGCATGACGTTCAAAACACAGACGAGCATCAGTCTCAGACATACCGTGACCATTATCAATCACTGTTATCATGGTTCTACCAGCGTCTTTAACGTATAAGTCTATCTGTGTCGCGCCAGCATCCAATGCATTTTCCATCAACTCTTTAACAACAGATGCCGGACGTTGTATAACCTCTCCTGCAGCTATCTGATTAGCAACAGAATCTGGTAACAACTTAATGATATCGAAAGACATAACAATAGTTTTATTTTCCTAAATTTAGAAACATTGTAAAGAAATTTTCAAGCAACGGAGTGGCGAAAATTACATAAGTAAAGAATAATATCAAACCACCAAATATTATATATCGCATACCATTATAGCCGAACTTATTGTTTTTTTCTTTAGTCTCTTCAAAATCACGACCGTAAGCTGTTCTAATTCTCATTCTACGCTTTTCATTTTCTGACAATTTTGAATCAAGTCCCATGGATGCCTTCTTCTTTTCAAGAGCCTCTTGATTAGGATCATAATAACGTGGTGTATAATTGAATTGTCTCGGTTTAGGTGTGTGAAAAAATGAAAAATTCATGTCAATTATATTTATATGTTAAGTTTACAAAGATAATTATTTTTTCTGAGATTTTGCCTTTAAAACCATGCTTTTTTCTTATCTTTGACGTGATTTATTTTCGTTAAAATACGTTAAGAATATGACAAAAAAATGTCCACGCTGTAATAGCACATTTGAATGCAAACACGATTCAAACTGCTGGTGCTCAAGATACACCTTAACAGATAATGTAAATATTTTTTTACAAAACAACTATCATGATTGTTTGTGTGAAGATTGTATAAAAAGCATAATGGAAGGGTGCAAGTGATGAAAAAGTCATTAATAATATTATTATCAATCATTTACATTTTTCTTTCCTGCGATAATGCGACAGACAAAAATGCACAGTCCAAAAGTCAGGATGAAACTTCAAACCTCGTACATTATGCAGAAAATTTTAAGATCCGCCCATACGAGGAGGGATACAAATTAGAAATCAAAAACAAAAACTCCTCTAATTTTGACGAATTTTATATTTTCAACGACAGTCTAGACATCCCAGAAGAAATTAAGAATCAGACTATTATAAGAACACCAATAAAGTCAGCAATCGCTTTTTCATCCACTCAATGGTCTGTATTTCAAAAACTTGGCGAAATAAATGTAATTAAAGGCATATTAGAAAGTAATTATTCAAAAAACGACGAAATCCTAAGACTTGTTAAAGAAGATGTTATAATAGACCTTGGAACTTCCAATCAGGTCAATACAGAGAAAGTTATCAATCTTAAAGCTGAATTGATTTTATACACACCTTACCCAACAATAGACTATTCCAATCTCGGAAAATTAAGCGGTTCAATTATGATTCCATTCCCAGACTACCTTGAAAGCCATCCACTTGGAAGAGCTGAATGGATGAAAGTCATCGGAATTTTATGCGGGAAAGAGAAAGAAACAACAGAATGGTTTAATAGCGTAGTAAACCGTTATGAGTCATTGTCCGATATTTGTAAAACCATAGAAAACAAACCGACAGTATTCTCAGATTTACCATTTGAAAATCAATGGTACGTACCCGGTGGCAACAGTTATATAGCCCAAATATTCAAAGACTCTGGCAGCAACTACATATGGCATGACGACAATTCTACAGGAAGTTTACACATCGATGCAGAAAGCGTTTTACTCAAAGCGCAAAACGCCGATTACTGGAGAGTCATCAACTCGTACGACACACCATTTACTTACGAAAACTTGGCAAAAGAAAACGAGTTATATCCACTTTTCAAAGCATTTAAAGAAAAAAATCTTTTGGTTTGCAATGTAAGAGAATGTGGATATTTCGAACAGTCCCAATATGAGCCCGACATTCTTTTAGCCGACTTCATCTACCATTTTCATCCAGAAATATTAAAAAAAGAATGGGAGAATTACACTCCGAAATACTTCAAGAGATTGATTAAATAATGAATCATAATAAATTAAATATTAGCATTTTATCAATTATCATAATAATAGGAATAATATTATTTATTCTTAATTTATTTATTGGTTCTGTAACAATTCCCGTTAACGATTTGCTTAACGTATTTTTAGACAAAGAAAGCAATCAGACCATATCTACAATCGTCTTTCAATACAGATTACCGCAAGCGATAACAGCATTATTGGCAGGCGGCGCATTATCAGTTGCAGGACTTTTGATGCAGACTTTATTCAGGAATCCACTCGCCGACCCTTCCATGCTTGGAATCAGTAGCGGAGCTGGACTCGGTGTCGCCATAACAATCTTATTGACAGGAGTTTTAGGGAACAAAGCGCTTTCATCTTTAGGCATATTGTCAAACATCGGAATCTGCATATCTGCATTTCTCGGAGCCGTTCTGGTCTTATTAGTCATATTAGGATTCAGTAGCCGCTTAAGAAACATGACAACATTGATTATCATTGGATTAATGATATCATATCTTGCTGGTTCATTAACCGACATATTAAAATTTTTCAGCCTAAAAGAAGACATACACGCTTTCGTAATCTGGGGATTAGGTTCGTTTTCTGCAGTTGGCATTAGCAAATTAGGATTCTATTCCGTATCAATTATAATTGGTCTAATAGCGAGCTTATTCCTTTCCAAGATATTAAACACATTGATATTAGGCGACCTATATGCTGAAAATCTGGGACTTAACATAAAAAGAACCAAACTTATAACAATACTTATCTCCGGTTATCTTACAGCGATTGTAACAGCATATTGCGGACCAATAGCATTCTTAGGATTGGCTATACCACATATGACAAGATTCATCTTCAAAACCAGCGATCATAGAATATTACTACCGGCTACCATACTTATAGGCATGATCGTCAGTTTATTCTGCAATTTAATAGCGAGAGCTCCAGGATTTGAGGGAAATCTTCCAATAAACGCCATCACTGCTTTCATCGGAGCACCTGTAGTTATTTGGGTAATACTAAGAAAAAGATAATTTATTGATTTATACAAACATGGAAGTTTTAAAAACCAAGGATTTAGTAATCGGTTATAAAGGTAAAGGCATATTACCTCCAATCAACGTCGCGCTTAACGAAGGTAACTTAATCGCACTAATTGGTCCTAACGGTGCCGGCAAATCCACTCTTTTTAAGACTTTAACAGCAAACATACACCCCGTCAGCGGCAACATAGAATTATTAGGAAAAGAGCTATCATCATATTCACCAAAAGAAAAAGCGAGTTTAATCGGACTTGTGCTCACAGAACGTCCAGACGATATATTTTTAAAGGTGTACGATGTAGTTGCCAGCGGACGTTGCCCTTACACAAATTTCTTTGGAAGGATAGAAAAAGAAGACGAAGTCATAATTATAGAATCACTTGAAATAGTTGGTGTAAAACATTTGATTAACAGATATTTTGATACATTAAGCGACGGTGAGAAACAAAAGGTCATGATAGCAAAGACAATAGCCCAGAACACCCCAATAATATTCATGGACGAACCTACTGCTTTCATCGATTATCCTAGCAAAATCGAATTATTCTCCTTAATGAAAATGCTGACTAAGAAACGTAAGAAAACCATAATCTTCAGTTCTCACGACTTAGAATTACTGTTACGTTACACCGACGATATCTGGATTATATCCAAGAACAGGGAATTGATTTCAGGTAAGAAAGACGATTTGATAAAAGACGGCATAATAAACGAATATTTCAATTTAAAAGAAGAAGACATTAAGATTTGACATGAAAGAATACGTTTTTGAACTCAAGATGAAAGTGCGCGACTACGAATGCGACGCACAAGGAATTGTCAATAATGCCAACTACCAGCATTATATGGAACATACGCGCCACGAATTCATATTATCTAAAGGCATCAGATTCTCCGAATTACACGAACAAGGCGTCGACCCTGTTGTTGCTCGCATTTCATTAGAATACAAAACCCCACTCAAGGGAGGCGACGAATTCATTTCTAAATTAAATGTCAGAAAAGAAGGCGTAAGATATATTTTCGAACAAGATATATATCGTGCAGAAGACGAGAAACTTTGCGCCAAAGCCATTGTTGAATGCGTCTGTATCATCAACGGAAGACTTAAAACCCATGAAGCATTTGACAAGATTCTGGATAAATAAGAAACAAAAAAGTCACCAATTTAAGCGGTGACTTATGTTTTTTAGTTGAAAATCAAATCAAACTTACCGATCTTTGTATCGATGCATTCGTAAGACGCTGCAAAACCCAATATCGTGTTTATAGACTTCATACTTGGTTTTTCATTTTGATAAGTATCCTTAAGACACTCTCTAATTTGATTTTCTAAAGAATTTTCTGTCGAATAAAAAAGTGTAGATTTTATATCCATAGGCAAATATTTTGTTTTCAATATGCCTACTTAACGCAATAAAATAACACTTTATTATGCGAAATTTAAAAATTATTTAATGTCAGAGTTAAATTATGTTCTTCAGCCATCCTTCTGAGGTTAATGAGAGCATAGCGCATTCTACCTAAAGCCGTGTTAATGCTAACGTTAGTTGCGTC
Source organism: Bacteroidales bacterium (assembly GCA_045606705.1). GTDB lineage: Bacteria > Bacteroidota > Bacteroidia > Bacteroidales > F082 > Limimorpha. The sequence continues at coordinate 184,956 of JAZUSL010000068.1, forward strand.
AGCGATTTCTTTAAAAGACATATCCGCATACATTCTCATATTGATGACTTCTTTTTGTTCTTCGGGAAGAAAGTCAATCATTTTGCGTAAATCAGCATATACCTGATCGTTAACCATCGCATCTTCCACAGAAGGGTCAGTATATTTCACATTATCAAGAATATCATACTCTTTATTTACAGAGTCCGTCATCGGCAATCTGTTCGACTTACGGAAATGGTCGATGACCAGATTATGAGCGATACGCATCGCGAACTGTATGAACTTACCTTCTTCTTTATATGCGCCAGCTTTGATGGTACGGATTATCTTTAAAAAAGTATCTTGAAAAAGATCATCAGCAAGTTGTCTATCCTTGACAAGCATTAAGATGTAGGAAAAAACCTTATTTTGATGACGCTCTAACAACAAATTAAAACTAGCGACGTTACCATTTTTATAACTGTCGACTAATTGTTTGTCACTTAATATTTCTAACATATTTTCTCTTTTCTAATGATTAAAGAGTAAAGTATATTCGATAATGCGTCTCCTATTTTTAGTTATACAATAATTAAACTATACAAGCGTATAAAGATGTGCAAATATAGTAAACTTTTCTTTACGAACATATGTTTTTTTCGTAAATTCGTAAACTTTTTTTTCGGGGATTTAATTCGAGTAAAATGAAAAAACTAGAACATATCAACATACAAGGTGCTAGAGTTAACAATTTAAAGAACATTAGTTTAAGCATTCCAAAAAACAAACTCGTAGTAATTACCGGACTTTCCGGTTCTGGCAAGTCCTCACTTGCTTTTGACACGATTTATGCGGAAGGTCAGCGCCGTTACGTTGAGAGTCTGAGCGCTTACGCCAGGCAGTTTTTAGGTCGTATGACAAAACCTGACGTAGACTTGATTACCGGATTATCGCCAGCAATAGCCATAGAACAAAAAGTAAACTCAAGCAATCCTCGGTCTACAGTAGGAACAAGCACAGAGATTTACGAATATATGAAACTGCTTTTCGCCAGAATTGGACGCACCTTCTCCCCCATCTCAGGAACGGAAGTCAAACGCCATCAGATCAATGATGTGATAGATTTCATCCTCGAAAAGAAAGGCAGCGCCGTTTATATTCTGTCTCCAATCATCGTACCTGAAGGACGAAAAACAGAAGAACATTTCAACATTCTCTTACAACAAGGTTTCAATAGACTTCTTATTGATAACAAGATGGTAAGAATCGAAGACTATCTTAAAGAGAAAAAATTCGATAATATTAATAATGTAAGAATCTTAGTCGACAGACTTAAGGTCAACGACAAGACATCAGAGTTAATACCACAGATTTCAGATTCCGTACAGACTGCTTTTTACGAAGGCAATGACAGTTGTATCATTCTGATTGATAATGTAGAGCATTATTTTTCCTCACGCTTTGAAGCTGACGGGATAACTTTTGATACTCCTACCACTCATCTATTTTCTTTCAACAATCCTTACGGAGCTTGTCCGAAATGCGAAGGTTTCGGCGACATAATCGGCATCGACCCTGACCTGGTAATTCCAGATAAGTCGCTGTCAATTTATGACAATGCCGTTGCATGTTGGCGTGGTGACAAGATGAGTGCATGGCGCGACCAGTTGATACGTTCCGCACGTCATTTCGATTTCCCGATTCATAAACCTTATTATGAATTAACGAAAGAACAAAAAGAGTTGTTATGGAAAGGGAATAAATATTTCGGAGGGATAGAAGATTTCTTCGCCGAAGTTGAGTCTCAGACATATAAGATTCAATATCGAGTGATGTTGTCGCGCTATCGAGGAAAGACAATTTGTCCTGAATGCCAAGGATTACGTCTAAGGAAAGAAGCGAGTTATGTGAAGATTAATGGTAAAAGCATCACCGAATTATGCGAAATGCCATTATCTGCCCTGAAAGTGTTTTTCGATGAACTTACTTTAACAAAGACAGAACACGACATTGCGGAAAGACTCTTAACAGAAATTAAGAACAGGTTAAACTTCCTGGTTGAAGTCGGTTTGGAATATCTGACATTGAATCGTGCCGCCAACACGTTGTCAGGTGGCGAATCTCAGCGTATAAATCTAGCCACATCATTAGGAAGTTGTTTAGTTAGTTCAACATATATCTTAGACGAACCAAGTATCGGGCTTCACTCCCGCGACACGAAACGTCTCATCAAAGTGTTGAGAAGACTACGCGACATCGGAAACACCGTTATCGTGGTAGAACACGACGAAGAGATCATTCGCAACGCCGACCACATAATCGACATCGGACCTTATGCTGGTGTCAATGGTGGCGAGTTAGTATTTGAAGGCGACATTGAAAAGATGACGAAAGAAGGTAAAAGTCTTACCGCCAAATATCTCTCCGGCGAGAAGAAAATACCAATTCCGGAACGTCGTCGCAGATGGAACAACGCCATCGAATTTATCGGATGTACAGAACATAACTTAAAAAATATTAACGTCAAGATTCCTTTAAATGTAATGACAGTAGTTACAGGTGTAAGCGGTTCCGGAAAATCCACATTAGTCAACGACATAATATACAAGTCATTAAAAAAACATTTCGAAGGCACATCCGACAAAGTCGGTAGTTTCGGCAAGATACAAGGCAGTCTGATGGCGATACAATCTGTAGAATATATTAACCAGAATCCTATTGAGCGTTCTTCACGTTCTAATCCTGTGACTTATGTCAAGGCTTTTGACGACATAAGACAACTTTTCGCAGAACAGAAACTTGCCAAGAACCGTAATCTGAAACCAGGATATTTCTCTTTCAACGTCGCCGGAGGTCGCTGCGACAACTGTCAGGGCAGCGGCGTCTTGAAAGTTGAGATGCAGTTCATGGCAGACATATATCTGAAATGCGACGTATGTCATGGTTCACGTTACAAAGAGGACGCGCTTGAGATAAAATATAAAGGTAAGAACATCAGCGACATCCTAAACATGAGTATTGATGAAGTTATCGAGTTCTTCGAGAACAACAAAGAAGGGGAATTCAAGAACATCATAGAACGCATCATCGCGAAGATGAAACCTTTACAGGATGTAGGTCTCGGTTACCTTCAAGCGGGGCAGCCATCATCGACATTGAGTGGCGGGGAAGCACAACGCATCAAACTAGCCTCTTTCCTAATAAACGGCACCAATGAAAAACCGACCTTATTCATATTCGACGAACCAACAACGGGACTTCATTTCCACGACATCAACAAATTGTTAAAAGCATTCGATGCATTGATAAATAACGGACACTCTCTCATCGTGATAGAGCATGACCGCGATGTCATCAAAGTTGCCGACTGGATTATCGACCTCGGTCCTGAAGGAGGTGACAAAGGAGGCGACCTCGTATTTGAAGGCACTCCGGAAAACTTGGTCAAATGCAAAGAATCTTTTACTGGAGAGGTTTTATCATTGTAGAATTCATAATTAAAATTATATTCGCAAAAAAATCCGTCATATATGAAAATAAAGAACTTCAAGATTAGAGCGAGTTACCCTAACTTCTTCATGCTCAATCTTTATATGGAACAGAAACGTTTCATCTTCGAAAAAGAAAACGAACGCGAAGGCAATAAACCAGGAACCGTAATATACCAACTAGAAGACGATGACAATCTTTACGAGATAGCACCGAAATGGTATGACATCTATTATCTTCTCACAAAGAATAACGACAAAGAAATCAAACGTTTTCTAACATTGCTCATCGAAGAACGCGATGGCAACACATCTAATATTGAAGAACTTGAATCACTGAGAGAGAACCTGTATCAAGACTGTGTGAAATATGTCAACGACAATTATCTCTATGAAGACGAGAAGATAGTAACCACAGTAACACCATATAACTTCTCGGAAGTTGTCATCAGCAACAAAGGTAAGATGCTGATGGAGTTGACGAAACAATGTTACGCTGTCCCCGACTTCTGTATCATCAGTTCAAATGCTTTCCTCGATGACAATCAGGAAGAACTTCTTCACAAGGCGATTCATAATCTTGAAGTGATGACGAAATGCAGATTCGGAAGCGAAGACAACCCGCTGGTATTCGCTCTCAGAAGCGCGATGCCGCAATATATACCTGGTCTTATGCCTACATTATTAAATATAGGTATCAACAGAAACGCTTACCGCGGCCTCACCAAAAAATACGGATCCAGCATGGGAAACAGAATCTATCTCAACACATTAAGTAACATGATTACAATGCTTGCGATAGATTATAATTACACCGACGAAAACGACCTATCCGTAGAAGAACAACTTGCCAAGATCAAGATGATGGAGAAACTCGTCATCGAAAAAGAAGGCGATGAGAGATTGCTGGAAGACAGTTTCTACCAGGCTTTCCGTTTCCTAACTTATGCGAGAGAGTTCTACATCAAAAATCAGGATTTAGTCCTCACTTTCATGCGCGGCAAAAAAGCTTATCCTTCAATGATTTTACATAAGATGGTTTGGACTATCGGAAACGAGAACTCTTATCCGGGAGTTTTATACAGCTGTCACAGTCGCACAGGCGTCGGTCGTCAAATCGAGAGTTACCCCGACATCTTCGGCGAGGAAATCATGACTGGTCATATCTCATCTGAAGACTTTGAATATTTCGACCGCGCTGAGATAAAAGAGTTGTTTCCTGCAGTATATCACTTCGACCCGCTGCTCGTCAACCTCGAGAAAAGATTCCAGTCGCCGGTAACAATAGAGTTTGCTGTAGAGACACAAGAACTTGTAGAGACGTCACCACAGTGGCGTCTTGAAGATTCACAAAGCAAGTCGAGTCTGTTCGCTGTGCTACAATTAAACAAATCAGAACTGACAGGAAGAGCAGCGTTATTGTCAGCCATCGACTTATACGAAAAAGGATTCATCGACAAAGAAGTAATAATTGATTTGGTTCGTCCTTATCATTTAAGACAGATATTTTCCGACACCATCGACAACAAATCTTTTGAGCAGCTTAAGTTTTTCTGCAACGGTGTCAACGTCTTGCCTCGCACCGCCGTCAGCGCGAGATTATGTTTCAGTGTCGCATCAGCCAACAAGATGAAAAGTCAGGGTTTTAACGTATGTCTCTGTCGTGAGCGTTTCACTCCCGAAGACACCATCGTGCTCAACGAAGTGGACTCTATCATAAGCATGACGCCTGCTGCCATCCACGTAGTTACGGCTTGTCGCGGTTACGGTATCCCAGCATTCTTGGATTTGAATTTATACGGAGTCAAGATCATCGGAAACAAACTCGTCAACAACGAAGGCATGACGATTTGCGAACACGACTGGATCACGGTCTCGAGCAAGAAACACTGCATCTATAGCGGAAAGGCAAGTTTCACTCCTGCCCGATTCCGTCAATATATCGAAGACGAAAATTTCACGTTCACCGACGAGAAAGAAGAGAAAGTATTTGCCAGACTGAAACCAGCTTACGAGAAATATCAGCAGATCATCAACTCGACGAAAGTCAATTATATAAACGACATCAATTCTTTGGCGAGGATCATCAGTTACGACTTAAACAAAGACCCAGAGAAAGCCGCTGTGATTGTGAACACTTGGTATAACCTTAATTCCTCATTATATCAGACGCAGGTACTTGAGAGCAAGATGGGGTCACACAACGAGCAGTCGCGCGTCTTTAACCTTTTGGACATAGACAAGAAGATCGACTTCTTCAAGAATATCATCATCAAATGTGTAAAAGAACGACTTAGTGGATTAGAGGCAGGATCTTTCATGCTCGGACGTTTCCTCGCCAAGCCATTGCCAAAAGCATTTTGGGAAGCATTCCAACCTAACGAAATCGCCTTCATGCTCAACGAATATGTCTTATACGAGAAATATCTGACGGTGTTACAGGAAGTTGGAGAAACGAAACTCACGAGGACAAGTTCCAAGATTATCACCGAAGGATTACATGCACTGGAAGTAAAGAACTTCGACTATTACACTTTCATCCCACTGATGAATATTAAGATAAGTTGGGACGATGTGAGAAGATATGTCAGTCTACTCAACAACAAGCAGGACAACACATTCATTTTCATCGACACCGTTTCGAAGCCTATCTCCGATGTTTTCAACATGGACCAATATTGGGTCAGGAGCAAGGTTGAGAAACTTTTGGAAATGTGATTTAAATATGAAAACCTGAGAATCTGAGAAAATTTAAACTAACTAAAATTGTTGTCAGATTTCTCAGATTTTCAGTTTCTATAGTTTTCAGATTTCGATTTTGTATCCATTAGCCACGATAAACTTCAATGTTGAGATTGAGGTGTTACGGTCGTATTCGCGTTCCTCTTCCGGGAGTTCTTCGTAAGGGATGAGGCAAGGATGCTGTTTCAGTTCGTCGTTACGTTCTTCTCCATAAGTCCAGCCTTGAGATATACGGGTCTGCGCCCATACTTCGTGAACATTTTTAGCCATCGCCTCTACAAGGACGTTCAATTCTTTAGGAAGTTCTACATTAGAAGTGTCGATAGGTTGCGGGATATAATTGTTGTTTTTATTCATGATTTTTTAATTTATTAACGATTGTAAGAGAGATTTGTTTTTATGAATCTATCATTTAATTGAGGAAATATTTCTCTTTCTCTTCCTTTGTCAGCTCTGCATTAGGACCGAGCATTTCGGACCAACGGGAGAGGATTTCAGGAAGAGGAGTGAGTTTGTATGTTGTAATGCTCAATCTAGATAATGAATACACATAGTTATCATCATAAGCATCGCCAAGATACATTATTTTTCTCTCATCACGATTTATTGTATATGAATTGCCAATATATTTAACAATTTTTACATATTCATCAGTATTAAAACATACATCATTATTTTCGGCTAAATAAATTAAAATTCTAACAGCGTCTATATTATTATTTAACAACAACTCATTCGACTTATTACAACAATACTTAACTTGCATTTTTAATAATTTTTCTTCATTGTTCTTAACACTAATAAATAATGTTATAAATATAATTGGAATAACTAAAAAAATTATTGACAAAATATATTTTAATCTCCTCCTTCTCGCCTCTTTCATCAAGGCTTCTTCTTTGTGTTTCTTCACAACGTCAATCAGAGAGTCGTGTACCAATTCTATGTATTCAACACCATTGACAATGCTTTTCTTAATGAGTCGGTTCTGCAAGAGAGCGTCTTTATATTTCTTGTTGAAACTTATCTTCTCCAATGCAGAACATTCGCTGGCAACTCTCACTCGCTTGTCTTTGTCAACCAATACAGAAGCTATGATATTCCTATCTTCTATGCTGATACCACATTTATTGATAATATCATTGTAGAAATTTTCCAGACTACCCGATATATAAGTTACCGTAAGTTGTTTATCATTGTTTTGATATAATGAAGTACATACGACAGATAATATCAAAGCGGAAACGTATGATTCTGAACTTTGATTGTCAGCTGATTTAACAAGTACATTTAAAATATTATCTCGGAGTTCTTCATCAAAGCCGTCATATTGCTTCATTACTTCTTCCGCGCCTTGCATGGTAAGTGGTTTAAGACAAAAACGGTTATGTTTCAATGCGGGTATGAAGTAACGCTGCATGCACCAATAGTCGAGTTCACCAATATATTCCGTACGGATGGAAAACACAGCCTTGAATTCTTTTGCTGTGATAATCTGAGGTATATCCTCAAGATCTAGTTCTGAAATGTCGTCAAGAATATATTGAGGACAATTATCCGAGCTTATTTTCTCCAGCCATTTAAAGAAACGACTTGTCCATGCGTTGCTTTTAGGATAGTTAATAACCTCTTCAAACTGGTCGAAGATAAGAACAATAGTCAATGGTATGCCGTATAACGACAATGTGTTATGACGCAGAAACCACCATAAATCGTCAGAGAATCTCTCATTGAGAATTGTATCTGATTTAGGCGTTATTGACAAAGACGAACTTCCGTGTTGCTCTTCAAGAGAAGACAATGCATCTAAAATCCTTGACTTTATGACTTTGTCGAAGTCAATCTCCTCATTCATGAAGTCGTCATCTGTGAATGATATTTTTACAGGAAAAAATCTGTTCGCTCTTAATTTCGGAGTGAGACCTGCATCAATAAGCGAGCTTTTGCCTTCTCCGGATTCGGCATAACACACAACATAATCTTTGTTGGAAACCAATTCATAAAGATATTCTGTATCATGTCCTCTTCCTTTGAAGATATCAGCATCAGATTCAGTATATGCCCTAAAGCCAAGGAATATGTCTTTCTTATTATTTGTCATTTCCATTGTCGTTCTATTTAAATTCTATGAGACGCACCAATTACATATCGTTTACTTTCATTGTGTAATATGTCACGTCTTTACATTAATTATCAATTTTCTTAATGATTGTCTCCCAATCCAGATTCATAAAAGCTTCTTTGTTATCGACATCAAAGGAAACCATCTTCTTCTGAAAATAAAAATGTGGTTTTAATATTCCGAATGATGACAAACCTTCCACCAACTTTGTATCAACAATACTTCCATTGAAAGTATGATTAGCTATTATTATCGGCAATGAATAATTTTCCTGTTGTTCCTTGCTTAATGTACCATAGAAGTCGTTAATGATATTCGTTTCTTTAGAAAGGTTGCTTTCAGGAGCCAGACTTTTCTTGAGAAATGATTCCGTGACAATAGGCATATAATATTTGCATTTCGGAACATTTTCCTTTATCTTTTTCATATAATTCTCACCTTCAATGATACGTCCGTCTCCGTCTTCGTCAAACCAAGCATCTACATTTCTATCGGAGAGAATCTTATATATTATCTTCACCATCTCATAATCCTCGCTGGCATACGAGATGAATACATCAAATTTGTCTTTCTTTGGTTTAGTTTCTTTATTATCAGAAACCAGTTCTTTTCTTTTAGATGCTATCTTCTCCAAGATGTCTTTCACTTCTTCATTGGAAGCGTAGTTAACCTCTTGAAGAAAGCCGTCGAAACTATCTTCCACATCGACATCGTTAATCCAATATCCGTGTTCACCTTCAGCATTATAGTTGGAATAGATTGGATACCAGAGAAAACGGAAAAGCCAATCTGGCATATTACATCCAAGCACCATCATTCGTTTCTTTGCATTTCTGATAGGATTGACAAGGTTCTCAGCCATATAATCCTTTTCGTGCAGCGAATGCATAAAGTCAAGTAAACGTCGCTCATCATAAACCCAGTTGTAACTATCTTTTGCAAGACCAAAAATATGATACACATTTCTACCTATTGGAAGCGTATTTCTGTTGTCGCCATTGAGATTATATGTAACAGTATTGTACGACAGACCTTTATCTTCAAGGATATTCTCTATAAACTTATAACTAACCGTAGATATAACCAGAGGAAACTGAAAGGCGACAAGGAAATCCAGAAGATAATCTTTCATGAAAATCTCATTGTTATTCTCTGCCTCCGTAATATATTTCTTATATCTGTCGACATAATTCTTGCCTTTAGCATTAAAAAATCTATGCATCAACGACAGTCCGTAGTAATCATGTTTAATGATAGACTCATATTGCGAATCATCGAGTTTCACATCAGGAAAATCATTTTTAAATCTATTCAAGAGATAAGTTCTCACAGATATTATCACATTATCAGAATATACTCCCTTATAATAGAACATTTCCTCTCCTATTACCGGCACTATCTCGTTATGATGATCGAATAAACTTTCAATCATCGTCTCTTTATCCAATCCTGATTCTTTATACATGATAGACATTTGTTTAATTCAATTCTCACTCCGTTAAATCAACAAAACCAACAATATCGGTATCTTTTATCTGTGGTATCGTAATTTCTTCAAGTTCACCGTCTTTTACCCTTAACACTTTGACGCTTCCAGAATCGTTAGCTTTGTATAAAGTCTTGAACGTCTCATAATTTTTGACAGCTTTGCCATCATATTCAACAACGATGTCGCCTATCTTGAAGATAGGATGTTCCATATTGTCCATCATCGCGACGATGATAACGCCGGAGTACGGCAATTTCTCACGCGACACTTCTCTGTAGAACAACTTAGCAGATGCCACATAATCCTTACTTTCAGGATGATATGTCTGATAAACAGTCAACATCGAGTTAATGTCAGCATAAGCGATCTCAGGAGTTATCCTTGATGTTGAATATATTCCTTGTTCACGCAACTGTCTGCGGCTGTTTGTTATCATCGACATATTACATCCCATACGGACTATCTTTCCCCATTTATACCATTGTCCGTCGCTTTCTTCCAAAGTATTCTTCTGTTTCAATTCATTATATATTTCAACGTATTCTTTGTCAATCTCATCGAGTTCCGCTCTAGAACTCTTCACTTCCATTTTCCTTGCCTCCACTCTCTCTTGACGTATCGCTATCTCTTCATCCATTTCATTTTGTTGTTGCTGACGTAAATGTTCAGACATCACGGCAGAGTCGATTTTGATCTCTATTTCATCGAGTTGTTTTTCAAGGTCTTCTAACACAGCTTCTTCTTGTTCCAACATGGTTTCATATCGTGAGAGTTTATCATCTATGTGTGTCGTCTCTGTAATAATGATATTTTCATAATATTCCTCGTCAGCGCCAAAGACATAAGAGTCCGGGTATTTACTCCAGGTGTTCTTCAATTGGTTGAATGTTGTTAACGAATATTTCGGAAAGTCTGAGAGTTCAGAGAGAACCGCCGCATAATATGAGTTTGTTGTATGTACCGTAATTTCCAGGAGGACGGTTCCCATATTAAGATTCAAGGTATTAGGATCGTTGACCGCATCTCTGATCATATCCAGTTGAGCCAGATAATCTTGATACACCAAATTAGAGAATGTCGGAGAAATCGCAATCTCTTGAGCATTGATACCATGCAAAGAAAGCAGGAAACTATGGAATCCGCTGATATTCATTTCTTCGTCATCGACCTGCCATGCCGATGTTATATTTTTCTCCGTGAGGTCTATACGATTCAACATCTCGTATTGTAAGTCGTTTTTACGGTCGTTTTTTCTAACATATTTCATCTCTGTCACGAAGTTCCGCCAATCTTCATAAAGCGAGGCATTCTCGTCTGCGATGATATGAACATATGAAGCGTTGTTTGCAAGTTGTGTGGCATAGTTCACGCAGACGTCTCTCGACAACAACATAAACACTCCGTACAAGACAGCGAATATGACCAATAATGCAACTGCGAATATTCCGGTTTTTTTCGCCATTATCTTTGTGGCTATATGAGGCTTGCTCGTAAGATATTTCCTTTGCAGACTCTCCATCGCCATATCGAAATGTTCCACGGAACTTGAAGTGAGCGCATGGTAATTACACAATTCTTCCATTCCTGATGGCATTGGATTTGGCCAAGTGAAACCGTTGAGCATCACGGGTATGATATTCTTATTATGTTTCATGGCATGACAGATTTCAAGTCGTACCCAATCGTCTTCGTTAACACAGCGGTCGAGGGCATTAGGTGGCAACACCGAGATGAAGTCCTTACAGTTTTCTATCACGCTATAAAGCTGTTCGTTGAACTTACCCGAGCGCAGACTTTCAAGGTCAAAAAAGACCGAGTAACCGGCAGCCTTAAGTCTTGTCGCTATAAGATTCGCCGAATCATAAGATGAACGACGATAACTGATGAAGATGTCGTAATTTGTATTGATGTTTTTCATAGGGTATTTATTTTGTTCTTAGATATACATTTTCTCCACAAGGCATATAAACAGTATCATTTTCTAATGGAAGCGATGATATTATATGATATTTCTCTTTTTGATATTCAATCATTTACTTTTCAAACATTTCCATCAAGCAAAATGAAGGCATTTTTATATCTTGGTTCTTTGTAATCGGAGTTCATTTTCTTTCTTGCTTTATCGAAAGCTTTTTGTATGTCGCCTTCTTCCAACAAAGCTTTATTGAGACTTATCATAAAATGCTTAGTTGCGAGGTCATCAACTTCCCACAGACTCACAACCAATGCTTTGACGCCGGCGTTTTTCAATCCGCGCTGTATGCCATAAACTCCATCAGATGTCACATAACCCAAGCCACTCTGACATGCGGAGACAATAAACAAATCGATATTATCCAGGTTCATCGACGATAGTTCTCTCGCCGACAATATTCCGTCTGGTTTCGACGGATCGAAGTCTTCGCTCCATACATTCTTCATTGAAGCCGCAAGGATAATCACACTCGACGACATGGTAAGGTCGCTGGTTCTCGGTTTTATATCTAGACCGAATTTCTCCGATTCTCCACCAAAATATCCATGTGTCGCAATCTGAACCACAGTATATTTATTAAACAACTCACAACATTTCTGTTCTGTCGCATACTTACCCAAAAGCAAGGTATCTTTATCAGAATCACGCAGTTTATAAACCGATTCCACTTCCTCCTTAGTACCTTGTAAATACCCAAAATTTAAGCCGTTGTTCCTTATAAAATAATAAGCACGTTCATCATTTTTGGCAATAATATCACAAATCTCTGCATCTTCATATTCTATACCTCCACAAATAAACATGCCTGTAAAATCTAATGCTCCATTTTCAGTAAGCAGTTCACGTGTACTAGTCAACCTGCTGAAAGACATCCGTTTCTTTTTAGGATACATATATTCTATAGCAAGTTGATGGAATGGACCGTCGGGTGAGAAATATACTTTACGAATTCCTGAAAGTTCCTTACGCAGTTCCTTATTCCATACCAGACATCCAAATTCTTTTGACTCATATAATTCATCAATAAGCATCATTTGCTGTTCATAAGAGAGACGTTTACCAAACATTTCCTTTGCCGGTATTCCTCTTTCACTCTTGAAGTTAAGCAATTCTTTTTCAGCACATATCCTTATAAATTTCGGTGTGCCTTCTTTATGTAAGACCAATGCGCCAAGCATGATTATTCCTTTCCTCTCATATCTCACAAATTCTATGGCACATTCTTTTTTCTTCAGCTTGTTTTGTATATCTTTATAAGAAGGTGATATTGGTCCAGGATTTTCCTTAGTAAACTGAAGAAGAATACTTTTACTAAAAAGCGTAAGATCGTACAAAAGTTCCGGTGCCGCATCTTCAAGGCGATAACAATCTGTGATGAACGGTTGCATTCTTAACCAATATCTCTCTCGCTCATCAGAATTCATTTTATTGAACGACACTATTAACGAATCTCTTATATAAAAGAAATAATCTTCATAGTAACCAACAGCCTCAACGGGTGATTCATCATTATTTTCAAGTTTAAGAGATAAAATCTTAGCTTTTTTTCTTATCATTTCTTTCTGCAAAGCATGTCGTCTGTCGATGTTATATCTGCTGTTCCCTGAAATATTTATGGCTTTGTCGATATCCTGAGCCGCATCTTCAAAATTGCCAAGTTGCGCCTTACACAAAGCGATCTGCGACAAGGTAACAATCGTCGGTCTAATAAATTGTCTGGAATAATAGTCATAATTAGATTCCAAATACGCTAATGCTTCAGCATATTTTCCGGTTCTATATGACAACTGTGCCAACTCCGCTTTCAATGGTGATGATAACAACTGACTGTCTTTGAATATATTCAGACTAAGTTGATATTTTTCTTTCGCCTTCTCCACAGCAGTTTTATCGACATCAACGAGACAGGAATAATAACTTCCCAAGTCTTTGTAATACATCCCATTTATCGAATCGAACTCTGCTTGCGACATATAGTCAGGTCTCCCCGACTCCACAAAGTCACGTCTTGCGTCCAATGTCGTTTTCATCTTGACAAAGTCGTTGAGTTTATACGCCGCCTCACATTCTATATGTAATCTTTTACATTCCTTAGCAAAATCATAATCTTGTGCATTACATAAGTTTACGAATAGGAATAATAAAATCGACAACTTAAATCTAGAATTCATATCATTGAATTATGGTTTATAATTACAAACGACTGATTGTTATCCGAAGAGTTTGTTACATGGATTTCAACAATATCATTCTCCTCAACTTCTTCATCGATTATGAAACATATATGTCCTTGAGAATTTGTCATTGAGTCAATTATATTTCCATTCAATGATATCTGTACATCAATGCTTTGCAAATTAAAAGGTATTACTACAAACATCTGTCTTCCGGTTCTACCATTTAGAGTTGTCAAGATTTTAGTATTAGAGATCACGGAACATTCATAAAAGGAATAGTTTGATCTATAATCAGTTCCAGTACAGAAATTATCTGATGACTCAGGAATGTCACCTCTTCCTATTTCCACTTGGTAAGCTCTATCGTTGATACCAGTAATCTCCACATCGTCAAAAATAGAGCAGATATTTTCTTTGTTTGTACAATTGTCATAGAATTCGGTCATCATCGCCCATGAAAAATCGTTCTTCATCATTTCAGTCACTTCTTCATATTTTTCAGGACTATCATGAAGCAATTTTACATAGTTACATATTTTATCAACATTCTCATGATAAACAACATCATCAGTCTGAGCTAATGATATAAGTGATATCATCAATAACAAAGTGAGGAAAATATTTCTCATAATTAAATCATCTTTTCCGGCCAAATATCTTCGTGAATATTTGTAGGATTATTATTTTTAAATGTGTTTATTTTATGTTCTTTAATATATGATTTTTCAAGCATGCGTTTTGCCATCACAATCAATTCTTTTGTCGACGGTCTATCTTGAGGATTATAACTCAAGCATTTGCCTATTATATCCGATAACTCTTCACTATAAACATCTCTTCTCAGACTTGGTATTTTAGTATTTTCTTTTTGCATAACAGCACCTCTTCCGTTAAAGACGAAAGATCCATTTATCAGGTTAAATGCCGATGCTCCCAACGACCACACATCAGATTCAGCCGTGAGGGCGTTTTTACTTTTCGACCATTCAGGAGGAGTAAATGCATAAGAAACCAAGTCGCCTTCCATATCGAAGTCATTGATTATGTATCCTTCATCAGAAATCAGAATATTGGATGGTTTAATATCACCGTGTGTAATACCTTTACTATGAATATAATCCAAACCTTCAGCAACGTCTTTTATAAAACGCCACACTTCTCTTTCGGTGCAATAACCTGCTATTCCGTCAGCAGCTCGTTCCGGATATTCTGGGAATACTACACAATTACCACGAAGCTCTATTGGTTTTATAATTCTTTCATTGTCAAGTGTCTTCAACAAAGCATACTCCTTTGCCGCACTCTCAGAGTGTTTCAAGACGACTCTTAACCGCAACTTACTATCTGTTTTAATCTCTATTCTACCCATCTCTGCTTCGATTTTTCTATCATTGTTATTGGAACACAGTAACACACGCGATTTTTGGTATCATTCTTTCTCGACAAAACTCCTATCACTCGTAATTCTCCTTTGTAACGCACAAGTGCCGGTCCGCCAGAGAATCCTTTATCGACATCTGTATCTTTAAGTCTTATACATTTGAATTCACTGATTGATTCCGACAGTCTGCTTCTTTCCAAGTCAAATTGTTCTTGCTCAGCAATATATCCAAGATGAGCAACTGGATGATCTATATTTAGAGAGTCGATCAATGATGATTCTGCAATCTTTATATTGCTTTCAAATTTTGATGGAATATAGACTATGTCACCTAAAGACGAACTCATATTATAATTTCCTAATGATCGCCACAATCTAGGATTCTTTGGCGAACCAAGATTTATTAGCAAATCATTATTCATATAATAATATGCTGAGTCAGAAGAGATTTCATATTGGGAGATTGAATTTTGCAATATGAATTTTGTTTCAAGTCTTCTATAGACACTATCATTTTTCTTTCTTAGATTATTGAAATTAAATTCCTCAATATCAATAGTCCAACGTACACATTTGTCATTTGCCTTATATGCAGAATCAGGGTTTGTTGTAGCGATCCATGGTTCAAGGCAATGTCTAGCCGTAACGAATTTTCCGTCTTCACACAAGAACGCTGTTCCTGACGGTATTTCGTCTTTAAATTTTATAGAATCTAAAGTGTTTATAATGACACCTTCTCTTGTCTTGTGTATTTCTTGATAATGAATCTCTTTGATTATAAGTTTATAGACATATGGAGAATATGCCATTACCTCACTCTTCCTGATGTCATCTTCAGGATTAATTTTATTTATTTTAATTAAGAAATATGTTGTCGAAACGACAATCAGAGCAAGAACTGCGGCGATAGTACATTTCAACACCGACAACGACTTAACGATTTCATCATCTGATTTTTCATTCTTCTTGAACAAATATATTTGATCATTACCAACAACCTTTATCTTATCTCCAAATTCAAGATAATGAACAAGATGCACTTGCATCTCGTTAACATATACAGATGCTTCCTCATTAACTTTCACAAGTCGCCATGAGTTCTTATCGGCATTTGGGACGATATATGCAATGACGTCATTGGTGTTACTATCCTCTATGACGAAATCTTCATTATTGGCATATATGTATTTATACTTATTCATCATTAATTTCTGTTAAGAATGTATTTGCCAATAATGTTATAGCATTTGAGAGGCATATGTCATATACGGATACATTTTTACCGCTGGCATCAGGTCTTAAATCTTTATATGCTCTGATATCGTAATGGAAAAATTTGTCTTTATAGAATTTTTTCCTGCTGATATCTTGTTCTATCTCTTTTTCCTGTTCGTCTGTTACAGGATAAAAACCGAGCAACAACTCCTCGACATTCCATCTGTTATGTTCAATTTCAGCAACAAGTGCTATCTCTTTAGACGACATTCCGTTATACGATTTCCAATTATCAGAAGAATAACCCAATGCCCGCATCTTAGACGATATAGTCATCGCATTATAAATATTAGACCATTTTTTTGCTGATGACAATTTATTCCACAACATCTCTGCAACTTGCATATCGATAGAAAGCGGAGAATAAACATTATCAGTCTTATCGTCATTAGCGTAATTGTCGTTATAACATGAATCATATACAAAATTGACCATTTTCGCCAATTTCACCAATGGAAGATTTATATCATAGTGACAATTCAACATTCCAAAGTTAAAAACATTATTTCCAATGTTAAAAATATCGGAAATATTTATTGATGTAGTTCTTACAAAAACAGGAACATTATTATCTTCCAATTCTTTAGGTAACAACATCATATCATTAATGTTATTACCTTCTTCTTCTGAGCATAAGAACAATGTCATTATCTGTTCATCAGATTTTGCCCACATCGAAAGTTTATCTCTCAATATCTGATTATTGACATCTGCCTTAACGAATTCCCATTCAACGTCAACGAAGTCTTCCCTTCTATCGTAATAGAATGGCTTGTTAAATTCCACGACCTTCTTGTCGTCAAGGTCAACAACACGACAGAATGAATTATCGAATAATGCTTTATTTCTATTTATGAAATTATTTTTCTTCAACAAGATATCGTTGTCAACTATTGTTATTCTGGTTCTTAAAGAATGATTTTTGGTATAATTTGCGTAATGAGAAGTCAATACGATATATTCTGCCAGTGTCTCCGACATCGAGTTCATGTTAAAAACAACCGCATGGACGAACTTATCAGAATTTACATCGATATATTCTCTATCCAATGGAGGATAAAATATTTTATTTTGGGGCAAAGTAACGAAAATATTCTGTGCCCAAATAGATTCTAATGTAAAAGGGTGTATTTCTATCAAATCTTTAAGATTAGCGCATAGTTCCTTTCTTTGAAACATTGCAAAAATATTAGGACTATGCAACAGGAGATGGATTTTGGTTTTCTTGTTTTTATCAAGTCGATCACATAAAGTGTTTATGAATTTTATGTTATTGAAATCTTCCGACTCTTTATTTTGTCCGGATATTTCCGTAGCGATGAATATCTCATCAAATTTATCATTTTCATATACTTCAGAATAATAAGACAATTTATATGCTTTTGAAGCGTATTGTTCTTCAACATCCTTCAACAGAGGATGCGTTCCAACAATTAAAACTGTCTTATTATTCATGGATATTTATCTAATTACATTTGGTCTGTTACGATCGGGTTGTTTAGGAACATATTTCTTCTCATGTCCACCCCCATAATAATTATGACCTCCGCCATAATTCTCTTTAGTTTTAGGTTGCGAAGATATGTTATCCGCACTAATCAAGACGGTGAAAGGAATCACTACCCTACACTGTTCACTTAGAGAAAGTCCAGATATTTGAGTCTTTGCATTCAGGTTAAGATTTTCCACATCACCTGCCAGTGTACAAAGATAACTCAATTTAACACCATACCCCGCATTTTCCGCTTCAGTATGTTTTGCAGAGATTATTCCGATAAGTTCACCCTTGTTATTAAAAAGAGGACCACCGCTGTTTCCTGGTTGTACAGGAGCTGACACTTGATATTGACTGACATTTCCTTGGAAACCAGATCTGGAACTAATAACACCTGTAGTAAGTTTCACATCTGTGCCCATAGTTGTTATAAGCGGATATCCTAAAACAAAGACTTCCATTCCCAAATCTTCAACTTCAGGTTTGAATCCGTATTTTATCTTTCCAAAACCACCAAATCTCTCGTCAACAACCTTTATGATTGCCAAGTCATTTTCACTATCATATGTTACGACTTCAGCTCTATATTCGTTATCATCGTCAGTAATTTTAACTGTAATATTGACAGCGCCATCAATAACATGGTGATTAGTTGCGATATGATAAGTATCCAATGCAATACCCGAACCGCTCCAAGCGCTAGGTTGTTGTTCGTATGGTGTGCCAGAATAACTTCCCCATTTTGAATTATAACCTTGAGAATAAGTTACGATAGTTATGATATAAAACAGAATAAGGAGAAATATCTTTTTCATATTTACAAAATTTAAATAGGAACTATTTAAATAGTTCCTATTATATCTGTTATTAAAAAAATCAATTTGTAACTAAAATGAAGTCGTTGTAAACGCTTCCTCTATTAACGACTTTGATGACAAATGTATCTGTCCATGCAGGAATCCAGCTGCAATATGCGTTACCTGAAGTACTATCGTCCTTTGTGATGAGATTGCCGTTTGAGTCATAGATATAAAGGTCTAAATCAGTGTCGCCATCACCTACGATAGCAACTTCTGCCAATTGATTAGACCAGAATTTGCATGAATATCTTTCGCTAGAATTTGAGTATACTCTATCTTCAACATAATAAGGACCGTCAACAGCATTTCTTTGTTGAACAGAACCTTTTGTTTTAATAGACTCTTCTACTTCTTTTTCTGTTTTCTTAATCAATGCTAACAAAGTTTTGTCTTTGCCTGCCATTTCTTTAGCGTCACCCAAGAGTTTAGATGGATTAAAACTAAGGGCGTTTTCTTTTTCTTCAACTTGTACAGGTTCTGATGCCTCTTTTTCAAGTTCAGTTTCTGTACATTCTGTAACTGCCAAGATACGTGCTGCTTCTATAAGAGCTGTTGGTGAATATGTGTCGTAACCCAACTTTGCCAAGTCCATAGCTGTTTGGATTGCGGAAATACCTTGTGAAAACTCTTGGTCGATAACAACCTTTTCTTCTTGTGCTGACATTGCGAATGTTGCGCAAATCATGCCGGCTAACAATAATAATTTTTTCATAATAATTTAATTTAAGTTATAATTTATCAAGATATTTTATTTGTATAAATCTATCACCGATTCATGGCAAATTTAAATATTTTTTTCAGATATCAGTAATATTTTTCAAATTTAATTAGTTACTACCAATGCATCGTTAAACATTCGTCCTCTATTTACAATCTTTATGATATAACTATTTGTCAATGAAGGAATCCAGTTGCAATAGCAATGCGGGGAATAGCTATCGTCTTTAGTGACAAGATTTCCTTCCATATCATATATGTAAAGGTCAAGGTCGGTATCACCATCGCCGGATACAGACACGGATGCAATCTGATTTGCCAAGAATCTTCTAGTATATTTATCATAGGAGACACCCCTTACGCGGCTCTGTATGCGATAAGGTCCGCCTTCAGCACCTCTCTGTTGTGTCTCTTCTTTCAGTTTGAGAATCTTAACAACATCCTTTTTAGTCTTTTTAATCAGCGCCAACAAAGTCCTGTCTTTACCTGCAAATTTTTCTGCATCTAACAAAAGCTGCATCGGGTCATAAGTTACCGCACTATCTTTTTCCTCAACTTCATTTTCTGTCTGAATGCTTTGAACCAATTCAATGTCAGTTGCCACATATCCTGTAGACGCCAATATGCGAGCTGCTTCTATTAGTGCTGTTGGCGAATAAGTTTTATAACCCAGAGTTGCCAATTCTGCGGCGGTACGCAACACAGCGAACTCTTGAGGCATTTCATAGCCATCAGGTTTCCCATCTTCCTGAGCAAGCATTGAAAATGAGATGCAAAATAAAGAAATAAATGTTAATACTTTTTTCATGTGTTAACGTGAGTTCGATATAAAATAATTTACTAAAAATGAATAACATAACGATATTTTTGTATCTTTAAAGCGCTAACAAAAAGAACAAAACGTTATGTTATCCTGCAACAAAGTTATTGAAATTTTCTATATGGCAGACGACTTCTGCAAGTTTTTTAATGAAACTGTGAAAAAACATTCCATTGACGACAAAAAAAGCACAGAAACAAACCAAGTCGTCTCTCTGATGCCGAAATGATAACAATTCTTATAATGTTCCACATCGGAGGATACAAATGTCTGAAACATTTCTATATCAATTATATATGCAGGCATTGCAAGCATCTTTTTCCCAAAACCGTATCCTATAACATATTTGTT
>JAZUSL010000069.1:0-8268 GCA_045606705.1 Bacteroidales bacterium
ACAATATCACCGTTATTATCAATGAAAGATGTGAACAGATACAAACGTCCACAGTTTTCATTAGGCATAGCATCCCACATAGGGTCAAAATTTTCCGTTGTATCAATGGGGAAACTATAAGTCGGAGGCCAAGCGGTCTTAGGAAGACAAATTGGAGTAGCAACTCCTTGGCTCACAGAACGACATGGCTACGATCCGACTTCCTATAGAAGACCATATTAGTGTGCCACATCCGGGTTTAGTGAAGCTTTCTGCGGATGGTGATGAGTTAACAAGAGTCAATTATTTCCGTCCCGCATATTGTTCCATATCTTATAACCAGATTCTTGAAAACGAAGATGGCGAACTATTTACTTTAATGACATACAGTCCCGACCATGAAAAAATGTCGGATAATTATTTCCAAAATTTCGACAATCCTCCTACCAACGCCATTTTAGGATTGTATAAATTAGATGATGAATTAAATATCGTTGAAAGTTACGAACATAGTTTCCCCATTGATACAACGGAAAATTTTGACCCTATGTGGGATGCTATGCCTAATGAAAACTGTGGACGTTTGTATCTGTTCACATCTTTCATTGATAATAACGGTGATATTGTAGGCTCGTTTTTCAAATGTCCTACTTTTCATAGTCCAAACCAAGTCGAAAATGATTCCATGTTCTTTTTCAAGATGAATTTTGAAGGTGAATTTCTTCAGATGAAAGGCATAGTGTGTCAAGGCGGACATGGAGATTATTGGAGACATAGAGGACATAGCATGGTTGAGACCGATTCACATTATATTTTGTATCAAGTATTAGAACATAATGATTATAATTTTTCATTTATACCAAGCGGAGAAGCCTGGTATTTCGATAAAGACATGAATTTTGTCGATAAAAAAGCAATTAATCAACCAGGTTATACAATGCCAACAACATCTTCTTTAGAATATGTATCTGCTGTCAGAAGCAAACATAACACCGTATATTTGACAGCAGTAACTCGTTCGGTTGAAAATCCATTAGGTGACAATTATTTCGATACAAGGTTGTACGAAATAGATGATAATCTTGACAATTCAACTGAACTTTTGCCTATAGTGAATTATATTGAAAGAGGCACACCATATGATGATGAAACTCAACCTTTCAATAATGGCATTATCTTGAGAGACGACAATACTTTAATCTATGTGCAGAACTGGAATGCAGATGAGTACTATAAAAATACAGATTCATGGATAATAATAGAACATTTAGACGAGAATTTTGAGACTATATCAGAACTATATTATACAAGTGGTGAAGATGAAATATATACGTTTGTGAATTCAATAGTATCAACAAAAGAAGAAGACTTGTTGCTTGTAGGTCATGCTAATAGTTTAAATGGAGACAAGTCATGGAATTTTGTCACCAAATTCCCAGCCTCCGCATTTGTCAGCATCGAAGAAGCTCATGCTCATAATTTGAAAGTAGCTGTCGCTTATCCTAATCCTGGTGGTGATGTTTTGAATATAAGAACCGGCTTGCGTAACGCTACATTGCAAGTCTATGATATGCAAGGAAGAATCGTCCATCAGCAGATAATTACAGATGAAGTCACAAGCATAGACGCCTCTAAATGGACAAATGGAACATACATTTGGGAGTTGGGAACTGGGAACGGGAGCAGGATTTTGGAGAGTGGAAAATGGGTGAAGGATTAATTCGTAATGCATAATTCATAATGCATAATTATTTTGATTGTGAATAATGAATTGTAGAGACGTACCAATTACACCATTGAAAATAAACAATATGTAATTGATGCGTCTTTTTTTTAAAACTGAAAACCTGAGAAAAATTTAGAACTTTAGAAATTTGGAATTTTGTTTCTAAGGTTTCAGGTTTTCAATTTCTCAGTTTCTCAGTTTTAAAAAAATGTTGTCTGTTGACTTTTTTTTCTTACCTTTGCAAACGATAAATGGTGTCCATTACGGACTCAATAGGGAACCGGGTGCGAATCCTGGACAGTTCCCGCTGCTGTGATCTCTTGCAGCGCCCGACATAATGTCACTTTCTTTTCTCCAAAAGATGGGAAGACGTCAGGCGTAAGGAGTAAGTCAGAAGACCTGCCACTTATCAGACAATTAAGACTTTCGGGATAAGAGTCGGTCGAACAATCTTCATAAAAAGAAATCGACAAATCTTACTGAAAGTTTTACGTTAATTAACTTATTTATTAACTAAAACTTAAAATTATGCAGGAAAAATTAGGTCAACGGACAACAGACAACGGACAACAGACTTTGTCCAAATCTTAGTTACAAAAGGCTCATCGCTCATTGCCCATAGCTCAATGCTTATATGATTCGCCGTTTGTTGTTGATATTATCGATTCTCTTTACGCTAACTCTTACATCTTTAGCGCAAAACGACACTATTCTCCTCGATTATGTGGAGATTAGCGCATCGGCTATTAATAATAAGGTGCAGGAGAAAGCTATGGAACGTAAGATCGACACTGCGATAATGCAACGCTTACAAACGGCATCGCTCTCGCAGCTGCTCATTCAACATTCGCCTGTCTTCATCAAGACTTATGGTCCCGGAGGAACGGCATCGGCATCTTTCCGTGGAACGACATCGAGCCATACTCTCGTCTTGTGGAATGGACTGCAGCTCAACTCGCCATCGCTTGGTGAAGTCGATTTCAGTACGATACCTGTCTTCTTCACAGATGAAGTCTCTCTTCAATGGGGAAGCAAGACTTCTGCCAACAGTGGAGGTCTCGGTGGAGTGGTCAATATCGCTAACAATCAGAAATTCAACGAAGGACTGATTTTAGATGTGAAACAGACTTACGGTAGCTTCAACACTTGGGGTTCGTATCTCACAGTCGGATATTCAGCTAAGAATATGATTGCTCGAGTCAAGGCGTATCGTAATTCAAGTGATAATGACTTTACTTACACCAACATCGCTACGATTCCTCATCAGGAGATGAAACAGAAAAACGCCGATTTCATCGATTATGGCGTAATGCCGGAAGTGCAGGTAAGAATGAAAAACTCTCTGCTGACTGTCGTATCCTGGAATCAGTGGAGCCACAGAAACTATCCGCAGATCATGCCTAACGCTTTCAATAATGTAAAGGAATTTACCGACAACGATTTCTCGCGTAACTTCATCTCTTACAAATATTATTGGAACTCGGGTAGGGTAGAGGTGAAGTCGGCTTATTTTCACGAACGACAGAATTATTTCCTTGAATCTTATACTTCAAACGGTAATCCCGTCTCGCAGATGAACACTCTGAATAAATCAGATGTCTTCCGTCAGCTTGCTGACTTACAACAGGATTTGTTTAAATCATGGAAATTATACGCCAAGATTCAATGGGATTCGGAGAATGTGACATCGACGGATTATGACAATGACTATGACAATGACTATGACTTGGGACGTAAGAAAAGAAACATCCTTTCATTCTATGCGGCTGTAGATGGCAAGATTTACAGAGATTTGGATTTGCGTCTGACATTGCGTAACGACATCGTCAGTAGAGACGTCACCCCTGTGGCGTCTCAAAGAAATGAAATCGCAGTGCAGTCAAATGGTTTCAAATCAGCAGGTTTTTTCCCGACGGCGACATTGGTTTACAGAATGCCTTTCGTCAAAGGATTGAGTTTCAACGCAGGTTATAGTCATAACTACAGAAATCCTACCTTGAACGATTTGTATTGGAATCCAGGCGGCAACGAGAATCTCAAAGGCGAAGACGGCAAGACCGTCGATTTCGACATCAATTATCTTTACGAGAATGTTAATTTTAATTTAGATTTCAGAACGGGACTTTATTATTCAAAAGTCAACGACTGGATTCAATGGGTGCCGACGAACTATCGTTACTGGATGCCGAGAAACGTTTCGAAAGTCTTGGCACGCGGACTTGAGGCGCATATCAAGATGAATTACCGTTACGCCTTATGGTCATTTTCAATTTCAGGTAATTATGTCTATAGTCATACCACCGACGAAAGCGAATATGCGCAACAATACGATGCCGATGGAAAACAATTGATTTACATCCCTAAACATCATGCCAACGCCTTCGCTGAAGTGAAATGGAAGACATGGAATCTTAACTACACCTTCGAATTCACGGGCGAGAGGAAGACAAGTATGAATGACGACGACTTCTTTGCTTATCAGTTGCCGGCTTATATGCTGCATCATGTTTCATTTGGTAAGCAATTAAACAGATTTAGATTAGAATTTAAAATTAACAATTTATTAAACATAGATTATCAGACTATACTCTGGCGCGCAATGCCCGGACGCTGTTATGAGATTTATTTAGAATTTAAGATTTGATTGACAAAAGACTAAAGACAAATGGCAAAAGTTTTTTAAATATCATCGTAAACTATAAGACTGTTGACTGTTGTCTGTAGTCTGTTGTCCTTAAAAAGAAAAACTATGAAAAAAACATTATTTAACATCTTCATTTTAGGAATATTATTAACATTTGTATCATGTGACGGCGACGACCCTGTAACGCCAAAAGAACACAACATCGCTAAAGGATTATTCATTTTGAACGAAGGAACCTTCACTTACGCCAATTCCTCTCTCACTTTCTATGACCCGGATGCAGATACGGTAGAAAACAATCTCTTTTACAGAGTCAATCTCGCTCCGCTCGGCGATGTCGCCAACTCCATGATGATGGACGAGACAGGAATGTATATCGTTGTGAATAACAGCAAATACATCTATAAAGTCGATCCTAAGACTATGAAATATCAGGCTAAGTTAGACGGATTTACAATGCCGCGACATATCATTTCCATCAACAAAAACAAGGCTTACGTCTCTGACCAAGAATCGACAGGACTTTGGATTATCGATCCTGCCACGATGCAGAAGACAGGTTTCGTTGAGTTAGGCAACACCACAGAGAAGATGGTGCGCGTTGGCGATGAAGTCGTTGTGACAAACTGGTCGAATTATTATCAGCCGGGAACATCCAATTCTACAATACAATTCGTGAATGTCGTGACTGACGAACTCGTCGATGAGATGGCAGTCGCCGCTGAGCCCAATGCCATCGTGAAAGATAAGAACGACAATATCTGGGTGTTATGCAGCGGAGGATACATGCCACCATGCGAGCCGGCATTATTCTGCATCAATCCGTCGAAACGTGAGATTGTCAGACGCTACGACTTTGCGGAAGGCGACTATCCATCATCGATGACCATCGACAAAGAAGGCGAGAACCTCTATATTTTGAACGGCGGCTTCGGCACATTGGATTTGTACAAAATGTCGATTGATGACGAGACTTTACCGACAGTTCCTTATATAAGCAGTCAGCAGTCAGCAGTCAGCGGTCAGCAAAGAGTTTTCTCAAATGTAGTTATTTCAGAAGATGGCGATATCTACTTGACCGATGTCAAGAATTACGTACAAAACGGCGAGGTCGTGAGATACACATCCAACGGCGAGTTTGTGACATCCTTTGAAGCAGGCATTGTTCCAGGCGCGATGATGTTTAATTAATGTCAACAGACAACAGACTTTGTCCACATTATTTGTTTAAAGTTTAAGACTTAAAGTTGGGAAATAAAGGTCGCAATGTCTCAGAGTCATAAAGACCGTCACTTTGCGACCTTGCGACTTTGCGACTTTAAACATTCAATTCGTCTTTAGCCTTTTGTCATTAGTTGATAGTTTTAAGTTTTAATTGTTATTATCAAAGTTTACTTAAATGTGGAATTTATAGATGTCCTCTTTATTTAATGCTTAGCAATTCATTTCCGATTTTATGAAGTCCAGCGATGATGATGTCTCGTTTGTCGCGACGTGGGTTTCTTAGCCACTTAGATAATGTCCGAGTTGACGTTGATTGATTCCGGTGACACGACTGATAGCTGCTCTTGTTAATATTTTGTCGTAATGATGAAGTAATGCAGATACCGATAATTCAAATTCCAATTCAAAGTCTTTTTTAAGACAATCTGGTAATTCATCGGTTTCCGAACCTTCAATATGGAATTGCAATGCAGAACCAAATGCTTCTTTCACACCTTCGATTGTAGAATGAGTAGCAACACATCCAGGTACTTCATCAGAATAAGCCCCGTAGTTGTCGTTCCAAACAATATTTACAATAATCTTCTTCATATAAATTATCTTAATCCAGCTTGTTTAAATATACTTATTAATAACTCTTGATCTTGCGTTTCGTTCAATTTTTCATTTATTGTTACAGTTCCTTTTTTCGTATGATGTTTGTATTGTCTATGACTACCTTTCTGTCTGACAAAGTACCAACCATCATCTTCAAGAATTTTAATCACAGTTTTGGTTTTTAGCTTCTCCACAACAACCTCCCTTCAAATCTTTGCAAAGATAGTATTTTTTCTATCAAATAATAATCATTTCTTCAACAAAATTACAATAATTAACACCTCTTTGTCAAGTGTTATAAAAGGAAAAATTGCGTTTTTAACATTTTTTAACGTAATGTTAATGAAATTAAGAAAGAGATGTTAAGATTTGTTAAGAATCTTCATCCTTCATTGTTATTTTGACTCTATTTATCTCTTTAATCAACTGAGACTTTGTCGGCAGATACAACTGATATTCATTGGCAAGAATAGTCTTGTTATCTTCAGGCAGTGTCATTTTTACCACAGTATCATTTTTAGAAGTTCCGAGTAAGATACCGATTGTAGGATTCTCGTCAGTCAGTTTCTCACATCTGTCATAATAATTTACATACATCTGCAGCTGCCCTAAATCCTGATGAGACAACTTTCCGTTTTTCAATTCGATGATGACAAAGCAACGTAGCAGGCGATTGTAGAAAACCATATCTATAAAAAATTCGTCATCCTCAAGTAATATTCTTTTTTGTCGTGCCACGAAAGAAAATCCGTTTCCCATTTCTAAAAGAAAATCTGTAATATGAGAAATGATTGCGCTTTCTAAATCCTTCTCATAATATTCAGCTCTACGTTCCAATCCCAAGAATTCCAGCACCATCGGTTCTTTTATTATTTCCTGTGGGCTTTGAGGAATCCGTTCCCTGCGAGCCACAGCAAGAACACTTTCCTTATCATTACTAAGCAACAGTCTCTCATAAAGTTGAGAGTTGATTTGTCGTTCCATCTCTCTGCCGTTCCATCCGTTATTGACAGATTCCAACTCATAATATTCCCTTTTGTCAGGATCTTCAATCTGTATAAGTTTTCGATATTGAGTCCAGTTCAAGAAGCCGTCTAACAACAAAAGTTAGGCGGTTTCTTTTTTTTGTAAAAATCACGAGGAAGGAAGATGGTTTCTTACGAGATTGTTTTTAAAGGTCCTGAGACATGTTGGGGAACGCGTGATTTTGCATATGGCGACAAAAAGCGACAAAAATCTCTCGAAAAACCGACGGAAGTCTCCCATGGCAGACAACTTTTTCAGGTTGTGTGCAATAGCTTTCAGCCCGAACTCTATGTTGGTTCCAGAAAGGCCCTTGAGTCTGAAACGTTTGAACATCCCGTTAGCCTTGATCTGTCCGAACACCGCCTCCGGTTCTATAGGTCGCCTGCTTCTGTGAACGAGACCCTCATCTGAAGTAAGCAGTTCCCTGACCATGTCCTTGTAAGCGTTGAGTCTGTGGTTTATCTCAATGGTTCTGTTGTACTTTGACTTATAGCACTTGCCTCTGAGCGGACATCCCTCGCATCTTCTCGCCCTGTATATGGATACCGTCTGTTCAAAACCGCTGTCCGTATATCGTTTCTCCTCTCTGACGAAGTCCATGTGCTGTCCCATCGGGCAGACGTAGTAGTTCCCTTCCTTGTTATAATGGAGGTTTTGAGGAAGGAACGGGTTGTCCCTGTGTTTCCTCTTCTGCTCCGCATGGAACATATTGAACTTGACGTAAGGTGTTATCCCGTTCTCGAACATAAACTTGTAGTTCTCCTCGCTGCCGTAGCCGGAATCAGCAACATTGACCTCGCTGAACCTGCCGTACCTGTCACGGAATGACTCCTGATAACTGATATATGTGAGTGTGTCGGTAGGTCGTTGGAAGATGCCGTAATGCGTAAGTCGGAGGCCAAGCGGTCTTAGGAAGACAAATTGGAGTAGCAACTCCTTGGCTCACAGAACGACATGGCTACGATCCGACTTCGTTGGTCTCGCTGAACCTGCCGTACCTGTCACGGAATGATTCCTGATAACTGATATATGTGAGTGTGTCGGTAGGTCGTTGGAAGATGCCGTAATGCGT
>JAZUSL010000070.1:0-7915 GCA_045606705.1 Bacteroidales bacterium
ATATAGAATATCTGATGCTTAACGACAATCCTAACATAAAAGTAGCACAATATTACACCAAACTGCCAGATAAGAAAGTATTGTCAGAAAAACTAAAGAAAGCAATAGCTATAGCAAAAGAACACTGTCACAACAAACACTCTGATAAATAGTAATTCCTCTCCCAATCTCCTCCGTACCATCCTCCGCACCTTCCTCGTACTATCTCCGTACCAAGCTCGGAAAATAATCTTAGCAACAACCCTCAAAAAACAGCTCCATAGGAGCGACAGACCCTACGCAGGTATGAAGTACGCAGTACGGAATGCCTGCCCATATCAGCTCGCAATGCCTGCATCCTCCTAAGCTCCATAGGAGCGACAGACCTTACGCAGGTATGAAGTACACAGTACGCAATGCCTGCCCACATCAGCTCGGAATGCCTGCTTGCCTGCCAGCCCGCCCTAATCATCAAAAGCATACTTCTCATCATATTCCACCCCGTACGCCTCTAAAAACAACTTATACTCATCACGAAACGTCCTTCGCTTATGATGACGCGACTGATTACGAATGTAATTCGCTGTCCTATCTACTACTGACGAACTTACCGAAAACGCCCCATATCCTACCTGCCATGAAAATCTGCTATAGTAGTCATCTATCTTCTTAATCCATCGGCTACTATCCGTTTTTATTATCCTCACAAAATCCGAAAGAGACATATCCTTCGGCAATGTCGTAAGAATATGAATATGATTTTCAACGCCACCAACCTCCATCGGGATCCCACCAATGCCATTGATAATACCACCGATATATGAGAATATTCTTTCCAGATCCTCAGTTCTCATTTTTATACCCGTACTTTTTACATGAAATACGATATGGACGTTCATTTTGACTAACGTGTTTGCCATAATATTTTGGTTTGTCTGTCGCGCCCACGGCGCTTTAATTATACTTGGTTCTATATTCGGCAGGGATTACGAGCTACGCTCTCCATCACCAGCCTGATGTCTTACGCACCTACGGCGCTAACATTGCAAATATATATAAAATCTGTCACACTCATAACATCCTCAAAAAATAAACAACACTAATTCGGCTCACCTAAGCTCCGTAAGAGCGACAGACCTTAAGCAGGTATGAAGTACGCAGTACGGAATGCCTGCCAATATCAGCTCGGAATGCCTGCCTTCTCACTCACCAAGCATCTCCGCTATCTGTCCGTAAGTCATCACCTCACCTCGCGGAATATTACTCACAATCTCATATATCCTTGTCGAGAGATTCGTCATATCACCTCCTCACAATGAAAAGGACATCTCTCTTTTATACATTGGTTGTTCCTCGACGAACGGCGGCATCTGACTTCACCAATCTCCATCTCGACACCTAATTTCTCCCTGACGAAATCAACGGCTTCTCTTATGGCGAGATACGAATCTCTCTTACAGCATCGCGGTCCACCTACTTCTCCAATCTTACCCAAAGATCGCGATGTCATCTGATTCGACAACCCCCAATTCTCAACACCCAAAGGCGTCGATTTCGTGACTATAGAGACAAATATGCCGCTGCTTATTCCAGCTCCGCACGCTCCCCAGAACCCGCATATACCGCCCGGCACTTCCCCGCCCCTCCTGAACATCTCCGACAATGAAGAGGCCAAGTCAATCTCGCCACCTGAATTTCTATACGCCGTCAACAATGCCGACCCGACCATGATATGATGTTCCGGTCCGTGAAAATGACAGAACGACATCGACATCATCTTATCCATAATCTCAATCGGATTCTTAGAACTCTCGTTGAGACATAACGAAACCACCGTATCAATCCCAGAGGTATGACACTCGTCACAGACATAATGCCCGTTCACACAACGAGTCTTGCTCATCACTTTCTTATGACATAAAACACACTCCATCTCGACAGCACTCTCAAGATATTCAAGCGGAGAACTACAAATCAGACACTCTTCATTCATATTGTTATAATTAAAACATGTCGTACAAAACTAAAAAAATTCTCTCGAACAATATAACCCCCTTTTATTTTTTATTATGAAGACCCAAAAAGTAGGGAGAAAATCATTATCTTTGCATAAAAAAGTAGGGAGAAACAAAACATATTGTATCATGGCAAGTAAACTAGAATATCTCATTAGTCATTATCACGAATTAGGAATCGACAGCCAAATAGACTACGACAAATTCTATCTCTACTCTTTGATTACTCATTCTACCGCCATCGAAGGCTCAACAATCACTGAGTTGGAAAATCAAATTTTATTCGATCACGGACTAAGCATCAACGGTAAAAGTATTGAGGAACAGAGCATGAACCTCGACCTGAAACTTGCTTACGAGAAAGCTATTGAATTAGCGAGACAGCATAAACCAATAACAACAGAGATGCTTATCTCACTCTCAGCTCTTGTGATGAAAAATACTGGTAAAGAATATAATACAGTTCTTGGCAACTTCTCTTCCGCTCGTGGAGAGTTGCGTCTGCTCAATGTCACTGCCGGCATAGGAGGTCGCTCTTATATGAGTTACAACAAAGTACCCATAGAGTTGGAAGAGTTCTGCAAACAACTGAATTTCCAACGCGAGAAAGCATCAGATATGTCTATCGACGAACTCTATCAGATGTCATTCGAGGCTCATTATAATTTGGTAACAATACATCCTTGGGCTGACGGCAACGGACGTATGGCTCGACTGATAATGAATATGTTACAATTTGAATTCGGACTAATCCCTACTAAGATTCTCAAAGAGGATAAAGAGGAATATATCAAAGCTTTGGTCGCAACACGTGAAGAGGATAATATCAACATTTTCAGAACCTTTATGTCATCTATGATGGAACGTAACCTTCAAAATGAAATCGCCACTTACTTAGAATCTATCGGAGATGATAATAATAGGGAGAAACTTTATAAAAGTAGGGAGAAAACTTTAAAAAGTAGGGAGAAAATAATCGTTCTTCTTGCAGAGAATGGCAGACTGAGTGCCACGGCTCTCGCTGAGAAAATCGGCATCTCCGCCAAAGCTGTAGAAAAACATCTCGCCAATCTCAAAGCCGACGGCACCATCGAACGAGTCGGCCCAGCCAAAGGAGGATATTGGAAAGTAAACCAACCTCAAAAATTATTTTAAAATTTTCACAATTATTTCAAAAAAAATTACAACCTTTGTGATACAAAAAAGTAGATTGGTTGTTTAAGGTTTAAAGCTTAAGGTTTAAGGTTATATCTCAATAAACCATTAAACTTTCAACTCATAAACTCTAAACTTTTAAACTACTCTAAACTATTAACTTTGAACTATTAACTTTAAAAATAAATTTTATGCATTATCTTTTAATTTTACTTTTAGTGTCATTAGCCGTCTCCGCTCTCGGCTGGGTCTATTTCATCTATTTCTTCAGCCTCGGCTACGGTTTCGGCGTATCAGCTTTAGCAATCGCCATCGCCGTCATCTTCCGCGACGTCATCACAATCCCGACCGCTCTCCTCTGCGTCGTCATGTTCATCTTCGGAATGCGTCTCGGTCTTTACTTAGCCACCCGCGAGAAGAGATCTGCCGAGTACAAGAAGATTCTCTACGGTCCTGATGCCGCCAAGAAAAAACCTCTCTTCGTCGTTATCACAGTATGGATTTTCTGCGCTCTTCTTTATGTAGGTCAGGTAAGTCCTGTGGCATTCTACCTCGCTAACGCAGCCGACGGTGTAGCTGTCAACGAGTTATGGGCTTGGATTGGCGCAGCTCTCATGGCATTAGGCGTTATCTTGGAATCTGTCGCCGACGCTCAGAAGAAAGCCGCCAAGAAGATAAATCCTAAACGTTATGTCGATACGGGCTTATATCGTTTGGTACGCTGTCCCAACTACTTAGGCGAGTTGGTGATATGGACAGGTTCATTCGTAGTATGCATCGGTGCTTCATGTTCAGCATGGCAATGGATTGTAGCCGCCATCGGTTATATCGGCATCGTCTATGTGATGTTCAGCGGTGCTCGTCGTCTCGAGATGAGACAAGCTGTCACTTACGGCAACGACCCTGAGTTCCAGAAATACATCAAGAAGACTCCTATACTACTTCCATTGGTTCCAATCTATAGCTTAGCAAAACACGAATGGCTTAAGGCTTAGGGAATTGTCAATGTACAATGTACAATGTACAATTAATAGTTTACAATTAACAATTAACAGTTGAGGAAGGGAAATGGGTTAAATAGAATCTGAGAATCTGAAAATCTGAGAAGTTTTTGGATCTCTCGTAGAGGCACACGGACGTCTGTCTTGGAATTGAAATCTGAGAAGTTTTTTTATGACTAATGACTAAAGCAAAAGTCTAAAGGTTAAGAGATTATTAGAAAATTTTTCAGGTTCTCAGGTTTTAGAGTTCTCAGATTTTATACTATCTTTGCACCTATGAGACGAATCCTATCAACCATATTGTTATTAGTCTTCAGCTATCAGCTGTCAGCGAGAGATACATTATCCAATGGTCAACAGTTGACGACCAATACACATGACAAACTCTCCATCGCTAAACAATATTACGACAGCGCATTTCATTATCTGACGAACAATGTTTTTTTATCGGCTTTACCAATGTTTATTAAGACAGCTGAACTTGTTGAGGGACTTCCTGAAGACATGAGCGATGAGGAAATGCATCTCACTTCAAAGGCATATTACCATATGGGTAATGTATTCAGAAACCTGTTTATGAACTCTTATGAGATTGAGGCGTTCCATAGAGCCGCTCAATATCAGGATATGAGACAAGATTCCACTTGGATGCTATATACAAAGGTAGCATTGGCGAAAGCTCATCAGATAGTCTTTAACAACGATTCTGTAGATTATTATCTTGAGCAGATAATACCGCTTTCCGACTCAATAAATCATTTTCTTGAATATCACATGACCTTGTACCTTATAGCAAGAAATTTGTATGACAGAAAAGAATATGACACAGCGTTTTACCTAATGAAGGAAAGAATAAAACTCAAGAACAGGCATAACGAACCTACAATAGGCGATTCCATCTCATTAGGTATTCTCATGTATCACAGTCCATATATGTATCAATCGAAACCTTATCTGCTAAAGATGTTTGAGACACCACCTGGTTACAGAGGAAACCTCGGACTTCCAGCTGTGCTTTTGGCAGAATTATATGAGGTGGAAGGCAACAACGACAGTCTCGCCATATGCAACAAATATATGCCGGCTTTTGTCAGAGATTTAGCAGGAAATGAATCTGAAAAAATAGATGTGGAATTAATGTACGAAAATTTTAAGACAGAACGCGACAAACGTCTCTATGAATTAAGATTACAGAAAGAGAAAATCAAGAATCGTAATATCGCGATATACAGCGTACTAACCTTATTAATATTATCAGCCGTAATCATTGTGAAAATGACTAAGAAGAAAAATAAAGAGCTGTCCGATATGCAGATCACTGACGACACATGGAAGTTCTTCGAACAAAGCGAGTTGGTACAACGAATAAAGTCAAAGATAACAACAGATAACGGCGAGAAAATCAATCTTAAAAACATTGAGAAATATAGAGACAGAAATCTTAGCACTATGGAATTTATCGAGCTGAGAGCGCATACCGACAAAACTTTCAACGGATTCATAAGTCGTCTCGCCGAACAATATCCCGATTTAACTCAGAAAGATATATATTATTGTTGCTTGTCGATGATAGGTCTGACAAATTCAGAAATAGCCGTACTTTTCGGACTTACTTATAATGCCATAAGCATCCGTATCTCAAAAGTCAAAAAGACCTTCAATACCGACGAGAACATCCGTGATTTCTTGATCAAAAAAATAAAATGACAGCTGCCTTTGACGGACTCAGCCACTACCGGTACTGAGCCATTCTTCAGATTCTCATTTTCTCAGATTTTTTGATGAATTATTGTGAAATATGCAGAAATAGGGACGAAAGAAAGTAGTTTTAGTAATAATTGTGGAAAATATTCCTTTCATTTTAGTCCTAAACAGCATAATTTTGTGTTCGTTAATTTTCATAAAATCATAATAATTCATAAAATCATGACAAGTAAAAATTTTTTAATCTTTACCGCATTTGTATTACTATGCAGAGTTAACATGCTCTTTTCTCAGGAATGGGAATATTCATTAGAATATGGTCCTTACGATAACGAGATGTTGATGCTTATTGACCCTTTAGAATTGTCAGATGGAAATATTGCTATAGCGTCTTGTAATATATATAGAAACAAAAATTCTTTATCTTTTTACTCAACTAATCCAGCTATCGTGATTTTATCATCTGATGGCAATGAGTTGGCAAAACGGGTCTTTCATCGGGAAGGTGGTTATACATCAATGACAGATACGCCATATCTTTTTGAAAAAGATGGAGACCTGTTCGCTCTTTTCACGCACAGTCCGGAACACAATTATGACAGTCCCGATTATTTCCTGAACTACGACAATCCACCATCGGATGCAATTCTATCGTTTTGTAAGTTGGATCAGGAGCTTAATATAATTGACAGCTGTGAGTACAGATTTCCTATAGACATATTTGAGGATAGTGAATGGTGGCAATGGCAAGATTCCCCTAATGAATTTTCTGGTCATTTAGTTATGTTTTCACTTTTTGAGGATAAAGGTGACATAATAGGCGGATATATCAAGACGGTCAGTGCCGATTATGATAATCCTCGAGGCGATGATTCTCTATTTATTTTCAGGATGAACTTTGACGGTGAAATGTTGAATAAAAAAGGATATGCGACTGGTACTCATGGCATTGGAACTCTCAAAAACAATTATACCGAAAATCAAATAGTGGCAACTGATTCTCATTATATCCTTTATGCTAAAGGTGATCACAGCAAACATGGTAAGGTCTTATATTATGACAAGGAATTAAATCATGTAACTACAAAGTATATTATACAACCTGGTTATAATATTCCACAAATAGAGGCTGACTTTCTAAAAAACATTTCGGTAATCAAGCTAAATGACACTACAACATATCTGACTGTCACCGCAAGTTGTATTGAAAATCCATTTGATGATTTTTATAATGATGTCAGGTTATATAAATTGAATGATAATATCGAGAACGCTTCAGATTTTCTATCAACTGACAATTATATTATCAGAGGTTATCCAGAAACATACGAGATGGCACTATGGGCTAAGGGTGTTGAAATTGCTAATGACAACACCTCAATATATTTTGCATGTAATTATAACATGTATGATACATCAATCGATCCGCCGTATAGCATGATAGAATGGCTTAATACAGATATGGATACTATTTCCACTCTTTTTCACGATAAATCAATCCAGTCGATAAGAATGATGGATGACGGAAGTATTTTGGCAACTGGACTTTACAACATTGCTAAATTCCCCGCATCAGTATTTACTGACATCGAAGAAGCACACGCTCACAATTTAAAAGTCGCTGTCGCTTATCCTAATCCAGGAGGAGATGTGATGAACATAAGAACTTCATTACGCAACTGTACATTGCAGGTTTATGACATGCAGGGAAGAATGGTTTATCAACAAGAAGTTACAGATGATGTAACGAGTGTAGATGCTTCCAACTGGCCAAGCGGAACATACGTTTGGAAATTAGGAATTAACAATGAACAATTGACAGTTGAGGAAGGGAAGTGGGTTAAGTAGAATTGAAAGTTGAAAATTGAAAGTTGAAAATTAATGTAGAGACGTATCAATGATACCGAAAAAAATAAACAAACATGAAGTGACCCCAAAAGTTTGGACAAAAAACTTTTGGGGTTTCTTTATGCGAAAAAAACATGATTATGAAGCATTGCTCAAATACATGGCGATGCTTAAGGAAGGTCGCTCCTTTAGATCTATCAGCGATGAATTCGG
>JAZUSL010000071.1:0-35363 GCA_045606705.1 Bacteroidales bacterium
ACGGAAAGGAGAAGAGGACTGTTTCTGTGGATAGCTCATGTGGCTGGATTGCACGATAGTTCACCTCTCTCCTCTGGTTAACTCTTGCAAAGGTAGGTGTTTTTTTCTGCCTTTGTTTTTTCTTTGCAAATCTAAAGGATGGGCACGGATAGGCACGGATGTTTTTTTATATAAAAATGTGTGATGTGTTGATTTTTTGTCCTGTTTTTTTGCGTAATAAACGGGACATTTTGTTATATTTACACGGTGATTATTAAATAATTATGAATATATCAAAAGAAATAAGAAAAAAAATAGTTGTTTTTCCTGATGATTATGTTTTCACGGCTCGTTTATCATTTATCTTAATCTACCTTCTTTGCATTTGAAAAATCATCAAAATTTCAAAGGTGGGATGACTAATGAATATTCAATAGAGGTGCTATTTCTTAAGCAACGTATTGAAGCAACGGCTGAAGATTGCATTCTTTTTCGTTCGGATTTTCATGAATATCTTACTGAATTTGTAAAAATTTTATCTGAGCTGACAGCAGATATTTAAAGAAACATTTACTTGTCATATTAATTGTTGTTAAGTTAATTCTTCAAACATCCTATTGGAAGGATGTAAATTCCATCTTCTGGACGGCGATAGGCATATTCGCCAGTTGCAGTTAATATCATCATAAAGGCTGGTGCTTTCATGCGTGTCGTATCTATCTGCTTAGCTAATGAGGTCAATGTTTCTACACCTTCGTTTATCAAAGTCTCACCGCCTAATTTAATTTCTATTAGTCCATACTGTCCGTTGCGAAGATGTACTACGGCATCACATTCCAAACCGCTTTTATCTCGATAATGATATACTTTACCGTTTAATGCTTCTGCAAATACACGCAAATCTCTTACGCACATAGTTTCAAAGAAGAATCCCATAGTTTTTAAATCATTCATTAAATCGGCTGGTCCCAAACCTAATGCAGCCGTAGCGATAGATGGGTCAACAAAATAACGGGTATCTGCTGTACGAATTGCAGTCTTTGAGCGAAGATTTGGATTCCAAGCGGGCATGTCTTCTACCACAAATATCTTCCTCAAAGCTTCGAGGTATGAACTTATGGTATCATCATCAAGTGCAGTGGTATCATTATTCTTCAAATCCTCTTTTAATGTTGCGATTGATGCTTGTGTTCCTTGATGTCTGGCATAAGCTCTCATCAAGCGTTGCACTCGCTCCGACGCTCTTTTAACGCCATCGACTTTGGTTATATCTTCCTTAGTTACTGCATCGTAGTAATCAAATGCTTGTTCCAATGCAGCATCTTCTGGTAATCCGACAGCCATAGGCCATCCACCGCGACAAATCAAGAATGCAATATCTTGCAATTTAAGTTCATTCTTTTCCAGTATCTTTTCTGGATCTGTAAATAATTTGCCAAGACTTACTTTTCCGTTTGACTCTCCTGACTCAAATAAGGTCATAGGCCGCATCGTCAGCCATGCAAAACGTCCTGTTCCTGAATGTTCTCTTTCCTCTTCTGCATCCTTGTCGGGAACGGCTGAGCCTGTTAGAATGAACTGTCCCATTTTACGGCGATGGTCAACTGTATATCTTACAGCATCCCATAATTTAGGAACGGTTTGCCACTCGTCGATAAGCATTGGCGTATCTCCCGATAATGCAGCATCTATATCTATTTCTAATAGACTTTTGAAATTATTTTTCACATCTGTTCGAGCCAACATGATTTTGCTGGCTGCGACTTCTTCCGCTGTAGTGGTCTTGCCACACCATTTAGGTCCCTCTATCAACACAGCTCCCTTTGCCTGCAATCTCTTTTCAAGCAGACTATCCATTATCCTATGTCTGTAACCATCCATAAATTGAAATATTTATCACTGCAAAAATAATCAAATAATCTTATGTTCGGTAATTTGGCGTTATATTTTTCGGTAATTTGGCATAAAATCATTCGGTAAAAAATACTTTCTTATTCTCTGCTCTTATAAGTATTATTTGCATATATTTGCAGGTATTAAAGAAAAACAGAATATAAACGAATTTTTATCATAAAAACAGAAAGTATTTTATAACGGACATATTATAATTATCTGAGCTTTTAGCTCTTATTCTCACTTCTACAAATCGCCAAATTTAAAGAATGCACGAGAGTAAGTTGCGAAGAAAGTTCACGTCGTCTATGGCGTGAACTGTTCGTGCTTATTTGTGCATTGGGTTTTGGCGAACCTGTAGAAGTAAATAAGCAATGAATAGTTTCACGCTTTTCTTTTTGCTTGTCGTAATATGGCGAAGGCTCACAATTCATAAGCCTATGCCTAATGAACATCAATCTTCTCAAATAAAGTCTAAAGAAAGGGTGAGTCAGCGTGGTGAGGTGTTTACCGCCGAGCGTGAGGTGAACGCCATGTGCGACTTGGTGGCTAACGAGTGCCTGCGTCCTGATTCCCGTTTCTTGGAACCGGCTTGCGGCGACGGTAATTTCTTGGCTGTTATACTCAAAAGAAAACTCGCCGAACTTCGCAGAAAATACAAGAAAAGTCCTCGCGACTATGAGAAACTATCTGTCGTCGCTATTGGAAGTCTCTACGGCGTTGACATAATGAACGACAATGTAAAGGCTTGTCGTGAGCGTCTTTTCTCTATCTGGAACGAGGAATACACCAACCATTGTAAGGCTGAGGCTTCTGACGAGACACGCGAGTCTGCAAAATTCATTATCAGCCGTAACATAATTAACGGGAATGCACTGACATTGATGCGCGTAGATGCCGATGGCAAAGATACCTCCGCTCCTATTGTTTTCTCTGAATGGACACTTATCAACGGAACTCAGATGCAACGCTCCGACTATACTATGTCGGACCTTCTGACATATAACGACATGAGTGTGGA
This sequence comes from Bacteroidales bacterium, assembly GCA_045606705.1. GTDB lineage: Bacteria > Bacteroidota > Bacteroidia > Bacteroidales > F082 > Limimorpha. The sequence goes on from JAZUSL010000071.1 coordinate 2,894, forward strand.
AAATGGCATGGGTAATCTATTCGCACTCACCGAAGACCAAAAAGAAGAAGGCGGAATTTTCCTTAGAAGATATATTACTCATTATAAAAAGGTGCAGGATTATGGAGAATAGTTTATTTCACAAGGTCTATAATCCGGATGTGCTTTCGTGCATAGCCAACCTCAGCAACGACGAGGTCTTTACTCCGCCAGAGTTGGCGAACAAGATTATTGATATGCTTCCGCAGGAATTGTTTGAGAATCCTGACACTACTTTCCTCGACCCTTGTTGCAAGAGTGGAGTGTTTCTGCGCGAGATAGCGAAACGACTGATTAAAGGTCTTGAACAGCAGATGCCCGAGCTCGAGAAACGTATTGAGCATATATTCTCGGAACAGCTTTTCGGCATTGCCATTACGGAACTAACGAGTCTGCTTTCCCGACGCAGCGTTTATTGCAGCAAATTTCCGAGCAGCGAGTTCTCGGCATATCAGTTTCCGGAAGACAAACCGCAAGGAAACATAATATTCCAGCGCATCAATCACAGTTGGAAAGACGGCAAATGTATCTATTGCGGAGCCTCACAAAACACATACGAGCGTGGAAACGAATTAGAGACACACGCATACCAATTCATTCATAACATAGACATAACCAAAATATTCAATATGAAATTCGATGTGATTATAGGAAATCCGCCGTATCAGTTAAATGACGGAGGCGGTACAGGGTCTAGCGCAACTCCATTATATCACAAGTTTGTAGAACAAGCAAAAAAACTAAATCCCAGATACTTATCGATGATTATTCCCGCTCGTTGGTATTCTGGCGGTAAGGGTTTAGATAACTTTAGAGATAGTATGCTCAACGATAATCATATCAGCCATCTTATTGACTATTTCGATTCAACGGAATGTTTTCCAGGGATAGACTTATCTGGCGGTGTATGTTATTTTTTATGGAATAGAGATAAAATTGGCGATTGTGAAGTAACTTCTATTAAACAAGGTAAACGTTCAACACTTACACGACCTCTTTTAGAAAAAGGATGCGATACTTTTATTCGTTTTAACGAATCTGTATCCATTTTAAACAAAGTTCATAATAATGATTTTATAAGTATTGAAAACATCATTAGTGCTAGAAAACCTTTTGGCGACATTATTCCAGATAAATCTACCGATAATGGTATATTTGTATATGCTTATCCCCAAAATGGTTATATATCCAGAATGAAAATTCGTCAAAATAATCATTGGCTCGACAAATACAAAGTGTATATAGCAAAGGCATATGGAGAACGTGGTGCTTTTCCTTATTTAGTACTAGGAAAACCTTTTATTGGAGCCCCTTTAACATGCTGTACAGAAACTTATTTAGTCGCAGGTACATTTGACAACAGAGAACAAGCAGAAAATCTTATCAGTTATATCAAGACTCGTTTCTTTAGATTCTTTGTTTTATATAAAAAAAACACTCAGAATGCAGCTAGAGGAGTATATGCTTTAGTTCCAATCCAAGATTTTAATGAACCTTGGACAGATGAAAAGTTATATTCCAAATACAGATTTACTGATGAAGAGATAGAATATATTGAATCAATGATACGCCCAATGGAATAGAGCCTATTGTGTGTTTTTTATCATACATTTGTATTTAAAATTAAAATTTTAAAATTATGCGTGAGTTTAACGATTACGAAAAAACTATTATTACATCACTTGTTGAAGCAGAACACACAAATGACATTGTAAACCTGTGTGTGGAAAATTATATTATGAAAGCTACAGGGTGTTATGCTATTGAATGGATTACTGATGTTGGTTTTGAAAAGGTAGATTTCTATTGTAAGGATAAAAACACTCAAATATCAGTTATATTCAGTGGTTTAGATATTTTGTCGTTGTTAAAATATTTAGAGGATAATGGATATATCTTGGTTATGCAAAAAGCAAATGTAACCCAACTACCAAAACAATTGTATAGCCGCAAAGAATACATATACGAAGATGGAACATATTGGATTAATATGGGTAATGGTTGTAAAGGAGCTGTCCTTGGCAATAAACAGACGTTATACACCAATGTTGCATTATTGTTTGATAGATATGCTCATGCCATCATATACCCAACAACAGAGTTAGAACAATATGTAAAAAGAGGGTTTAAAACACAAGATGATGAAAAGTTTGAGAAAGAACATATTGCTACATGGGTTGGTATTATCATAGCTTTACTGTCAAGCATATATGCAATATATCAAACAACACTACCAACAACTATTGATAACGAACAATTAAAACAAATTGAAACTATTATAAAAGAGACTGAAATTCCCAATATTATCGATGTCAAAGTTTTAAATGACACCATTGATGTTAGCATAAAAGAAAGCATAAAGATTAACACAGAAAGCTGCATAACAAATTTACCCGAATAGAATACATATGCCAAACAACTTCTTTCCTCAACGACCAAGCGTCACTCCTACTATATACGCATACAGACTGCCGGGTGTGGAGTCTCACAAGGGTTATCTTAAAGTGGGTTTCACAAACCGCACCGCAAAAGAGCGTATTGACGAGCAACTGCATACAAGCAAAATCAGGTATGAGATTGTATTGATAGAATCGGCAATGAGTAATGACGGTTCTTGTTTCACGGATAAGGACGTACATCGTATTCTTGAACTTAAAGGTTTCCAACGTCTTAATCCTTTGGACAGGACTGATGAGTGGTTCCGTTGTACGGTGAATGATGTCTTGGCTGCTATATTGTCGCTGCGTAACGGCATCGCAAACGAAGAGAACAGGACACAGAATTTCGCTATGCGTCCGGAGCAATATCAAGCTGTTGAGAAGACGAGAGCATATTTTAATGATGCCTTGAAAGAAGAGCCAAATCGCATACCTAAATTTCTTTGGAATGCGAAGATGCGTTTCGGAAAGACTTTCGCAAGTTATCAGTTGGCGAAGAAGATGGGATTGTCGCGCATATTGATCCTTACTTTCAAGCCTGCAGTAGAATCTGCTTGGCGAGAAGATTTGGTCTCGCATATCGACTTTGAGGGTTGGCAGTATGTATCGAACAAAGACGCTCGCAATAACAATCTGAACATAGACCAAGAGTTTATGCGAGCGGATAAATCTAAGCCGATAGTTGTGTTCGGTTCATTCCAAGATTTATTAGGTACAAACGAAAATGGAGGCATCAAGACCAAGAACGAGTTTATACACGCCACTAATTGGGACTTGGTGATTTTTGACGAATACCATTTCGGCGCATGGAAAGAACGCGCTAAGGAATTGTTCGAAAAAGAAGACGAGGAAAGTGCCGTTGACTTTGATGCTGAAAAATATAAAAAAGATGAAGCAAGTAACGCCATCAACGAGACTTGGCTTCCTATTTCCACAAAATACTATCTCTTTTTGTCAGGAACGCCATTCCGAGCCATAAACACGGGCGAATTCATAGAAGAGCAGATTTTCAACTGGACTTATTCCGACGAACAACGAGCAAAGACAGAATGGAAAGGAAGCGACAATCCGTATCTTGCTTTACCACGAATGGTTATGCTCACCTATAAAATGCCTGATGAAATACAAGAAGTTGCGAAGCAAGGAGAATTTGATGAGTTTGACTTGAATGTATTTTTCGCAGCGGAAGGCAAAGGCGAAAATGCCAGATTCAAATATGAGAATGAAGTTCAGAAATGGTTAGACCTAATCCGTGGAAGTTATTTGCCAGCAAGTGTAGATGAATTGAAATTGGGACAAGATAAAAGACCGCCAATGCCATTCAGTGATACGAGATTACTCAATGTGCTTTCGCATACATTGTGGTTCTTGCCTAATGTGGCATCTTGTTTTGCAATGGCAAATCTGCTTGCTCAGCGACAAAACAAATTCTATCACGACTATAAAGTTATAGTATGCGCAGGAACATCGGCAGGTATAGGTCTTGATGCATTACATCCTGTTCAAGCAAATATGGGAGATCCTTTGGAAACAAAGACAATCACACTTACCTGCGGTAAGCTGACGACAGGCGTCACTGTGAGACCATGGACTGGAATATTCATGCTTCGTAATTTGAAAAGTCCGGAGACATATTTCCAGGCGGCGTTCCGTGTGCAGAGTCCGTGGGAAGTGAAGAACGAAGATGGCGGCAAAACTATAATGAAAAATGAATGCTACGTGTTCGACTTCGCCTTAGACAGAGCATTGCGACAAATTTCAGATTACAGTTGCCGTTTGGATATAAATGAATCTAATCCTGAAGCGAAGGTTGGAGAATTTATCAAATTCTTGCCTGTGTTGGCATACGATGGAAGCAGCATGAAAGAGGTAGATGCGCAAGACATTCTCGATATTGCTTTGGCAGGAACATCGGCTACATTGTTGGCGAAACGTTGGGAATCGGCATTGCTTGTGAATGTGGATAACGATACACTGAAACGCTTGCTCGCAAGCCCCGAAGCTATGAAAGCCTTGATGAACATCGAAGGCTTCCGTAATTTGAACAACGACCTTACGACTATCATCAACAAATCTGAGTCTGTCAAGAAGGCGAAGAAAGAAAATCCCAATCCTAACCAGAAGGAGAAAAAGGAGATTTCTGAAGAGGAAAAGGAGATAAAGAGCAAGCGCAAGCAGATTCAGGAGAAGCTGATAAAGTTTGCCACTCGTATTCCAGTCTTCATGTATTTGACCGACTATCGTGAACGTTGTCTTAAAGATGTCATCACTCAGTTGGAACCAGGGTTATTCAAGAAAGTTACGGGTTTGAGTGTTGAAGATTTCAATATGTTATGTTCTATCGGCGTATTTAACGCACCACTGATGAATGATGCTATTTTCAAGTTCAAACGTTACGAAGATGCAAGTCTTACATACACCGGCATCGACAAACATATCAACGATGAGGTCGGCGGATGGGACACTACGATACGCAAGAGTCAGTATGAGAAGCTGTTTTATAATCAGCAGGACTCAATGAATGAGGTTGATTATAGTGCATATTCAAAAGTTGCAGCACCTAATGAAGACAAGCAGATTAAATCGAAGACTGATGTCAATACGCAGGTAGTTAAACCAGCCGTCGTGACTCAAACTACATCATCGCGACCTTTCGACAAGAATGATGAGCTAATGGCAAAGTTGGAAAGAGTGACCGTTGGCAGCATTGTTTTTCACAAGAAATTCGGCAAAGGCACGGTGGTGAAACTCAACAGTAACGACAGATACATATACATAAAATTCGCTCTTGGCGAGAAGAAGTTCGTCTTTCCCGACGCGTTTGTAATGGGGTTTTTGGAGTGGTGAGAGGGAGAAATTCTATAGTTATTATTAAGACGATGTCTAAAAATTGATATTGTCTCAGATTTCATTTACTATACGTGAAATTTCATCATATAGTTTATCTGCCATTATCTCACCTCTTTTGTTTATATTGAAGTTTTCAATATTATCCCGAAACCTATTTGTAACGTTTCTGGCTGTTGTAAAGTTAGACATAGCATATATTGGCAACTTGTCTTTCAATTGTTTATTACCACAAAGATAATTTAGATTATCTTCAAGTGGTATAAGGTTCCCAATAACTGCATTTCCCCGATCTTGTGAATCTGGAAGTATATGTTCAATTGTGAATGATGAAACTTCAACACGTCCAGATTTAATTTGCTCCAATATTGTTAAAGCCAATTCTGCTCTTTGTTTATTTTTGCTGTCGTGATAATAATCACAATGATTAGAGTATCCTATTAATTTAAAAGTATTGCGGAACTCTATTTTAGTTGGCATACGATTCTTTAGATGTTTTAAAAAATTTTTTATAACATCTTGATTGTATTCATTCTCTATTTTAAAAGCATATTTCAAAATACCATCAGAAATTTTATTTGAAGTCTCCTTGCTTATAAGATTATAACAAACAAAGAAATATTGTATACATTTTAATATTTTTATAAGATTTTCCTCTGAAATATGTCCCAATTCAGTCTGATGTAATAAACTAAGATAAATAGGCCTGAATAATAAGTTTCTATTAGTGTACATAAATTTAAATATCTGGTCAATTTCGGAAATTTGTTCACCAGTTATACCAGAGTCACAGACTATTCGTTGATAATACTTAGCCTTAAGTTTTAAGTCATCAAACAATCTGTTTACATCAGCAATATTAGTATTTTGCTTAATCACATCATATACAGCTCTATTTTTTGTCACTCCTGAAATACCATATTTATGTGCAATATAATGTTTTAAGAAGCTCTTTATATTTTTGCCTAATCTATTCTCAATTTCTTCCTGCCATTCTTGTCGCGCTATATCTATATTATTAACAGGAACTGTATATCGCAATATATAGTTCTTAAGTAGCTCATGATCTTCTAGGTCTATACCTCTTGCATTTAGAATTTCAAATACTGTGTAAGCATCCTCTTCTGTCGCTCTTATATTAACATAATTAGCACTAATAAGCGAATTTCGGAAACGAATTACTTCATCCGTATCTCGCTGCGAGAGAATGTTGTAATAATAATTTATACAATTTTCAATTTCAATATCCTGTCGTTTATTTGTAATACAATTAGTTATTAATAATTGTATCGTATTGTAAGGTGTTGCTCTATTTGCAACGTTTGTAACAAGGTTCATAATGCAAGTGTGTACATTTGTATTTAGTGTGCTTGAAGTTATGTTGTTGATGCTTGTGGTCTGAATATAGGACAATAAACCATGGAATAGAGCATCTTCACCTCGTTCCTTGAATATTTGGGCTATAACAACGAGTATTAGAACTATAGTTGTAATACGTTGTTGCCCATCTACAATTTCATAATATTCTATATCATCATTGTTTTGGTTAGGTAAAGTATTCAAAACAATACTCCCTAAAAAATGGACTTTTTCAGTTCCTTTTAAAAAGTCTAAATCTTCTAACAGATTTTTCCAATTCTCAGTTTTCCAGACATACTTTCTTTGATTTCTAGGTATAGAGTATATCTTTTTGCCCAATAAGAAACTTATTTGCTGTTGGTCTGCTTTAAATGCCATATTGACAAAATATTATTGTTATTAAAATCATACAACTAATATACTGCAAATTATTAAAAATAAACAATATAACTCTTTTTGTATTTTTGTTTACCCCTCTGCAAAAAAATGTTACATTATCCGACATCAAAAATATTAAAATTTTCTATATGATAATGTCATATACATTTTATTATTAGTAATAAATATAAAACTACATTGAAAAATAGTTAAAAACATAAAATCAATATATTGCTTTTTAAATCAAATGACATAAACAATTATTCTTCCTAATCATCACATACATAAAACACATCGGTTTCGTTACTAACTAACCTTTTCTCTACTTTGGGTGCTGTTTGGGGTAAATCCAGAGCCAACATTCGCTGTTCACAAATATTAAAATGTAGTTTAGCATTATATTTTTTAAGTATCATATCAACTACATCTTTGCGCAAAAAGAAAAAATGATCAGTTTCATTTACATAGTGTACAGAAACCCTTTCGTTGTTCATATAATAAGACATTTCGTTTATATTGAACACTATACCTATACTTCTAGATATTTTGGAATTCAACATGTAAAAACTCTTATATTTGAATCGATCTGCATCCGAACCACTAAAACAGTACTGGGATAAAAGTTGCGGCATAACATCTTCTGTATATTCTTCTATTGATTCAAGATCACGCCACCCTATTTCACCTGCGAACATGTCATAACAATTCATCGAACTATTATAATACACATTATTTCCCTCATTATTGTAATCTATTGGAACAATTCTACTAGTTCCACACATATATATTTCCGCAAAACGGTCATCTATTTTTTGAGAAAAACTACCATTCAACAATATCCAATCACCATTATGTTTAGGTAAATTAACGATATGTTGTGCTTTCATGTATTCAACATTACTTTCCGTTAACCATAAATCTATTATACTTATATCTTTTGGCAAAAAACAAGTGCTATTATATGACCTCATCGGTGATATTATCGGACAGCTCGGATCAATACTGATAATAGATGTTCTAAAAGTATTTTTGTATTCACTTTTTATGTAACCGTTCAGAAGCATCCATCCATATAATTCTAAAACTGCGTGTCTGCCAAACTTCTGAGAATAAGAAATCTTTAAAGAACTGCGATATTTCGTTTCTTGATACTCACTGTTTTGCAATTTTATATACAACAATCTATCATATCCCATTGAATTAATTCTTGCATAAAGTCTTCCATAAATTTCTTTTGAATTGAATTGTGCAATATTATCGTATGTGTTTGTATAAAATGTACGAATATTATACTTGTCAAAATCATAGCTAAAGAAATCATAATAAGAATATTCATCCGTATATTCTGAAATCCAAAGTTCATGTTTATTCTTATATAAAATTTCTCTATTGCATTTTACCTTAAAGAAATATTCTCCATAGCTATAAAGAGTATCTAAATTATCAAGTAACACTATATGATTAGACGAATATGTATTCAGAAATGTCTCTAACACATTGACACATCTGCTCCAAATATGTTTGTCATCACTTCTTAATGCCAAACCTGTTATTACGGAAACAACTGACTCAAATATCAATGGATCATGGAAATAGATTGTTTTTTCTATAGCATCTATACCTGGGTTAGTATTATTCATAACAAATCGTTGTAACATTGTATGAAATTTTACCCTATACTCTTTGTCTGTGATTCCGCACATGCAAGTAGCAAACAAAATACAATCGGATACATTAAATCTTTCTCTTATATATTTATCATGTAATAACGAATATGCATGTTCCAACGTTGCATAATGTGCAAATCTACAATTCCAAAATTCATCCCATTCAGAAATTGATAATTTTGAGAATAAATCAATAAACATCGTGAGATATGCAAGATTATCATGCTCCATTATTCGCTTATATATAGCATGACATATATATTGTTTTATTGAACTATCTATATTATCTTTTAGTAAATCTTTTATTGCATTTCGTCCATGTTCATTTGACACAATGATATCCATATGTTCAATTCCAGACAAAATAATTTCAGATAATGGCATAATCCTAAACCATTGCTCTCCGTACGCCATAGGAACTAGGTAAAATAAACTTTTGGTAATATCTTCAGCTAATGGATGTCTCTTTTCTCCAAAAAGGCGTTGCTCGTTGTTATTGACGTAATCAATATACTCTTCTTTATCCCTACACTGATTTATAATACTTTTGGCAATATGATAACCAGCTAACATATCATAGGAAAATAAGATTTGTACAACATCACCATTGCGTTCTAACATAAAGCACATTCCTTCTGTCAAAAACTTATCTAAATATACCTCCTCAAAATTAGGAGCAAACTCTGTTATATAATCCAGATAACGTTCATTCTTCTCCCATAAAAGTTGGGACACACTATTCAATCCATGCTTTATTTTATGAATGGAGGTAGTTGAGGCTCTCCCTTCAATGGTTGAAATTGAGTTTATAAGATCGTCGCTGTACTTTTCCATGCATGATGCTAACGAATGCTCATCTAAAATAAATCCGCTCAAGCCCTTATTGCATTCGCAAAAAATCTTTAACAATAACGGATTACGAAAGTCAGTTATGACGTGATAATTGGTAGGATGTATGTCATATTTACTAAAGTACTTTTGAACTGTAGAAGCCAAATCATCAGAGTGAAGACCTGTCAATTGAAACCAATTTTCTACATCTTTAAAATTCTCACAATCATATATAGTTTTAACGTAATCTTTTTTTTCTCTACAAGTCGTAACTAGCAACAAATTGTCTCGATTACGGATTTTATTTACTAAAGATGGTAATTCATTTATCCATCTATTTTCATTAGGGAAAGTTTCATTGAGACCATCAATAATAATAGGTAGTTTACATTTGTTAATATATGCAATAAAATCTAGTGAATCAAAAACATCATCTATAGTTGTATCGGCGGATTGGTGCAATACTTCACAGATGTACTTTTCACTACTATCACAATGCCTAAACATAGATCCTGTCAAAAATAGAACCGGCAAATTCTTTTTTAACTGAATATTGGCAATAGAACATGCAAAATGAGTCTTGCCATAACCAGCTTCTGCAAATACGGCAAAATCTTTTTGGATACACAAATTTAATATACTAACAATGCTATCATTATTGCTATCATCTGTAATTAGTTTTTCTAAATTTTGCACTCTATACACAAATTCTCTTAAATAATAATCTACATTACGATATTCTTCATTGTTGTTATTTAGTATGTGTTCATTTTCTTCATTAAGAATTTTTACCCGTTCTTTCCGTTCATATATATATTCGTCCAAAAGTTGTCTTATATAACCTAGGACTTCAACAAGATTGGTATGTGTCTTTGTTATAGAATAAAGATTTTCTGCTAATTCTTGTCTTTTTTCATAATCTTGAGTATATACACTGACAAATTTATCGCTAAGTAAATTATATCCCCTATGGTTTGTATTGAATAAATCTTCCTTCTTATCTGTGTCAATAGAACGTTTTAAAGTGACTATACTATTCCTTATTTTACTATTAGCAATTTTATCATCAACTATAGCATAGAAAACCTTTTCAAATTCAGATGGAGAGTGCAAATCAACATCGAATTTCTTGTTTAATATACTGAGTGTATTTTTTGTAATTTCGTTAATTTGCTTTATGTCTATATAGTGACTCCCGAAATAATATTGAAAAATTCCATTGTATATATTAGAGTTCTTGATATAAAAATCTTCAAATATATCCTTATGCCAAGATATAATTTGACAATCAGAATTAATTGCCTGCAATTCTTCTAGTAAAGAATCCCATTGCTTTTGAACAAAACTACCAGGTGTACATATAATCCACAATCTAATCAGCGGTCTACAGTCATTTGTTTTCACAAAACCATCAACCAGCTCTTTTTTGTGCTTAGAATCTAACGAAGAATTTGCATTATCCTTTTTTCCTATCCAATATTTTACTTGCCAACCAATGATATCACCTATGGAATATTGTATCCCTTCATATTCCCATGGTTTGTTAAGTTTTATATAAAATTCAGAGCCTGGAGTATTGTAAAAATAAGATAAAGTTCCATAATTCTCCATCATTAAAGACACTATATGGAAACAAAATTTTTCAAATGATATGTTTATGGAGTCAGGGAGAACAGATAACTTTTCCCAATTTATATGCAATTTATTCATAGCATGTTGTTATTTGAGGATAATAAGGGCAGCGACCTCTACAGTTTTTATGATTTATACAATTAACGGAACATTGATTTGAGTGTCTCTGACGATATTCATTGAATTTATTCCCCCAAATGTCATAAAAGCCATATTCTTTAAGATTGTAATTATCTTTATTTCCACTAAAAGAGCATGGAGACACATTTAGTTTATGATCAATGTATACTGAGAAGAAACCTCCTTCGCATGTATCTATCAGTTCATGTTGAATATTAGTATGATGCATTAACATTGGCACAAAACATGCGTCAAAACCTATTTTAGGGTGTACTAAAGTTTTATCGTTTATCAATTCTAAAAAGTGTAATAATGCAGAATCATTTTTTAGAACAAAAGATTCATCAGCTCTGCCTGCAGGTTTGTATGTCAAGAATATGATAGCATTAATACCCTTAAAGCAATCATTATATCTACCTTCCAATATTTGTATAGCCTCTTCTATATTTTTCCGCGATAAGACATAATGTATATTAGTACGAATATTATTTCTAATCAACATACTAATTGTATTAGGATTAAGTTCCTCTATTTTCGAAATGGACAATGCAACAGCACCAACCTTACCACTGATTGCTTTACATATGTTTTCTGACAAATGAATACCATTGGTTGTGAAATTTGGAATGATTGACCTGCTTATGGTAGCATTAATAATCTCCATGAAATTTGGATGCTCTAATGGTTCTCCTCCTCCAATTGCAACTTGAAAAACACCGCCCAATTCATTATGTTGCATTGAATCTAAAACAAAACAATAATCTTCAAGACTCATAAACTCCTTATTGTCTTTACTGTTTCGATAACAAAAAGAACATCCTTTCGTACAATGGTTAGAAATAGAAATGTCAGCCAGTTCTGGAACAGGAGCCAGAATTGGGTTATCTTTTATTGTATTGCCCCAACGAAGAGTAACTCCAGTTTTAGGATCTGCCAAAAAATTATAGTTATTTGTAAATCTTGTTACCATTAATATTGTTCAACTTGTGTTACACCAAAACCTCTTAAAAATTTACTAAGTTTTTGAAAATGGATATATTCACCCTTAATGTAGTTAAACAATTCTTCTTCATTCATTTGCGTTGGATCTGTATTTTCTCCATTTTCCTCCAATGTTTCTTTGGTCACACATGAGCCATCATCATCAGCAAATTCCATAAGATATGTATATATTTCATGTTCGTGCAAATAACTTATAGTTCCGTTTTCTATCATAAAGTCCCTTAAAGCTATTGCCATCCTAACCTTTCCTTTCATAGAATCTTCTTTATTATACATATCTATAAAGAGATTAACAATATCTAAATCCATAGTAAGTATATAACTTACTGAACTACTATTTGTCACAAAGTCCGTTCGTATTTTCATATATGTTATAATCCTTGAATAATAATACAAAATTAGCAAAAAAACATCATATTCTTTTAAGATTAGTTTATTTATTTACTAAAAGTTTTTTATAATTATAAAATTTATTCCAATTATGCAGGTTGGAAAATTTTGGTTGATTAGGTTAATATGCAATAAACGAATACTCCCCTATCATCATCACAAAATCCACAAGGTCTTCTTGCCGAATTCCGGTAGGGCGTTTTGCTCAAAATATGGGAGTGACTTGGCTATCATCTCGGAGTATTTCAGTGTGACTGGAAGGTTCTGGAGTTTAACGGTCTGCCAGTTGATGCGGCTGAACTGATAGACTTGCGTGATTATCTCGCTTGCTTCTTCGTTGCTGAGGTCGGAATTTCTGCCGTATTCCATCTTCCTGAGCCTTAACCGTATAGGAAAGAGCTTGTCTGACTTATCGCCACGAGCATAGCATGAATTGTTGTAGAGAAGATAGTTGTTGTCGTGTATCTTGAGTATGGTTCCGCTTAAAGGCATAAGCCCGTCTTGCATTTCGTCGAACATGAGAATATCGTCAGACTCGGTCTTGTTGATTGTCACAATAATTACAGGTATCTTAAGATTTAAATGGTGAAGCATTTCTGTTATAGGTTTCGCTTCCTTTTTACTGATGTCTTTGTAATAATGTATTACAAGTCTGTCAATATCGCCTTCTTCTTTAACAAATTGCATCAAGGCTCTGCGTATGCTTGCCATAATGCCGTAAATGTCTTTGCTTTTATGTCCGTCTAACCTTTTTGTAATGCCATTGGAATCGAAACTGACGGCACATCCTACATAGCGTTCCTTGATGTTGTTGAACTTGTATGCGCCAACACCGACCACGAGTTCTTTCTTTGGGCTTTCGTTGTAAATCTGCCATGGTATCCCTCCCAACTTGCCAAGAATGGCTATTGCTATATTCGGCAGATGGTATCTGAAATTGTTGCTGTGAGGTCGTTCTCTGTAAATGACCTGTGACAGAATATTGTTGACAAGCAATAATTCTTTAAGCTGATTATATAAGTCATGATTGGAGTTGTCGGTATCGTCTTTTGATATAGGACTTATGTAAATGGCAAAGTATTGGGTGTCTTTTTCAAACAGTTTCCCTTCCAATTGTTTCTTTATCTCTTCAAGCGCTGTGTTAATATTCTCGAAGCATATACTTCCATTTTTGTCGGTGGTGAAAGGTTGTTTTATGCAGGCCGACAACGAAGGGGAAATTGTACGGGTTCTATCAGATGTAAGTATTCCGTTTCTTAAAACGTCATAAAGTTTGTGACAAACATTTATGTCCGGTTTATGATAGATGAAGAAGAACTTTACTTTAGGATAGATAGGAGGCTGGAAGATTCCAGGTGCTTGTGCTCCGAAGATACCGTAGTATGGATCTGTTCCTGTTGAGACATTGGCGAACTGCAAGAGTTTGGCATCATCTCTGACGTGCATTATGGAACAGGCTGATGGCTCCATCATTTCTGTTGAGATTGAGAAAATATTTTGCAGTTCGGGGTCGGACAGATGTTCTTTGACAAAGGTAGTGATGTGATTGTATGTTGTGGTGTATCTGTCTGTGTTTCTTGAATATGGTATCTTAACATTCAATTCCTTGCTTAGTTTACGATTGATTTTAGGATAAGCCTCACCGAGATGTTGTTTCTGCTGAGGTGTAATCCGTTTGTTATATACCACCTCTCCCCTAACGACAATGTCGTAGCATTCTGTTTGTATGTCGAGTTTTTCGATAGAGATGTTATATACGTTTGAAATTCCATTGTAAGACACATTCAGATGCCAAGCATCACTGTAACGCGGAATCAGAGAATAGCGTTCGTATTGCGTGACATTGTTTATCGTCTGCTGTTTGCTTTTAATCCATACTTCGACATTCCCGATATTATCGAAAGTTGCGATTTGCTTCTGTCGAAAATGTTTGTATAGCAGCTGTGATATGATATGTTTCCCTATTCGCGGTTGTTTGTTGATGTCTATCTGCACGCTGAAGTCACCTTTCGTATTTTCATTTTGGCTAATAAGCGAAAAATAGAGACGCTCGCATGGCGCAAGTTTTTTGCAGTTTTTCCATAGTTCCGGAAGTTCGTCGGGGTGAACGGTGCCATAAGATGCATCGCTAACAGAGTTGATGTACAACTCCAAATTGAAGAGAGATTTCTTGCTTGTTAAAAGGTAATCATTAAGCTTCATATAAACTTTATATTGTTGTTTTTGTTTTGTTTGTTATTAAGGGGACTTCTATAAATTCCCCGTTTAAATAAATTTTGACAATTATGATAAAAACTTTTGCGTGCTTTATGTTACATAAATCACTCGCAAAGCAATTTATAGAAATCCTCTTAATGTGTAGGTCAAAAATAGTGCCGACGTTAAGGATTTGTTAATAAAAATTAAGAAAGTATGTATAAATAAAAAAAGCCTCTAAAAAGAGACTTTTTGTCAGTGGCAGCAGTCATACGACTTGCAGCGGTGTCATGTTATTCTTATTTTTCTGATTTTCCATATTCGTTTCGGATTTTATACATAACGTAATTGTCGGAAAGTAATTTCTTTATATCCTGACGACGGTAGTAGATTTTACCGTTGATACGGGAAAAAGGGAGTGTTCCGTTGGAACGGAGTGTCTGTAGGGTTCTCTTGCTGATATGAAGCATCTGCATCACGTCTTGATTGTCGATCCAATCTTCGAGTGCTGTATGTTCGACGAGCTTGCTGTCTTCATCTAAAGCCATTTCGAGGATAATGTCTTTTAACAATTTAAATTTATCATCTTCAATAAACATAAGAAAAATATTTTTCGGCGATACGGCTTTCGAGTGTGCCAATAACAAGAAAACCACTACTCCAATGTGGAATAGTGGTGCAAAAGAATCTGGGGGAATTTGGGCGCTTTCCCCCTATTTTCAAATAGTTGTTACCCTAAAACAGGGGCATTGTTGATTTACAAACGGTTATCAATCAGTTTCTGATAATCGGATTTTACAGAATCGAGATAATTTGCGGAATTGTATCGGTATCTATCTTCTTTTGAATTTGGATTTAAGGCATTATAGTTACCTTTTATATCGCGTTCTGACCTGCCAAGGGCTTTGCTGAAATGTTTAAAAATATTTATATTATTCATTCCGTATTCATTTTTCAGCTTGTCAAAATAACCGATATGGACGAGCATAGGGACCGCATAGTTTGCATTGTTAGATATTATCATGTTAATAAGTTTAATTCTTTTTGCCTTGTTTAAAGTTCTAACCTTATCCAATTCGTCAAAATGATATGCGGTTACGACATTAATGAATATTTCATATTTTGTTTTAATGACGTTATCAACAAATTCTTCACTATCTGGCATAGTTGAGTTATTTTTGTCAATCTTTTCCTCTTGTGTGTTTCCGACAAACTTCTGATATGCTTCTGATTCTTCTTTTGTGGGGTATCTATCAAATATCTCATACATCAAGTTCTTGAAGTGATAATAGTCTTTGTTATGTTCCAATAATGGTGATGCCATCTGCGAGAGTTCGACATACAGGCATATCAGTTGAGTACGAAGCGTTGAGAGTATGGTGTCGCAATTGTTGTCGATGTATTTTATGTGTTTAATGATATTAGTCAGGGTGCTTTTTATTTCGTATTTGGTATCGACGTCGGACTGCTGTTTTGCTGAGAAGTCTAAAATGGCGAGTTTGATTCTGAGTGTCTCTGCCTTAACTATGGACTGATAGAATCCTTCTTTGGGTGATGTGGGTTCTGGCAATGGCAGCGTTAAACATCTGCAAATCATTTCATCATCGAGAGGTGTAAAGTCTTTTGAAGATATGTTGTCTAAACAGAATGGTCGTTCGCTGTCGAAATCAAATCTGATGTCGGGGAATGTGGTGATGAACAATCTTTCAAGTTCAGGGAGTGTATCTGGCAGTTGTTCGAACTTTGTTTCAAGCTCCATGAATTTTAGATTGCATAGGTTGGGTCTTAAACTTCCATGTAATATGCTTTGTATGATTGGGACATTCATAGTGGTGATTTTATATTGATAATCGGTAGCATCTTCATTTCCGCAGTAAACTCGGAGTTAAATTTCGTTAATCAATTCTCTAAAAGCCATTCTATTGCAGAAATGATATGGATGGTCTTTCCTTGTAATTCAATGTCACGTGTGTTTGTGAACGCTATTAGCGACAGATTGTCACAATGCAGTTGAGTGGATGCATTTATCAATGATGACACTTCCCTATTATATGTCTTTACATTATCAATATCGTATGCCACTTGTATCAATTCTACAGTCTTGTTTTGATTACAAACCACAAAATCAACCTCTTTGGATCTGGAATTGGCTTTATAGTAATAAATGTCAAGAAAGTTATTCGAACAACGACGTAACAATTCGATATACACGATATTCTCTAACCTCCATCCAATATTTTCTGACGCAAAAGCGTTGTCACGATTATTCTGAAGTCCGGGATCTATGATATACGACTTGGCATTTCGTATTCTTTCTTTACTTTTATAGGAATATTTAGTAAGTAATTGTATTAAAAACGCTTGTCGTAGATAATCGACATATTTCCTTACCGTGTTATCCGTGATATTTAAAAGTTTTGAAATCTCATCATAATTGATTTCCTGACAGATATTGTTTATCAGATGATGTGTTATCTTTCGTAACGTATCGACATTACGTACCTTAAAACGTTTCTGTATGTCTTTGGTTACAATTGCCTCTATCAAACTTTGAACATATACACGTTTGTTTCTAAGGTTTTGTATTTCAGGGAATCCGCCATCGTTAACATATTCCATGAAAGCACGTTTCCTTTCCGCATCGGCCTTTGTTGTAATACTTTGGGTATCTATTTTGTGAAAGTCGCAATATTCTGAAAATGAAAACGGATAAAGGCGAATCTCATTATATCTTCCAGTAAGATGCGTCGCCAACTCTCCACTTAACAACTTAGCGTTACTGCCTGTGACAAATACTTTTATGTTTGTTCTCAATAATCTATTTACAAATAAATACCAACCATCAACATTCTGTATCTCATCTATAAACAGATATTGAATATCTGATCCATATACTTGATATATACACGACAGGACAGTATTCAGATCTTCTGTTTTGACATCCGACATGCGATCATCATCAAAATTAACATAAGCATATTCTATATTTTTCTCCAACAGGACTTTATGGCATATCGTTGATTTTCCACTTCTTCGAACTCCTATAACAACCTGAGCCAACGAACTGTCAAATTCAAATAGATTTTCTTCTTTTCTACTGACCAGTTTTTCGATGTGTAATTCTTTAATATATTCTTTTTGTTCAGCAATTACTTGAAGTATTTTCTTCTCAGTTTTCATAATATTGTAAGTTATTAAATCACAATGCAAATATATAATTTTATTTCGCTAAAATGCAAGAAAACACATCTTTTATTTCGCTAAAATGCAAAGAAAATGTATTTTTATTTCGCTAAAATGCAATATCGTCAAGAATATCTTTATCTTGTCCACGATTGGGTGCGTATTTTCTTTGTCCGCGAATACTCACTAATCATCACGAAATTATCTATGTCCACTGATGGACACTGATGAGCACTGATTATTTTGTCCGCGAAGCCGATTATTTCCTTGCGAACAACTTCCCTATTCTGTTTTTGCTATTTATCTCCATAACTAATAGTATCCCGAAAGCTATAGCTATTGTTGCCTTAATAGCAACGGCACCAGTCTGAATGGCTGCGTATAAATCATTGGATACCAAATGATAACTTGTCCAGAATATTCCTGCACCTGGAACTAAGGGGAATATGCCGCTTATCAGGAATACCGTGACGGGACACCTGCGAATTATCGACTGTATCAATGACGTAACTGCCACCAATACGGTAGCGAAGAACACCACTATTGTCGGCGATAATGAAGTGTGGTTCAGTAGCAGAAGATACAGAAGCCAGCCGAGCATTCCACACAATCCACAGTCGAGATAATATTTACGAGGCACGCCGAAGAGTACAGCAAAAGCCCAAGTTCCTATGAAGGCTGCAGGCAGCTGGATGTACAGATGTGCCGTTTCAGAAGACGCGGCGAGAGAATCCAGATTCTGCATCTGACCATAGATAACAGAGTCGATGACAAAAGAGAGAGCGACACCCATGGCTATGCAGAAAAAAGTAAGAAGAGCATCGAGCAGGCGCGTTACACCAGCGATGTAATCTTCATTGGCGAGGTCGCGGATGCCGTTGGTGAACGCCACTCCCGGTATAAGAGGAATGACGGCTCCTATAATCATATTGCTGAGATGCGTGCCAACACCAAGCTTATACATCACAACGCAGAAGAATGAAGCAAGCAGACCTCCGAGTGTATTCGACATGATACGAGAAAGATGCTGTTTCCCAACAAAGAGAATGAATATCCAGAGAAGCAGACCTGCAATAGTTGCAATAAGACAATCATCGAATCCACCGCCGAAGATGATACAGAAAGCTGCGCTGCCGAGAGAAGATGCCACGATTTGTTCCCAGACGGGTTTGGCTTTCATGGCACGAATGTCGTTGAGACGTTGTTCCAACTGATTTATATCACAGCGACCTTGTGATATGTCGCGCGACAGCTGATTCACAGCGACGACCTTATCGAGACTCGAACCTTTGATAGGGATGAATTTAGAACGAGCGTAACTGTCGCCCGTAGCCATAATACCGTTACTCAGCACGAAGACATTAACATCATCGACGCCATAATAGTTAGCGATACGCTGTATAGTATCCTCGACACGCGAAATCTCAGCGCCGTTTTCCAATAGAATAGCCCCCGCCTCATAGGCGAGATTCAATATTTTCGAATTGTTATCCTGCATGATATATAGTTGATAGTCTTGTATTAGACATTTTGAGTTTCACACTTAATAATGATTTTTGTCGCTAAAATTTTAAATGATTTTTATGAAACATTTTATACAAATAGCATCTCATAAATCATCTACAAAGGTACATTTTTTTATTTGATAATTGAGATTGTCGGAAGATTATTTTTAGTGACAATGGATTAAGTCCCACGAATTTTACGCTAATGGTTTTGTCCGCGAATTGACACGAAATTAACGCTAATGATTTTGGAAGCTCCGTGTATCGCGAGGAGTTACGAGGATATTAAACCATCCATTGTTAATTGTACATTGTTAATTGTTAATTTTACATTGTTTTGGGCGTTCCGGCTATCGCCGTCGGGCTTTCCGCTATATCTTTTTCCGCTGCGCTCCAAAAGGATGCCGCTCCAATCCCTAACGCAGAGGAGGCTGCTATAAAACAAATGCTTCTCTCGGACTTGGTACGGACTTGGTACGACTGTGACACGAAGGAGAGACATTGTAATTTACAACCATCCCATTTCTATTTTAATCTGCTCTTGTACATTTTTGAACCTATCTATTAACATTTACGATAAAAATTGTTAAAATCGAAATATTTCCTTTACAAATGCTTGACAAATGTAAGGTGATGGTTTAATTTTGCAAGAACCAAAATTTATGTTACTATGAAAAAGGAAGATGAAAAAGTCATCATTTACCAGACTAAAGACGGTGAAACTTCTATTGATGTACGATTGGAAGGCGAAACGGTTTGGTTGACAGCAAACCAAATGGCTGTTTTGTTTGGCAGAGATGAAAAGACTATAAGAAAGCACATTAATAACGTTTTCTTAGAGGGAGAATTAACTAAAGATAACAACACGCATTTTTTGCGTATTGATAATGTTAAACAGCCAGTAGCATTCTATACACTTGATGTTATAATTTCCGTTGGATATAGAGTTAAGAGCCAACGAGGCACCCAGTTTAGAATCTGGGCTAACAAAGTCCTTAAGGATTATCTAATCAAGGGTTTTGCTGTCAACGATAAAATAACTCAAAGGAAATATGAGGAGTTGTAGCAATTGGTTCATATTCTCGGTCGAACAATCAACTCTCAGCCCGAACTATCAAACCGAGAGAATTTAGATTTGATAAATGTCGTAATGATTGTAAAGGTCGTCGTTAATTTAAGGATAACTATTGATATATAGAGACGTGTCAATCACATTCTCTTTTATTTTCAAGGTGTGATCGACGCGTCTCTACGCTTAATCAACCATCGACTTTAAATTAGGCGAGCGTATTGCGAGAATCTGCATATTATTTCAAAATACGGAAAATGTGAATTTTTATCTTACTTGCTACTACAATTTAATAAAACATTTTATTGAAAAGTGTATTATACAGTTGTATATTTTTATTGAAAAGTGTATATTTGCAATCTATTATTTTATTGAAAAGTGTAATTTTATGTTATATAGAAAAATTGGCAGTTATATTGAAGAGCATCTGAAATCTGATTCCGATAAGATCTTGTTATTAGAAGGTGCCAGACAAATTGGGAAATCGTATATTATCAGAGAAGTTTCCAAACGTGTTTATGACAACTTTGTGGAATTGAATTTTGTTGAAGATGAAGATGGTAAGAAGTTATTTAAAGATATTCATTCCACAGAAGATTTCTATATAACATTAAGCATGGTTGCTGGCGACAAACTCGACAAATATGAAAATACGTTAGTTTTTTTAGATGAGATTCAACAATATCCACAATATCTTACAATGCTTAAATTCTTTCGCCAGGACAAAAGATACAGATTTATCGCAAGCGGAAGTCTATTAGGCTTAACATTACATTCCACAACATCAATTCCTATTGGAAGTATAATCAGAAAAGAGATGTTTCAACTTGACTTCGAGGAATTTTTAATAGCGAACAGTTTTGGCAATGATGCTATAACTTTCATCAAAAACAAATTCAAAAATAAAGAAAGCCTGCCTGAATCACAACATAACAGACTTATGGATTTGTTCAAACGATATCTCATAGTAGGCGGAATGCCTGATGCTGTCAACATTTACCTTGAAACTCATAACATAGTAAAAGTCCGTGAACTTCAAAACAATATTATAAAGATGTATGCTGATGACGCGTCTAAATATGAAAGTAATAACGGAAAGAACCTTATGATAAAACGCATTTACGATATGATTCCATCTCAAATGGAAAACAAAAAGAAACGCATTGTAGTAAAAGACATAAGAAATAGGGCCGGTGACCGTTTCGACAAATATTATGAAGAATTCGAGTATCTCATTTCTTCCGGAATCACACTTGACGTTCATGCAATCTCGAATCCACGTTTCCCCTTAGCAGAATCAGCTCATAAGAATCTTTTAAAATTGTACCTCAATGACATAGGAATGCTTACATCACAACTTTACGACAAAAACATCAAGCCAATTTTAGATGACATAAAAAGTATTAATCTTGGTTCTGTTTATGAAAGTGTAGTAGCTCAAGAATTAAAATCTCATGGCAACAAATTGTTTTATTATGACAACAGAAGCAAAGGCGAAGTTGATTTTATTCTCGACGATTATAACAATCTGAGCATATTACCGATAGAGGTTAAATCTGGTAGAGATTACAGCATTCATAGCGCATTGAATAACATGATTTCAACAAACGAATATAATGTAAAACATGCCTTTGTACTGTCGAATGAAAGAGTTGTAAAACAGAAGGATAATATTTTATATTTGCCAATTTATTATGTAATGTTCATTAACAATCAAGATTGCCTTGAAGAAATATTTTAGGGGATAATTATATGTAATATAATCTTATAAGTCATTTCTTAATGCTGTTATAACAAAAATAAAAAAGTCCAGAAAACTCTTTTTGAGATCCTGGACTTATTATGTGTTTTATGATATATCGCGAACAAAGTCTGTTGACTGTTGTCCGTTGTCTTAACAAAAATTAACATCTCTCCCACTCTTTCATTAACATTTACGTTAAAAATTGTTAAAATCGAAATATTTCCTTTACAAATGCTTGACAAATGTAAGGTGATGGTTTAATTTTGCAAGGAGAATTAACCAAAGTTTATGATGTTATGACTGCACTTATTAAAATTGATGGCGAGTATGCCAACTGGATTAAAGATTTAAGTTTACGTTTCAGACAGAGTCAGATAAAAGCTGCTATCAGAGTCAATAGTGAGATGCTGAGATTTTATTTTTCACTTGGTGCTGATATTGTAAACAAGAAAGCGGAAAGTCGATAGGGAGATGGTTTCTTCAAAAACTTAAGTCGTGATTTACAGAATGCGCTACCTGGAGTCAGAGGGTTCTCTGAAAAGAATTTATATTACATGAAACTAATGTATCTTCTTTATAGAGAATGCTTTGAAAAGTTCCCACAAGATGTGGGAAAAATCGGCAATCATAATTTATTTAACCCTGATGATTTATTCTCTATATCATGGAGTCACCATCGTTACATTATCGACAAATGTAAAAAAGATACTGACAAGGCTCTTTTCTATGTGAGAAAAACTCTTGAAAACAATTGGTCTCGTAATGTTCTACTGAACTTTTTAGATACTAATTTATACGAACGACAAGGCAAAGCTGTAAGTAATTTTAAAAGTACTTTGCCAGATGTTAATGGTGATTTGGCTCAACAGCTGATAAAAGATCCTTATTGTTTCGATTTTGCAAGACTTACAGATCGTTATAACGAGAAGGAATTAAAAGATGCTCTCGTTAAAAATATTGAGATTTTCCTTATGGAATTAGGCAGTGGTTTTGCTTATATGGGAAGAGAATATCGTATTGAAGTTGGTAATACTGAACTGTTTGCCGATATGCTTTTCTACAATACTCACTTACATTGTTATGTAGTCGTTGAGATTAAAACCAAGAAATTTGATCCATCATTTTTAGGTCAGTTAAGTGGTTATGTTTCTTGTGCTAATCATATCCTTAAAAGAGAAGGCGATAACCCTACGGTTGGATTATTGATATGCAAAGATAAAGATGATGTTATGGCTCATTATGCTCTCGAAGGATATAACAACCCTCTTGGGATCTCAGAATATGAACTGTCAAAATTATTTCCTAAGGATTTTAAAAGTACTTTGCCAAGCATCGAGGATATTGAGAAAGAACTTGGAAATCGGAATTAATTAACAAAGACGTGTCAATCACATATTGTCAATAATGTAATTGGCACGTCTCTATATGAAAAATCGTAATATATTTTAAGACGTGTCAATCACATTCTCTTTTATTTTCAATGTGTGATCGACGCGTCTCTACGGTTAATCAACCATCGACTTCAAATTCGGAGAGATGATCAAAGTTGCTTCTGTTGCTGCTTGTACGTCTTCGACGGTGAACTCTGGGTGTATCTCCGTGAGAACGATACCTTCTGGTGTTATCTCCATCACGCCCATCTCGGTGATAATCATGTTGACTTGTCCCGATGCGGTGAGTGGCAAGGTGCATTTCTTCAAGATCTTAGGTGCGCCTTTCTGTGTGTGTTCCATGGTGAGGATCACTTTCTTTGCGCCTACTACTAAGTCCATTGCGCCGCCCATGCCTGGTGCCATCTTGCCTGGGATGATCCAGTTGGCGAGGTCGCCGTGTTCATCGACTTGCAAGGCGCCGAGGAAAGAGACATTGACATGCCCGCCTCTGATGATGGCGAATGAGGTGGCTGAGTCGAAGGTGCTGCCGCCTGGCAATAAGGTGATGTAGCCGCCGCCTGCGTTGATGAGGTTCTTGTCTTCCTCACCTGCTGCCGGTGTAGGTCCCATGCCCATAGCGCCGTTCTCTGACTGTAGTGTCACTGTAACACCTTCAGGAAGATAGTTAGGAATCATTGTCGGGATACCAATGCCGAGGTTGACAACGTCGCCGTCGTGCAACTCCTTGGCTGCTCTCTTGGCGATGACTTCTCTGATTTGATCTTTATCCATAATATTATCTTTTATATTTTACCTTATTTCATATTTCTCTTTACCATTTCTGCTACCACAAACGATGCTACGTCGTCGGCGTAGGTGTTCATGCCGAAGCCAGCATCGTAACCTAATTCCTTAGCGAGTTCGTGGGTGATACGTGCGCCGCCACATACTAATATCATCTTGTCGCGCAAGCCTTCTGCTTCCATCAACTCAACGAGGTTTGTCAGGTTCTGGATGTGAACGTCTTTCTGTGTGACTGTCTGCGACACTATCAAAGCATCAGCGCCAAGTTCGATGCCCTTAGCGATGAGTTCTTCGTTAGGGACCTGACTGCCGAGGTTGTAGGCATCAATCATCTCATAACGTTCGAGACCGTAATGTCCGGCGTAGCCTTTCATGTTCATGACGGCGTCGATACCTACAGTGTGAGCGTCAGTACCTGTACTTGCGCCTACGATGACGACTTTACGTCCGATGTTTTCCTTGATAAACTCGTCGGTCTCGTACATATCCATCACGTTGCTTTCTACCTTAGGGACGTAGATGTTGGTGTAATCTACTGTATGTTGGCAACTGCCGTAGCAGTTAAAGAATGTGAATCCCGGTGTGAGTTCTTTATAATAGACGACGCTTGGGTTTTCGAGTCCCATTTTCTTCATCATAAGCTTTGCTGCCTCAACAGCTTCAGCTCCGCAAGGAACCGGCAAAGTGAAACTCATCTGTACCTTGCCATCGTTCATGGTGTCGCCGTATGGTTTTATTTTAGTCAAATCTAAGGTCTTGTCGAAATCCTTAGCTTCCATTGAATATAATCCTTCACTCATGGTTATATGTTTTTTCTATTTTTAACTTAATTAATTTTTACCTTTCATCAGTTCAACGAATGGGTTGATGTAATTCTCGCCCTTCATCGTCACGCCTTGAAGTCCCTTACCTCCGTTCATAGGACGTTTCACATCGCCGAAGATACCTTTTTCGAGGGCTGTGAAGAGACCTTCCTTATTGATGTCTTCAAGTAATGAAATTGTATTATCGAGGACTAACTTAGCGCGGTTGCGGCAGATACCGTCGGCTTTGAATTCCATCTCGTCGCCGATGCTGCGCATATTGTTGAAGATATATTTTGCATTTTCGATAGAGAGGTAACGATCGCTCATGAAAGGAGTGTGGATCGCCTCTGTAGGCATACCGAGGAGCTGGATACCTTGGTTAGTCCAGATGCCTATCATGTTGAAGAGGGCGTCTTGGATATGGCCGCGGAAGATGTTACCTGTCATAAATTTGGTTGGAGGCATATATTTCAATGTAGCCTTAGGGAATATCTCGCGTGTCATCTGAGCCTGAGCGAGTTCATACAAGAATCCGTTTTCAAGTTCAGGATCCATCTCGAAGGCGTGACCGAGTCCCATCTGTTCTTCTTTAAGACCTGCTGCGAGAGCGAGTTGCTCGTTGATGAGGTCGGAAGCGAGGACTGTGTGAGCAGCTTCCACCGCGTCGGCTGTGGTGAGGTAGTTGTCTTCACCTGTGTTGATGATGACGCCAGCGAAGCCGTTGATGATACGTGACATATATTGGTCGATGAGCGTACGTTGCATGTTGATGTCGCGGAACAAGATTCCGTAGAGAGCGTCGTTGAGCATGACGTCGAGACCTTCGAGTGCACCCATGGCAGCGATTTCTGGCATGCAGAGACCTGAGCAGTAGTTGCAGAGACGGATGTAACGACCTACCTCCTCGCCTACTTCGTCGAGAGCCTTACGCATGATACGGAAGTTTTCCTGTGTAGCGAAAGTACCGCCGAAGCCTTCTGTCGTTGCGCCGTAAGGGACATAGTCCAAAAGGCTTTGTCCTGTGGTTCTGATGACGGCGATGACGTCGGCACCTTGACGTGCGCCGGCTTGTGCCTGGATGACGTCTTCGTAGATGTTACCTGTAGCGACGATGATATAGAGATAAGGTTTCGGTCCTTCGCCTATGGTGTTAAGATATTGTTCACGGCGAGCACGGCGAGCGCGTATCTTGTTGATGTTCTCGTCGATGATTGGCTGCAAGGCGTCGGCGATCTGTTTGCTGTCTCTTGTCACGACCTTGGTCAAGTCCAATTCGCCTTTTGCCACGAGTTCTGCTATCTCCTGAGGTTTCTTGCCTGTTGCTATCATTGCGTTAGCGATGAAGAAAAGCACGCCTTCACCGAGTACGCCAGCGTCTTTCAAAGTATCGACGACGACATTTGGCAGAGGCACCTGATTATCGTCGATGCCGTCGATGCCGATGAGACGACACAGAGTACGTTCTACGGCGACGGTTGTATATTGTTCCACAAAACCTTGTACATCGTCGGCGATGTTTTTCGCCAACTTACGAGCCTTAGCTACTTTTTCAAAATCTAAGCCTAATTTACTCATCACGTTAATTTTATATTTGTTTATTTTTTTAATTCTTGATAGATTATTGAAGACTACAAATATAAAAAAAATTCTTGATTGTCGAAGGGGAAAAGAATTTTTAATAAAGTGAAGATTTTAGTGAGTTTTTAGAGGAATATATTTATTTGTAACATTCCACAATTCTTCTGGTATATACAATTGAAAACACAAAATTAGATTGTAT
The DNA here is from genome assembly GCA_045606705.1 of Bacteroidales bacterium. Lineage (GTDB taxonomy): Bacteria > Bacteroidota > Bacteroidia > Bacteroidales > F082 > Limimorpha. Next base: position 30,036 of record JAZUSL010000071.1, read on the forward strand.
GGCACATAGAAGATTTAGAAGAGACAGAACTGACAAAGATTTTGATGCTATGATAGAACAGATTTCTAAAGCAAAGGATCAAACCACGATGTCGCTATCCGCTTGTTTGAACAGAATCAGGATTAGAATCAATTCTGCAAACTATAACGACAGCGTCGTTGAAGAACTGAAAAACGACTTTGACTATATAGAGAAAAAGTTGGGCACTTGCCCTGAGGAATCTGCCATACTGGCTTGCGTCTTGGAGAGTGATTATGGGTTCCATTCTTGTGAAGACGACGACATAGCGTCATATATGGGCTTCACAAACATAGAATTCTTGTGCTATCGCAAATATTTAGATTCTTTGGCAGAGAAAAGAATAGTAAGAATATCCAAGGACAGAGCGAATGTTTCATACAAGGTTATCAAAGAAGCCTGCAAAGCTATTGTAGAAGACAGAGAATTTTCAGAAAAGAATTTCGCCGGCATCAGTACTGAGGAGATGTTTTCTCATATGCGCATTTTTTTCAAAAACTTCAGAGACGAGGAAATCAATGAAAGAATGCTTATCAACGACCTTAATATGTTGGTCGACATGAATCCTCAAAACATATTCTCTCAAAAGATTGACGAATACGACATCAAGAAGTTAAGGGATACCGAGCAACGTATTTTCTATTACCTTTGCCATCGTTTTGTCAGTTTCGGCGACCAATACATGAATTTAGGATCTCTCAACGAGTTTATCTCAGATCATGAAGACGGACAGAGGTTCTTCCGTAATTTACAAGCAGGAAAGACGACATTGCAAACCAACGGACTCATCTGTTTCGGCGGAGAAGAAAACTTCATGGATAAAAGTCAGGTTGGACTTTCCGAGAAAATAAGAAACGAACTATTCATTGAAGTTGAATTATTTTGCGAGACAGTGGAAGGTCATAAAGACCTTATGAGCTACGAAAGCATCGTCGCCAAAGAGTTGTTTTACAACGAGGGTGAACAAGAACAAATCAACCGTTTAGGGCAGCTACTTGAAGAAGAACAGTTTAACGGCATACAGTTGCGTCTTGAGGAGATGGGCATGCGCAAAGGTTTCAATATCATTCTCTACGGCGGTCCTGGAACTGGCAAGACTGAGACTACTATGCAGTTAGCTAAAAAGACAGGCAGAGACATCTTCTGCATCGACATGAGCAAACTGAAGAGCAAATGGGTCGGGGAATCGGAAAAATGTGTAAAAGGCGTTTTCAACACATATAGACAGTTATGTAAGAGCAAGAAGACAAAGCCGATACTTTTCTTCAACGAAGCCGACGCTATCTTCGGGAAGAGAATGGAGAATGTTGAGTCTTCTGCTGCACAGATGCTAAACACACTTCTGAATATCATACTTCAAGAAATGGAAACTCTTGATGGCATTATGATATGCACCACGAATCTCCATGGCAATTTAGACCCAGCATTCGAACGCAGGTTCATATACAAGATAGCTCTCGAAAAACCTGATGAGAATGTCAGAGGTAAGATTTGGAAGTCGATGCTGAAAGGTCTTGAAGAAAGCGACTACTCTACCCTAGCCAACAGATTTCAGTTCAGCGGCGGACAGATTGAAAACGTGGTGAGGAAAAGCACCGTCGATTATATACTCAGCGGCGAGAAGACATCACTCGAGGCAGTGTGCAAGTTCTGCGAAGAAGAGACATTCAAGAGTAAAGATGAATTAAGGACAAAAAGAATAGGATTTCGCCAAGAATAGAAAATGGTAAAAAACTTCTGCCACTTCCGACATGATATCCTTGCGCCATGCCTTATCTTCCTTGCCGCCATTTGCAACTTCTTCAGGATATTCTTTTTCTACCTAGGCATCTACCAAACTTCACAAAGTTATAAATTCCTACGAATTGTAATCATATTTTTCTAGAATTATTTCAAGTCCACTAACCAATACGAATTGAAACGAAATATTTTCTTTAATGAATTCTGGTTCAGAGTTCAAAGTTCAAAGTTCTAAATTATCGGTTTCCCGAATAGGTGCATATCATCTGGGAGTTTATAGTCAAGTACGCCATTGTCGTCACGCAGTTGTGCCAGCAGTTTTCCCAACACGTTACAACCGAAATAGAATTTCTTGCCATCTAACTCAACAAGCTCTGCGCCCCAGAAAAGATTTGAAGCATATCGGGTGGCAGTAGCGTCTTCAACCGGAAGTTTTCCGCTGCATGCATAGAGGTCATTGCGGAACAAGGCGTTGCAACGATATTTCAGCATGAGACAGTATTTCATCCATTCCACCTGAATCTTTTTCCAGTCGGCACGTTCCTTGCCTCGGAACTTGGCTTTATATTCATTCTTCTTGCGAGCATCGACACGACAACCTTGAAAAAGATTATCTCTGAGCCAATGATGAGCCTCGACGCTATCCATACGAGCCATGTTATAAAGTATCTCTAACTGACGGAACTCAAAATCGCCGTATTTCAGATAATTAGCAGTGTCATTCTTAGGAACCAGCGACATATTATCAAGCTGATAAAAAGGCGTTCCTTGCCTTGTGACAAAAGGTTGGCAGTGCTCTGCAGGATAAAGTCCGAACTTCTGAACTTCTTCAAACTCCGCTTCGCTTTGTGAAATGAGAGAATCAACATCGTTCACAACTTTAGACAAAGTCTCTCGAATCTTTGCATCGAGCAAATAATCTTTTATATATTGTAGTTTACGCATTTATAGTTTTATTTTTTAGAGGAATTAGAGTAATTGGAGTGATGGGAGGGTCAAATTTACTTTGCCATCTCAACAATTTCTGTAGGGATTTTAACCTCAAACTCGTCTGGTGATGCGCCGTAGTCGTTAAGTTCCATCGCCAATGGTCCCGTAAATATCTCATTGCGTTCGGCCAGACTCAAATCGCCCATCAAATCATGGAACCAGTCTAGAAATTCATCAATCTCCTTTTCTTTGTCATATTCATAATCAGCCTCATCATCTTCATAATCTTCATCTTCAATCTCCTCCTCATCATCAAGCTGCCACAATCTGTCGCTCTGTGACACAAAACCATGATGGTCTTTGCAGTAATCCATAAGTTTTTCAACATCATACTCGATGTCTCCACTACAGAATATTTCCCAATACCAATGGTCGTCAACTATCGTATCTGCTATCTCTGCATGTGCTTCAAACAGTTTCTTATATATTTCAGGATATTTATTCTCCAGTTCAAGTTCTTCAATATCATCGGTTTTCTTCTCACGAATAAGAGATACCAATGTGGCTACGTCATTGTCAGACAATTCTACCGTTCCCTCATTATCTACACTTACTGAACCGCAATGTGACATTCCAAGGAAACATTCTACTTTAATTTTAAATTGTGCCATATTTCTTTTGTTTTTAAGAGTTTTTGTTTTTTTATACTTGGGTGAAGATGGAAATGTTACAAGAATTATTGGAGAAATTAGAGTAATTGGAGGGTGTTTTTAGAAAAGTTTAACATAACTGTAACATTATTTCGGAGGTGCAGTAAACATATATATAAATCATTTTTCTATGGCAAATATTTCATTGAACATCCAAGAACTTCATCAGTTTCTAGAAAGCACTCCTGCATCACATGACATCATGCTTGTAGGAAATCACGGTATCGGCAAGTCACAGATTCTCACCAACTATTTCAAGGAGAAAGGTATGGAATATGTAGTAAGCGCGTTCTATATTGTCTTTTACTTTTGTAAGTAAAGAAATATGATGATACCATGTAATCTGTGCAAGTGGCACTTGCACAAATTCCTGTTCTTTATCTCCTAATTTGGCAAGTGAGACTTGCCGAATTGCTTGTCCTTTTAATTTTGCAAGTGGCACTTGCAGAATTGGAAAATCAGGATATTCTTGAGCAAAATATTTCATATAGCCAAGGTTACGAACGGAATATCCTCTGTCATTAGGAAATCTATTAGTTAAATCTTTTGACAATTGTTCTATTACCTTTTTGCCCCAGCCTTTCTCTTTTTGCTTCTGCAATATACTATTGCCAATATTCCAATATAATTTTAATGTATCGGCATTTACATTTATTGCTGCACGAAGTTTTGAGATTTCAATTAATTGCTCGATGCTTTTTTGCCATTCGGGATATCCATTAGGAAGCAAGCTTTTATCTTCATTAGAAACTACAAGATTATCATTCTCTAATGAGTTCATAGAGTTATATTTCTTCATAAATCTGTTGGTTTAAAGTTACTCTACAAAAGTATAAAGAAAAATCTTCGCTTTTACAATTTTAACTATTTTTAACTTTTATGCGGTTATTCGGCAAGTTAACGGAAAATGGACTTTAGTAAAGACGCAAAGTCACAAAGACGCAGAGTCTTAAAGTTTCTTTGTGTCTCTGCGACTATGTGTCTCATAATTTCTTAACGCTATTTATCCGAGGAAGTGGTATTACTCTTTCTCTTTATTGTGACAACATTCTCTTGCAACTGCAATAGCTTTCTTTAATTTATTTGCTAATAGTTTTTTATCTGGCAATTTTGTGTAATATTGTGCCACTTTAATATGATTGTTGTCACTTAACATTAGATACTCAATATGTTCCGTATTTCCTTCTGAACATAGGATTAATCCTATTGGAGATTCCTCCCATTCTTTTCTCTCGTTTTTGTTAAGGTATCTGAGATATAACAACATTTGACCTTCGTATTCGGGCTTAAATTTCCCCAACTTCAAATCAATGGCAACAAGACGTTTCAGTTCTCTGTTAAAAAACAGCAAATCAATGTAGTAATCAATGGAATCTATTGTAATCCTTTTTTGACGACAGATGAATGAAAAGTCACTTCCTAGTTCTCTGATAAATTCCTCTATCTGATTGATAATTGCTGATTCCAATTCTTTTTCAGAAAAAACATCTGGCAATCCCAACATATCCAAAAAGTAACTACTTCTGAAAACAAAGTCTGGTTGTAATTGATTGCTGGATTCAACCTTTTCTATTTCTGATTTTATAAGTTCTTCTGAATTTTGACTGATGACAGTCCTGAGATAAAGCTGTTTCTCAATCTTTTCGTCTAATGTTCTTGTGTCCCAATGTTCATTGCAACACATCAGCATATAAAACTGTCGTTCTATTGGCTCTTTGATATACATCAGAGTTTTCAGATGTGTCCATGACAATTGTTTCTGTGTTGCCGATATTATCTCGTCTTCTGAAAAAGAGGCTGTCTAACAACAAAAAGTTAGGCAGTTTCTTTTTTTATGAGCAAAACTCTGGATTATTAACATATTTGAAGATTTTTCCGTGTGGATTCTGAGATTTCGTCAGAACATACCAAAATGCGCATAAAAACGTCG
>JAZUSL010000072.1:0-16242 GCA_045606705.1 Bacteroidales bacterium
TGCCGAGATGCATAACTTTGAGGTTTTGACTGCAAAGTTACCATCAATAATTTCAAATCAAAAAATCAAAGAACGCTTGTAATTAATTTATATTTAACAATTTAACTACTACTTGGCGAATTTTATCGCATCAGTAGTAATCTCTTAACAAGAAATAAATATGAAAAAAGATATCATGATCAGAATAACAATAATAGCTAAAAGTTGTCACAATTTATTTAGACAAATATTTTATATAGTTAACAGCTTACTATATAAAAACGCAAAAATATACATGCTCTTCTGTTTTATAATGATTATGATATGTTCGTCAGCCCAAAACAGAAGAACATTTATAATACTCCAAGATAATTCTGGTTCATATTATAATTCTGATCAATCTGATATATATCATATTCAGAACAAGTTAGTCGATTTATTTATCAACAAAAATATACTAAATGAATATAGTCTTATAAGTAGAGAGTTAAAGCAGGGCATTCCATTCTTTAATGGTAAATCAGATAAAGTTCACTTTTATTGGTTTGTTGCTGATCAAGCTGATAATGTTAGTTATTACAATAGCAATGGGACATTTGAAGAATTTGAACAATATTTCTTGATACCTGCGATGGATTATACAAAACAAGAAAGTATCGGTTCATACCTCAATAAAGTATTTTACAATAGACCATCCCTCAAATCAGCAGACAATGAATATGAAATTAGTACATATTCGTTTACATCATTTGCATACCCACTATGTTTAGACATCTTACCTTCAGAGTATAGCAAAGAATATATTGTAATAATTATAAGTGATTTTAAGGCAGGGTCGACTTTCGGTAATAAACAAGATGAAAAAATATTCAAAGATGCATTTAGATCCAAAGCTCATACTGTTTTAAATAGAGTTGCTCATTTGAATAGTCAATTTGTAAAGATTGATCTGGGTGATTATTATAAAGATGCTGGATATAATAGTATTATTGGTTTTTATGCATTTAAAATTATACCTAATGCTGGTATTCCTAATCCAGAAAATATAGAAGTACGTATAGATTCCGACATTCATTTAGAACAAAATGTTTTCGAGGGAGAAAGCTACAACATGAGTCCAACAAAAGTTGTCTTTAACCACTCGGAAAATCTAACAATTGACAAAGCGTATATAGAATTCTCATTGCCTAATGGGGAACATATCAGAAAAGATGTTACTTCAAGGATGAATGAAAAAAATGGCGTATTCTCGTTTACTTCAATAGACAATATAACATTTCCTGGCATCATAGGTCCATCCTTAAAAAATGAAATCAGTTTAAGATATATTTTTCATACAAGTTTTTGTATTGATAGCTCAAACCAACAATCTATAAAATATACATTTGAAACAAAAAGAACAATAGACAGTACAAATTTTACATTTCAAACCAAATTATCAGCAATGGAAGTATCTGCAATTATTACAACAGCCATTCTATCCGTTATAGCAATTGTAGTGGTAGTATTATGGCGCAAAGGAAAGCCAACTGGAATTTTAGCAAAGTTTTCTCATTTTAATGATAGTTATGAATCTTATGATTATAGCACAAATGGTCTTGGGAAAAAACATACTGACTATAAGTGTTGGAATGCAAGTGATCAGGCAAGAGGTGGATTTGAAATCAAAGTTTATGGTCGATTAAATTATGAACAACATAATAAATTCTATAATTGGCAAGAAAATTCCGGATATCCCGTTAAAATTTATCCTTCAAAGCTCATTTGTCCAGATGGATTTAAGGCCTATATTTCCGGCTGTGGAAAGATTTCTAATGATGCCCAAACGCCTATAGAAATAACGGATGCTTTTAATGATTCTAAATTCGAATTTTCCGTTATATTCAAAGATAGAGGAGCGGAAATTACAGGTCCTCTCGATTTTGGATTTGAAATAGAATTAACCAGTACAAATAATGGTATTCGTTCATTTAATGTTTCAACAAGAATATCATATCAATTTCTTGTAGGCCCAGATTTGGGTAATGTATGGTTAGGTTTAGATCCAGGAACAACAGGTTCTTGTATTGCTATAGCGACATCATCTGATGACTTAACAATCGAACAAAACAACAATGAAGACTTAATCTCACCTTCTGTGATTTTGATTCCTACTGATAAATTAAAATCATCGTCTAAGGAAGATATTCGCAATGTTGTTATATTTGGACATAAGGCACAGGCTGTAAAAAATGAATCTGATACTATGCGTAAATTTGTATCCATTAAGAAATTATTAGGATATAATACAGATTATCCTTTGGGTACAACTAAGAAGGGTGATGAACTTAAGGTTAATTCTGCATTCTTATCCACATTAATGGTTGAAAAACTGATGGAACAACATAAGGAATTTATCCAAGCAAAGAAAGATGATTACCCTCAATTCTTCGAAAACGGCACATATTCTCCCAAACGAGCTGTTATTGCAATACCTAATAATTTCACAGCATCAAAGATAGAACATCTGCGTGAGTGCGTACTTGATATAAAAGATTCCCCAATTAAAGAATTACGTTTCATATATGAAGCTGAAGCCATATTGGTTAATTATATCAATTCTGGCAATGCTAAAGAAAAGGAACAAGAGAGTGAACAAGGAGAGACTATCTTCATCTTTGATATGGGTGGAGCCACAATCAATACTACTTTAGCCAATGTAAAAAGGCGTAGAATAAAAAAAGATTTAGTATGGGAAATTAAAATTATCAGCAAATTAGGCTATGGAGTTGGTGGAGATACAATTGACTATGCTTATTTACAGTGGATTTACTCTAAAAGTGACGAATATCCAGTTCTGTCTCAAAACTACCCATTTGGTGAACATAGCAATATGGATATGAAAGATCGTAGAAAACTTAAAGATGCTGTTCTTGAACTCAAGAAACAGACAATTAGAAATTACGAATCTAATGAGGAAAACCTAATTGACCGTTATCAAATAGCACAATTTAACGGCTATCAACTCGCAATGAAAGAAGAGAATGACGCCTTTGTAAATGATATTAAAAATGGTAAAAGAAGTTTCTTATACAGCAAATGGTTTAAAGATTATGTATATTCTAATGTAAGATCTATTGTTGAAGATGTATTATATATTTGTAAAAAGAAAAATATTAATAATCTGGATACAATATTAATGTCTGGTAGAAGTTCTCATTTCCCACGCATCAAGGAAACTGTAGAATCAGCAATTAAACAGTCTGGATATAAACCAGATATTTCATTACTTGCTCTTACCGAATCAAAGAGTGCTGTGGCTAAAGGTGCTTGCTATTATGGAGTACTCAATAGTCGTATAATTTTACAAAATATGACTGTCAATGGAGTATTTGGTGTAATTCAAAAAACAGAACCAAACAAAGCACCTATATTCCATAAATTGATTGATGACGGAGATTCATTCAATAATGGATCCAAAACCGGAAAAGCATATATACAGGAAAGTCAAGGTTTCACTTTTGATGGAGGCGTTGTTCGATTCTGTCAAGTAATGGGTGTTAACCCTTCAGACATCATTGCTCGAAATGAAAAACATAAATATAGTGAAGTGGCAACAATGCCAGCTAAACCATTCCCAGTCCAGGAAGTACAGATTACCATTAGTGACAAAGACAAAGTTCTATGCAGCATAACTAACACAAACGGTGAAACAATTCCAGCTGTTGAAACAATTGTAAAAGATTCTGACATTATGGATCATCATAAAGAACACTATACATTTTTTGTAACAAAAAAATAATTTAAACACATGAAAAAATTATATTCATTTATCACATTAATGATGTTAGTGACATCATTCTCTTTAAAAGTTGTAGCTCAAGAGCAAAAAAACTATTACATAAAAATTGTTAAGGACACTATTGTAAATGACAATTATTACCATGAAAATAGTATTTTACCTGATAAAATTAATCTTGACGAAGGTGTTAATCCATTCTACATACGTGTTATTGCTGTAGATATGAAGAATACAAAGGAGACTCTTCAAAAAGATGGAATATACAAAGTAATAAGATACAATGAAAAATTAAATGAAATTAGATTTAGTGAACCTAATAATGATCATCTTAGATATGATGTTTCCTCAACCATAGAGTTATTAATAAAAGTTGGGGAAGATTTTATTGATTATAGTTATGTAAAGCTCATTCCTGATAATGAAATCAAAAACAACAGCACTAATTACATTAATACAATTAAATCACAATGTTCTTACAATGAAAATGAAAAACTATTAGATTTAAGAAATTGTAATTATGACTATGTTCTGAACAATAAAAAATATTCTAAAGATACACAACCAAACATATACCCAGATACCAAAATTACCTTTATTATTCATGATCACCCTATCATAACATTGTCTGCAAAAGAATTTACAAAAGATTCTATAGATGAGGAAAATACTGATTTGAATCTTTTAGTTATGTTAAAAGAGCATTGGTATATCGTAGCTATCGGAATACTAGGATTATGTTTCATTATTGTTCTTTCATTATTGTTGTTAAATAAAAAACGTTCAAATAGAGATAGAAACAATAGTTATGATAATTCAGATTCTTCTATCTCAACAGAGGATTGTGATAATGTAAGAGATAATGATAGCAGGAATAATGGTAGCAGGAATAAAAGTAAAAAAATAAATAAGCAAAGTCAACCTATAGAAAAAAGAGATAACTCTAACAAAGTTGAACTAAAAGAAACAACATCACCTATTGTTGACAAACAATTATTTGATGAGTTAAATAATCTTCTTAATTCAATAAATATTGTTGTAACAGAAACAAAGAAGACTATAGAAACACAAACAAAGACATTAGATGGAATTAAACAATTAGTTTCTAATACAGATGATAAAAAACAATTGGACAAAAAAAATCAGGAGCTTGAAACCGTAAAGACGAAACTTAAACATGAAGAGGACAGATATGACAAAGCTATTGCCGAGAAAAATAATGCCATTTCTGATGTCAAAAAACTAGAGAATCAAATTGCCGAACTTCAAAAAGACACACAAATTAAAGGGACTGTACAAATTAGTGAATATTCAACATTTGTCTCATTCGCTAAAAAGATTATCAGCGAATGTACAGAAGCTGAAAATATAGCTATTAGATACTGGAGTTCATTGCCTAACAAAGATCAGCAGATTGTAAATTGTTTCTTATCTAATTTCCAAATGGCGAAATGCAATACTGACTTGACGAAATGGAATGGAATCATAGCAACACTTGATTTAAAAGGATATATTAAGAATGATGAATATATCAAATATTTAACACCTTTATCAGATAAAGAAAGATTAGCATTTATAAACAAACGTTTCTTTGAGGAAATATTACGTCCATACGTAGGTGCTATAGTTCTTTTCTTAGAACAAATAAGAACCGTAACAAAAATAGGTGTATCCAAAGCATGTAAAGATAATATCGAAGGATTCATCAATTCAATATGTACAAAATGTTCTGAACAAAACGTACTGATAGACTACAAGAAGTTGTATGAGAGAGTTACCGAATACGATTCTTTAGAAATCGAAGAGAATATCCCAGATACCATGAAAGGAATTATAGCTAAGATTGAGAAAGAAGATGTTCTTTTATATGTTGATAAGTATGCTGTTAATCTCAAGTCTGGCGAAATGACCGAAAAGACTCGTTGTTACATTAAGATTTAATAGATAATTATGTATGCCATTATAGCCATATTCGCTTTTCTATTATTTATTACATATGGAATAAGTGAACATATATTAGTAGTTTCATTACACAATATCCGAGTATTTCTCTCACGGATGTGTGATGGGATTAAAAAAATATTTATCAAAAAAAAATCAGACACATCTGAATGGGAAGAATACACATCTCAATCTACAACGCAACAAGCAGAATATCGAAGTTTCAAAGAAAAAGAAGATAATTCTATAGAGCAAAATTTATTGGCAGAAATACAGCAATTAAAGAATGTAAATGATGAGTTAAATAGTAAATATAATGCTTTGGATGATAAATTAAAACAAACATCTTATAAACTTAAAAGTTGTGAAGGAACTATAACAAAATTAAAAAATGAAAATAAGGAATATCAACAAAGATTAAACGGTTTACAACCAATTAATAAGAATAATATTGCAGATCCTTTCTGTAATGAACATGAACAAATAATGTCAATTATCGATGAACTTATTGAACGTCTAATCATTGAATTTGAAAGTTTACCAGATAGACAAAAGAAGTTATGCTATCCTTTTTTTATAGACTTAGTATATGATAAACGTGACGAAGAAAATAACATTGTCATACGATGGTATTCATTATTAAAAGATGTTGCCCTTGTTCCAAAAGAATTATCATTTGATTTGAACTCAAGAAATGAAGAAATTTCAAAATTAGAGTATCTTCAGAAATACGCATTTGAAAAATACTATCGAATGCATATTGCCTCTGCAGTACTTTTTGCTGAAAACATAAGGCTATCAGTCGCTGCGCAAGAAAGACGAAAAACTATAAAAGAAGCGATATTTAAACTTATAGAATCTCTGGAACAATATGGTATTTGCGTAGATTATATCCCTGTAAATACAATCATAACCGATGCAGATTTCTCTAAATACGAAATAGAAAGTATTACTAACGAGACCGAAGATGAAAATAAAATTCTCAATGTTAGAAAATATGCAGTCAATCGCTCTAATGTATATGCAGAGCAAGAAAAAACAATACTTGTAGTAAATATATAAAATACATTTTAAATATGAAACGTACAGTTATTATCCTCATGACTTTACTAGTTTGTATGATATTACCTAGTAAAGTTGACGCACAAAAAGTCAAGGATGCGTTTGTGCTTGTGGATGTTTCAGGAACTATGAAACACTCGCAAACTAATTCAGAAGCAAAAGAAATTATAAAGAGTCTGCTTCAAGGAAATTTGTCTCTATCAGACTATCCTGGATGGTCACGAGTAATGACGAAAGGACTTGATGGGAACTGTCCTCTCTTATCAGAGAATAGTGTACCATTGGTATCATCAGGTGGCAAAGTCTGTATTATACCCTTTGGTGATATGGATAGAGTAAAAGACTATAAATTTTTAGACATGTCAAATTTTGAATCTTCATTTAACACATCGTTTCCAACATCATTCAGAGATGCATGGACTTATATAACTTTAGCTAAAGCATATGCCGTTAATGTAGCTTCATTGAATGGCATATCAGGTATGGTCTATATGATCATATATTCTGATGGAGCAGAGGAAAGTATGAATGGTAACATTGGATATAAAAGTGAGTATAGAAATATTGTAGATTATTTTGGTACTTGTAATGATTCATTCTGTCAAAAGAAAGGAATTATAAGAAAATCTGTTAATAACAAAGATTTTGATATTGAGATATGGACTATGGGACCTATCCCGCCTCCTCCAGGATGCCCTAAATGCGGACAGGATCCATGCATATGTCCTCCACCTCCAAAAAAATTAGAAATTTCTAAACCCTCCAACGGTAAAAGTCATAAAGATCCTATTGAAATTAGAATTAAAGAGCCGATAACATTACAATGGAAAAATTCAGACGGAAAAACTAAAGTCAATATACGACAATATAAGGATGGTTCATACAAAAATATACCTGTAAATGATCAATCCAATTATTATGCAAAGGAGAAAAAGGGGAATACTGTATCTATTACATTCTATGAACCTCAAAACTACGAAGTAATTATTGCAGATGATGATAATAAAGATATACGTTATATTTTAGTAAAAGGGAAACCTATAATAGTTACATTATTACCTTTCTTGATAATAATAATTATAATTGTAGGGGGAGTATATTTATGGGATAAGATAAAACCTAATCCTGGACCTGGTCCAGTACCCAATCATAGTAATAACGAAGAATGGTAAATTAATAATTAAACAATTACAAATATGAAAGAAAATTTGCAAAATTTATTTTTCCACAAATTACCAATGGATGGAAAAGAAGTAGAGTTATCTACAAACGATGCCATACTGATTCTATGGGTATTTCTTATCCCTCTCACATTATGGTTAATACGATTTGCTTACAAATCTATCAGAAAAAAATCTATGGTTCATCAGAATACAAAAGTAGATCTGTGCAGGGATATATTCCTCGATTTAGGAGGATTTGAATACCTTATTATAATTGTCATTCTATCGGCAATCTATCTTGGCTTCTGGGCATACTACACTAATCCGTTTTCTGCAAATTGGATGAATTGGGAAACTTGGGTTATTGTATTACCTCAGATTTCACTAATCTTAACAATCATAGTATTGTTTTTTATTCGTTACACTAAATTCCGTAAACCTTATATCAAATAATTATGGCAAGACCTACTATTTTAATTGGAATTGGTTCAGGTGGTTTAAGATCAATTGAAGCCGCTTGGAAATTAAGTCAGGAGGTTGTAAAGACCGAAAGACCAATTGTAGAATACATATATTTAGAAACTGATAAGTCAAATGAACCAGCTTCGCCAGACATCGTATATTCATCATTAACACTAAATGATGCTCAAGCGACCATAAGTGCGCTTGAGAAAGATTTATCATGTACATCATCATGGCTCTCTGGTCAAAACGTCCCAACAAATGTTTTTGCTGGCGCAGGCGGTGCACCAGTAGTAGGTAGACTTACTATATGGGACAACGTAAACCGACATAGTTTCGTAACAAAACTTCAAAATGCATTAACACGCATTTGTCGACATAACTTAGAAAAACCATTGGTATATGTTGTCGGCTCTTTTGGTGGAGGTACAGGATCAGGTATATTCTTAGATATAGCATATTTAATAAGAGACACCTTATCAAATAAAGTCGAATTACAAGGACTTTTTCTAGTTCCTAACGTTGGTTTAGCAGACCACGTTATATATAGTAATACTATCTGTTGTTTAAAGGAGCTAGAATACTTTAATGATGTGAATCAGGAATTCCCTTTTAGATGGTCAGCAAACCCACCTAAAGGATACGAAGCCATTAATACACCATACGATTTAATCCAAATCATATCTGCTGCTTATGATGATTCTTTACCTCCAGTCAGTTATGGTAAACTTCATGAAGATGCTGGTCTTTTCTTATATCTCAACACTCTTGGTTTGTATGATGTTCGCAGGAAATCATTAGTCGATGCTGCAAGTAATTTAATTATAGATAAATACACGACATTTGGATTAGCAGCAATACATTATCCAGAGTCTGACATCAAAGAAATACTTGGCAATAAATTTTCAGCAGAAATGTTGGGTAATCTTGTTGATAATGACCGTTATTTCGACAAACGTCATGCTGACTTTAAAGAATTGTCTGCAGCAACGCCTCATATCGTTAATAATGTTAAAAGAAGTTTCGACAATGAATTTACTGAGATTTTAAGACAATGGTGTAATCAGATTGAAATAGCTGACGCTGGGAACACACATCCTGTTGAAATTCACATCAAAAATCTATCACACACATTAGCTTCCAATAATTATTCTTATGACGAAAAACGTAAGCTTCTCTATAATCTGTTCAAGGTTGGTGGGGATTATTATAAACAATTGATGGCTTTATCAACTACCTATGCAATGGATAATATAATCAAACTTATAATACAGAAGATATCTCATTGCTTAGAAGAGTATAATAATATTAATATAGCTATAATAGAGTTAGAAGCAATCGAATCAGTTTTAGAAAACATACAGAATTTCTGGAATGCAAATGGTTATACGTCTAATTCTGCTCAATGGGAGGACAACCTGAAAAGACATATCAAGCAAGAGGTGTTGCCTATGCCATTTACATATAAGACCTTATTAGAAAAGGAAAATGTATATGCTGACAGAATAACATACATTCTTCTATATGGATTATCAATGCATGTATTTAGTAATAATTTATCAAGAATTATTACTGGTATACAAGGTGCAAAAAATCAACCAAATACAGCTCTTACAACTAGTGATGGAAAACCTCTTCCTACTATCGCAAAATTGAAAGAATGGAAGGAAGTTATTACTCATGTAATTGACAACCCAAATAATGCATTACATCTATCATGTAAGCAAGTAGAAAGATCTTTAACTACAAAATTATCTGCAGAAGACAGTAATATAACTTATATATATCCATCCGGCTCTCTCCAACAAACTCTTGAAAGATTGGATATGGATTATAGAGCAAAGAATGGTCAATACAGATTTATAAAAGACGTAAATGACAATAATGATTTATATAAATTCTTGTGCTCACTTCGCTCTAATGTAAATCCTGGAGAAATTCATGCAGAGAAAGATTTATATGCAAAAGTTGTACCTTATTATGTTAATCAGATTTCTACTGGGGAATTCTCTGTTGCTCAGGCTGTCAACAGTACAGATTACAATGAAAAAATTAAGCTTATTGTGGATAAATCATTAATTCCTCATATTCCTGTAAATCCTACAGATAGACATGCGAAATTCAAAGATCATGATAAAGTTCCACACATTCTTGCAGGATATGACGGACCAGCCAACGATGTTATAGGTAAAATAACAGATAAATTGGAAAACGATCTTAAGATTAGCGACTATAAAATAAACGACAATGATAGAAATAAGTTCAGCCATATCGGACTTAATAACTGGCTTATATTCTACAAAGAATTTGGACGTATGAGTGATGATACACCATTCAATATCATCAACGACTTGCGTGATTTTAATGATTACGCAAACTTCTATAGCGCAGGATTACAAGGCAATAGTAAAGATAGTATAAAATCATACCATGAAATGAGAATGCCTTATATAGATTATGTAAGTTGCCAAAATGTGGCTAGACAATATGAACATAATGCTATAGAAAAGAAGCAACAACAAGAATATGAGTCTGCTATTCAATTGTACAAATATGCTACATATTGGGATATGGCAAATCCTGTATATGCCAATAAAACAGCAGAATTAGATAAAATTCTAAAAAATGAAAGCAATAATGCTAAATTTGATAGATACTATCAAATAGCAGGTCGATATCTAAACTTGCATGACTATCATACTGCAAGAGAATATTACTCAAGGGCATTGAAATTGGATACCCATGATGCAAATGCTATAGCAGAAATTCAAAAGATCGACATTATCTGTACAAATGTAAGTGCTATATGTGTTGAAGGCGATATACTTAAACAAAATGCTGACAAATTATACGAACAATTTGTAAATGGTGATGCTATGGCAAGACATAAATGTATTGCAGCATATAATGAAGCACGAGAAAAGTATAATGAAGCTCTCAACATGTCTCAACATGATGAAGTAGTAAAACACAAAATACTTGATGTAGATAGAAGATTGTCAACTTTAAACATGTAATAATTAAAACTTAGAATTATGTTATTAAATATAACACCTTCAGGAAATGAATTCCAGCGAAAAATGTTGTTGGAACATTCAAGTAAAATTAGAACCCTTCTTATAATGACATTATTATTAATTCCGATAGCAATTCTTATTGGCGGTTCATACGCTAAACCAAATGAAGAGATTGTTGATAATAATTATATGAAGAACGTCGCTATGATTGTAGCCTTAAATGGGGAAGATTATACAACTGGTGAATATCAAACATCTCAAGGCACTGCATTTTTGGTATCTGATCAAAGTGGATATACAAATGGTTATTTGTTTACTGCCAGACATGTTATAGCTAATAGTTTAACCAAAGAAGTCATATTGATGTTCCCATATATAACTGAGAATGATGAGCCTCTTATTACAAAAGCATCAATAGTATGGACAACTGACATAGCATTCGATGGAAACGACGTAAACACATTACGTTATGATGTAGCATTATTGAAATTAAACGACTTATCTGTATTGCCGGAAGAAGTATCTGGTTTTATGATAGGAACTGAGACTCAGGTTAAGCAGGATATCTCTATCTATGGTTTCCCTAGCAGTGAAGGATATGCTGTGGATGGACAAATTGCAAATACATCATTTAATGGCATCAACGACCTCTTTACCTTAAGTTTCCAAATAGATGGTGGTGCCAGTGGTGCTCCTATTTACGATGAATCAACCGGAGAGGCATTAGGTATCGCCATTGCAAGTGCTACACACACTGATTTACAAAATATTTGCATTTCCTTAAAACGGGCACTTGAACTAATGGATCAGGCCGGAATCAAAGGACTTTTAAGTGAATAAGTAGATTTACAGCCGTCAATATATTTTGGCGGCTGTTTCTAAATATAAAACAAAACGAGAACAAGAAATTTTCTGTTTATAATGAATATACATTAATATCAACCAATGTTCCCAAGTCAAAACATAGATCTATTGAAAAAAGATTTCCGAGAAGACAAGGCCATGGCATTGTTCCTTGGTGCCGGATGTGATTTGACTTGGGAATATCCGGAAGGTGAACGCTATGATCATCTAAGAGAAAGAGAAGCTATAGAATCCAATTTACTAAACTGGTACAACCTCCTTAAAGAACTGACGGAGAATGCTTGTGTAAGTAAAGAGGATACAATTGCTATAAACGGCTTATCAAGCAACTCACTTAAAGCGGCTATTCTAAAAAGCAAGTTAGGAGATAGTTATATACCTGTCATACAAAGTTGGTTGTATTCACATTGTAATCGTAAGGTGTTATCAGATTCATACAAATATTTTAAAGAATACCAAGAAACACCAAGTGTTGATAGTCTAAAAAGAGTTCCTTTTAGCACCTTATTTGTCCTTGCCGATATTATATTAAGACAAGACTCTATAAGAGCTGTCTTTACACAAAATTATAACAATTTTCTTTCTGAAACAATCAGGATATTATTAAAAGAAGATAAAAAAGATGGTAATAATAGTTATGGTCTAAGACAAGATTGTGAGCCTATAGATGTTTATGACGGATGGAATGACACTCCTTTTAACAATAAAAGTATCATAATTTATCATGTTCATGGTTACATTCCATCTCCATCAGAGATGATGCCTAAAAAAGAAAGTAATCATATAGTATTATCGGATGAAGAATTCTATCAGTTAAGCAAAGATGTCTTCTCATGGCAAAACGTAGCTCAGATAAACTATCTTTCACATTATACCTGTATCATGTTAGGATTGTCTCTCGAAGATATGACAACATTACGTCTTTTGCGACATGCTAATATTGAAAAAAGCAGCGAGAGAGTCTATTGGATAAGAGGAGGTGACGGTAATGAAACAACATTACGTCTGCTATCAGAATATTATGAATCCCAACACGTATGTGTCGTAAATGATTCTGCCGGTTACACAGATTTATACCATCAATTATTAGAAGAAGTAAAAAATAAATCAACTAAAAAACGAACTCATGAAACAAGATAACTTTTCTCTCGATATATCTAAGATTAAAACCAATGTCTCTGGTTTCGATGATCTTTTTTTTGGAGGACTTCGTTTGCCTGAACTAAAAGACGATAGTGGTAGAGACGGTATCTGCATAGTCGTATATGGCCGTAGAGGTATCGGAAAGACTGACCTGGCAATGCAGATAATGCGTGGAGTTGATGATTTCCTAAACAAACATTTAAAAGATGACAAGAAGCTTACTCCAAGATTTAGGACATTAAATCATAGGGAGTCGCAACTAAAGAAGAAATATATAAGCTTGGAAGTCGCTAATATGTTTAGCACAATATTAGCTCCAGAATCGGTTGAAAGCAATAATACATGCAATATCTGTAAATACTTCCCCAGATTAAAGGAAGAGGTACAAAAGATTATATTTGAGAATATTCCTGATGAGAAAGACTGCAATATTGAAAAGATGAATAATTGCAGTATCTGTAAATTGATAAAACATGAGGTTATCAATTATAGCGATAACTCTCAATCATTGCATTGGACCTTTGGAGATGTAAGCGACTATAAGAATTTTATAGATACTTTGGATTATACTGCAATACCTACGTCTGAAATATTTGACGATTACAGAGATAAAAACAGCGAGTATTCTTCTGTCGCATACAAACTATTCAAGGATTACCAAAAAGATATTTATTCTGCGGTAGAAAGAAAAAACTCTGAGAGAGAAAAAAATGGCAACAATACTAAAACCAACGATTTTGAATGGAGTTCATACGTAATAGAAGGGTTTACTGCTTTCGGCACAGATGAATTGAAGAGATTGCCTTTTACCGATCTGATATTGAATATGAAAAAGACATCGGCTGTGTCAATACTTGTATTTGATGATAGATGCAAACTGCTTCATCTTAATGCAGATATTATCATCAATATGGATTATTGCAATGATGAGATTTCTCAATATATGTATTATCAACTGCATATAATAAAGAATGATTTGCAGCAGCATGTTCATGGATGGCATAAATATCGTAAATTGAGAGATTTGAGTGTGAAGATATACCCGAGTCTCCACTCTCATCTCACAAGACGTTTCTCATCTGATAATGCAGTGATAAAACTTGAACAGAAAAATCTAAAATATCCACAATCTTTACTCGATTATTTTCAAATGCAATGTGCTAATAATATATACGATGATAAGGTGGATTATGTTCTCATCTTAAACGAAATATTTAGAAATAAAAACAATCGAGATGATGTATATAATAAAGATAATCTTCCTTTTAGAATATCATTAATTGAGCATAACAATTATGATGATTTAATGCGGAAAATAGCAGAATCATCAAAAGATGAGAATAATACAATATCCTTTTTCCTCTTGGGGAAAACAGAACAATATATAAGAAGAAAATTATCATCATATTATTTATCACAAAAACAACGAGAAAATATCCATTATTGGGAATCTGGTTTAGGTTGTATATGGTCAGAGGAATTTGCTTCAATTGTTAAAGAATATATAAACAGATGGAAAAAATCATCAGTAGGCAAAAATCTTCATATAATTATTGATGATTTCGCAAATATCAATTTGTTTCCTTTAATGGAAAAAGAAAGGCTGTTGATACCAGCTTTAGTAAATATCTGTAAGAATGGTGTGACACACAAAGGATTCGATGACCACATCAATGACATTAGCATTACATTATCATTTGTGTGTACAACAGAAAATAATACATATAGAATAATCAAACAATTTGTGGATAACCAATAGATTTATTAACATTAAAATAAAATGTCATGTGTGAATTAAAAATAAGAATAACAAAAGAAGAATGTAACAAAAATAGTTATATCGGAGATTATGCCGTCGCTAATTGTCAATTATATGGAGGATTTAATGCTATATCTGAATTGAAGTTTGGATGTGATTTATATCTAAAAATTGATGATGAAGATAAGAATACCATTTTGGTTACATCTGACAAAGAACATAATACAATAATCGGAGAAGTCCAGATGCCTGAAGCTGAGAAAAAAGCTATTATACCATATTTAAAACAGAATTGGAACAATATGCTTTATACTTGTAAATTAAGTCAGAAGGATGAAAAAGTAAAGTTATGTGAACAATTGAGAGTAACCATATGGAGCAAAAAAAATATTGATGTCAGCTCAAATATAGTATCTATAAGTATAAATCAATTACAAGATATTATTAAAGAGAAATTTGGAATAGAGTTAGACTTATCAAAAGTCTCCAAAATAGAAAATAATAATTTAAATATCATATTGACTTACAATGAAGATACTTATAACAATGTAAAAGATAAGATTAGTAGTAAAGATAATATTACAAAACCTAAAGAATAAGTATCGACTTTAGTAAGATTGATTTTAAATGTCTTTGTTTAGATAAAATAACCAATATATATTATTATAATGATAATATCTTTTTTATTAACCTATAATTATCAACCCTTTAACCCTTTATCATTATGAACTGGTATCTTAAATGTTGGCAACAGTATGCCGATTTTAGCGGTAGAGCTCGCCCCTGACTTCGTCACTCTATTTTTAGTAAAAATATAAGTTATAGAAAAACAATGCTTTAACTCTTTTGCGTACCCTATTTTGGGGTACGCAAGTGTTTTTTTACTATTTTTGTGATATGTATGTAAAGAAGAAAAAGAACAGATCGCAAACAACAAGTGTTGTCGTATGCGAGAAAATAAAAGGTAAATACAAAGAGCATATCACTATTGGCATCAGTTCTGACGAAAATGAGATAGAAAGACTTGTCGAACAAGGGAAAGAATGGATAAGAAAATATCAGTCGAGACATTCT
>JAZUSL010000073.1:0-31877 GCA_045606705.1 Bacteroidales bacterium
GATAGACACCGGCGAAGACCATAGGTTTCACGTTTTCAAAACCTTCGATAGGCTTGTCGCAAGGAGTATCAACATGAGTTATAGTATCGCCCACCTTCACCTCAGAAGATGTCTTGATACCAGAGATAATATAACCTACGTTACCCGCCGAGAGTTCGCCTTTAGGAACTTGCTTGAGCTGGAGCACACCGATTTCGTCGGCGTGATATTCCATCTTCGTAGCGAAGAACTTCACGAGTTCGTTGGTCTTTATCGTTCCGTTGAAGATACGGAAATATGCTATGATACCTCTATATGAATTAAATACCGAGTCGAAGATAAGAGCCTGCAGCGGAGCGTTAGGGTCGCCTTTTGGAGCTGGTATTCTGTTGACGATGGCTTCGAGTATTTCTTCAATACCTATGTTGTTACGTGCGCTGCAGCGTAAGATGTCGGAACGGTCGCAGCCTATGAGGTCAACGATTTGGTCTTCCACCATCTCTGGATTCGCGCTATCCATGTCGATCTTGTTGATGACAGGGATAATCTCAAGGTCATGCTCCAATGCCATGTAAAGGTTGGATATTGTCTGCGCCTGAATGCCTTGTGTTGCATCGACGACCAATAATGCGCCTTCGCAAGCGGCGATTGAACGCGACACCTCGTATGAGAAGTCGACGTGACCGGGAGTGTCTATAAGATTTAATGTATAGTTGACACCGTCTTTCACATAATTCATTTGGATGGCGTGGCTCTTGATGGTGATGCCGCGCTCCCTTTCCAAGTCCATATCGTCGAGAACCTGATTTACCAATTCTTTTTGCGACAGTGTCTTGGTGTTCTCCAAAAGTCTGTCAGCCAAAGTACTCTTACCGTGGTCGATATGAGCTATGATACAAAAATTTCTAATCTTATCCATATTGGTGCAAAGATACGAAAAAGACTAAAGACTAATGACATAAGGCGAAAGATTTTTTTATATTACTGACCAATATTTTTTTCAATTTTCATTTCTTATCAGACAGTAATAAGTAATAATAACAAACTAATGTTATAGCATATCAGACAGGAAGTCTCTTAAATAAATATGTTTTATGCCTTGATATGTATTCTCAAACGAACGTTCTCCAGAAACGACAATCTTAGGATAATTGTCTTTTATCTTCAAAAGATTTCCAAACTCGCGCTCTATCGTCTCCTGCCGCGATAATTCTGCCGAGACCTGAACGTATAAAGTCTCGCCATTACGAGTACAAACAAAGTCTATCTCTTCCGACATCATTGTCCCAACCTTTACTTCATAACCACAATAAATCAAATGATTGCAAACGACATTTTCTATACGTTTCGCTCTGTCCTGTAATTTATATCCTGAAACTGCATTCCTTATTCCCATATTTTCAAAGAAATACTTCTCTCCTCTTTCGAAGAACTTCTTTCCTATGACATCATATCTGCCAATCTTATGAACAACGAATGCTTGTGTAAGATAATCAGCATACTCAGAAACCTGATTCGAAGCAAGTTTCACATTCTGACTTTTTAAGAAATCACTTATACTTTTCGATGAAAAAAGACTTCCTACGTTATCAGCAAGAAAACGTATCAATTGCTCGAGAAAAATTGTATTGCGTATGTTTTTCCTCTGGACCACATCTCGCAAAACAATGGTCGAATATACACTTTTAATATATTCCATAACTATCGACTCTTCCATCGGAAGATTTATAAGATATGGCAAGCCTCCAAAGTGCATATACTTTTCTAATGAATCATCGACATTTGCTAATTTATGAAACTTAAGAAACTCCAAATATGAAAGACTGTAAATCTTAAACTCCACATATCTCCCTCCTAACTCATTAGCCAAATCTGACGATAACATTTGAGAATTGCTTCCCGTTATATAAATGTCGTTGTTCTCATTCAAAGCCAATGAACGTATCGCAAGATGAAATTCCTCTATTTCCTGAATCTCATCTATAAATATATAATTTCTTCTTCTATCAGATAATCGCTCTTTCACATACGAATATAAATCACGATAATTACGGATAGCATCAAAATCCAAATTCTCCTTGTTTATATATATGATGTTCGCATTCTGTTCCTCGTTATTTATCAGATTTATCAACTGATATAAAATATAACTTTTGCCGACACGACGATGCCCGACCATAACTTTTATGGCATTAGTACGCATAAAAGGTTTGATATGATTGATATAATTATCTCTATTATATATTACATTTGGAATATTCATACTTTAATCATACTTTAAATTCACCGCAAATATAATAAAAATTATAAGTATAATTATAATTTATAGTAAAATTTACAAAAATTATAAGCATGATTAAAAATAGAGGCGTATCAAAGTCTTTGATACGCCTCTATTCTTTCAGATTTTCAGATTCTACTTCTTACTCCACGTCGTTCCTTCTTTACCGTCTTTCAACACGATGTCTAAAGAGGCGAGTTTGTCTCTGATAATGTCGCTGGTAGCCCAGTCTTTCTTGGCGCGCGCTTCTTTTCTGATGTCGATGATGGTCTCCATCAAGCCGTCGACCAAGCCGTCATCACCGCCTGCTTCTGAATCTAAAAGTCCTAAGATGTCGAATACGAATGACTGGAACAACTGTTTCAATGTTTCTAATTCTTGTGCGTTTATCTTAGCGTGACCGTCTTTCACCGAGTTGACGATTCTCACTGCCTCGAAGAGATTCGCTATCACTATCGGACTGTTGAAGTCGTCGTTCATGGCTTCGTAGCAAGCGTCCATGATTTTTTGTACGCCGAGTTCTTCTGCATCTTCTGTAGCGACGAGATTGTTGACGAGTTTAGTTGCTTCCATGAGACGTTTGTAGCCTTTCTCTGCAGCTTGAAGAGCTTCGTTGGAGAAGTCGACGGTGCTGCGATATTGTGCCTGAAGCACGAAGAAACGTATCGTCATCGGTGGATAAGGACGTTCTAAAAGCGGATGGTTGCCGGCGAAGAAATCTTCCAACGACATCGCATTGCCCAACGACTTACCCATCTTCTGACCGTTCAAGGTAATCATATTGTTATGCATCCAATATTTGACAGGTTGCTTACCGCCGTTGAAAGCCATCGACTGAGCGATTTCAGATTCGTGATGAGGGAAGAGCAAGTCCATGCCGCCGCCGTGTATGTCGAACTGTTCGCCGAGATATTTGCAGCTCATGGCAGAACATTCTGCGTGCCATCCCGGGAAGCCTTCGCCCCATGGTGAGTTCCAGCGCATGATGTGCTTAGGTTCGGCTTTCTTCCACAATGCGAAGTCGGCACCGTTTCTCTTTTCCAGCTGACCGGCAAGTTCGCGGGTGTTGTTGAGCATCTCCTCCACATTACGTCCTGAGAGGATGCCATAACGGAAGTCTTTGTTATATTTTGCTATATCGAAATAGACGGAACCATTTGATTCGTAAGCGTAACCCGCGTCAAGGATTTTCTGTATCATCTCAATCTGCTCGATGATGTGTCCCGAAGCATGAGGCTCGATAGAAGGACGCAACACATTGAGTTTGTCCATACTTGCGTGATAGCGGTCTTTGTAATATTGAGCCACTTCCATCGGTTCCAAGTTCTCAAGGCGAGCTTTCTTCGCGATCTTGTCTTCGCCTTCATCGGCATCGTGTTCAAGGTGACCTACGTCGGTGATGTTACGCACGTAGCGTACTTTATAGCCGAGATGTTTCAGATAACGGAACACTAAGTCAAATGTGATTGCAGGACGGGCATGACCTAAGTGAGCGTCGCCATAGACGGTAGGACCGCAGACGTACATTCCCACATGAGGAGCGTTGAGAGGCTTGAACAACTCTTTTGTACGAGTCAAGCTGTTGTATATAAAAAGATTATTTTCCATATTTATTATTTCTTCAATAGGCGCAAATTTACAATTAATTTCCATAAGTATGTTAATAATGAAAAGTTATTTTTTTGAACAAATACGCATCATAAGCGAAGAGGAACTTTGATCCCTGAGTTGTGAAAAACAAAAGGAATAATAAAGTTCCTATCGGTTTTGAAATCTTTTACATTCTGTCTGTTGTTTTTGAATGCTCAAAGTGCGTTTAGAATCCTATTCTGTTCCTGCCAGATTTTGATGAAAAAGTCTCTTCGTCGCAGAATTTGCTAACTGTTTCGAGTGTGGTTTTGTTTCCGCTGAGTATGTATTCGACGGTGCTTTTCCTGGCTACGTTTTCGATTTGTCCTCCGCTGAACAAATATTTCTCGGCGAGTATAGTATAGTTCTTGTCATCAAGACCTTTCAGCATCGATTTCCAGATTTTTTCTCTCACTTTCTCGCCAGGTTTCTCGAGTTCTATTTTATATATGAATCTGCGTTCGAAAGCGGGATCTAGATTACATTGAAGGTTTGTCGTACAGATCATAATACCTTCGAGTGTCTCCATCTCTTGAAGTATGATGTTTTGTAAGGTATTGAGCATCTGTGCTGCTGATGATTCTATATTTTCTAGTCTCTTGCCGAAAATGGCGTCGGCTTCGTTAAAGAATAATATAGGTTTCAATGCCTTGTTTTTGCAGAGATTCTTGTAGGTGGTAAAGATACCTTTCACAGATTTCTCCGATTCGCCGACCCATTTGCTTCTTAGCTTGCTCATGTCGATATAGAAAATATCTCTTCCGGTCTTTTTCGCCAGTTGCAATGTTGTCTCTGTCTTGCCTGTGCCCGGACCTCCGTAAAGTATGATGTTGAATCCTTTACGCATCCCCATTTCTTCCAGACGTTCTTGTATGCCTTTGAAATATTTCTCGTCGAGAAGTTGCTCTAGACGATTGACTTGTTCCTGCTCGGTGTCATTATAGAATAGTTCTTTGGTGGCGATACTGTCACACGACATTATGTCTTTGTTACCATCCATGCTTCCTTCATCGAGAAGATCGACTTCAGTGAAGAACTCTTCTTTCACCCTGTCGGTAAGTGCGACTTGAGTTTTGTCCAAAAAACCGTCGCTGCCACCGAAAGTGACTAGTTTTCTTATCTGCGTCATCAGCTTGCCTGATTGAAACTGTCTTAGAAATCTTTGACTCTCATCTCTTTCAGATATGAAATCATTGATGTATCTGAAATCTACCGACAGGTCTCCGTAAATAACGAATCTGTGACATAGATAAAAGAATACACGTTGTTCGTTTTGTGACAGTTTCCTTAGTTTATTGTCAACGATTTTCTGACTGAATATGTTTTGCGGGTTAGCATCGACGAGCATCCATAAATCGCTGAGAAGTATGTCGTGGTTGATTTCATCATCTTTGAACGACTTAAACATATGTCCCATATGAGTAAACATCTCTTCTGTTGTGATGCCAGAAAAGTTCGTTCCAGAATATTCTATGTCATTAATTATTGCTTCGCTGGCTTCTTTGAGAACGGAGTAAGATCTGCTTCCGATTCTTCCTTTTGAGATTCTGACAATTCTTTTCCTGGCTAATGAATTCAGATGTTTGTGAAAACCAATGAACTCGATGTTGGTGCAACCTATGAATTCTGCCATGTCTTCTTCATCGCATGAACTATATCCGCAGCTGTTTTCGAGAACGCAAGCCAATATCGCCGACTCTTCAGGACAGATGCTGAATTTATTACCAACATAGTCGAAGTCATCTTTCATCTCTTCTACGAGTGATTTGCTGTATGACTTATTTTTAATACCTAGCATTATTCTGTTTAAGCATGCTGACATAGACATTGTTTCTTTGTCTAATGGTTCTTGAATGGTTACGTCATTTGTCGTACCATTATTAGTGGACTTGGAATTACTTTTTGCCATTTCTGTAATTTGTTAAATGTTTCTTAATGTTATTATTTATTCGACTTAAAGATACTTTTTGTTATTAATTAGAGACATCTGTAAATTTGAGGAAGTCTCTTTTGTGTTTAATGGTTTTTGTTGGTTGTTATTAAAGTTTTTTTTACGTGGAGTTTATAGAACTCTCCATGAGTAAATAGATGAGTTGCTCTTTTATGATTATCTATCATGAATTGTTAAAAAAAAGCGCGTCAAATTTGACGCGCTTTTTTTCTAGACAAGGTTTTTATTAGGAGATACCTAAAGTTCTTCTTATGTCTTCAACTGCGTCTAATTTTTCCCATGAGAAGTATTCAACGTTCTTGTAGATTTTGCTGTCTTCTTTGAAGGTGTCTTTATCTTCGTAGAACACTTCAACTTTCTCGATGCGAGGGTCTCGACCGAAATGTCCGTATGATGCTGTCGGTTCGAAGATAGGATTCTTCAAGCCGAATCTTTTCACGATAGCGTAAGGACGTAAGTCGAACAATTCCTTAAGTTTTTCTGCTATTACAGCATCGCTGACTTTCTTGCCGTTAGCGTCTTTCACGTGAGAAGTGCCGTTTGTGTTTACGTAGAAACCTACAGGTTCTGCCACGCCGATAGCGTATGCTATTTGAACGAGAGCTTCATCGCAAGCGCCAGAAGCGACTAAGTTCTTGGCGATATGACGAGCTGCGTAAGCTGCTGAACGGTCGACCTTTGAAGAGTCTTTTCCTGAGAAGGCGCCTCCGCCGTGAGCACCACGACCACCGTAAGTGTCAACGATAATCTTTCTTCCCGTGAGACCTGTGTCGCCATGAGGACCGCCGATGACGAACTTGCCTGTAGGATTTACAAACAATTTCATGTCTGGCTTGAAAAGGAGTTTCACCCGTTGAGGAAGAAGTTTCTTCACTCTTGGGATAAGGATAGTTCTCACGTCGTGTTCTATGGTTTTTATCATAGCTTCGTCATCATCAAGGAATTCGTCATGTTGTGTTGATATGACGATAGTGTCGATGCGAAGAGGTTTCCAGTTTGGACCATATTCTACCGTGACTTGTGACTTAGCATCTGGACGGAGATATTTCATCTTCTTGCCTTCGCGGCGAATCTGTGAAAGCTCGTGCAACAAGATATGCGACAACTCAGCTGTGAGAGGCATATAGTCGTCGGTTTCTTTGCAAGCGAAGCCGAACATCATACCTTGGTCGCCGGCACCTTGTTCTTCTTCCTTGTTACGTTCAACACCGCGGTTGATGTCTTGCGATTGTTCGTGAATTGCAGATATGACACCGCATGACTTGCTGTCGAATTGATATTCTGCTTTGTTGTAACCTATGCGTTCGATGACGCGGCGTGCTGTCTTTTGAATGTCGACATAACCTTCCGATTTGACTTCGCCGGCTATCACTGCGAGACCCGTTGTGACCAATGTTTCGCAAGCGACTTTTGATTCAGGATCTTGACGAAGCATCTCGTCTAAGACAGCGTCGGAAATTTGATCAGCCACTTTATCAGGATGACCTTCAGAGACTGATTCTGATGTGAAATAGTAACCCATACAAATTAATTTAATTTTGTTTGAAATAAATAAATTTGCGGACAGTTTGTGATTGTAAAATGTTAGGAAAAAAACATTGTTTTAGCATTTTTTTCTTGTGGTTGCAATCAATCAAATCTTTCCACGTTTTTGAGAGTGCAAAGATACAACAGTTTTTTCAAATTGAGTAATTTTTTTGTAGAAAAATATTATCTTTGCAAAACAAAAATTCATATATGTCGATAATAGTTCAAAACGTTACAAAACAATACGATACCCAATTAGCTCTCAATGATGTTTCATTGACGATTGGCAAAGGAGAAATTGTAGGATTATTAGGTCCTAATGGTGCTGGCAAATCAACCTTGATGAAAATAATAACCTGTTTCATTCCTCCTACCAAAGGAACTGTAAGTGTTGAAGGATACGACATCTGGGAACAATCGATGGAAGTACGAAGATGCGTCGGTTATTTACCTGAGCATAATCCTTTGTATTTGGACATGTATGTCAAAGAATATTTGGAATTCGTTGCTGGCATACATCATATCACGGGACAAGAAGCAAGTAAACGTATCAACGAAATGATCGATATGACAGGTTTGGGCGTGGAGAAACATAAGAAAATAGGCGCTTTATCAAAAGGTTACAGACAACGTGTTGGTTTGGCGCAAGCCATGATTCACAATCCGTCTGTATTGATTCTCGACGAACCTACTTCAGGTCTCGACCCTAATCAGCTGATAGACATCAGAGGACTGATAAAAGACCTTGGTAAAGAAAAGACAGTTCTGTTATCGACACACATCATGCAAGAAGTTGAAGCACTCTGCGACAAAGTCATTATTATTAACAAAGGTGTAGTTGTTGCGAACGACAATATCGAGAATCTGACAAAAGAATCGGACAATGTTTTGGTCGTCGAATTTGACGGAAAAGTCACGATGGAAATGCTGAAAAACATCATCGGATTGAAGCAAGCTAAATCCATTGACGACGCACGCTGGATTTTGGAATCGAAAGCCGATTTAGACATAAGACAAGACCTGATGCGCTGGGCTATTAATAATAATGTGATAATAAAAAGCATGCAGCGCGAGGAAACGAGCATTGAAGAATGTTTCCAGAGGCTTACTAAAGTGTAGAGTTCATGGTTTATAGTTTAGAGTAGTTTGAAAGTTGAGAGTTTTATAGTTTGAAAGTTTATTGGCAGAGATTCATCAATATTCATCGATAAACTTATAAACTTTCAGTCTATAAACTTCAGAACTACTATGAACTATAAACTACTCTAAACTCTAAACTTTAAACTTTTTTTTAAATGGTATTGTTTTATAAGAAAAAAAGTTTTAATTTTGCACCCGTTTTTATACGATAGAAAACAAATGTTGAATAAACAGCATAAATTATTATTAATCAAATGGATACATTAAGTTACAAAACAGTTAGCGTCAACAAAGAGAATGCCAACAAGAAGTGGTATATCGTTGATGCTGAGGGCCAAACTTTAGGTAGATTAGCTTCTGAAGTAGCACAGGTCCTTAGAGGTAAGAGGAAGACATGCTTTACTCCCCACAGTGATTGTGGCGACAATGTCATAATTATCAATGCCGAGAAAGTCGTCCTCACCGGCAAAAAATTAACAGAAAAGACTTACGTTCACCACACAGGCTATCCTGGTGGACAAAGATTCAGAACTGTAGAAGAGCAATTGAAGAGAAAGCCAATCGCAGTTCTTGAACATGCTATCAAAGGAATGCTTCCAAAGACAGTTCTTGGAAATGCAATATTCCGTAATTTGTACGTTTACGCAGGTCCTGACCACAAACATCAGGCACAACAACCAATCGAACTTAAAATCAATACCAAATAATTATCATGGAAGTAATCAACGCTTTAGGTAGAAGAAAGACCGCTGTTGCACGTATTTACGTGAAAGCAGGTAACGGAAACATTACGATTAACAAGCGCGACTATAAGGAATATTTCCCAACAAGCATCCTTCATTACGTTGTAGAACAACCTTTAATGTTAACCGAAACTCTCGGTCAATTCGACATTAAGGTCAACTTAGATGGTGGTGGTATCAACGGACAAGCTGAAGCATTACGTTTAGCTATCAGCCGTGCATTGTGCGAAATCAATCCTGAATATCGTCCTATCCTCAAGGCTAAAGGTTTAATGCGTCGTGACCCACGTATGGTCGAACGTAAGAAACCAGGTCAGCCAAAAGCTCGTAAGAAATTCCAATTCAGCAAACGTTAGTCTATCAAAAGGCAAGCATTTGTGTTTAGCATCCAAATTGCTGAGATCTGTTAAGCTACTCAGCGATTGCATCAGTGAAAGTAAACATTTTAAACAATTAACTCATGACACAAGTAACATTCGAACAATTATTAGATGCAGGTTGTCACTTTGGACACTTAAGAAGAAAGTGGAATCCAAATATGGCTCCTTACATCTTCATGGAACGTAATGGAATCCATATTATAGACTTGTATAAAACACAAGCCAAAATTGACGAAGCAGCTAACGCAGTACGTCAATTAGCAAGATCAGGAAAGAAAATCCTCTTCGTCGCTACAAAAAAACAAGCTAAAGACATCGTTGCTGAACTCGTAAAGAAAGTCAACATGCCTTACGTAACAGAACGTTGGCCAGGCGGTATGCTCACCAACTTCTCTACAATCCGCAAAGCTGTTCGCAAAATGGTTAGCATCGACAAGATGATGGCAAGCAGCACATACAACAACCTTTCAAAACGTGAAAGATTACAAATTGAACGTGAACGCGAAAAATTAAACAAGAACTTAGGTAGTATCGCTGACCTCAGCCGTCTCCCAAGCGCAGTTTTCGTCGTTGACGTTATCAAAGAACATATCGCTATAGCAGAAGCTAGAAAACTTAACATCCCTACTTTCGCTATCGTCGATACAAATTCAAACCCTAACCTCATCGACTTCCCAATCCCAGCTAACGATGACGCTTCAAAATCAATCGAACTCATCATCGGCAAAATGGTTGAAGCTATCGAAGAAGGTTTGGCAGAACGCAAAAACTCACGCGATAAAGAAGACATCGTCGAAGATGAAATGATGGACGATGAAAACGTAATGGAAAACAAAGGTGAGGACGAAGAAAAAGAAGAAAGACGTCCTAGAAGACCTCGTAAAGCCGTTAACAAAAAATAAATAAATCTTAAACACAATTTATTATGAACATTACAGCTGCTCAAGTTAACGAACTTAGACAAATGACAGGCGCCGGCATGATGGACTGCAAAAAAGCTCTCGTAGAATGTAACGGCGACAAACAAGCTGCTATCGACTATCTTCGTAAAAAAGGTCAAAAAATCGCTTTGAAAAGAGCTGACCGTGAAGCTACAGAAGGTTGCGTAATCTCTAAAGCTACTGAAGATCACAAATTCGCTGCTGTCATTATGTTAAACTGTGAAACAGACTTCGTTGGTGCTAACGCTGACTTCGTTGGTACAACAAAACAACTCCTCGACTTCGCAGTAGAAAACAGAATAAAAGATATCGAAGCTCTCAATGCTGCTACAATCAACGGCATGACATTAGAAGCTATCGTAACTGACCTCACAGCAAAAACAGGCGAAAAAGTTCAAGTTGGTAAATACTTCGCTGTAGAAGCAGAATACGTTACTAACTACAACCACCAAGGTAACCGCCTAGCTACTATCGTAGGTTTCAACAAAACTTTCAACGGCATCGAAGAAATAGCTCACGAAGTTGCTCTTCAAATCGCTGCTATGGACCCAGTCGCTATCGATGAAAACGACGTCCCTCAAGCAACAAAAGATAACGAATACAATGTCGCTATCGAAAAGACAAAACAAGAACAAATTCAAAAAGCTATCGAAGTCGCTTTGAAAAAAGCAGGTATCAACCCAGCTCACGTCGACACTGATGACCACATCAACTCAAACATGGCTAAAGGTTGGATCACTGAAGAAGACGCTGCTAAGGCTCGCGAAATCAAAGAACAAGTCGCTGCAGAAAAAGCCGGCAACCTCAATATGACAATGTTAGAAAACATCGCTAAAGGTCGTCTCGCTAAATTCTTCAAAGAAAACTGCTTGTTAGATCAAGTATCACTCATCGCTGATCCTAAAACAGTTCGCGAATATATCCAAGCAGGTGATAAAGAAGCAACTGTTACAGCATTCAACCGCGTGAAATTAGGATAATAGCTATTAGTTTTTAGCTGTCAGCAATCAGCTGTCAGTAAATATAAAGTCCCGATTCAGAAATGAGTCGGGATTTTTTTTGCCTTTTTTTAATATCATTCTGTTGTTCCTCTTTTATATAATATATCTGTAAACGTAAATGATTATAAAGGAAAATTCCGCACATTATTAATTATGGATTTTCCGTTAAAAAAGCATACTTGTAAATCATAATGTTATCCTTTTTTATGCATAAAAATGCATAGATTATTTTCTTTAATTTATTAGGCAAATAATATATTTTTGCGACAGAAAAGTTTTTACATTTTAGCTTTTGTAATAATGTTTAATTATTGTATGAAAAAAATATTTTTCTTTTTTGTCGTGATACTACTTCTGTCGTCGTGTAATGATGATAAGAATCATGATATTTACTCTCCTTATTTTTTCGAGATAAGAAGTCTTATGACCAGTGACCCGAGGGAAGCTTTGAATAAGATTATGGAAATTGACGAAAGCGAAGATTCGCTAAGATTTAAAGATCCGTATTTCAAAAATGAGTTTAACATACTTTATGCTGAAGCCAGTTTCAAAAGCAGTCGCAAACAACCAAACAAAGCAGAAGTGGCAGAAGCGACGGCTTTCTACGACAGTCTGTTCAATATATATGAAAATGATCTTAATGTCTCGTTTCAGACCGCAAGAGCTCATTATTATAAAGCTGTCGGTGAAACGGAAGTCGACAATATCGTGGAAAGTTGTGAAGATTATCTGACTTCTCTTAAGATTATGAAACATAAATTTAAGAGAAAAAATCTCGATTATGAGAAAAACAGATTCATTGCTCTAATCTACACTCGTCTCGGTACTTTATATTCCGACGAATATTATTTCGACATCGCTCTCGATTATTATCATAATTCCTATCTTTTCTTTAAATATATTAAGGATACAACATCATATCTTTATTCTTCGGCGAGAATCGGTAAGTCATATCAATCTATCAACGAGATTGAAAACGCTAAGTTCTGGTATAAGAATACAATTTCGGAAGCTTCAGAAAAAAATCATGTATATTCCGATTACGCAAAAAGAGGTCTCGCTCAGATTTGTTTTGATGGAGGAGAAACAGAGACTTCCGTCAATATAATAAAAGAACTGATAAATATGTCGGACGATAACGACAAATATGCATACGAATATACGATGGCTGAGATGTATCTCGACTTGTGTCAATACGACTCGGCATTATTTTACGCCAAAGAATCGTTCCTGCACGGCAATAAATCTACTAAATTAATTTCAGCTAATATGATTTATGAGATTTATAAGTCGTTGGCAGAAGCAGATATGGACGAATCAGACTTCATGAACAACAAGAAACACCCCGCTAACAGAGACAATACCGACATTAAAATACAGATTGCATCGCTGTACGATGAATACAAATCAGATGAAGACAAAAACGCTAGATATCTTACGGCAATTGTATCAATTGTTATAGCTCTCCTTGTCATTACTTTCTCGTTTATCAGAACAATGAATGTCACGAAGAAAAGTCATCAGGAAACTTTAGATAAGAAAGACGAGATTATTAAGAATAATGAGTGGCGAATCTCTCTGATAGAAGGTAAGATAAGAAGTTCCAATGAAGAACTGCGTCAGAAAGAGGAAATCATTAAGAAACAAAAGAGTGAGATTGACGACATCAAAAGCCGTATTAATAGTGGGAATTCCGCTGATTTGGAAAAATATTATAACTCAGACATCTGTATTGAAGTGATAAGAAGAGTCCAGGAACTTAATAACAAAAATCTTAAAGCCACAGAATTAGAGCCGTTAAGCAATAATGAATTAATCTTGGTTCTGCAGTCGGCAAATCTTTATCTAGATAATTATATCAACAGATTAGGAAACAAATATCCAGATTTGAAAAAAGACGACTTCTATTGCATATGTCTATTGCTTTTGAATATCGACAAGTCTTATCTGCAATATTTCCTTGGCAAAAATCAAAGCAGCATCTGGCGTCGACTCGATAAGATACGTAAGATTATGAATATCGATATCAATGAGAGTTTCACGATTAATTTCATAAAGGAGATATGAGGGACGGGGAGCGGGAGTTTTAAATATAATCGTAAATGTTTGCTTAATCGTGGAATTTATATATGTCACCTGCAATTTTTTCATTACATTTGCTGCATGATAATAGTAGATAATGTAATAGTTTCAGACGAGTTTATTAATGCTCGTTTTTGTTGTCACTTAGCACGTTGCAAAGGTGAATGTTGTGTTGCCGGTGATGCCGGTGCTCCTTTAGATCCCGATGAAGTAGGTCTTATTGAAGAATATATCGAAGAGATAAAACCTTATATGCGTCCCGAAGGAATCGAAGTCATCGAGAAAAACGATGTTTATGACTACGATGATAGAGGCTCGCTCGTGACTCCGTTGGTCAACGATGAGGAATGCGCTTTCGTATATTTTCATGAAAACGGTACTGCATTATGCGCCATTGAGAAAGCATATCTTGAAGGAAAGATAGACTTCTGGAAACCTATAAGCTGTCATCTCTATCCGATACGTCTCATCGAAAAAGACGGCTTTATCCATGTTACTTACCACGAGTGGAGTGTTTGTGTTCCTGCAAAAAGAAAAGGCGAAAAAGAAGGAATACCTTTGTACAAATTCCTGAAAGGTCCTATGATAAGACGCTTCGGCGAAGACTGGTATGAGAGATTCGTTAAGCAGATTGTTAGATGATAAAAGACTAAAGTTTTTTTTGATTTTAGATAAAAAACTTTTGATAATAAAAAAATAAATGTAAATTTGTAGGCATATAAAACTTTAACAGAAAGTATTGTATTAATGAAATATTAACCTTAAAAAATAATCAAATTATGGCAAAAATTAAAGTCGGTATTAACGGTTTCGGTCGTATCGGCCGTTTCGTTTTCAGAGCAGCTCAAACTCGTAATGACATTGAAATAGTAGGTATCAACGACTTATGTCCAGTCGACTACTTGGCATATATGTTGAAATATGACACAATGCATGGTCAATTTGATGGTACAATAGCATACGATGAAGAAAAGAACCTTCTTATTGTTAATGGTCAAAACATCCGCATCACAGCTGAAAAAGACCCTGCAAACTTGAAATGGGACGAAGTAGGCGCTGAATACGTAGTAGAATCAACAGGTTTATTCCTTTCAAAAGACAAGGCAGAAGCTCACATCAAAGCCGGTGCTAAATATGTAGTAATGTCAGCTCCTTCAAAAGACGACACCCCAATGTTCGTCTGCGGCGTTAACGAAAAGACATACGTCAAAGGAACACAATTCGTTTCTAACGCTTCATGTACAACAAACTGCTTGGCTCCAATAGCTAAAGTCTTACACGACAACTTCGGAATCGTAAACGGTTTGATGACAACAGTACACTCAACAACAGCAACACAAAAGACAGTTGACGGTCCATCATTGAAAGACTGGCGTGGTGGACGCGCTGCTTCAGGCAACATCATCCCTTCAT
Organism: Bacteroidales bacterium; assembly: GCA_045606705.1. Taxonomy (GTDB): domain Bacteria; phylum Bacteroidota; class Bacteroidia; order Bacteroidales; family F082; genus Limimorpha. The sequence continues at coordinate 15,068 of JAZUSL010000073.1, forward strand.
CAACAGGTGCCGCTAAAGCTGTAGGTAAAGTCATCCCTGAATTGAACGGTAAACTCACAGGTATCTCAATGCGTGTTCCAACATTAGACGTCTCTGTCGTCGACCTCACAGTCAACCTCGCAAAACCTGCTTCAAAAGAAGCTATCTGCAAAGCTATGAAAGAAGCTGCTGAAGGTGAACTCAAAGGCGTTCTCGGCTACACAGAAGACGCTGTCGTTTCATCAGACTTCTTAGGCTGCACATTGACATCTATCTTCGACGCTAACGCTGGCGTTTATCTTACAGACACATTCGTAAAAGTCGTTTCATGGTACGACAACGAAATCGGTTATTCAAATAAAGTATTAGACTTGATTGCTCACATGGCTACTGTTAATGGATAATAAAGTCGCAAAGTCATAAAGACGCAAAGTCGTAAAGATAGAGGAGCTGCTATGAAAAATGGCGGCTCTCTTTTTTTGAACTCTGAAATCCCTGAACTCTGGAATCTAAAAAAGTTCATCGCCCATAGTTTTTCGTTCAAGTTTTTTTCATAGATTTGCAACAATTATCTTATTAAAATCACTCCTTATGAAAAAGTATTTATTATTGTTGTTCGCAATCGGAACAATATTAGTTTCTTGTAAAAAAGATCCTGTAAAACCAACAATAGTTACAAATGAAGTTACTAATATTACCACCACAACTGCAGATGTTGATGCTAACGTGACTGCCGACGGTGGAGCTGATGTGACATCTAAAGGTGTCTGTTGGAGCATGAATCAAAATCCGACCATTGCCGACAATAATACAAACGATGGTGGAGGAATGGGTGCTTTTACATCTAAGTTAACAGATTTGATTCCCAATACAACTTATTATGTAAGAGCATTTGCGACAAATGAAGCTGGTACTGCTTACGGCGAGCAAAAGAGTTTCATGACATTAGAAGAGTCTGAACCTGATGATGGAGGAGAAGATCCTGATAACCCAGATGATGGCGGCGATAATCCAGAGGAACCGGAAGAACCAGAAAATCCAGAAGAACCTGAAGATCCAGACGATGGCGGTGATGAAATTGAGATTGTACTTCCTCAGATAACTACAGCAACAGTAACAGAGATTACAGAGACATCTGCTGTCGCCGGTGGTGATGTGATATCGGACGGTGGTGCTGAGGTGACAGCGAGAGGCGTTTGCTGGAGCGTGAATCCTAATCCGACAATAATAGACAACCATACTGATAATGGTGTAGGAACAGGAGAATTCATGTCTAATATAACAGAACTGACACCCAATACAACATACTATGTAAGAGCATATGCTACAAACGAAACAGGTACATCATACGGAGAAGAAATAAGTTTTGCTACCTTACCTTCAGTAGAGTTGGAACTCCCGGAAGTTACAACATTATCTGTTACTGAAATTACAGAGACATCTGCTGTCGCCGGTGGTGATGTGATATCGGACGGTGGTGCTGAGGTGACAGCGAGAGGCGTTTGCTGGAGTGTGAATCCTAATCCGACAATGGATGATAAACATACCGAAGATGGAACAGGAGTTGGTCAGTTTGTGTCAAATCTTCCTAACCTCGCTATAAATACTACCTATTATTTAAGAGCATACGCTACAAATGAAGTGGGAACTTCTTATGGTGAAGAAGTAACATTCACCACATTGGAAGGTAATTTTATCAATGGTTATGAATATGTTGATTTAGGATTGCCAAGCGGTTTGAAGTGGGCAACACATAATTTCGGCGCTACAATGCCTTACGAGATAGGCGAGTATCTGGCATGGGGCGAACATAAAGGAAAAGATATGTATAGCATCTCAAACAGTGAGACCTACGGTGTAAATATAGGTGACTTCTCTGGCGATATCGAATATGATGCTGCTGCATTCACATGGGGCGGTACATGGAGAATCCCTACAGAAGCAGAAACAAGAGAATTGAAAGACAACTGTACATTTGAATGGACTGAGATGAATGGCGTTCCCGGCGCTATCGTGACAGGTCCTAATGGAAACTCTATCTTCCTCCCTTCAGGAGGATTCGCTACAGAAGGTAATATAGACTTCGCTGATTCGGAAGGCGCTTATTGGACTTCATCACCAGACCCTTCTGATCCGATGTATTATGCTTGCTTCTTCTATTTCTACAATACCAACTTCTCAAACATTGGTTGGTTCAGTAAATATGCAGGATTGTTGGTGAGACCGGTTGCGGAATAGAACTATAGAAAATCTGAGAATCTGAAAAACTGAAAATCTGAGAAATGGTTTTCCCGTAGAGACACACGGACGTGTGACTTTGAAATTGAAAATTGAAAATTTTGTAGAGACGTCACCCCTGTGGCGTCTTTGAATTGAAGATTAAAAGACACACGTCCGTGTGTCTTATTTTTTTGTGTCTTTTTTTAAATCCATCTTGTCTTTTCCGAAGATGTTTATTATCTTTGCGGAAGTAAACAAAAATCACTATATATGAAACCAAATAAATACATCAGATTTGACTGGGCTATGAAGCGCATGCTTCGCGATAAAGCCAATTACGCAGTTTTGGAAGGACTTCTTACAACATTATTCAAGGAGAAGATTGTCATTAACAGACTCTTGGAAAGCGAGAGCAATCAGGAAGATGAGCTCGACAAATATAACCGTGTCGATATTCTTGCTGAGAACAGCAAAGGCGAGTTGTTCATCATTGAGGTGCAGAACAACGACGAGTACGCCTATTTCCAGAGGATGCTGTTCGGAGTCTCTAAGTTGGTGACGGAGTATATTAATAGAGGTGAAGGTTATCAGAACATCAAGAAGATATACAGTGTCAACATCGTCTATTTCGACTTGGGACAGGGCAAGGATTATCTATATCACGGCAAGACGGAGTTTTTGGGAGTGAACACTGGCGAGATTTTAAAACTCAGTCCATTCCAGCAACAGAAGTTTAAGGTTGATATCGTCAGTGAATTATATCCCGAATATTATATTCTGAAGGTCAACGATTTTGAAGGCAATCCTAGCACACCATTAGAAGAATGGATATATTATCTCAATACCGGTGATATTACGCAAGACTCAACCGCACCTGGCTTGGAAGAGGCGAGGAAGAAGTTGGAACTCGCCATGATGAGCAAGGATGAGTTGTCGGCATATTATCGTCATCTGGATAACACTGTGATATTGAAAGACAACATCTACACCTCCCGAGGCGAAGGTCTGCTCGAAGGCAGAGCGATGGGAAGAAAAGAAGGAATGCAAGAAGGCATGAAGAAAGGAATGGAGAAAGGTCGAAAAGAAGGAATGAAAGAAGGCAGAATAATAGGAAGAGAAGAGGGCTTGAAGGAAGGAAAAAACGAGACCTTGAAAAACATAGTTGCAAATCTTAAGTCCTCTGGTGTAAGTGTGGATTTTATCATGAATATCACAGGCTTGACGATAGAAGAGTTAGAAAGTTTTTTTTGAGGTGACGGGAATTAGGGAGGCTAGAGACTATCTTAAATTTTTCAGTTTTTCATGTTTTGAAATTTTCAGATTTATTTTTAAATTTGTGGCAATTATTAACTAAAACTATTTCTTATGTTAAACAAACTATTCGGTTTTGATTCGTCGAAACACAATATTCGCACTGAGATTGTTGCGGGTATCACGACTTTCCTCACAATGTCTTACATTCTCGCTGTCAACCCTTCAATGTTCGGTCTTCTTGAAGGTATGCCGGCAGGCGCGGTATTCACAACCACAGCTCTCGCTGCCATCATCGGCACTTTGGCGATGGCGTTTCTTGCTAAACTTCCTTTCGGACTTGCTCCAGGAATGGGTCTTAACGCTTTCTTTGTCTTCACGGTATGTATGGGAATGGGCTACTCGTGGCAGTTCGCTCTCACAGCCGTCTTCATCGAAGGTATCTTATTTATCATCATGACGATAACTAACATCCGCGAAGCTATTGTCAATGCTATTCCTAAGAATCTGCGTTATGCCATCGGTGGCGGTATCGGTTTGTTCATAGCTTTTATCGGCATGCAGAATGCTGGTATCATCGTCAATGATGACGCCACTCTCATCGCTCTCGGCGACATCACATCAGGCACCGCTCTCTTAGCTCTTATAGGTCTCATCATCACAGGCGTGCTCTATGCCTTGAACGTCAAAGGCGCGATGCTCATCGGTATCCTCGTCACCACTGTCATCGGCATCCCGATGGGGATAACAGAGTTTAAAGGCATTGTCTCGACTCCGGAATCTATAGCTCCTATATTCTGTAAATTTGAATGGCACAACATCTTCACCCTCGATATGCTTGTCATCGTCTTCACGTTCCTCTTCATAGATTTGTTCGACACGGTAGGAACGCTCGTCGGTGTCAGCACGAAGGCTAAGATGGTCGATGAAAACGGACGTATCCCTAACTTGAAACAAGCTTTCATGGCTGACGCTATCGCAACGACAGCAGGTGCTATGCTCGGCACATCAACAACAACGACTTACGTTGAGAGCGCAGCCGGCGTGGCACAAGGCGGACGTACAGGTCTCACAGCATTCTCAATAGCATGTTGTTTCGCGATAGCATTGTTCTTCTCACCATTGTTCCTCTCTGTTCCGGGCGCGGCGACAGCTCCTGTACTTATCCTCGTCGGTATGCTCATGATGGAACCAGTAAGAAACATCGACTTCGACGACGCAACAGAAGCTATCCCAAGCTTCATCGCTCTCATCATGATGCCTCTCGCTTATTCAATCTCAGCAGGTATCATGCTTGGTATGATCGCTTATGTTGTAGTTAATATGTGCTGCGGCAAATTCAAGAAACTCACACCAGCGATGTATATACTTGCAGTGCTGTTTATCTTGAAGTACATATTTATATAATTGAAAATTGAAAATTAATAAACAAAGGGAAAGAGTCGCTGTTAAAAAAATGGTGGCTCTTTTTTTTGTTTATGGTGATTCTATGTCATCTCGCAACGATAACACGTTGCATTGAGCTTGAACCTGCATTATCAACGATATTGAAGAAATAAACACCATTTTCAAACTCACCCATATCTACCGCATTATCTTGAACAACTCTAAGTCGTTGTCCAACCGAGTTATAGATAACGATATAATTAACATTCCCGGATTTTACCGTGACTAAACCCGTTGTCGGATTAGGATAAATATCGTATGTATTATTTGTAGGAATCTCCATGACATTTACATCAATTGTAGAGAAGGTATAATAGGGATAATATCCGTTATGATTGACCTCATCAAATAATTCTGGAGTCTCCAATTCGAGAGGTATTGTTGAATATCCCGATTGATATGGTTTAGCAACACGTACAGAGATCTTGACAGGATTACCTTCAGGCAACCATTTTCTTCCTTCAACAGCCATTGGCATACCAACCCACAATGGATGTTTCCAAAATACCATATAGAATGCTTTTTGTAATGTCCCTCCTGATAAATCCTCCGTTTGTTTTAAGGTACTATACATGTATGAACCGGCATCGTATGCTGGCGATTTGAAATGTATCTTCATAGTGTTTGTACCAAACTCGCCTAAATCCTGCATTGGGAAAATATAAACGAAATGTTTTCCTCCCAATAAGGATGTTTGATCAGTGGCATCAAATAATACCGGATCTGATAATTGCTCTCTAGGATCAGACAATATCGTTGTTTCCTTCAATGCCGGAGGATTAAATAACATGTCACGACCATTCAGATCTGGATAGTAAGAATCTTCGCCGAAACAGATATTAAGACGAGCAGCTGTCTCAATATCTATCACATAACCAGGAAACCATCCCATTCCCTTAGGTGAAATGTAGTTTGAGGCATTAGGGTCAGTTGATGTATATTGTGATAATGTTTCCATATCAGCATTTTTGAGAAATTCTGTCAACGCTTCACCTTCAAGTTCAACGCCATCTACATGGAATATATAGGGATTACCATCCTTATCAACGGACGGTGCACATCTAAGCGCGAATTGTTTTGCGTTACCTTCTGAGAGTTCTTCATCCAGACTCATCTCCACAACAGGACAACGCGTCCATTTGTCTTTGTCGGAAGTCAATACAATATCAATAGATCCCAGATGTCTGAAAACTGAATCTTCTCTTGAATTATAATCATACAGTTGACCAGGTTTATTTGTCGACTTGTCAGTCTTTGTTGTTAAAATATAAGGTGCCCATGTCCCTTCTGCAATATTCTCATATTTCTCATCCGGATCATAAGGTTTGTCTACAACATGTACGTAGGGTGATGATGGAGAAACATTGTTATAGTCGTTATTTGATGGATTTTCATATTCCTTATAAGTGCCGGAGCGGATCCAGTTAAGAACCGAACCGGGAACGTTGTCATCGTCTCTTATACCGCTTAGCCATTTGTATGAACTGTCGGCATACGTTACAGAAGATGTGATAAGATTGTTATTGTTTTCCAAGATGTCATAGACTGGTACATACGTATTATCAACGAAATATTGACCGACTAAATTAGGACCTACAATCCAAGGCTGGTACATTCTTACGGAGATGCCCCTATCCCAAAAAATCTGTTCCGACTCAAAATCCGAAGTTGTATCAGAATAAAACATCTCTCCTGAATTAAGATCATGTAACACCCATCTGAACACTTGTTTCGCAGCGGAATCTCCTAAAAGAGCTTGATTCCCGGTAACATTATGTATATATTTGGTTTTAAAATTTTCAAACCAGATTGCATAATTTGTTCTGACAAGATTCAATGGGTCAACAATATTAATATCAATGGGTCCATAACCAGGTTTATATTTCGGATGATATGCGACGGGATAATCCGGATCTCCAAACATCGTTGATTCTGTTGCAGATTTTTTACTCAAAATCTCATCAATGGTTTCTTGTGATAATTCGAGATGGTTACCACCATTACCAACACCGGTCCAACGTGTGATTTGTATTTCATCGCCATAGTTAGATCTGGTGTGTATTTGAGCGGATAAAAGAGTTGGTTTAATTGAGAGTAAGACTATTATGGTCAACAATATAGTTTTTTTCATAATTCATTGATTTAAAACAGAACCACAAATATATGAATAATTCACATAAATATCAAGCGTAATAAAAAAAATATGAGTTTATTCAAACCAAAAAAATTCATATATTAACGTGAGTTAGATATAAAATAATTTACTAAAAATGAATAACATAACGATATTTTTTGTATCTTTAAAGCGCTAACAAAAAGAACAAAACGTTATGTTATCCTGCAACAAAGTTATTGAAATTTTCTATATAGCAGACGACTACTGCTTTTTTTAATGAAATAGTTAAGAAACATTCAATCGAAGATGACAAAATCAATTGACATTATTCTAATCACTTACAAACAGTCCTGTAAGGACTACAGACCATAGGCAGGCGTTCCGTTCCACTTCACACCTGCCAAACATCCATGCCATCATCCAAGTCCCGTAGGGACGGCAGAGCTCTGTCGCGCCTACAGCGCTTTGATTGCTCTCGCCTCATTTAAAGCAGAGATTACGCTGACGCTTCATCGTCTGCCTGCTATCTGTAACCCTTACAGGGTTCAAGTTTATCTGATGAAGATTATTGCTTGATTATTTGATAGTTCCTTATATTGAACTCACGTTAATTTAACAAATCTTGGAGAAGTGAAGATTATAGTAGGTGAAAGAAACAATAAAAGAATGATTCATTACTGTATAACTAAAAAAATAAAAGAGTAGCTGAAATGCCCACGATTACAATGGATCGTATCAACTACTCTTTAAAAGATGTTGTAAAGATATGAATATTTTTTTAATCATCAAGATGGAGAAAATGATTTTTTTAATCCATAATTTCATACAATATTTTTTCTTATCTTTACATCCGAAAAAAATGACATAAATGTCAATAATAACGGATTAATATGAGGATAGAACGTATATCGTATTTGAATCAACTTGTAGAAAGTCTATGTAACAGGAAGCAATTCTAAATTCTTGTCTTCAGATATAGCTACCGAATTTAGAGGGAGAGGTGATGTTATATATATTTATCCACTATCATTCAAAGAGTTCTTTTCTGTTTATGATGGGGAAATTAAAGACGCATGGAAAGAGTATTATACTTATGGTGGATTGCCTTTGATAAAAAACATTGATACTGAACAAAAAAAGATTAATTATCTTAACAATCTTTACAATACAGTGTATATTAAGGATTTGGTTGAAAGAAATAAAATCAAGAAAAGTATAGAGTTTGAAAAATTAATAAAGATAATAGCATCGTCGATAGGTTCTCCTTGTAATCCTAACAAATTGTCAAATACTTTTAAAAGTGTAGAAGACGTAAATTTAAACTCAGAAACAATAGGATTCTATCTGTCGTATCTTCAGGATGCATATTTGATTGAAAAGTCAACGCGTTTTGACATAAAAGGAAAGAAATATATCGGTTCTTTGTCGAAATACTATTTTACCGATATAGGATTGCGCAATGCTATCTTAGATTTTAGGCAGCAGGAAGAGTCGCATATCATGGAAAATATCATATATAATGAACTGCGTATAAAAGGTTTTCTTGTAGATGTCGGATTAGTAGAACATCGAACAAGCAACAAGGAAAAACAAACCATTCGTAATCATTATGAAGTTGATTTTGTCGCGAATCTTGGCTCAAAACGTTATTATATACAATCAGCTTTGTCCATTCCTGACAGAGAGAAGATACAGCAAGAAACAAACTCATTAAGACACATTCATGATGCATTTAAGAAAATTGTCATTACCAAAGACGACATACATCCATGGTATAATGAAGACGGCATCCTCTTCGTTGGGTTGTTTGACTTCCTGACAAAAGACAACCTTTTTAATGAATGATTAATCGCCGACCTCCTCGTGGACAATGCCTGTCGTCTGTTTTCAAAAAAATATTGTTTGCAACGACTTTTTTTGCTATCTTTGCACAACTAAAAAAACTAATTTTAAATCTGAAAAACTAAGAAATAAAAAACTGAGAAAGACTACTATGCATAACATTATATTAATAAAGGAGGAAAAACGTAAAGTTAAAATAACAGAAGATAAAACCCAATTTTATTAATTCCGTCTGACAGAGTTTGTGAAAACGAACCTCAGACGGATTTTTTTTTAAAATCTGAGAAATTGAAAATCTGAAAATCTGAAAAAAATAAATATTAACTAACACCTTTAACCCTTTAATAACTTTAATACTTAAAAATAACAAACAAAAAATGAACAAACTTCACAAACTACTGATTATCGCCCTGATACTAATTATGGGTGGTAATACTCTGAAAGCAGGGAATCTTACTGCTACTTGTAACTCCGACACGGAACTCGTAACAAAGAACCAAGACCTTCATTCTCACGACAATTTCATTACAAACGACAATCATGTCGTATCAACGCTGAGGGCGAGTGCGGCAGCGGCGGCTGATCTCACCGTTACCATAGACACGGGTGGCAAGGTCACCTTGAAGGATGCCGACGGCGACGGCTACTATGACATTGGCACAGCCGACGAGCTGTATGCCTTTGCGGCGGCAGTCAACGGCGGTAACAGAGCTATCAACGGCGAGCTAACAGCAAATATCGTGGTCAACCCAAACGTGCTGACTTCGGACGGAGACCTTAACGGGGACGGAAGCGATTTACGTGCCTGGATACCCATCAACAACAGTTCCATTGACGGGTACAACGGAACCTTTGATGGCGGCGAGCATACCGTCAGCAGCCTCTACTTTAATAACATTAATACTAAATATGTCGGTTTGTTCGGTAACGTCGCCAGTTCTGGCAAAGTAGCTAATGTGGGCGTTATTGATACTTATTTTAACGGATATTCCTACATCGGCGGCGTGGTGGGCGAAAATTCTGGAACTGTCTCGGGTTGCTATAATACCAGCACTGTGATGGGTAGCATGAACGGAGGTGGCCTCAACACCAGTGACTATATCGGTGGCGTGGTGGGCTACAATTACGGCACTGTCTCAGACTGCTATAATAACGGTAGCGTGAGTGGCATCGACAATATCGGTGGCGTAGTGGGCAACAATTATGGTACTGTCTCGGACTGCTATAATAACGGTAGCGTGAGTGGCAGAATTTCTATCGGCGGCGTGGTGGGCAAAAATTTTGGAACTGTCTCGGGTTGCTATAACATAGGCAACATCAGCGGTGGTGAAAGTATCGGCGGCGTGGTGGGCTACAACAACAACTACATCTCAGACGACAGTCCAGCCATTGTCACGGGTTGCTATAATAATGGTAATGTTAGCGGCAATCTATATGTCGGCGGTATAGTGGGCGAGAACTGTGACATTGTTAGAAGCTGCTATAACACCGGTAATTCGAGTGAAGGCGGCGTGGTGGGCGGCAACCGCAACGGTGGTACCGTCACGAGCTGTTACTACGACAGCACAGTTCATACTGGCAACGCTTTCTACTTTAACTTAGGCACTGCCACCGATGTACTGGGCAAGACCACCACACAGTTCGCCTCTGGCGAGGTGGCTTACCTGCTTCAGGGCGAACAGGAAGAAAATGTCTGGGGTCAGACTATCGGTACAGATGCTTATCCAGTCCTCGGCGGTGAGAAGGTCTACCGTGGCTACGAGAGCTGCGGCGACACCGAACCGAAATACACCAATGACGAAAACATCTCCGAGGAAAAGATTGAGCATAGCGGCAATATCACTTATACAGTCAATGAAACCGATAACACCAAGCATGATATAACATATTCCTGCTGCGGTATGGTGGTGATCGAGGAGCATGTTTCCGAAAAGGAAGAAAACAAGGCAACTTGCAAAGAATTGGCAGTGTGCGACCATTGTGGCGAAAGCTACGGTGAGCTGGCTCACACCGGTGGCACGGCAACCTGCACCACACAGGCGGTTTGCGAAGTGTGCGGCGAAAGCTACGGTGAGATTGATCCCAACAATCACGAATACGAAAATAACAACGGCTTCTGCAACGTTTGTGACACTCACCAGCCTGCTACGCTTGTCACTAACGAGAATTACGAATCTCTCGGACTTGCAGCCGAGTATGTTGGCTTCTACCAAATCGGCAACGCAGGTCAGCTTTATTGGTTTGCAAACCATATCAACACCGTGGATAGAACGGCAAGCGCAGTCCTCACAGCTGACATCGACCTTGAAAACAGACCATGGACGCCTATAGGCTCAACGGGCGAGAACAGCCACAACTTCCGAGGTCACTTTGACGGCAGAAATCATACAATCACAAACCTTTATGTTGATATGCAAAGAGCAGGACTCGGTTTCTTCGGAGAAGTGCGTCTTGGTGTTGTTGAAAACTTCACCATTTACGGTGATGTGAAGCTTACCTCAGATTGCAGCTATGTAGGCGGTGTTATCGGCTCTGCACCCGGTGCAAACGGTACAGATGTTCCCGACCATAACGGAGCAACAGTCAGAAATATTACCTCTTATGTGAATGTAACCCTTGATGAAGGCTCTCACGGTTCAAGTTTTGTAGGCGGTTTTATGGGCTATGCTAACCACGAAACAATTATTGAAAACTGCTCATGGTACGGCACTCTTGACCTTGGTGCAAACCGTGCAGACAGCGGTGTCGGCGGCTTTATCGGACGCCTTTATGACACTTCCGACGTGACCATCCGTAACTGCGCCGCTTACGGCACTATCGAGACAGCATATAAGAGTGGCACCTTTGAAAATTATTCAACCATATATATCGGCGGCTTCCTGTCATACAGCTCAGCAGGCGCACAGACAGTCTTAGAGAATAACCTCTGGGCAGGCGAGATAATCAATAATACCGACCTTGAAGCGTCAAATGCTCACCTCTCTGCCTTCGGCACCATGACTTCCTTCCAAAGCATTACAAACTGCTATGCGTTAAATAGTACACCTTACGTTACAACCAACAATGAGAATGATAATGATAATGGTATCACCACCGTTACTGCTGAGCGGCTTGCAAGCGGCGAGATTGCTTATCTCCTGCAAGGCGAACAAGAAACACAAGTATGGGGACAGAATATCGACAATGGCGAGACGGCAGACGCCTATCCAGTCTTAGGTGGAGCTAAGGTTTACAAACATACATTTGATTTTGGAAATATAAATGTATATTCAAATCTTGAGACTTTAGACATGACACCTCATGGCAAGTGCGGCGACTACCTCTATTGGAATATCACCGACAACACCCTAACCATCTTCGGCACAGGAGCAATGTGGAATTATGACAATGACTCTAACAAAGCACCTTGGAGAGAATATTCTTCTATTCTTAAAACATTGGTACTTGAAGAAGGAATGACATCTATCGGTGAATATGCTTTTTATCGTTGTTCTGGTTTTACAGAAAATTTGATAATACCTAACAGCGTAACTTCTATCGGATATGTAGCTTTTAATACATGTAAATTTACAGGTTCATTGACAATTCCTAACAATGTCACTTCCATCGGAGACTATGCTTTTACTTCATGTAATTTCAGAGGTTCATTGACAATTGGAAACAGCGTAACTTCTATCGGAAGAAATGCTTTTTCTCAATGTTATTTCACAGGTTCATTGATAATTCCTAACAGTGTTACATATATTGGAAACGAGGCTTTTAATTGTTATGGTTTAACTGATATATTCTTCTACAGAAATGAATCTCCTTCTATTGCTTACATTAATACATTTGCAAACATTAATTCTAATGCCAAGATTTACGCCCCTGTAATATGGGAGTCATTTACAAATATTCCAGAAGATAAGTTAGTTAAGATGCCAACTTTTGTGGGTCAACAGACAACAGACAACGGTCAACAGACTTCGTCCACAGGATGGGTATTCCCAGAAGGTCAGACGGAAATTAGTGCAGAAGACCATGTGGCGATAAATGCACCGCTTGTTTTAGGTCAACAGACAACAGACAACAGTCAACAGACTTTGTCCACACTCACCGTTAAGTCTTTCGGTTATTGCGGTGATGGAACGACAACAAACGGAAGCATCACCATTGAAGAAGGTGGTCAGCTTTATTGCGAAACAGCAAGAGGTGAGGTTACGGTTAGGAAAGAAATTATCGGCTACGCTGGTCAACAGACAACGGACAACGGTCAACAGACTTCATGGTATACTATTGCTTCGCCATTGAAGGATGTGACTTCGACAAGCTCAGTCAGCGGACTTTTAACAACAGGATCCGACTATGACCTTTATCGTTACGACGAGCCTTCTCATACCTGGCAGAACGCTAAACCGGGCGAAGGTAGCACCAACTTCCAGACTATTGAGCCTGGTCGCGGTTATCTCTACGCTAACGCTGAAAATACTACTTTAGAATTTAAAGGCAATATCAATACTGAAGATGTAAACTATACTCTCACAGCTCAAAGCGAAGTGTTAAACGGCTTCCATCTCGTAGGTAATCCTTACACTCACGATATTAGTTTCAATCATTTAAGTACAGATGCAGAACTCGCCAACGGATATTACGTCCTCAACGGCGAAGGCGCATGGGGCGCTACATTAGGAAATGAAGGAGACGTAATCAAAGTAGGACAAGGCGCGTTGATAAAGACGACAGAGGATGGAACGTTGAGGATTTCTAAGTCGCAAAGTCGCAGTGACGCAGAGTCACAAAGTAGAGACGCGTCAATGAATCCTGCAAAATCAACAAACATTGACACGTCTCAACAACCAACAATTTCATTAACAGTTTCAAATGCTAATTATTCAGATAAGGCGTTTGTGGTATTCGACAAAGGCATAGGTCTTGATAAGATAAATCACGAGAATGAAAACATACCTTTATTGTATATACCGCAAGACGACACAGATTACGCTATTGCTATGATGGATGAGAACGTAAGCGAGATTCCTGTCAGCTTCGAGGCAATGACAATGGGACAATACACAATCTCATTACAACAAGAAAACTGCGGCTTTGAAGAGTTGTATCTCTTAGACAAAGAGACTGGAGAGAAAATCAATATCTTAGAAGAAGATTACACTTTCATGGCAACGACAGCTGACAATGCAGAGCGTTTTATTCTGTTGAAAGACAACGGTCAACAGACAACAGCTAATAGCAGTCATTTTGCATACGTATCTGGAGAAGACCTCATCATCAGCGTTGAAGGTGCGGTTCAGATAATCGACGTGATGGGAAGAATAATCTACAGCAACGATGTCACGAGCGATAACAGCAGAATCGACGTAAGCGGCTTTGACAATGCAGCGTATATCGTTAGAGTTGTTAATGAAGAAGGAGTTAAGGTTCAGAAAGTAGTTATTTATTAATAATTAATGGTTTAAAGTTTAAGGTTTAAAGTTTAAGGTAATGTTCTTCAACCTTAAACCTTAAGCATTAAACCTTAAACCAAAAAATGAAAAATATGAAAAAACTAATAATAACAACAATATTCGCGCTCTTTATGGGAATGACGATGAGTGCACAAAGCGATGGATTCTTCGCATATTCAGATTTTGATAACAGAGGCGGTTCCGACGAATGGGGTGCATTGCCGACACTGCCAGCCTCGCATGGCTTCAATTATGATTATGTGGCAGATCCAGCGCCACTCGGCAGCGGACTTCTCTTGTTAGGAGGCATGGCGATAGCATACGGACTCCGTAAGAGGAATTCATAATGCATAATTCATAATGCATAATTCATAATTCATAATGCATAATTGGTAGGGATAAAATTTCCCACTGATTGGCACTGATTAGCACAGATAGTTTCCGTGTATATCAGTGAAATCAGTGGGATTTTTTTGTGGACACATTATGTATTCGTACTGTTATAACTCCATAACTTCATAACTCCATAACCCCAAAAGACGTGTCAATGATATATTGTTTATTTTCATTGGTATCATCGACGCGTCTCTACTCGGTGACTTGGTGACTCGGTGACTTGGAGACTTTAAAAAAATCTTTAGCCTTTAGACTTTTTTCTTACCTTTGCCAAAAATCAAGATTTATTATGAAACTTATTCCAACGGGCAGCAGTCGTGAAGAAGTTTATATCCGGCGTGCCATCATTGTAGAAGAATTATCCCCACTTATTGGAACAAGCGTTCCGTGTGGTGCATTCGGGGGTAAATGTGTAGAGATACTTTATAATTCCGTCGATGAAACCGCAACAAGAGCATCACGTTCTTACGAATCGACATTGGCAGCAATGCGATTAGTAGAGGCGTTAAGGAAATCGTCTCTAATAGGAGTTGACATTCCGAAAAATAAGCAAAAAAAGAAAATGTATTTTACTAAGATATATGAATTGAGAGCTACTTTAACAAATCTTGGAGAAGTGAAGATTATAGTAGGTGAAAGAAACAATAAAAGAATGATTCATTACTGCATTACTAAAAAAATAAAAGAGTAGTCGAAATGCCCTCTATACCATTGGATCGTATCAACTACTCTTTAAAAGATGCTACAAAGATATGAATATTTTTTTAATCATCAAGATGGAGAAATGATTTTTTTAATTCATAATTAGTAGGGATAAAATCTCCCACTGAAATATAGGATATAACCAAATAAATTTGCATATTTTTTTAAAAATATTTCTTAACAAAGAAAATCAGGTTTCCTTACGAAAGGTGTTCCGCGCTTGATGACAGCAAACATTCGTAACAGGAGCTTGAATTTAATAGCGTTCGCCACCACTCCATAGGCTTTTCCTTCTGCAATCTTTCTATCATAGTATCTCCTGATTTCCTTATCGTGATTTATGCATGTTCTCACGGCGCCTGTCAGATCCGCCTTCAGCATCTTGGCTCCTGGTTCAACATGCGTCCTGCCTCTTACGCTTGTGCCTGAGGCATGTTCAAATGGAGCCACGCCTATATAGCTCGCATACTGTCTGGCATTGTCAAACATCTCAAAGTTATGTGTCGCTATTATCGTGTTAATCGCATTGACAACACCTATACCGTCAACAGACAGCAGCAGTTTATAATTGTTTTTCATCTTCCCGTCGGCTTCTATGGTCTGCGACATTTCATTTTCAATGGATTCGACCTGACTCTCAAGAAATAGCAGCAGGGCTTCAGTACGCTCTACGGTTCCCGTACTTGGCGAATGTTCTCCGACTTCTTTAAGCTGTGCCTTACAGCGCGCCATCTCCACTACAAGGCTTTTCCTCTCCGCTATCAGAACCTTCAGCTTACGTACGCTGTCGGATGCTAATTTGGAAAGCTTGATGTCATCTCGATGAAGATAGGCGTAATAGGCGATACGGGAAGCGTCAACCTTGTCATTTTTGCCGTGGGTCAAGCCGAAAGAACGTTTCAGGTGCAAGGGACTCTGCACCGAGTAAGCCACTCCCAAATGCTCAAGAAACAGACATAGTTCGTATGTATAGTTCCCTGTAGCCTCCATGCAGAACAGTGACTTGCAAAGAACCACATTCTGTTTGCGCAGCCATTTTTTCATATTCTTGAATCCTTCTTCTGAATTCTGAAAGGTCTCGTGAGGGAAAACTCCCTTGCATGTCTTGTCCTTGACATAAATTGCCACATCAATCGTTTTTTTCGAGATGTCCACTCCGATGTAATGATCTTTTTCCATAATTTTGCAACTTTAATGTTTATGTTAACCGGGAGTTGAACTAACTACATCCTTTATTAGGTCTCTGAACCTACAAATATAGTTGGCTCTTCCGTTCAACGGAAAGGAGAAGAGGACTGTTTCTGTGGATAGCTCATGTGGCTGGATTGCACGATAGTTCACCTCTCTCCTCTGGTTAACTCTTGCAAAGGTAGGTGTTTTTTTCTGCCTTTGTTTTTTCTTTGCAAATCTAAAGGAT
>JAZUSL010000074.1:0-3478 GCA_045606705.1 Bacteroidales bacterium
ATTTCACCCACTTCCCTTCTTCAACTGTCAATTGTTCATTGTTAACTGTTAACTTCCAGATGTAAGTTCCCGAGCTCCATTTAGAGGCGTGTATGCTTGTGACTTCATCTGTAATTATTTGTTGATGAATTATTCTACCCTGCATATCATAGACCTGCAATGTAGCCTTGCGCCAGCCTGTTCTTATATTTAAAACATCACCTCCTGGATTAGGATAAGCGACAGCGAGATGCAGGTTATTAGCGTGAGCTTCTTCGATGTTGTCCGGATCAAAAGCTGAGGCAGGGAATTTGGTGACAAAATTCCATGACTTGTCTCCATTTAAACTATTTGCATTACCTACAAGCAATAGGTCTTCTTCTTTTGTTGGTACTATAGAATTTACTTCTATGTAATTACCATCTTCACCGCTTGTGTAATACATTTCTGATATAGTCTCAAAATTCTCATCCAAATGTTCTATCACAACCCATGAGTCACCATCACAATATTCTCCGAGATTCCAATTCTGAACATGAATTAATGTGTTGTCTTCTTTTAAAATGACACCATTGTTTAATGGTTGAGACTCTTGCGAATCTGATGATCCTCTGTTGATATAATTAACGATAGGCAGAAGTTCAGTTGAATTGTCAAGGTGATCATCTATTTCGTACAATCTGGTATCGTTATATAAATAGCTGTGTGGTTTTTCTACAGAGCGGGTTAATGCTGCTAAATATACCGTATTATGTCTGCTTCTAACCGCAGAAACATATTCTAAATGCGATACTGTTGGCATTGTGAATCCTGGTTGATTAATAGCTCTTTTAGCGACAAGATTCAAGTCTTTATCGAAATAGAAGGCTTCTCCGCTCGGATCAAATGAAAAGTCGTCATGATCATAACCATTAGTTTGATAAAGGATATAATGCGAATCTGTTTCAAGCATACTATGTCTTCTATGTCTCCAATAATCTCCATGTCCGCTTTGACACTCTATGCCTTTCATCTGAAGAAATTCACCTTCAAAATTCATCTTGAAAAAGAACATGGAATCATTTTCGGCTTGGTTTGGACTATGAAAAGTAGGACATTTGAAAAACGAGCCTACAATATCACCGTTATTATCAATGAAAGATGTGAACAGATACAAACGTCCACAGTTTTCATTAGGCATAGCATCCCACATAGGGTGAAAACCAAAATTTTCCGTTGTATCAATGGGGAAACTATGTTCATAACTTTCAACGATATTGAGTTCGTCATCTATTTTATACAACCCTAAAATAGCATTTGTAGGAGGATTATCGAAATTCTTGAAATAGTTATCGGACAATCTCTCATGGTCGGGACTGTATGTCATTAATATAAATAGTTCTCCGTCTTCGTTTTCAAGAATCTGGTTGTAAGATATGGAACAATATGCGGGACGAAAATAATTGTTTCTTACCAACTCAGTTCCATCGGCAGATATTTTTACTAAGCCAGGATGAGGTACAGTTGCATGACCTTCTATTGGTAATTTAAATGGAGAATTAATCACGATACTGCCATCTGATAATTCAATAGCATCTGTAAAATTTCTCGTATATGGAGATTCAATATAACTATTCATGAAGAATTCCCATTCTTGAGAGAAAACACTATTACCGCAGCATAGTAAGGTGAATAGGATTACAAATAAAAAATTGCGTGTCATAACTGTTTAATTTAATTAGGTTTATTTCACGCAAATTTACGCACTGTTGCGCAAATAAGAAAGGCATATTTTTCCCAAGTTTTCCCAAAGACGGTACTATTCAGCCCCTATAAATCTAAGTTTCACCACAATCTTGTTTTTGGTCAGTTTCATCAGATGTTCTTAACAAGAAAATCACGCAACGAGCCTTCAATATCGAAGGTCTTCTTGATTTTGGCAATACGTGCGTTCAGGGCATTGTATTTAACTCCGAAGAGTGCCGCCATCTCCGCATTGCTGAAGCCCGACAACACAAGACAACAGCATGCGACATCGGCTGAAGTCAGTTTCGGATATTGATTCATGAGTCTCGACATGAGTCCGTTCATGGCGGCATCGGCGGCGTCTCGCAACGCATGCATTTCCGAATTGCTCAACGCCATATCGCTGAACTCTTCTATGTTCTTGGTGGTAATCTTCGTGATTCCCACCGACCGCAGTCTTGTTCTTATTTCCTGAATTATAGCAGACTGTCCGAAAGCGCGGATCAACTCCTCAGTATTATTATCAGGGTTTCCCTTCTTGGTTCTCTTGATCTTAACAATTATAATCGAAGAAAGCAATACAACAGATGCAACTATAACAGATATTAGCATAGTCTTCCTGCGGTTGTTTTTCTCCTCAAGCAGATTATTCAGACGTTCATTGCGTTTCGCGACAAAATCATCGTATGTAAAGTCCAACTCCATTCCTTTCGACTGAACATCAGACTCCACCTTAGCATAATCCCCGAAGAATTTACTGCATATTGCGAGACTGTCTGCATTTCCCTCCAACTTATAAATCTCAGCCAAGAGCGCGACAATGGCACAGAATTCAACCGTAACGCTATCGTCATACATGGAGAAAACCTTTTGCAGATATGGCTTGGACTGAAGCTTATACGGACTATGATACATCAATATACCCAAACCTATGGAGTCGCTATTAGTTGGTATCCCGGCTCGATGTTTCTCGGATATAATCTCCTTATTTATCCTGAACGCCTCCTCATAATCTTTCCTATCATAGCAATACTTAGCTCTCAATCTAGTCACCTCCATCTCATATCCAGGATCCACATAAGTCACCTGATTCAGATAATATTCAGATGTGTCGACCTCTTTCATGACGTTAAACTCTCTTGCCAATTGTAATCTCGTACGATTCAGCCATATTGTATCCTGAATTATATTTTCATAATAGTAAGCCTGTTTGTATGCATCTATGCTTTGACGATGTTGAAAATAACGACTCAGAATCATTCCCATCTGATGATAAGCTCGTGCTGTAAGGTTCATGTCCTTGTGGCTCATATCTTCGGGCAGGACTTCCAAAAGATTGGCGGTTTCAAAGTAATAAGGCAAGGCTTCGTTAATTATGCCGTTGGAATGATAGTAAAAACCGCTGTCATATGCAATCATGGCAGCATCAAAATGTTCGCTATCACGTTCCACCTTAACACAGGAGAACAAACCAACAAACAAAATCAACGATATGATGAACAGTTTTCGGGACATAAAACGTTTAAGATGTTAAGTTGCTAAGTTACTGAGATGCTATGTAAAAGACGTGTCAACAACCTTTTTAGTATTTGTAAGTATTGTTGACGCGTCTTTACATTAATTTTCAATTGTCAATTACTACTGATGCAATAAATTTTATTAAAATAATTTTAGTTCTTTGACATTTTGGTTTTCGATTATTGGTTGGTCTTTTGCGAGCAACTCTCGAATAGGTGTTTTAGCTAATGCTGATACGCCCAAGATTCGAGCAACT
>JAZUSL010000075.1:0-14836 GCA_045606705.1 Bacteroidales bacterium
AACAAATATGTTATAGGATACGGTTTTGGGAAAAAGATGCTTGCAATGCCTGCATATATAATTGATATAGAAATGTTTCAGACATTTGTATCCTCCGATGTGGAACATTATAAGAATTGTTATCATTTCGGCATCAGAGAGGCGACTTGGTTTGTTCTGTGCTTTTTTTCGTCGTCAATGGAATGTTTTTTCACAGTTTCATTAAAAAACTTGCAGAAGTCGTCTGCCATATAGAAAATTTCAATAACTTTGTTGTCGGATAACATAGCGATTTGTTCTTTTTTTAGCATTTTAAAGATACAAAAAATATCGTTATGTTATTCATTTTTAGTAAATTATTTTATATCGAACTCACGTTAGTTTATTAAAGCAATTACCTTTAACCCTTTAATCCTTTAACCCTCCACCCCGCCTCTAACTCCAAATGAAAAACATCGTCGCAAGAATAAAGTCGTATCATTCAGTTTCAGATGAGGCTCTTATCGCGCTTCAAGGTGAGATGCGTCTCGTTCATTATCCGAAGAACACGACTTTAGTTACTACAGGCTCCATCGACCGTAATGTTTATTTCATTGAGAATGGAGTCACGCGTTCTATCTTTCATAAAGACGGCATCGACACTACGACATGGTTCAGTATGGAAGGCGACATCACTTTCGGAATGTATTCGCTCTATCACAACCTGCCCTCTGTTGAAAGCGTGCAGACTCTCACCGAATGCGATATCTATGTCATTCCTATCGAACGTCTTAACGATTTATACGAAAAATATATCGACATCGCTAATTGGGGACGCATCGTTCATCAGGATACTAACAGATTGTTAAGCCACATTTTCGTGGAACGACTACAGCTTTCGCCAAAGGAACGTTACGAATGTTTCATGGAGCATTTCCCCGGACTCCTCAACAGAGTGAAACTGAAATATGTGGCGGAGTTTCTCGGTATCTCAATATACACCCTCAGTAGGATTCGTTCCTCGAGATAGATTACAAACCTCAGATTACGCAGATAAGATTGGTTTCAAAAAATCAGTGCCGATAAACGAGTTTTTTGCCATAAAGCAAAAGTTTATTTATCTTCATTTTATATCTTTGCAAAATGTAAGGACGTATCGAATGTGTCCAAATAAAACAAAACTATCATGTCGAGAATAAACAATTTCAATGCTTCTGTGGCTTTTGCCGATACCAAGCCACATTATATTCTATTAGATGGACTTCGTGGCGTGGCAGCTCTCATGGTCTTATGGTATCACGTCTTCGAAGGTTTCGCTTTCGCTAAAGGCTCCATCATTGAGACTTTCAACCACGGACATCTCGGCGTAGATTTCTTCTTCTTATTGTCAGGTTTCGTAATCAGTTACGCTTACGACGACAGATGGTTTAATGACAAAAGTCTAAAGTCTAATGACAAAAGTTCGACGAACAAAAAACTAACCATCTGGAGTTTCTTTAAGCGTCGTCTTATCAGATTACATCCAATGTTAGTCATGGGAGCCTTCATCGGACTGATATGTTTCTTGCTTCAAGGCGGCGTGAAATGGGACGGCAGTTCAACACCGATTCATTGGACGTTGATAGCTTTTGTCTTGACGTTATTCTTTATTCCGGCTTATCCTGGAGCGAGTTATGACATACGTGGCAATGCCGAGATGTTCCCGCTCAACGGACCGAGCTGGTCGTTATTCTTTGAATACATAGGTAACATTCTTTACGCGCTTTTCATCAGGAAGCTCTCGAATAAAATGCTTACAGTTCTCGTGGGCGCAACGGGAATATTATGGATTTGGTTTGTCGCTTTCGACATCTCAGGCTACGATATGATAGGCATCGGCTGGACCTTGGATGTCGTCAATTTCTTCGGAGGATTATTGAGAATGATGTTTCCTTTTACGCTCGGAATGCTGATGGCGCGTCTATTTAGTCAACGGACAACGGACAACAGACGACAGTCATTCTTTACCAATAATATTTTCTGGATTGCGACGATAGTTCTGTTCGCATTATTTTCGGTTCCATATATTTCAGGCGAGGACGTGACAAGTCGTGTCCCTACATTAGCTAACATCTCACTAAACGGAATCTACGAGTTGTTCTGCATAATGGTTGTATTTCCTCTTATCGTATGGATCGCTGCTTTGAGTGACAGCGCGCAATCGAAGTTTACGTTAAAGCTCAGCAAGTTCCTCGGCGACCTTTCGTATCCGTTATATATAGTGCATTATCCTGTGATGTATTTATTCTATGCTTGGCTTATCAAGAATCAATATTTTACTCTTGGCGAGACTTGGCAGATGGTAATATTAGTGCTGACAGTTTGCATTGTCTTGGCATACGTTTGTTTGAAACTTTATGATGAGCCGATAAGGAAAAAACTCTCGAAGATAAAATCATAAATCACTCGCAAAGCAATTTATAGAAATCCCCTTAAGAAGAGAGCTTGAGAAATAAAAAACCTGAGAGTTTGTAGTCGCAACTTCTCAGGTTTTTATATTTTCAATTTCTCAGATTTTACTCAATAACGATCTCATCGCAGAAGATCCAGCCTGGTTCGCCGGCACCGACATGCCAGTCAGGACATGCGTCGATTTTCTTCGCGACCATCTTGATATATCTTGCGGATAATTTCTTATCGATGGAGAACTCATACATAACAGGTTCCTCTGTCTCTTGTGAGATATGATTCTTCACTACGCCAACCGACTTGAAGTTCTTGCCGTCGTTTGACACAAAGAACTCGACTTGTTTTGGCATAAAAATCCATGACTTCTGATCTTGCAAGAAACTACCTGCCAATCTGTTGATATCTTGTACTTCACTTAAATCGACTGTAGCGATAAGGTCGACGCCATGATAACCTTGCCATGTTCCAACGCGGAAGTTGTTGCTGCCTCTTTGGAAGTCGATGAGTGCGATGTCGCCTCCAGCTTCATATTGTGAGTTGTATCTGTTTTCAATCTTGACGGTTCTGCCGGCAGCAATCTTCTTGAAATTACCTTCAACAACATTGCTCTTCTTGCCGTCTTTTATAGCAACTACTCTAACATCAGAACTTTCGTTGATAACAAATGGTTCTGTATAGAGATTGCTGTTCTCATTTGGTTCACTGCCATCTATTGTATAATAAATCTTAGCGTCAGAATCCAAATGACTTAACTCTACATTTAATGTCTCAAAGAACACATCCGATGTCACATTAATAACAGGTGTTGTCACAATGATAGGATTTTCTATCTTTTGTTTTGGTGAATTTTCTAATTCTGTAGCCCATTCTGACTTACGATTGTTAGTCATTTCAAATTCTAACTTGCCACCATTATAAACTTCATCAAAATAGATGTAACTGCGATCCAATTTCTTACCATTCAACTTGACAGATTCGATGTAACGGTTTTCTCTTGAAAGATTATTTGCTACTACAGTGAAAGTCTTTCCGTTTTCAAGGTTAAGAACCATCTCTTCGAAGTGAGGCACACCAATTACGTAATAACCGCTTGCAGGTGTGACAGGATAGAATCCCATCGCGCTCATCACATACCATGCCGACATCTGACCGCAGTCTTCGTTACCGCATAATCCATCAGGTTGGTCGGTATATAATTCATACATAATCTTATTGACAAGTTTCTGTGTCTTTGAAGGTTTGCCTAAATAATTATAAAGGTATGCCATGTGGTGACTTGGTTCGTTGCCGTGAGCGTATTGTCCGATGAGACCTGTGATATCAGACTGAACGCGACCTGTCATTTCTGATGAAGAATTGAAAAGTTCGTTGAGTTTTCTGTCGTAAGCTTTCATTCCGCCCATCATTTCGATATGAGTATTAATATCCTGAGGTGCAAAGAAATTATACTGCCAGGTGTTAGCTTCTGTCAACATGAAGTTTACCTGTGTCGGGTCGAAAGGAGTTACGAAGCAGCCGTTACGTTTTCCGCGGAAGAACTTTGTTGAAGGGTCATATAAGTTTTTATAATATTGAGCTCTTTGATAGAATTCGTTGGCGATGTCTTGTTTACCGAGAGCCTCTGCCAAGCGAGCGATGCACCAGTCGTCGTATGCATATTCCAAAGTCTTTGATACTGATTCGCCTTCGCAGTTTGAAGGAATGAAACCATATTCCTTATAACATCCAACGCCGAAGTGTTCCACATTAGCACTGTTGACCATTGCGTCTAACGCTTTTTCATAATCGATGCCTTCCAATCCGCAGAAGTAAGCGTCGGCAATGACCGGCATTGAGTGATAACCTATCATACAGAAAGTCTCGTTAGCAGCGAGTTCCCATACAGGAAGTATGCCGCCGGTTTCATAATTATTAATAAAGGTATTAATAATATCTACGCTACGTTCTCTCTGGATGAGAGTAAGCAAAGGATGTTCTGTTCTGAATGTATCCCATAAAGAGAATATTGTATAGCAAGGTTTGTCGCTTTGATAGACTTTCTTGTCGTGAGCGCGATAACGACCATCAACATCGGAGAAGAGATTTGGCACAATAAAGCAATGATATAAAGAAGTATAGAAAACATCTTTATCTTCTTCATTAGCTACAGTATTGATTTGTATGCGATTAAGTTCATCGTTCCAATAGTTGTAAGTCTTTTGTGCCATTGCATCGAAGTCGAAGTCATTTATTTCTGAAGCGAGATTATTCTTTGCGCCTTCAACATCGACTGCTGAAGTTGCAACACGCATCACTAGAGGTTGACCATCGGTTGCGTCAAAATCCAGCCAAGCTTGAAGGTCTTTACCTTCAGCGTGTTTCATATTAGGATGCTCTACGTTATCTGAACATATTCCGTAACCTGTAAAAGGTTTTGAAAATTCAGCATAGAAATAAAGATATTGGTCGGAAGCCCATTGACCTGTGCGACGGAAACCGCTGATGGCGTTGTCACTTTCAATTGTGATAAAAGATTCATGTATCGTCTCAGCTGAAGTGTTTGACTCTTGGAGTTCGACTATGATATGAGCGTCTTTGGTTTTAGGGAAAGTGTAACGTTGCATTGCAGCGCGTTCAGCGGCGGTAAGTTCCACCTTAATATTATAGTCGTCGAGGATTACAGAATAGTATCCGGCTTTTGCCGTTTCATTTTCATGTTTAAAGGCGGAACTATATTCTTCAGACTCGCATGAGACTTTTCCTGTTATTGGAGCGAAGCGGAAGTCACCATAGTCGTTACATCCGGTTCCTGTGAGGTGAGTTAAGCTGAATCCTAAGATCGTAGTGTCGGAGATATGATAACCTGAACATCCGTCCCATGAGTCCATGCGAGTGTCGGGACTGTTTTGTATCATACCGAAAGGAGCGACAGCACCAGGATAGGTGTGACCGTGTCCGCCGGTACCTACAAATGGGTTAACATACTGAGCGAGGTCTTGTTTCTCATTATTTTTCGGAGCAGAGCATGAGAAAAGCAAGAAAGTGAATGCGATAATTAATAATGTAGTCTTTTTCATTTTTACTATTAATTAATGTGTTAAATAAATTCTAAAATAAAGCGGTAAAATTACTCAATAATTTGTTATTACGCAAGATAAATGAACGAATATAATTTTTATAAAAAAAAAGAAAAAAAGTTGCATTGTTTTTTGAATAATTATTATATTTGCAGTTCAAAGAAATGTAAGGTTTGAAACAAACTTATTTATTAATTTAAAATAACTCAAAATGAAAAAAGTTCTTTTACTATCATTAGGTCTCGTAATGGGATTCAGTGCATTCGCACAAGTACGCGTAGCTAAAGAAAATAATTCAGTAAAAGCTACAGCTGTTAGAGTTGCTGCTGGTAATGATGTTTACACAGGTAGCGTTTTAGAAAACTCTGCAAAATCAGGTCAAAGCGTTGTTGCTAACAGAGCAACTAACTTTGAAGAAGCACACGTAATGTCAACATTCTACGATTTGCAATCAAACGGTCAAGTATCAAACCGTATGTATCAAAACGCACAAGGTGATGTTGCTGTTGCTATCACAATGTCACTTGAAAACAACTTGACAGCATCAGACCGTGGTACAGGTTACAGTTTCGCAGAAGGTGGCGACGTCAACAACTTCACATTCGCTGAAGTACGCGAAGAATCTAACGCAACAGGTGCTGACATGAGAACAGGTTGGCCAACAATCGCTCCTTACGGTGCTAACGGTGAAATCTTAGTTAACCACACAGGTGGTCTTAACTACTGGATCAGAGAAACAGCTGGTGAAGGTCAATGGGATGGTCCTTACTCAATTCCAGATCCAACAGGTTTAGAATATCCATTCTCAATGTCATGGGCAAGAGTTGCAACTTCAGGTCCTAACAACGACATCATCCACGTTGTTGCTGCTGCTCAACACCAAGTTTCATCTGAAGAAATGGTAAACGCTCAATTCTACTGCCGTTCAACAGACGGTGAAAACTGGGAAGTTGCTTACTCACCAGTAGAAGAAGATTATCCAGGTATTTACAGCGCTGACGACTATGCAATCGCAACTAACGGCGATGTTGTTGCTATCTGCTACTCAACAGTATTCTATGGCGACGTTCTCGTTTACAAATCAACAGACAACGGTCAAACATGGGAAAAAATAGTTGTTTGGGAAAATCCATTCGCAGGTGACTGGGAAACAGACGAAAACACAATCACTGGCGGTGAAGACGACGATCCAGCTCAAACTCCTATCCACAACACAGTTGTTGTTGACCACAACGGTACAGTACACGTAGCTTTCTCAGTTGCTGATTATGCACACCGTGAACTCGGTACACAATTCTACTACTACTATGGTAGAACAGCTGACGGTATCGCTTACTGGAACGACACAAGAGAACCTTTAACAAACCTCAAATTATGGGCTCCAGACCCAGAAAACGAAGGATATGTTCTCCACTCAATGGATACAGTAAACTTCTGCGGTTGGTTACCATTCTATGAAAACATCGCTGACTTCAGCACCGATGCTCTCTATTCAGGTGACGACTACATCTATGCATTCTACGGTTCATGTTCAGGCTATCCAGCTCTCTCAGTTGACCCAGATGGCAACTTAGCATTAGCTTATTCAACAATCGACTGCATGCGTGACCTCAACAACGGTTACTACACAAGAACAGCTGCTATGTCATACAAAAATGCTGACGAAGAACACTGGACAGTTGCATGCGAAACAGTTACAGACGACTTTATGCACATGCTCGACGAAGTTATGTTCGTAAATGGTGCTCAAAGCGTTGCTAACAACAATGAATTCTGGTTCACATACGTTGCTGACAACGTACAAGGTTTAGCATGGGGTTCAGGTGCTTCACAATCAGTTCCTGTAGAAAACATGTGCTATGTTTACAAAATCTCTTCAGAATATATTGATTACATAAACGTTGAAGAAACAATTGCTAAAGACGTTGTTTATAACGTATATCCAAACCCAGCATCAGAAATGATCTTCGTTTCTTCTTCAATGGACGCTGACGCAACAGTTATATTCACAAACTTAGCTGGTCAAACAGTTAAAGTTGTTAACGCTAACTTAACAACAGGTGAAAACGGTATCTCAATCAACGACCTCAACAGCGGTGTATACTTCTGCACAGTAAACGCTAACGGCTACAGCCACACATCAAAAGTTGTTGTTAAATAATAAGAGATAACAATATTTATAAAAAAAAGAGCACCACTTGGTGCTCTTTTTTTTATAAATATTGTTATCTTTGCGTTTCTAATCAGAATTAAAAAATTTCAACAATGAATAAAGATTTCGTAGAAGAATTACGCTGGCGCGGTATGCTCCACAGCATGACTCCAGGCACAGAAGAACAACTCAGAAAAGAAATGACAACAGGTTACTTGGGCATCGACCCAACAGCCGACTCTCTACATATAGGCCACCTCTGCGGTATTATGATGCTCCGTCATCTCCAACACGCAGGTCATAAACCTCTCGCACTCCTCGGAGGCGCAACAGGTATGATAGGCGACCCTTCAGGAAAATCAGCAGAACGCAACTTATTAAATGACGAGACTCTCAACCACAACCAAGCCTGTATCAAGAAACAACTCGCCAAGTTCTTAGACTTTGAAAACGATGCTCCAAACAAGGCAGAACTCGTCAATAACTACGAATGGATGAAAAACTATTCATTCCTCAACTTCATCCGCGACATCGGAAAACATATCACCGTCAACTATATGATGGCTAAAGACAGTGTCAAGAAACGCTTCAGCGGTGAAGGCGACGGAATGTCGTTCACAGAATTCAGCTACCAACTCGTACAAGGTTACGACTTCTTATATTTATATCAGAATAAAAACTGTAAACTCCAACTCGGCGGTTCCGACCAATGGGGAAATATCACAACAGGTACAGAACTTATCCGTCGTAAACTCGGCGCTGAAGAGACAGCATACGCCCTCACCTGCCCTCTCATCACAAAAGCCGACGGAGGCAAATTCGGTAAGACAGAAAAAGGCAATATCTGGTTAGATCCTGCCAAGACATCACCATACGCATTCTACCAATTCTGGATGAACTGTTCCGACGACGATGCCGCAAAATATATCAAGATATTCACATTATTAAGCAAAGAAGAGATCGACGCTCTCATCGAACGTCACGCTGCAGAACCACATCTCCGCGAACTTCAACGCACTCTCGCACGTGAACTCACAATCATAGTTCACTCAAAAGAAGACCTCGAAATGGCAGAGGAAGCAACACAGATACTCTTCGGAAAAGGAACTTCTGAAGCATTACGTAAATTCGACGAAGCAACATTGTTAAGCATATTCGAAGGCGTTCCTCAAGCAAAGGTATCAAGATCTGCTATAGAAGAAGGTATGCCTATCATCGAGTTCTTGACACAAACCGAAGTATTCCCTTCAAAAGGTGAAGCTCGTAAGATGTTACAAGGCAATGGCGTCGCTATCAACAAAGAGAAAGTCGCCGACACCAAGATAATTGGTAAAGAAGACTTGCTCAACGACAAATATATTCTCGTACAAAAAGGCAAGAAGAATTATTATCTCATAATAACAGAATAAACATGAGCACATTCTTATATATCTTGATACCTGCAATCATCATCATGGCAGTCGTATTTATTGGAATAGGTATCAAGATGTTCGTCAAGAAAGACGGGCAGTTCGAGCGTAAATGCGCACACTCCTTAGACCCCGACGCCAAATGTATGTGCGGCGGCAAAGGTGATGGAAGCTGTAAAAGAAAAAATCACTAAATAGCTTTTAGCAATCAGCAGTCAGCGGTTAGTATTCTACCACTGACTGCTGTCTGTTAATAAGAGACAAATATTCACAAACACAAAACCTCATAACAATATGTCTACATTCCTCGACACAAAACCTCATTACGCCTTACTCGACGGACTAAGAGGCGTCGCTGCACTTATGGTGCTATGGTATCACGTCTTCGAAGGTTTCGTTATAAGTTACGCATACGATGACAGATGGAATGATGGCAAAAGACTAAAGACTTTGAGTATACTTTTTTGTTTAAGGAATTTATAAACTTTTAAACTCTAAACCATAAACTATAAACTTTATATTTATAATTGAACCATGAATCTAAAAAAAACGTTATCTTTGGAAAAAAATAACACTATGAATAATACTGACAACAGACAACAGACAACAGACAACAGACTTTGGGTAAACAAAAAGTTCATCACTCATGGTTCATTGCTCATAGCTATGATATTGATAATTATGAGTACATCCCTTAACGCGCAACAGCTTAAGTCTTATTCCAACAAAAACTATAACGACAATGTTCAGACCGTGCTTTTGCATCCTACGGCAGACTCATTAGCGAAACCTATAATACATCTCAACAACATGATGGGAAAACTGCATCTTCAGTTCGACGTTTTCTCCAACGACGCTCCTTATATGTATTATACATTCGTGCATTGCAATAACGACTGGACACAACAGTCAGACATACAGCAGGTAGAATATTTAGACGGTTTCGATTCCGACGACATTGAGAATTACTCTTTCTCGCTTAACACCATGGTCGATTATGTTCATTTCGACCTCATATTTCCAACAGAAGACATGATACCTAAGATTTCCGGCAATTATCTTCTCATAGTCTTTGAAAATGAACTTACTCCGGAAAACATATACTTCACACGTCGTTTTATGATTGTTGACGACAAGGCTACATTCAACATCAATATACCTCGTTATCCTTTCGACTTAAATCTTGGCACTAACGTCCAACAGCTCGATATGACAATTTCTTATCCCGACATCTTCAATACATTGGCAGATCAATATTCTAATGTAACGATACAACAGAACGGACGCTGGGATAATGCCGTCATGGGATTGAAACCAACTTACGTATATCCTGATTATCTCTCATATGAAAATAATGTGAAGACGGTATTTAATTCCGGCAATCAATACAGAAGATTCAACACCAGCAACTTCTATAACCGTCCGGAACAGACTCGTACTGTGGAGATGGGGAAAGACTATTATATAGTTACTTTATACGACGACCAGAAACGTAACCTTCATTCTTATATCAACGAGCAGGATTTGTTTGGCGAGAAGGTCATATATCTGGAACGTGACGACAAAGATGCTGCTACGGAAGCAGACTACGCCATGGTGGAATTTTTCCTTGAATGGAAACCGGTGATGGCAAATCAAGACGTATATATCTTAGGCGCTATAACAGACTGGAACCTCGATGAGAAAAGCAAAATGACTTACGACTACGAACGCGGAGGTTATGCTCTTAACTTATTGTTGAAACAAGGTTATTACGACTATATATACGCAGTAAAAGACAAGGATTCTAATGTTGGCGACATCGCTGTAGTGGCAGGTAACTTCTGGGAAACTATTAACGAATACACTGTCTATCTCTATCTCTTCGACCCTACACAAAACTTCGATCAACTTATAGGTGTCACTACAATATTATCTCATTAATTAAGTAAGTATGTCGGAAGAGAGAATCACCTTGTTTGCCGAGATTTTGCTGCCATTACCGTTACCAGGCAGTTTCACCTATCGCGTTCCTTACGAGTTAAACATGAAGGCGAAAGTCGGGCAACGTGCCGTGGTGCAGTTCGGCAAGTCGAAAATAATGTCAGGATTGATAATCTCTCTAAGCACAAATGTCCCCGATTATAACAACATAAAATATCTTCTCGACATACTCGACGACGATCCTGTAATAAACGAGAGTCAACTGAAACTATGGAATTGGATTGCATCATATTATATGTGTTATCTCGGCGAGGTGATGCAGGCGGCTCTGCCTTCCGCCTTGAAACTTGCAAGCGAGTCGAAGATAAGTTTGGCAGAAGACTTCGATATTGACGGCGGCAATCTCTCCGACAATGAATATCTCATCGTTGAAGCTCTACAGATACAACCACAACTTACGATAACGGAGGTTAGCAAAATAATAGGTTATAAAAAAGTGATGCCTCTCATCAAAACGATGATAGAGAAAAACATCATCGTGATGCACGAAGAGTTGCAACATAAATACAAGGCAAAATACGAGCGTTATGTACGTCTCACCAACACGTATCGTGAAGACGAGAAGATGCATGAGCTGATGGACAATCTCTCTAAAAGAGCCTACAAACAACTCGAACTGCTGATGGCATTTCTGGTATTAGGAGGCTCCGCCGATAACGAAATACTCGCTTCAGAGTTACTGAAAAAAGCAAATGCCACATCGTCTGTGTTGAATGCCTTAGTTGAAAAAGGTGTTTTCGAGACTTATCAGAAACGTGTCAGCCGTTTGAAAGAATATAAAGCTCTTACCGACGTCTCTTCTATCAAACTTACGGAAAAACAACAGGAAGCATTTGATGAGATACATAAAGGCTTCGATGAAAATAAACCGGTTTTGCTGCACGGCGTGACGGCAAGCGGCAAAACAGAGATTTACATCAAATTAATACAAGAAGCCATCGATGAAGGCAAACAGGTTTTGTATCTGCTTCCTGAAATCGCCTTGACAGAACAAATCATCAACAGACTGAAGAAATATTTCGGCGACAAAGTTGGCGTTTATCATTCGAGATACGACAATAACGAACGTGTCGAGATCTGGCATCAGGTGATGAATTTTAACAGTCAACGCTTGGAGCCTCACGTAGAGATGCACGGACGTGCGTCTTCAACATATTCCAAACATCAGATCATTATTGGTTCGCGTTCGTCGTTATTCTTGCCTTATACCGACTTAGGATTGATAATCGTTGATGAGGAACACGATTCTTCATTCAAACAGATCGACCCGGCACCACGTTATTCGGCACGCGACATCGCTGTCGTCATGTCGAAGATGTTCAATGCCCGACTGCTGTTAGGTTCCGCGACGCCTTCATTCGAATCGTACTATAACGCCAGACAAAACAAATATCACCTCGTAACGATAACAGAACGTTACGGTGGAGTTGAGATGCCTGAAATTATAGTCGATGATTTAAGGATAGAGACACGCCGTAAAACGATGCAAGCCAATTTCGGCAGCGTCCTCGTCGATGCGATGAACAAAACTCTTGAAGAGAAAAACCAGGTGATATTATTCCAGAACAGACGCGGTTTCTCTCTGAGAATAGAATGTGAACATTGTAACTACATACCGCAATGTATCAACTGCGACGTAAGTCTTACCTATCATAAAAACCAGAACATCCTGAAATGTCATTATTGCGGTTATACGGCTAACGTGCCTACAGAATGTCCGTCGTGCCGCAGCACTGATTTGAAGATGCACGGATTCGGAACAGAGAGAATTGAAGACGACCTTAAAATCGTTTTCCCGCAAGCTAACAGCTCGCGTCTCGACTTAGACACCACACGTACAAAAAACAGCTATCAATATATTTTGGAGCAATTCCAAAACAAAGAAACTGACATACTCGTCGGAACACAGATGGTCACCAAAGGATTAGACTTCGACTCGGTGAAAGTGGTCGGAATCCTCAATGCCGACAATATGCTGACCTTCCCCGACTTCAGGGCTTACGAAAGAAGTTATCAATTGATGGAACAGGTCAGTGGTCGCGCCGGACGTAAAGGAGAGAAAGGAAAAGTGATAATACAGACTTATCAGCCTCAGCATCCTGTCATACTTAATGTGATGAGTCACGATTATGTGAAGTTCTTTGAGGAACAGATGCCGATACGCCGACAGTTCAATTATCCTCCTTATTCGCGACTTATCTTGATACGACTTAAAGACGTCGACTCGATGAAACTCAATAAGGCGGCAGATTTATTGGCGCGCACCTTCCGTCAGACTTTCAAGGAGAATCTCCTCGGACCTGAATATCCTGTCGTTTCAAGAGTGAAAAATCAATATATAAAACAGATGATCATCAAGATCAACAAAGACCTTAATATTAATAAGGTAAAAGAGTTTATCGGAAACACGATAGAAAATTTCAAGCACGAAAACGAGTTCAAGTCGGTGAAGATTCAGATTGACGTTGACCCGAGCTGACGATTACGCCAGGTGTTCTATCAATATCTTCACACCTAAGATTATGAGTATGACACCGCTGGCGATCTCTGAAATCTTGCTGTAGCGTGAACCGAAGATATTGCCTATTTTCACTCCGCAGAAGGAGAAGATGAAAGTTGTAATACCGATTAACAATACCGACTTCCAGATATTAACTTTCAAGAAGGCGAAGGTGACGCCTACTGCCAGCGCGTCGATGCTTGTCGCTATCGCCATCATAAGCATCGTTTTAAATCCAGTACATCCGCATGAACTATCCTCATGTTGCTCTTCGTCCTCGCCGAGAGCTTCTCTAATCATATTGACACCGATGATAGCGAGCAAACCGAAGGCGATCCAATGGTCGATGTTAGTGATGAAATGTTCGAACTGAGCACCGAGGAAATAACCTATCAGCGGCATGAGAGCCTGAAACCCTCCGAACCATAATCCGCATAACAATGCTGTCTTTAACGAGAATTTCTTTGTGGCAAGACCTTTACATATAGACACGGAGAAAGCATCCATAGAAAGAGCGATACTGATACTTATTAGTGATATTAGGTCCATAAAGAAATGATGAGAGTCTGATACTCTGAAAAAATAAAAAAGTCGGGATGACAAGATTCGAACTTGCGGCCTCTTCGTCCCGAACGAAGCGCGCTACCGGACTGCGCTACATCCCGAAAATTTGATTTGCAAAGATACACTTTTTTTTAGAACTCTATCCATTAACCCACGAAAAAAGTTCATCGCTCAGTGTTCATGGTTCAAAGTAAATTATTATCTTTGTCCTCATGAGACGTCTCTGGATTTTCATATTGTTCTTAGCTATCAGCTGTCAGCTATCAGCCGTCAGCGGGCAACAGAATTTTTCAGAAACTGAGAATCTGAGAACCTCAAAATCTGAAAGTATTCTGACTAAAGACAAAAGGCTAAGGTCTAAAGGTAATGTCCAAAAATTCTCAGATTCTCAGGTTTTCAGTTTCTCAGATTCAAAAAAAAGTTCTCAGGTTTTCAGTTTCTCAGATTCTCAGATTTTATACTTCGAATCCCAAATCCGTCTCGCCGACTCATTATATAAAAACTATCTCCCGCAGTATAATTTCGAGGAAGTGAAAGCTGCGGTGATGTTTTTTGATAGCCTGCGGCTGACAACAGACAACAGTCAACGGACAACAGACCTTTTGGAAACTGAAAATCTGGAAATCTCAGAAACTGAAAAAAGGTTAAAGGCTAAAGACAAAGGGCTAAAGTCTGAAAGTCGCAAGGACACAAAGTCGCAAAGTGATTGTCTTTACGACTCTGCGACCCTGCGACCTTATGACCCTGCGACCGCATATCGAATGTC
>JAZUSL010000076.1:0-2901 GCA_045606705.1 Bacteroidales bacterium
CGATGCTATTGCGACTGGAAATGTCAGTGCTATTATGAAGAGGATATTGAGGAACATTTTTCTTTGGTTTAAGGTTTAATGTTTAAGGCTTAAAGTAGAAGGGTATTTCACCTTAAACTTTAAACCTTAAACTTTAAACTATATCATCAATCTTTAATAGGTTCCAAATGAACTGTGAAGTGACGCATGAGTTCTGTTTCCCATGTGATACGTACGCCGTGTTTTATTTCTTCGCGGCGGTCGTAAACGTTCTTCAAAGCTGCTGCGATAACATCCATGTGGTTGTTAGTATAGACGCGGCGAGCGATGCAGAGACGGAGAAGGGCTAATCCACCGAAACGGTTTTCGCGTGTGACAGGGTCACGGTCAGCGAGGATGTAACCGATTTCGCAACCACGAACGCCAGCTTCCAAGTAAAGTTCGATAGCGAGTGTTTGTGCCGGGAATTCTTCTTTAGGAACGTTGGTGAGAACGCGGTCAGCATCGACGAAGAGAGCGTGACCACCGACAGGACGTTGGTAAGGGATGCCATATTCGTCTAATTTTGCTGCGAGATATTGAACTTGTTTAACACGTGTTTCAATGTTGTCTAATTCAGTGTTTTCATCGAGACCAACAGCGAGAGCGTCCATATCACGACCGTTCATACCGCCGTATGTGAGGAAACCTTCGAATGGGATGCAGAAACGTTTTGCGCCTTCGAACCAGTCTTCGTGATGTGTAGCGATGAAACCACCCATGTTAACGATACCGTCTTTCTTAGCTGACATTGTCATACCATCAGCGTATTGGTACATTTCCTTAACGATTTCTTTGATAGTCTTGTCGGCATAACCTGCTTCGCGAGTCTTGATGAAGTAAGCGTTTTCAACGAAACGTGCCGAGTCGAAAATAACGCGTTTGCCATATTTTTCAGCAACGGCTTTAACTTCGCGGAGGTTTTGCATTGATACAGGTTGACCACCTGCTGTGTTATTTGTAACGGTAACGATTACGAAAGGAACTTTTTCAGCGTTTTCAGCGAGGACTTTTTCAAGTTTCTTAACGTCGACATTACCTTTGAAAGGAACTTCTAATTGGGTGTCTTTTGCTTCGTCAACTGTGCAGTCTACTGCAAAAGCTTTACGGCTTTCGATATGACCTTTTGTTGTGTCGAAGTGTGAGTTACCAGGAACGATGTCGCCATTTTTTACGAGGTGGCTGAAGAGAACGTTTTCAGCTGCACGGCCTTGGTGTGTTGGGATAACATATTCAAAACCTGTGAGGCGTGTGATAACTTCTTTGAGACGGAAGAATGAAGATGAACCAGCGTAGCTTTCGTCGCCCATCATCATAGCTGCCCATTGACGGTCGCTCATAGCGCCTGTACCTGAGTCTGTCAAACAGTCGATATAGACTTGGTCAGCTTTGAGGTTAAACAAATTGTAGTGAGCTTCTTTCATCCATTGTTCACGTTCTTCACGTGTGCTCTTCTTGATAGGTTCGACCATCTTGATCTTCCATGATTCTGCAAATGGTAATTCCATGATATTTATTTTTTATATAGTTAATAATTATAAATGCTTAATTCATAATGCATAATGCATAATGTGAATGAATTCAAAATTGAACTTCAAAATTATGAAAAATAATTTAATCCTCAAAGTGTTTTTAAACAAAACTTTAAGAATATGCAACGAACATTGAATTGATAGGTATTAAATGTCATAAACATTACAATGTCCAATATCTTCTTTGTCGATTCTTACATATTCTTTTGATGAAACTTCTTCCATTTTTGCATAAAACAAAGCGTCATGATAGTTTGAAAATGTATGGCATAATTCATGAATCAGGATTGTATCAATAAATTCAGGCGAGGATTTTATCAAATGGTATGATATTTCTATTACTTTGGTTTTAGGATAGAACCCGCCAATATAATTACTACCTCTTTCAGATAGAATTTTGCATTTGCTATATTCTATGCCTACATTCTTTGATATTATCTTAAGACGTTCTAGTATATATGATGTGGCTTGTTTTTTCATCAAGATGTTGGCATATTCGATTATATATTCTCTTACCTGAACCAAATTGAAGTCGGCGTTTTTTGGTACTAGAATAGTGTAGATTTCATTTTGGTTTTTATATGACCATTCGTTGGAATTGTTTCTTGCTATCCTTAATTTAAATAGGGGATAGTCGCGTTTGAAGTTTTCGTCAATATACATCAGATTGTCATCATTGCGATAGTAATCTCTTGTAGCTAAAGCTTTGTATATATCATCAATAGCTATGTCGGCGACTTGATAACTGGTTGTTACTAATATATAGTCTTTACAAAATTTTACGATGGAGTGATTTATGTATGTAGACCAACAAATTTTTATTTTTCCTAATACTTTGTCGTATATATATTCTTCGTTATCATTCTCTTTCAGATTGTTGTCTTCTATTATCTTTAATATTGCATTAATCTTTTCATCAAGTTTACATTCTCTTTGATAGCGGGACATACACATACGATACAAGCGTAATGCTTTAAATAAGTTTTTCTCAACACCAGTTCCATTTTTGTAGCAGTTAGCCAAAGCGTGTTTTGCAGAATCATAATAAAAACTAGTTCTTCGTAGATAAAAGACAGCGTCTTCGTATTGCTTGTTTTTATAACACATCATTCCCTTGTCATAGTTGTCTTTATAGAATTTATCCCCTATACTATTATTCGGAAAATTATAAAAATATGTTTTGCCCATAAAATTGCTTTCTACATTTTCAGTTCATAGTCATAGTTCATCGCTCATAGTTCATAGTCATAGTCATAGTTCATAGTCATAGTTCAAAAAAATGAACCTTCCGTCATTCATAGCGCAACGTTATCTTCTGGCGAAGAAAAGTCACAATCTTATTAATATCGTC
>JAZUSL010000077.1:0-20620 GCA_045606705.1 Bacteroidales bacterium
TATGCTTGTTCACTTGATATCTTATAGTCGAAACCTACCAAGCCGTTATATGGTACTTCAACTGTGATTTCGATTGCTGAGATACCGTAGTCAACGCCGGCGCAGTTTGAACGCATTGCGTAGTCGCTTTCGTTGCCGCCTCCTACGATAACCCATGGATAGTCGCTTACTGCGTTGTTCCATTCGTTTGCTGAGAAGTCGCCTGTTTCGAAGTCTTCACCTGGGTTGCCATAACGTTGCATACCCCATACAACTTGAACACCGTTTTCTACTTCAGTAGCGTCAACATATTTAACAGGAGTATAAACTTCTGTCATTAAGATATTGACAACAGCTGTTTCGTTGTAAACAACATCAAATGAAACTTTTGAGTCTTGATAATTTTCTATAGTTGCGACAGCTTTATATTCACCTTCAAGAAGTTCACCGGTAAATTTACCGTTTGCATCTATTTCGAAGTTATATGATTGAGGATTGCCGAAAGCGTCTTTACCAGTGATTTCAACTGTTCCACCTGCTATAGGAGTAACACCATCTAATTCATAAATATTACCATCGATGGCACCTACACCGGTAACATATACTCTAGCAACATTACTTGGATTTGATTCGCCTTCATCATAAACAGCTGTTACAGTAATTTCGTGACCTTCCATATTATATTCAAGTCCTTCAACAGTGTATGAAGTTTCAGTAACAAGAGCATTGTTATCTTTTTCACCGTTTACATAAACGTTATAACCTCTGTAAGAACGATCTTGAACAGGGATCCAGCTGATTGTTGTGCTTTCACCTGGATAAAGTTTATTTGAGGTGATAGATTCAATTGTAGGGATATTGAATGTTGTTGTGAAAGCCCAGATATCTCCGTATGTTGTACCGCTTGAGTTACGTACATTAACTTGCCAGAAGTAGTTTTTATTGTTATATAAATCTACAGCCTGATAAACTGATGTAAGTTCATTTGTCCAGTCAACTACGACATCTCTTGGAGGGTAAGCTGTTCCGAATAAAACTTGATATTCTAATGTATAGTTACCAAATTCCCATGACAACAATTGGTCTTGGATATTTTGAGCCATGTTTTCTGGATTTGGATTGAATGGTTTTTCTGGAACAGGGATAGATACCTTATTAATATTAACAGTAAAGTCTTCTGTTGCAGAAGCTGCTACGTAATATGTACCAGCTGGCAAAACCATATTATTGATTTCATTTGTTGCGCCACCTCTATTGTTATCCATTGGCATTACGCTTGCCAATTTTCCGCCTGTAGCATTAACTTTGAATTCCAATGGTCTATATGCTGTTTCACCTTTAGCGCCATCGCTTACGTAACCGCGAATCATCCATGTTAAAGGTTGACCTAACATTGAAGGTTCAGCTATATCCATCCATTCTTGACCATCTACTGAACACCAGCTACCGTTAGAGTTTCCTGTAAATGTAGATGATGCTGCTGGATAATCAACGCCTTCATTATTTGCGAATACTATCCAAAGGTCATGTGTACCATTGATAGCGACAGGTTCTGTCAATTCATATTCTACGAAAGCTGCTGAACCTGTACCTGCATAATCTTGTACATGCATTAATGTTTTAGGAGCGTCTTCGCCACCTAAATAAATTCCGAACACACCTGTATGAGCTTTATAGTCATACATAGATACTTTTGTAAGAGCTGTTCCAGCATAATCCTGTAAGTCGTTTACTGTAAATCTGACTCCCCAGAAGAATGAGCCACCGCCTGTACCGATAGATGTGTAGAATGTACCGTTATCATATTTCAACCATGATGATGTTGGACCGTTTGGTGTTGTGCTAATTTCAACACCTTCATAATTGTTAGTTGCACCAGGACCTGGTTCACCGCCAAAGTCTTCAGTATAAATAGCAACTTTACCATTTTCTCCTTCTACAGAAGCTGTGAGAAGAACGTCTTCGTTGAAAGTAACTTTGTAAATAGCATCTTGTCCATCAGGTGTTTCACCTGGCAACAAGTAGTTGTCATAGATGTTAGATGGAGTATCTGTAAAAGGATATGCATTGATAGTTTCAGCTGTTTCGAAAACATCGTTTGCTACAGGGTCGTAAGCAAAAGCTGTCATATCAACGAATTCGATACCTCTTTCATCTTCATAGAATATAGCCATTTGACCTTCTATAGTGCCTTCACCTTCGCCATGAGTAACTTCCATTTTCAAAGGATCTGTCACATATATTGTTGTAGGCAATTCAACGTCAGACAAATTAAAGTATGAATTTGTTGTTTCAATTGCACTTACTTTAGAATAGCCACCCAATGGTGTGATAGTTGCTTCAGCTGGACGCATCCATGCACCGTTAGGACGAGCACCGAGGTCGATTGCTGCTGGAGTTACAGCAACAGGACCTGCAGGAATTGCATCATAGCTAATCTTGATATCTGGTGAATATGCATACATAACACCATTTGATGTAGGATATTCAGCAACTGTTGCTGGACTATCAGCTTGTTTGTACATACATGGTTTGTTACCATAGTCTGTATAGTACCATTTAAGACCGCTGCTGTAACCTTTAGCAGATTTTGCCACTACAACGACGAGGTTGTTAACACCAGAATAGGTGAATGGAGTATCGAGAACGAATTCTTCCCATTCTGTATCACCCAATACGATGTCTGTACCTTCGTAAACCAAAGTCAATTCTTCTTCTGGTGTCCAATCAGATGAGGAACCGATTTGATCGCGTGAAGTTTCACCCATGTAGACTTTAACAAAGTGAGTATTCACTGTTGTTCCTGTTGTAGCACAGTGATAAGCGATAGAGTTAATGTTACATGAGCTACCTATTTCACTAGCTTGATAGATAGTCTCATTCCATGAGTGATAATAGAAATTGTTGAACGGGGCATAATAGCCTGAACCCGTTCCGTCGCCAACGATTACCTCATCAGCGCGCATTGCAAACGGCATCATCAGTACCGCCAGCAACATACTTAGGATAAATTTTTTCATAATACGAAAAATTTAGTTAATAATAGGTTTGTTTATCTTTAATTTTTATTGCCACAAATATAATCAAATTAATCTTTATTTATAGAATATTTTGTAAATTTTTAATAAAAAAAATGAACCCGTTAAAAGGTTCATTTCTTTTACATTTTTTATAAAAAAAAATTATAATTTATCGTATGCTTCAATTAGATCTTTAGCGAAGCCATAGAACATCTGAGCCACTGCTGTAAAGTCCATATTTAAGTCTTTACTCAAGCCTATCATTTCTTTAAACATCGCCACATTATACCATTGCAGACATTGGAAAGCTCTATGAAAATGAAGACGTTTCAGTTCTTCACTTGTAGGTTTGTGTCCTAAATATGTTTCTAAAAGACTTAAAGCCTTATCAAAGCCGGCATTTCCGTAACAAGCAATATCATAATAAGGGTCGTTCATTCCTGCAAATTCCCAGTCAAGAATATAGAACTTATCTCCGTCAATGACAAGGTTTGTTGGTTGATAGTCGCAATGACATGGAACATGTTTTATGTCTTTATATG
The DNA here is from genome assembly GCA_045606705.1 of Bacteroidales bacterium. Lineage (GTDB taxonomy): Bacteria > Bacteroidota > Bacteroidia > Bacteroidales > F082 > Limimorpha. The sequence continues at coordinate 3,542 of JAZUSL010000077.1, forward strand.
TATCTCTCATCGCGTCTAATCTCTTGCGTAACTCAAGATATTCCTGAGGATGTTCAAATCCTAAGTCGCGGCAGTATTTTTCATAATTGTCCAAACGTCCGAAAGCATCATATTCATTAAATTGTATATCACTCTCGTGCAGTTTCTTCAATGCTTTTGCCGACATCTCGTTATATGAGACAACATCTGTATTTGACATAATGGTTCCCTCTACATACAAGGCTAGTTTTTCACCGGTTCTTAACTCAACATATTCTGTCACATTATTAACGCCGAGTTTATCTACTTTCTGGATATTATCCCATTCTTCGTTTCTATCAACAAAACGTTCTGCATATTTACCAGGAACACGGTAAGTATAAGTTACGCCTTGACATTCCACCACGTATGTATAATTACTCATGCCGCCCTCTAAACGATTCACAATCTTAGCATCTGTTGCGTTCATCAAAAGGTTCACCCTTTTAACGATATAATCTTCAATTTCCATTATTTTAAGATATTTAGTTTATTAATTTTGTTGTTTATAATTCAGCGAACAAAAATAAAAAAAATAATAGAAATTATAATCAAAGAAAACCATTTTTTATATGACTATGGCTGTTGCCATTTTATCGGCGTTGATTCTTCTATCGTATGTCCTAAACCACCTACATATACATGATTTCTTTCTATTCCATTCTCAAACATGAATTGTCCTTTGTCTGACACCAATGATGCATTGTCACCAATAGGTAACAGGTCGAAAAGTTCCGTTCCAGGAGGCAATATATCTGGAGTAGGTAATTCCAGAAACTCCAGATAAGGCGGTTCCAAATCTGTCGGCAACAAAGCCACGAACGACTTTTCTCCTGGATTGCCCGACACATCATAGGTCGCACCACATTTCAATCCAATAAATTCCTGAAAGTTACGCCCCACCCACTTTATAGTGTACGACTGTAAATATGTTGCATTTCCTCTAAGCGTTGTTTCATCCGTCAAATCCAGCATAGCTACCGACATATTGCTCTTAAGCAAACCCGCACTTAACTTAAACTCAACAACTTCTTTATTTTCATTTTTCACTATATGGATATAATCAACAGGTATAGAAGCGACATGGAAATCACCAATATTTTCAATACTACCATTCTGATTCGAAAACGATACTGTCTTACCTATAAGACAATCCGGATATTTCTTATCATATATATTAGTAACATTCGTTCCTTCTCCGCCTTTTCCATTATTACCGAAATAATACAATGTGCATTTTTTTGTTGAATATATCAGATTCTGTGGGACCATTCCTACAAAATGAAGTTTATCTGTGGATTCATCAACCTTTGCCTCCATCTCGAACATTTCGCCGACATATACCATACCAGATGTAGTTTTATCATTATACGCATAACAATCAACGAGCGCCAAGTATAAATATTCTACATCATTATCATTTCCCCAATTGATTTTACCTTCAGGCAAAACACCTGTAAAATCTGACCTAGTGCAATCTACTGGCAGTTCAACACTAACTTTCACCATATCCGTATGTTTCCTCTCTTCGACATATTCTTCTTCATTTTTACATTGTGTAAACAACATCAACGCAATTAGCATCAACAGAAACAATCTCATTTTCATCTCGCACTCTCCTTTCTTCTATAAAAAACATAAAACGCAGAAACTATTGTAAATATCATGGTTCCATTTCCTATAGGAACAGCAACATTCATATCCTGAATGCCTTGTCCATCTTTCGGATAAAACGGCACCGGTGTTGTGTTAACAGCTCTTTCCGCACTTTGATAATTAAAAAAAGAATCTGACTGTGAATTGCCGTGTAACGCAAAAAACATACACAGCACAAGTGTTGCGAATTTTGTTTTCATAAATTTTACTTTTTGGTTTATAAATAATTTGAATTTACTTTGCAAAAATATAACAAAAATTTCTAATAGCAAAGAGAAAAAAAGTTAATTTTTATATGTAAATTAAACGTTAACATAATATAAAAAAATCGGCATTATTTCTAACAAACAATACCGATTTATCAACAACTTATGATTTATCAATCATTTATATAAAGGTCTTAAAATCCTCATAATTTCTGCGCAAAAGCTCAGGCGTATCCAAACCATACGGACATCGGCTTTTACACAGATTACAATGGAGACAATTTTCGATTCTTTTCATTTTTTCCTTCCATTCGTCGGCGAGATAAACGCTGTGAGGAGCACGTCTCAAGAAGAGACTCATTCTCGCACAATCGTTGATTTGAATTCCGGCAGGACATGGCATGCAATAGCCGCAGCCTCTACAAAAATCTCCCGCCAATTCTTCTCTATCCTTCTTAATCTTAGCCCAACGTTCTTCTGTCATAACAGGCGGATTTTCCTGATATGAGATAAATTCATCCAACTCAGATTCTCGCTGAACTCCCCAGATTGGCAAGACGTGTTCGAACTGATTCAAGAAAGCGTAGGCGCATGCGGAGTCTGTTATCAAACCTCCCGACATTGCCTTCATACAGATGAATCCCATTTCCTTTTCCTTGCACATCTGCACAAGTTCCAACTCTTTTTCCGAGCTTATATATGAGAAAGGAAACTGTAATGTTTCATAAAGTCCTGATTCTATCGCTTCTTTAGCAATATGATGACGATGGTTTGTAATACCTATATGACGAATTATACCTTTTTCTTTTGCTTCAAGCATAGCGTCATAAACGCCGCTTTCATCACCTGGCTTCGGACAAAAACTCGGATTGTGGAATTGATATAAATCGATGTAATCTGTCTTCAACAAACCGAGACTTGTCTCGAGATCTTTCCAGAAAGCATCCACATTAGTAGCCGCCGTCTTAGTTGCGATGATGACCTTATCACGTATGTCGCTCAGCGCGTAACCGATTTTCTCTTCGCTGTCGGTATAGAAACGAGCTGTATCGAAATATGTTATCCCGTTATCAAAAGCCTTGCGCATCAGATAAGCAGCGTCTTCTTTCGAGATACGCTGTATCGGCAATGCTCCGAATCCGTTTTTATTTACGACAAAACCTGTCCTTCCTATTGTAACCTTTTGCATACCAATTTACAGTTTACAAATAACAATTTACAATTAACAATTATATCAAAGTCATTAACTGCTAATTGTAAATTGTGGATTGTTAATTATTTAGAATATTAAAGTCAACAAGACATAAAGCCAGTGCGCTGCGACGCCTGCAACGAGACCGCCTACAGTATGTGCCAAGATAGCTTTTGATGTGAGACTACGGAAACCGAGTGAGTCGAGCATTGCTGTGTGAGTGCTGAGATAACCGCTCCAGCACATGCCCATAGCTGTGAATACTGCGATAGCATTGCCGTTGATGATACCTTCTGCCATGAAACGAGGAATCAGACCGAGAGCTGCTCCAACAGCACCGAGAGCTGTGATTGGGAAAGCAACCAATTGCGGACTTTCAAAACCGAATAACCAATTAAAGACAAAGTCTATCTTACCGGCGAGGTATGGCAACAAAGCTATACCTTCGTAAGCTGCTCCTGTATAACCGCCGTCTGCTGATGGTCCGAATGTGAGCATCATAACAACTGTTGAAATGATAAGAACACCTGGAATGATGGCGAGGCCTATTTCAACGCCCGACTTACCGCCATCGAGAATCGCATTCAAGAAACGTAAGAAAGCACTACCTTCCGACTTGAAGGAAATCTTCTGTTCATCACCTTCCTTGTCACTTATCTCAGCGTCAAGTTCTGGATTAGATTTGAGAATGAAACGTTGCATCAGACGAGTTGAAACGATACTTCCTATAACAGCACCGAGTAAACCTACCAATGCTGCAGGAAGATAACCTTTACCCATCATAAACATAATCACAACGAGTCCCATACCGAAAGCCGTACCGAAGTTTGTTAATGATATGAGCTGATATTTCTTGAAATAACGTGCGAAGTGAGCGTCTTTGGAAAGACTTATGATAGCAGGATTATCAGACAAGAATGTCATGATACCGCCGAGAGCTGCAACACCTGGGAGGTTATACAAAGGCTTCATAAGAGGACGAAGCACGACTTCAATCAAACGTACAACACCAAATTCTACGAGAAGATTACCCAAAGCTCCCGATACCACCGTGATTGCCATGATATACAACACTGTCTCAATCAACAGACTATAGGCTGTCTGCATGATAGTGTTCATCATGTTGGGCAATCCCATTTTGCTTCCTAAAAAGCCAAAAAATCCGAAGAAGACAAGTAAGAACACTACCGCTTCTATACGGCGTTTAGTTAAAAAATTTAAACCTTTCATTTTCTCAAATATTTAATTGTTTTTTATTTAGCGAAGTTGATTCTCCAAGTAAGACCTAAATTAAATTGCAATGATAATTTAGGGAATGAATTTGGATTCAGCATATCATCCAATGGATCGCATAATGAGTTCAGAGCCAAGAATCCATGAACTCTTATATTCTGATTTCCTTTGTAAGGATAGCTTTCAAACCCCAAACCTCCGAAGATATATTCCACGCCAGGATTTACTGTCATATCATATAATATTGGCTGCTGAACAATCTTTCCTTCTTCATTTTCAACATCTATGAAATTTTCATAGGTATGATTGTTTCTATCGTAACCGCCTTTTGCCATAAGAGTGAATTTGTTCGTGAAAGCATATTTCACTTCACCAATGAGAGAGAAAGAACCGAACAAGAAATCGCTTTGATTGAAGAATCCTCTGTTGATGAAATCGACTATCAGATGCAACTTGCCGAAATTGAAGTCATTTCCCAATGCTATATAATTAATGTATTCGCCTTTCCTTTGCTCCATCATATTGATAGAATAAGATGTTTTGAGAGGACCGACATTACCATACCAAATCAAGTTGTAGGCATACATTCCATCGAATTTATTTGGTGTAAAAGTCGAGTTGGTGATTTGGAAGATGATGTCATGTTTTTTATTGTTGGAATGAAATTCCACCTGTGCACCAACATTATAGCATGCGAAGTTGTTCCAGAACAATGATGCGAAATACACATCGATTGGAGGAAGGTCATATTCCCAGCCGCCTACTGCGAGAGGCATCTTACCTGCTGTTAAAGAGAAGTTTTTGTTTGCATGATAAGAAAGGATCATGAAATCGGTTTTGGAACATTTGTCAGCCATATCTATTCTCTGGCGGATACGATAAGAGAAGTCGTTGAGGAAACTACCTTTCATCTCGAAGTTGAAATATTTGCCGTCAAATCCTGACTGCGAATATCCTGGAATAATACATCCTTCAGGTTCTTCCGTTCCGGCAAAATAATCGAAGTCGACACGACCTTCCACCGACAACTTATCGATTGTAAAATTCTTTTGTTCTTGTGCTTTAATGTTGTTAGTAAATAGTATTGCAAACAATACGACAAAAAAAACTCTAAATACTTTCTTCATATCAATATCAATATCAATTTTTATTCATTCATTTTTGCCTCGCTGCGTAAGATATGACGCATTTCGGTCACGATTTCAGATGACTCCTGTATTATATTAAGGTATAATAAACCTAAATCTATATTATCTTTATCGTGTTGTATTCTGTTCATCTGCTCATGCGTCATTTCTATTACGTCACTTTCTCTAGACGTAATTTGTTCCATAATCACGTCAACATCTTTGTAGTCGGAGTTAAGGATTGTATTGTCTGCTGTATTGAGCGACCACATGACTTTATCTTTAAGACATTCCACTTCTGGAAGATATTTCTTATCCAATGGTGTAAAACTATTATCGACATATTCTTTACATGGGTCGCATATTCTTCGCAACGAATAAAGTATCTGTTCGATACAGTTATATGAAAGATGGAACCAAGTATTTTTGTTTATCATCTTATCGTCGAGACGGCGCATAATCATGATTTCCTTTCTCTTCAGTTGTTTCATCTTATCTTTGGCGAGACGGCAATCGTTAGATGCTTTTCTCAAAGTCTTGATATCTTCCTTCATAAAAGCATCGACAACGCCCATATATATATTTTTTGATATGTTAAGCAATTCGCTGATACTTTCTCTGTTATGTTGGATAAGCGACTCATAGATAACTTCTTGGTCGGTTGTATTCAATGCTTTTTCGTACAAATTATCTACTTCAACATTTTTATGGGACTTAGCTCTATTCTTGATTATGATATAAACTGCCAAGGCAATCATAGCCAACATAGCGACAACGCCGCCATAATAGAACAACAATGCTATTACGAAACAAATCAAGAATGCGACAATCGCTGTGATGAACCAACCACCTATTACGGAGAACATACCGGTGACGCGATATACAGCGCTTTCTCTCGACCAGGCACGGTCTGCCAAAGAAGCACCCATTGTTACCATAAATGTAACGTATGTCGTTGACAATGGAAGTTTTAATGAAGTACCAAGAGCGATTAGCATTGAAGCAAGTACAATACTTACAGCACCTCTTATCAAGTCGAAGCAGGCGTTTTCTTCGAGAATCATCTCTCTGCTGTCGAAACGTCTTTCAATCCATGACTTAACTTTTGCAGGCAAGATATTATCAATAGCGGTCACTGTATTATTTACAAAACGTACCATGCTACGAGCTATAGCTGAAGAACCGAATGATTCGTTACCGCCATTTTGTTTTGAAAGGTCAAGAGAAGTCTGTAAAACTATCTTTGCCTTCTTAGAAGTAAGCAATGTCACAACCATAATAAGACCTGCAATAATGATGTAGATTGTATTTGTTGCCGACATGGTATTAAGCGAATCCATTGAAAGAGCGTCAATTGGCACTCCACTATTTCTTACGTCAAGATATGTATCGAGTCCGGCGAGAGGCACGCCGATGAAGTTAACGAGGTCGTTTCCGGCGAACGCCATGGCAAGAGCAAATGTACCTATAAGTACTACAAGTTTCAGCACATTAACTTTAAGGAAGTACAAAATCTGCATCAATATTGTGAAGAAAATGAAACTTGCTCCGAGAAGTCGCCAGGTATGAACATCTATCCATGCTTTGATTTCCGGTGTCATAAAAGCTGCTCCTTTCATACCTTTAATAAGCATAAAATAAATCAATGCTGTTGTTGCTATTCCGCTGAAGATGCCTATCTTCCATTTAAGGTTTTTCTCGAAGTTGAAAGAGAAAATGAGACGTGTAATATACTGGACAATGATACCGAAGATGAATGCTATCGCAACCGAAAGGAAGATACCTACTACCATCGTAAGAGCTTTATCTGTATTGATAAGTTCAGCGAGACCTGCACCCATTGTTCCGCTATGCATCTTTATCATGGCAATTGCCACTGTTGCTCCTAGCAGTTCGAAAACAAGCGACACTGATGTTGAGGTTGGAAGTCCTAATGTGTTAAACACATCCAAGAGAATAAGATTCGCTATCATCACCGCTAAATAGATATATATTATCTCGTTAGCGAAAAAGTATTGAGGAGAGAACACTCCGTTACGTGCTATCTCCATCATTCCGTTGCTCATGAGCGAGCCGAAAATAATACCAAAAGATGCAATGATTGTGACAGATCTATAACTTGCAGACTTGGTTCCAACAGCAGCCGACATGAAGTTAGTTGCATCATTACTTACACCAGCTACGATACCTAAAATTGCCAATACGAAAATAAACGCAATTACAACAGGCAGAAATGTTTCCATACAAAAATAAAAATTAATTTTTATGTGACAAATATACTTAAATTTTCAAGTTATTATTTAGGTTTAAAAAAAATAAAAGAAGGAATTTCTTTGCACGAAAATCCTTCTTTATTCAAATCGTTATCAATTAATTATATCAATAATATCGAGAGGGTTACTAATAAACGCCTTAGCGTCGTTTTCTGCCAGAAATTCTCTGTCGCGATAACCCCACAGTACCGACACGCAATAAACATCGGCATTTTCCGCAGTCTTGATATCCACCTCACTATCTCCAAAGAAGAGTACATCATCTTTAGACACATCAAACTTTTCACATATAATATTAATACCATCAGGAGCCGGTTTACGTTTGCATGTCTCACTCTCTCCTACCACGATATCATACAATCCGTCAAAATAATGTTCACATACCTCTTCAGCAGCTGCTTGGAATTTATTTGACAAGATACCTACTTTTATATCTCTACATTTCAACAATTTGAGTGTCTCCATTATACCGTCGTAAGGATGAGTTTTATCGCAACAATGTTCGGAATAATATTCTTTGAAACATTCGTAACAATTCTTAAAATCTTCATCGCTAATATTTTCTGGAAGCATCATCTTAACCAAATGCTGCACACCATTTCCTACATGCATCGTAACATCCTCAATGGTCTTTTTTTCGTAACCAAATTTTTCTAAAGTGTAATTTACACTATTCATTAAATCCTCTAATGTATAGAGCAATGTACCATCAAGATCGAATATGACAAGTTTTCTCATTGTAATCATTATAAATATTGTGCAAAGATAAGAAAAATGACTAATGACTAATGACTAATGACCAAAGTTTTTTTTACGATTTTATAAAGGTGACATCAATGCAATTTTATAGAAATATCTAAAAAAATTATTGGTATATTTGCAACGTACAAGATATACATTTTACAATTCAGAATATTCAGAGTGTACGATTTACAATGAATAAAGAGCAGATCATACAATATTATCTTAAGAGTCATAACGTAAAAAAACTGACTGATTTTTTAAACAATACTTCCAACAATCACGTCTCTTGCCTTGGATTAATAGGATCGTCGAGAGCATATATTGTGGCAGCTACTGCAGAAACAATTGGCGGGCATAGTTTTGTCATTTGTAGCGACAAAGAAAAGGCGGCATATTTTTATAACGATCTCGAAAACATTTACGGTGAAAAAGACACCGACTACAGCAAGAAACGCATCCTCTTCTACCCTACTTCATACAAACGCCCTTACGAGCCAGAGAAACCCGACAACACATATATCTTGTCACGAACAGAAGTTCTTCAGCGCATCACTTCGAGCGAACGAAAAACAATAATTGTGACATATCCGGAAGCTTTGAGCGAGAAAGTCATAACTCGCAAGGTGATGACGAAAAACACATATAAGATTTCTGTCGGAAACAACATTTCCATGGATAGTCTCGCCGACACCTTATGCAACTTCAACTTCGAACACGTTGACTTCGTTGTTGAACCGGGACAATTTTCAATACGTGGCGGCATTGTTGATGTATTCTCTTTCTCAAACGACTACCCTTACAGAATTGAATTCTTCGGCGACGAGATTGACTCAATAAGAAGTTTCAATCCAATAGACCAACTCTCAATAGAAAGACTTCACGACATCATCATCATACCTAATCTTCAAGACAAAAGCAATAACAACAACGACAAAGAAACCATTTTCCAATATCTTAAAAACAAATCTACAATTTGGATTGAAGAAGAGAGTTTCCTAGAAGAGAAGATTGACAAAGAATACGACAAAGCAGAGGATATTTTTCTTAAGCGACAGACTTCATCCGCATCATTTCAGAAACCTGAATCCACTGAATTTGATTTCACACGAGGCGATATCATCATCTCACAATTAGAAAATTTCAAGACAATATCTTTTGGCAACTTCATCAATAAAGACAACTATTACGTCATAGAATTCAACACTGCTGCTCAACCTGCTTTCTGCAAGAACTTCAACATGTTGCTCGACGACATCAAAAAACTAAAATCGGACAAATACGCTGTTTATTGTTTTTCGGAAAGCAAGAAACAACTCGAACGTATTCAGAGCATCTTAAACGACATACAAGAACTTGACGAAGACAACAGCAATTTCATTCCCGTAAATCATTCCATTCAGTCGGGATTCATCGACAAAGACCTTAAGATTTGTTGTTACACCGATCATCAGATATTTGAGCGTTATCATCGTTTCAGATTACGTGAAGGTTTCGCTTCGAGTCAGGCATTGACGATAAAAGAACTATACGATTTGAAACCAGGCGATTACGTCACTCATATCAATTACGGTATTGGTCGGTTCGATGGATTGGAAACCGTCAACAATAACGGCAAGATGCAGGAAGCGATACGTCTCACATATCAGAATGGCGACCTTCTGCACATCAGCATTCATTCATTGCATCGTATCGCAAAATATTGCAGCAAAGACGGAACACCACCTACGCTCAGCAAACTAGGTTCCAACGCATGGAACAAACTGAAAGAAAAGACAAAGAGCAAGGTAAAAGATATCGCCCGCGAACTTATCAAGTTATATGCTGAACGTAAAAACAGCAAAGGTTTCCAATACATGCCCGACTCATATCTTCAGACAGAGTTAGAAGCATCGTTCATGTATGAAGACACAGCAGACCAACTCAAAGCCACCCTCGACGTGAAACGCGATATGGAATCGGAAACGCCGATGGATCGTCTTATCTGTGGCGACGTAGGTTTCGGCAAGACTGAAATAGCGATACGTGCCGCCTTCAAAGCGGTATGCGACTCAAAACAAGTAGCAGTCCTAGTTCCTACCACAGTCCTAGCGCTTCAACATTATCAGACATTCTGCAAACGTCTCAAAGGTTTTCCTGTCAACATCGACTATATCAACCGTTTCAAGAGCGCCAAAGAACAGAAGAAAACCATCGAAGACTTAAAGAGCGGACGCATAGATATATTAATAGGTACACATAGCATCATAGGCAAAAATGTTGTCTTCAAAGATTTAGGTCTGCTCATCATCGACGAGGAACAGAAATTCGGCGTTTCTGCGAAAGAGAAACTCAAACAACTGCAGACCAATGTCGACACTCTCACCCTCACGGCGACACCTATCCCCAGAACATTACAATTTTCAATGATGGGAGCTCGCGACATGAGTATCATAAGGACTCCGCCACCAAACCGTTATCCTGTAGAAACAGAACTGCATACTTTCAATCCGGAGATAATACGTGATGCCATACAATATGAACTTGCACGCGATGGACAAGTCTTCTTCGTACACAACAGAGTACAAAACATACAGAACATCTGTGATATGATTACGAGTTATGTCCCAGGTGTAAGAGTCGGTGTGGCTCACGGACAGATGGAAGGTGGAAAACTGGAACAAATCATGCTAGACTTCATCGACGAAAAATACGATGTATTATTGTCGACCACCATTATTGAAGCGGGATTGGACATACCTAACGCTAACACCATCATCATCAATGAAGCACAGAATTTCGGTCTGAGCGACTTGCATCAGCTGAGAGGTCGTGTAGGCCGCACAAACAAGAAAGCTTTTTGTTATCTACTCTCACCTCCTCTGAACACTTTATCGGATGAAGCACAGAAACGACTTCGCGCCCTTGAAGATTTCTCCGACCTCGGAAGCGGATTCAATATCGCACTACGCGACCTTGACATACGTGGCGCAGGTAACTTGCTCGGTGCAGAACAAAGCGGATTCATAAACGACATCGGTTTCGAAACATACCATAAAATCCTAGATGAGGCAATTACGGAACTTAAAGAAACCGAATTCAAAGATATTTTTGAAAATGAATTGAAAGACAAGAAATTCGTCAGCGAATGCGTCTTGGAATCCGACTTGGAAATATTGATACCTGACGAATATGTAGAGTCATCGGCAGAACGTATCAGTCTCTACACCGAACTTAACCACATACAAAATGAAGAAGGTCTGCAACGTTTTGCAGAAAACATCACCGACCGCTTCGGGATGATACCACCACAGACAAAAGACCTACTTGACACCGTAAGACTACGCTGGTTAGCTCGCGATCTCGGTTTCGAAAAGATTTTGCTTAAAAATGGCATGATGACCGCCCATCTTGTAACAAATCAAGAATCAGCATATTACGATACCGAGACATTTATAAATGTATTACGATATGCAGCATCTCATCAAAACGACTGCAGCGTTAAAGAAACTAACGGAAAGAATATATTCAATATCAAAAATGTAGGAAACGTTAACAAGGCATTGATAATATTAAAGGAAATATCAGGATAATTTTTTTCAACAAAAAAGCAATCAATAATCATATAAAACAAAAATTATTTATATTTTTGCAAAAATTGAATTTATTATGAAAAGTAAAGTATCAAACTTATTAAAGATTAGCGCATTACTAATGATTATAGTTATGGCAGTTTCATGCGGAAGAAAAAAACTACCTAAGAACTATTATAAAATCGGCGAAGATGTCTACGAAATAACATCGGGAGAAATAATCAACAAAGGTGAGGTTGAAGGAGGATTTGATTTGGAATTGCGTCTGTCTTGTGAAAATGCACAGGATTTCATCAGTTTTAAAATTATTCACACACAAGCGGAGAACCTGCCTATCACAACATTAAATAATCCTAATGGTTCTTGGGTTACTGGTTTCAACAACGGAACTTATACCAGCATAGGTACAATCAGATCTGGCAAAGTAATAATTGACAGAACATCCAGCGATGGTTATATTATAGAAATTGAATGTATAGACCAATACAGCAATAAGATAGAAGGTTATTTCAAGAAAGGACTAAAGATAAAAGACGAAAACAATTTAGTTCACGTTGTCCCTGAATACGTAATTCCAAACGAAATATACGATGAAGTAACAGAACTCCTTCCTCTTTATGAAGGACTAACGCCTCCTAACATGACAGGCGAATATGTTTCTTCGCCTCACATACTTTTCTACGAATCATACGCAGAAAACCCTGATTCCATTCAATATTACAGCGACCGCTATATTGCTTTCGGATACAACAACAAGCAAATGAATTTTTATGGAAAACAATATGACCCCGAAGAAGATAAATATATTGAAGAGATTCAATACGGTGTAAAAATAACAGGAGAAAACGACAACTTCACATGTTATTATGTTGTTGACGGTTATCCTGGCGGATATTACGCACAACAGGCATTCATCTTCAGCGGAAAGAAAACAAATGATGGCATAGAAGATTTCCATACTGCCGTTGTTATGTTAGAGACAAGCGGACATCCTGAGTTACCAGAAAAAAACTCATACAGAGTATTAAAGGATGAAGACGGATTAGCGGAGAATAACAATTGGCTTTCTAAAAGAAGCAATACCTCTGTCAAGAAACTTGACGACGAAGATTTATTCAAAATGTGGATGAAGTAAAATGTTTGAAGAAGAAAAAATCTCTGAATACACATTACCTAACGGTATAAAGATTATACATAAATATCGTTCCGGCGCTGTTGCTCATCTGGCATTGATGGTCAACACAGGGATGAGAGATGAGCTAACCAACGAAAATGGGTTAGCTCATTTCATTGAACATATGTTGTTTAAAGGAACCAGAAAACGCAAAGCATATCACATCCTGAGCTGCCTCGAAAACGTTGGAGGCGAACTTAACGCATACACCACCAAAGAAGAGACCTGTATACATGCTTCCTTCTTAAAAGAATTCTATAATAAAGCAATAGAACTGATTTCTGATGTAGCATTCAACAGCACATTCCCAGAAAACGAAGTGGAAAAAGAAAAAGAAGTTATCCTTGATGAGATCAATTCTTACCTCGACAATCCAGCCGAAGAAATCTACGACGAATTCGAGAACAACCTCTACAAAGGTCATGAGATGGGACGCAACATTTTAGGAACAACAGAATTGGTAAGCAGTTACACACGTAACGACCTGTGTCGTTTCTTGAACAGCAACTACTCTACCGACAGAATGGTAATCGCTACAATAGGTGACATCTCATTCGAGAAATTCAAAAACAAAGTTATTACTTATTTCAGCAACTATCAAAGTGTCTGCACCACATTCCATAGAACCAGATTCAATCTTCAACACACGTTCAATATAGTTCAAGAAAGGAATAATCATCTTTCTCATTGTATAATGGGAGGATTGGCGTATCATATAGACAGTGAGAAAAAAATGCAGATGGTGTTGCTAAATAATATCTTAGGCGGTCCTGGAATGAACTCAAGACTCAACCTCAACATCAGAGAAAAATACGGCTTCGCATATACTATAGAATCGCAATACAACGCCTATTCCGACACCGGAAACTTCTCGATATATATGGGCGTCGACCCACAGTCGCTCGACAAAGCGATAAACTTAGTATTCAAAGAACTTGACAAACTTAAAGATAACAAACTAGGCACGATACAACTGTCTAATGCTAAAAATCAACTTGTCGGTCAACTGGCATTAAGTTGCGAGTCAAGTCTTGGTGAATTGCTGGGAATGACACGCTCTGCATTCACAAAAGAAGGCATTGAACCTATGCAAGAAACAATAAAAAAAATCAGGAATCTTACTTCTGAAGATATTATAGAAGTCGCAAATGAAGTATTCGACAGAAGCAACATTAGTTTATTGGTTTACAAAGGATTATAAAAAATATTTAAAAAACTTAACAAAGAGTTGTTTTTTTTATATTTATTTTATATCTTTGGGCATCAAAGACGTACGTCTATATCTACCCAAAACTGATATGTTATGTCAACACAGAAAGACTCCAAAAAATTACCCGTTATAGGAATCACACAAGGTGATATTAACGGTATCGGATATGAGATTATCCTTAAGACTTTATGCGACAGCCGCATTTTCGACTCATTCACCCCTATCGTTTACGGTCAGTCGAAAGTCTTTTCTTATTACAAGAAAAACTTCAATATGGAGGAACTTTCTTACGCATTAATCAGAGAGTCTCGTCAAGCACAACCCGGACGTATCAACTTCATCAATCACACTGACTGCGAGTTAAAGATTGAACCAGGAATCTCTACAGAAACTGCAGGAAAAGCTTCGTTCGAAGCGCTGAAACTTGCTGTTGACGATTTATACAAAAATAACATAGACGCTTTGGTAACCGCTCCTGTCAATAAGAAAAACATCCAGTCAGATAGATTCAAGTTCTCGAGTCAGTTAAGATATATCAACTCGTTCTGTCCTGATGTCACGCCTTTGATGATGATGGTTTGGAACAACCTGCGTATAGGAAGCGTAACAAACCACGTCGCCTTGAAAGACGTGCCGACAATGATTACAAAACAATTAATTTTGGACAAATTGAAAGTCTTATACCAGACATTAAAAAAAGACTTCAACATAACATATCCACGCATCGCCGTGATGGGACTTAACCCGCACTATGGCGACGGCGGTCTCTATGGAAGAGAGGAAATTGACATGGTTATCCCTGCCATCCAAGAATCTTGTGACAACGGAATGTTGGTTTTCGGTCCATTCTCCGCCGACGGTTTCTTCGGTTCCGCCGCATGGATTAAATATGACGGCATCTTATGTATGTATCACGACCAAGCTATGATTCCTTTCAAAACACTCGCCGTCGACGGTGGCGTTAATTATACTGCAGGACTGCCTGTCGTAAGAACAGCACCAGACCATGGAACAGGATATGACATCGCTAACAGAAACATAGCAAACCCAGATTCATTTAGGCATGCAATATATTTGGCAATAGACATCCTGAAAAACAGAAGTCAAGAGAGATAAACACAGAAAAACATAATAACAAAACCTGAGAGGAAACCGACTCTAGTCATAACCTCTCAGGTTATCATTTTTTCAGATTCTAGTCTTAAAATCAGAAAATCACTATTTTCTGAGTCTTTACTTCGTTAGCATTGATGCAACGTACAATATAAGTCGCCTGCTTGAAATCGCTTACGTCGATTCTGTTGTTTGTGCTTTCAACGTCGTTGCTATAGACCACTCGACCCATAATGTCGATGATTTGTACTGTACCTTCAGCCTCAACAATAAGTTCTTCGCCACTTTGGTAAACGAAGTTGTCGCTGACTGCTGACTGCTGATCGCTGACAGCTAACTTAACGATGAAACGATTATTATTAACATCACTCATCGCTGTGAAGTGGTAGTCTTCAATCAACATATTTGTTTCGATGTTTGTGAAGAGGTCTACCAATGTCACTGTTTGGAATTTGCCGTTAGGTTCGATACTGATAGTGTAGTTACCCATTTGGTTAGCGTTGAAGTTGAGTTCTACTTCTTGGACGTCGGCGTTGCAGTTGTAGATACCATAGTTAGTGCCGTTATCTTGTACGTAGACAGTAGCGATAGCGTCGTTGAAGTTTTGGAGTTTAGGGAATCCTTCGCTTTCGCCGGCGAAGTTAATTACCATATTGTCTACACCTGCATTGCTTGTAGCGATAACGTTGAGTGAGTTAGTTTTTTCGCCTCTGGTAGCTTTTGAAGCAGCATTGTAAGAGAATGAAGGATTTTCTTTGGTTGCTTTTACGAAGAAACCGTCGCCTACAGGTATTGTTGTCTTTGAGTAGTCGTAACCACCTTCTGATGTCACTATAGCAAAACCTTCAACCATGTTATTGAATGTAGCTTTGTTCATATCCATATCGAATGGGAATGGGTTGCCAAGCAAGTGGAAGTTAGCGAAATCTTTGTCGGCATTGTAGCTAACTTTGAATTCGTAAAAATTTTCGTGGTTAAGATTACCTTTGAAAGTAGCAGTTGTCTCTTTTTCGTAAGATGCCATATAACCCACTCCTTGTTGGAAAGCTGTTTCAAATGCGCCTCTTGATGGAGAGTTTGTCACAGGAGATTTGAAACCGTCTTTAAGTGCGATAGTATTTTGTGTAGCTCCATGATTGTTGCTGAAATTTGATTTTGCGACACCTGCACTTACAGACATTCCTAACTGAATTTGGCTGACATAAGCTTTCGTTGCACCAGTTGTTAATGAAGTTATATTGTAAGCGCTAGTACCATTAGAATAAAGAGATCTTCCAGTTGCGGAATATTTGTAGTATTGATGATAACCGCTTGTATGTCCAGTTCCTGTTTTGTCATAGACACAAATTACTATGTTGTTTCCAGTATAAGTGAAAGGAGTTGTGAAATTGATTGTGTACCAAGTTCCTGCTGTTCCAACATTAACGCTGCCATCGAACACTTTATCTGAAGCTGACATGGCGATATAGTTCAAGTTGTTGAATGTACTTTGATCTGTATTCTTCAAATAGACTTCGTACTGTCTTGTGGTGGCAGAACCTGAACCAACTTTAAATGACACACT
>JAZUSL010000078.1:0-20289 GCA_045606705.1 Bacteroidales bacterium
GTAAACGAAGTTGTCGCTGACTGCTGACTGCTGATCGCTGACAGCTAACTTAAGGATGAAACGGTTGTTGTTTTCTTCGCTCATTGCTGTGAATGAGTAGTCTTCTAACAACATATTTGTTTCGATGCCTGTGAAGCGGTCGACTAATGTGACAGTTTCAAATTTGCCTTCAGCTTGGGCAGAGATTGTGTAGTTGCCCATTTGGTTAGCGTTGAAGCAGAGTTCAATTTCTTGAACGTCTTCATTGCAGTTGAAGATAGCGTAATTTACGTCGTTATTTTGTACATATACTGTAGCGATAGCATCGTTGAAGTTTTGGAGTTTAGGGAAGCCTTCGCCTTCGCCGTTGAAGTTGACAACAACATTGTCTTTACCAGCGTTACCTGTAGCTGTGATGTTGAGAGAATTTGCATTGCCACTTCTTGAACTTTTAGCATTGTGGTCGTAATAAAATGTAGCATCCCTACCTGTCGCTTTAACGAAGAAACCGTCACCAGCAGGTATTGTTCCTTCTAAGTTATAATATGAATAGGAACCGTTATTTACGACCGCATAGCCTTCGATTATATTATATGTCATATTATATAATTTTGACATATCCATATCGAATGGGAATGGATTACCAACCAAATGGAAGTCTTTTAAATCTACATTATATTGATAATCCCCAAATGTATAATTCATTGTTAATTCATTGCGAAGAGTACCGCTTACACTTACGTCCTTTTTAGATTCATATGAAGCTAAATAACCGCGACCTGGAACGAATTGTGGATCAAATGTAGCGATAGCTTTTTGGTTTTGCCATTCAGCACCCACTTGTTTGCCGTCAAACTTATACAAGTCGTAATCATTACCATCACCTGCTGTGACGAAGTCACTAATAGAGGCATCTGTAAATGGAGATGAAATAAACTGCCATCCATCAATATTATTTTCTGACCATTCTGTTGGATTATTGATGCTCATATTGAAAGTAGCTTTAACGCCAGCGTTTTTCTGGAAGATTTGACCGCCGTCGTTAATAACTAATTTTGAAGCATCTGTATTGCTGAATTTACCTGTTATATTCAAAGAACCATTAATTGTTAATGATGCGCCTTCTGATATTGTAAGGTCTGCAACGTTAATATTATCTTTTGCAGTTATTGTAGCATTTGCTTTGAGAACAACTATGGCACCGTTTCCAGGAACAGCACCACCTTTCCAGTTATCACCTTCATTCCAATTACCTTCTGTTGTAAATTCAAATGCTGGTGTTTCTGGGTCATCTTCGCCATCGCCATCAGAAGCGAAAGTGAGTTGGATTTGACTTCTGTTATTTTGTACAATAGGGTTCTTGTTGTCAACTTGACTAGGATCTGTTAATTGGCTGTTACTTTTACTCAATGCAAAGCCATCATCTACAGCATCACAATACCAATAGTAATATTTACTTCCTGCTTTGTTTCCTGTATTATCTGCTATTGTAACTAAGAGATTTTTTCCTTCTTCCAGAGTAAATCCATTGCTTATGTCAAAAACAACCCAACTTTTAGGATTTAAGGTAACTTCCCCTGAGAAATCAGGTTCTGCATCTTCTTCTAAATTTATTCCAGCTTCATTCGTCAGACAAGTGGCTTCAACATTAGTTAGATATATAGCAATATTCCTTGTAAATGTTTTATTATTTGGTTCGATTGTGGCTCCATTCACATTACCTACACTATTCGTCTCGCCGTAGAATCTGAGAGAAATAGATGTAATTGTACCAGTTTTATTTATTTCTTTACTAGTAAACAACTGTTGGCAGAACGAGTATTCATAAAAAATATCGAATGGAATGTTGTAATTTGTTTTAGTTCCCTCTCCAATCGTTACTACATTTGAGTCATCTTGTGCATTAAGTAAGGAAGATTTCACCCCCCCAAATAGGCACATAATCAATGTTAAAAGTAAAAATCTTTTTTTCATTCTTGTTTAAATTTTTAAGTTTTGTTTATTATATTTTTAATTATTTTTTAACAGCGGTCAGTCGTCAGCGGTCAGCAGTCAGCGGTCAGTCGTCAGCAGTCAGTTCATAGTTCATAGTTCATAGTCATAGTTCATAGTCATAGTTCATCGCCATAGTTCATAGTCATAGTTCACCCTAGTAATTACGGGGAAAAAGCAAAAGAAAGGAATGATTTAAAATAGTTAAGTATTTGATTTTGTAATGAAATAAGTACCCCAAAAAATGCGGCGCAAAGGTAGTACATTATTTTATTATTAACAAGGAAAATGTTAATTTTTTTAAGAAGAAAAATTATTTTTTTAGCGGTCAGCGGTCAGTCGTCAGTTCATAGTTCATAGTTCATAGTTCATAGTCATAGTCATAGTCATAGTTCATCGCCATAGTTCATAGTCATAGTTCATCGCCATAGTTCATAGTCATAGTTCATCGCCATAGTTCATAGTCCTCACCTCCCCTTCTTCTTCATAGATGAAAAACGCCTTCACGTCTTTTTGTGTGGCGAGTATTTCTTTTGCCCTCTCCATTCCTACGAGCATGCAGATAGAAGCGAGACAGTCAGCCCATGAGGTGTCGTCGCATATTATGGTAGCGCTCAACATATTGTTAGCGGCGGGGAAACCGGTGTTAGGGTCGATGCTGTGAGAATAACGTTTTCCGTTGCGCTCAACATATTTCCTGTAGTTGCCCGATGTCACGATGCTCTTGTCTTTCAGTTCCACAATCTCTTGCACGATGCGCTCGGCGTCTTTGTCTTCAGCGGGTTTCTCGATGCCCACTTTCCAGAGGTCGCCGTTAGGTTTGTTGCCCATCGCCAGAATCTCACCGCCGACGTCGACGAGGAAATTCTCCACGCCATTCAGCAAGAGGAAATCGCCAATCATATCGGTGGTATATCCTTGTGCCACAGCGTTGAAATCTAAAGTCATATCAGGATTTTCCTTTATGACTTTTCCATCTTCAATCTTTATTTTATGATAACCGACAAATTGTTTTAATGAGTCGACTATTTCAGGTGTCATCTCCACACCATCCTTGAAATGAAATCCCCAGGCAGAGACGAGAGGTCCGACGGTAGGGTCGAAATAACCTTCCGAGAGTTCGGCGGCACGCATGGCATAGTTGAAGTTATCGATGAAAATCTGATTTAAGACGACGGACTCGTCATTACGGTTCACTCTGCTAATCATAGAGTTTTCATCCCATAACGAAAGAGTGTTTTCTATCTCTCTGAAGATAGAGTCGAAGTCGCCGCTGAAGTCACGGTTCTGTTCATCGTAATAAATTATTGAATAATAGGAACCTTGGGTGGTGCCAAAAAACTGCTGCTTCTCAACAGAGTCACAGCCAGTCAAGAAGCAGCATACAATTATGAAAACAACAAACTTTCGCATTAAAACTTAATTTCTCTGATTAATAGTCCCGGATATAAATCACTTCCGCCTGTCACTTTAAAATATGTTCCGTCCAAGTCGGAGTTAACAGCACCATCTTCCAAAGCCATATAACGGTTGTCCCAAATCTTATCCGCCATAGGTTTCAACGTACCAACCCTCTTGTATTTGCTTGTACCGTCGGCACTTTCTATTCTCTCCAACACCTCGTATTTAGAATCGGGAGTGATACCTTCTTTGAGACCTATCTTAGCGATAACGACGCCGTCTTCAATTTTATAGATAGGTTCTTTAATTCTGAACTCTTCATAATTCTTCTGTAGTTTCACGACACTCTCGTCCAACGTACGATAGACGACAATTTTTATAAGTTGCGACAAATCATATCTTCCTTTCAAGACTGTCTCACCACAAATTGCCTCCTGTGTTCCGACGTATGTTAGCGTGTAATTTGCTGTATCCCAAGCGTGGAATTTAGACTCATCATAATAATTTTCGTCGAGATAATAATTCTCATAGAAGAAGTCATTGTCGGAAAGTTGCCAGTTCAGTCTATAAAGATGAGTTTGTATCTTGACTCTAAATCCCTCAAAATCATCTACCACGTCGGCGGTAACATCCGACAAGTCGTTCAACGATCTGCCCAATTCAGAATAAGAATTCTCGCCTGTCACTTCAGACATCACTTCACCTAAGTCATTCAGGAATTTTCCGAATCCGCTTATTCCTTTGGCTGTTTTTTTATTTCTCTCTCCCTTATCGATATAGATGATATCGTGAGCGAGGACGAAAGTATTGCCGATGAGGTCGGTGCCAGAATCCATCAAAACAGACTTTCCTCTTTTTGTAAGTTCTGCCATCTCAACATTTTCAGTCGTAGCGCCTTCAATACCTCTACGATAGATAAGTTCCATATTACAATAGCCGGTACTATCATTTCTGTTAAACCACTTAGCCACCAAGTCATTGGCGATATCGCTTTCCATGATGAACTTGTCAATTTTATTGAACTTGGCATATTTCTTACCTTTAGTCGTCACCACATCCATCGGAAGCGAATGGTCGTTGAACTTATCACTCTGAGGACGATAACGATATGTTGTAAGAATCTCATCCGCATACTTCTGGTCGTTGTGAAAAATCAAGAGATTATACCACGAGCTGCGATGATAGGTTGAAATGTTGTCGTTTCTTTTTCTGAGAGAGACGCTATTTGTTATCGTATCTTGCGCAAAGATCGGGAACGACACGACCAACAACAACAATATGACAGTAATTTTTTTCATATATTCAGAATTTATAACTAAAAAGTCATTACTCACAACGCATCGTCAATTAAAAAATATAATCCAACGATTTGATGATATCATTATCGATGAGATATTTACGGAGTTGGTCTTTATTGACTGATATAACAACACTTATTTTATAATCCTTAGAACCTTGAAGTTTTGTTATGGTCTTTGAACTATTTACCACAGAATTGATAAATTGCAGATACTGTTTCTGTTCAAAGAATTGGTTAAGAGCTTGTTCGTTTCCTTCAATTTTTGTATCCTTGTTCATCAAAGGAGGTTGATTTATCGAACCATTTCCGGCAGGAATGCCGCTATAAATAACGCAATGTACGGCATCTTTTTTCAAACCGTCCAGATAAACCGTCTCATCTGTTGTACGGAAATAATCTGTTACTTTGATAAGATAAGTTCCATCATTCCCGACACCCATTGTTTCAACATCATAAGTTCTTACAGTTGTAGACATTTTCTTTGATGTGGAGCATGATGTCATCAACATCAAAACTACTAATCCGAGGTAAAAAACAATTTTTTTCATAGGCATAATTTTTCGACAAATGTAAAAAATAATTTAGAATTTCATCTATAAAACTGAATTTAATTTTTGTAAATTTGTGGCATGGCAGGAATCTACATTCACATACCTTTTTGTAACAGCAAATGCGCTTACTGCAACTTCTTTTCTTTGGCATCAAAAAGCAAGATTGACGATTATGTTGAAACCTTGAAGAAAGAGATTATAATTCGTAATCAATATCTTGGAGGAGAAGAAGTAAGGACGATATATTTTGGAGGAGGCACTCCTTCCCTATTGTCGTTACGTCATATTGAAGATATTTTAGAATCGTTACGAAATAATTATAACATCATTTCCAATCCAGAAATAACTCTTGAAGTGAATCCGGATACCATCGACAAAGAAAAGATGATTTCTTTAAAAAAATTAGGAATCAACAGAATCAGCGTCGGAATACAGAGTTTCAACGACGAAGACTTGAAATACTTAGACCGACGCCACGATTCGAGACACGCGCTTCAAGTCATCGACGATCTGAAAAGCGTTGATTTCGACAAACTCACCCTCGATTTGATTTACGGCATCCCGACTTTGACAGAAACATCGTGGAACAAAAATCTGGATATTTTCTTCTCAACAGGAATATCACATCTCTCGGCATACGCACTCACCGTTGAACCGAAAACAATTTTAGGACAAAAGATAGAAAAAGGCATTCTGCAAAATGTTAACGAAGATGATATGATTCGTCATTATAACATCTTGATAGAAAGAACCAAAGAACACGGTTTCGAACATTATGAGATTTCCAACTTCGCGAAGGAAGGCTGCAGGTCGCAGCACAACAGCATCTATTGGAAAGACGTTAAATACCTGGGATTAGGCGCGTCGGCACATTCATACGACGGAAAATCACGTCAGTGGAATGTCTCAAATTTGACGAAGTATATTCAGTTGGTTGAGGTCGCTGGGTCGCAAAGTCGCAGGGTCGCGGAATCGGGAGAAGTCGCGGAGTTATATTACGAGAGAGAGATTCTGACTACAGATGACAGATATAACGAATATGTTATGACGTCGTTAAGGACATCATGGGGATGCAACATCGAGAAAATCGCTTCCGATTATGGAGACAGTTATGCGGAACATTTCTTAAAAAATATTAAGAAACATCTCAATCCTGAAATAATATTAAGAAAAGACAACAACTTCATTCTTACTGATGAAGGTATGCTCTTAGCCGACGGAATTGCGGCGGAAGTTTTTGTTTAAGGCAGCAAGTCGTAGGGTTCTTAGAACTTTGAGACTCTGAGACTCTGAGACTTTGCAGATTTAATTTATTTCAAAATCATTGTAAAACTTTGCAGTTTTTTTCTTAATTTTACAAACGAGAAATAACACGAAGTCATATTTTTTAAATTATTAGTTATGAGTAAATTCCGTAGATTTATAACCATATTCCTTTTGGTTATCGCTGTTATTATATCAGCATTCGAATTTTACAGAACTATAATGTATGCCGTCAATGCATCTATGAATCAGCAATTTTCCGGTTATCTATGGATGGGCGTAGGTTTCATTGTGTACATTATTTTTCATAAATTTCTCTTCAAGAAAAACATCGACATCATGCAGACCATGTCGCACGAAGGCGCACACATGCTCGTCGGCGCACTTTTCCTGAGAAGAAAAATATATCAGTTCAACGCAAAATCAGCTGATTCTCTTTCATACGGCGACAACACTCTCGGTTTCGTGAGCAGCTCTAGAAACAGCAACCGCATCAACATTTTGTCGACTCTCGCACCTTATATGCTTCCTTATCTCACTTTCCTACTGCTTCTTTTCCGCCTGATGATAAAGAACCAATGTCTGCCGATAGTCGACGTCATCATCGGATTCTCCTTGATGTTCTATTTCTTCTGCTGGAAAAAAGACACCCGCCGCGACCAGAGCGACATACAACTATGCGGAGTTTTCCTCTCATATCTATACATCATAACATTCCTGCTTTTTAATATGTCGATAATTATATATGCCGTAAGTGGCGGAGTTTCAGAACCGCTAAACATATTCGGCGGAATAAAACAATATTTCGTACAAACTTGGAACGACATTAACTGGATTGTTGATTTGGTTAGAAACTGAGAATCTGAAAATCTGAAAATCTGAAAAAAATAATGTGGACAAAGTCTGTTGTCCGTTAACTTAAAAAATATTAACAAACAAAATAAACAAAAATGAAAATTAAAAACTTAGTAATGATTTTAACATTAGGTGCTGCAACGATAAGCTGCGCCGACAAACAAGAATCTAAGACAAACTATGCTGATCTTACAAAACAATATGCTAAGGTTCAGCTCACTTCCGACATCAGCCATTTGTCTGACAACGAAAAACAAATGTTGAACTATCTCTATGAAGTCGGTAACATCATGGACGACATCTTCTGGACACAACAATTCGGTGGCGACAAAGAAACATTCTTAAATTCTATTAAGGATAAAGACGCTCGTCTCTTCGCAGAAATCAACTACGGTCCTTGGAATCATTTCGATGGTCTCGCTTCATTCCTTCCAGAATATGGCGAAATGCCTCAAGGCGCAGGTTTCTATCCAGCTGACATGACAAAGGAAGAATTCGAAGCATGGGATGACCCTGACAAGACAAGTCTCTACACTTTGATTAAACGTGACGAAAACGGCAAATTACAATCCGTCTGGTATCATGAAGCTTACGCTGAACAAATCCAAAAAGCCGCCGACTTATTGTTAAAAGCAGCCGACCTCGCAGGCGACAAAGAATTCGCTGATTACTTACGTCTCAGATCAAAGGCTTTATTGACAGACGAATATTTTGAAAGCGATATGGCATGGATGGATGTCCGTAACAACAACGTCGACTTCGTTGTAGGTCCAATCGAAAATTACGTTGACGCTCTTTATGGTTACAAGGCAGCTCACGAAGCTTTCATCTTGATTAAAGACCACGCATGGAGCAAGCAACTCGCTCATTACGCTGAACTTCTTCCTGAATTACAGACACAACTTCCAGTAGCACCAGAATACAAAGCAGAGAAACCAGGTGCTGATGCCGACCTCGCTGTCTACGACGCTGTATTCTACGGCGGTGACTGTAACATGGCAGGCAAGACCATCGCCATCAACTTACCTAACGACGAACAGGTTCAACTTCAAAAAGGAACTCGTAAGTTACAACTCAAGAACGCCATGAAAGCAAAGTTCGACAACATCCTCGTTCCTATCTCAGACGTTCTTATGACTCCTGAATCACGCAAGAACATCAAGTTTGAAGCATTCTTCGCTAACGTCATGTTCCACGAAGTGGCTCACGGAATGGGAATCAAAAACACACTCGACGGAAAAGGCACAGTACGTCACGCTCTCAAAGAACAATATTCAGCTATTGAAGAAGCTAAGGCTGACATCCTCGGTCTTTATTTAGTTACAAAACTCGCTGAAATGGGTGAATATACAAACTCAACATTAGAAGAAAACTACACCACATTCATGGCAGGAATCTTCCGTTCAGTTCGTTTCGGTGCTGCTAGCGCACACGGCAAGGCAAACATGCTTACTTTCAACTTCCTTGAAAAAGAAGGCGCATTCACACGTAACGAAGAAGGTATGTATGCAATCAACTTCGAAGCAATGAAAGACGCTGTCGCTAAACTCGGCGGCGAAATCCTCAAGGCTCAAGGCGACGGCAACTACGAATTCGTAAAAGAATGGATCGCTACCGACGGTGTCATCAAACCTACATTGCAAGCCGACTTAGATAAGGTAAACGGCATGGGAATCCCAACAGACATCTATTACGAAATGTCACCGGAACTCCTCATTGATAATAATTGAAAATTAAGGTAGAGACGTATCGTATTACACCGAACACAACATATCGAGCCTGAAGGCTCACACAGATATAACGTATGACACGTCATACGAGACTGATGAACAATAACTAACTAAATAAATTAAAAAATGAAAAAAACATTCTTATTAGTTGCCCTTGCAGTATTCTCATTAGTGGGCAAAGTACGTGCTGACGAAGGTATGTGGTTACCAATGTTCGTCGAGCGTTTGAATTATGTCGACATGCAAAAGATGGGTCTTCAACTTACTCCTGAAGAACTCTACAGTATCAACAACAGCAGTTTGAAAGACGCTATCGTAGGTCTCTCAGAAGGCGCAACACCACGCGGTTTCTTCTGTACAGGCGAGATCGTTTCACAAAACAGTCTCATGTTCACCAACCATCACTGCGGTTACGGTTCAATCCAAAAACTCAGTACCGTTGAACACGATTATCTCACCGACGGTTTCTGGGCTAAAGACTTCAGCGAAGAACTTCCAGCAGAAGGCATCTCAGCTTCTTTCTTAGTACGTATGGAAGACGTTACAGAACAAATCTTCAGTGTTGTTAACGACACTATGACATGGGCAGAACGTAACAAAGCTATCGCTGCCAAAGCAAAAGAATTAGAAATGGCAGCTTCAGAAGATGGCAAATACAACCCAATCATCAAAGGTTTCTTCGAAGGTAACGAATATTATATGTTCGTATATCAAGTATATACCGACGTACGTCTCGTAGGCACTCCTCCTTCATCAATCGGTAAGTTCGGCGGCGACACCGACAACTGGATGTGGCCACGTCACACAGGCGACTTCTCAATTTTCCGCGTTTACGCTGACGCTGACGGCAACCCAGCACCTTATTCACCAGACAACAAACCTCTCACTCCAAAACATCATCTTCCTATCAGCCTCGACGGCGTACAAAAAGATGACTTCACAATGATCTGGGGATTCCCAGGAACAACAGAACGTTACCTCACATCTTACGGTATCGACTATAACGTTGAATCATTCTATCCAACAATACACGACATCTTCAAACTCCAAACAGATGTCATGGACGAATTCATGCAGAAAGACGCTTCTGTAAACATCATGTACGCCGACGACAAAGCAGGTCTCGCCAACACATGGAAAAACTTTGAAGGTCAGATGTTGATGTTACGTAAAAATAAAGTAGCTGAGGCAAAAGCTGAACTCGAAAATCAGTTTACAGAATGGGTTAATGCTAATCCAGCTCGCGTTGAAGAATACGGTAAAGTATTAGACATCTTCGCAGAAAATTACAAATTGGCAGCACAATTCACACCTTCAATCTATTATCCTAACTACTTGGCTATGACAGGTGCTATAGGAATCTCTGGCGAGTTTGCTTCTTATGCCGGCACCGACAAGAAAGACAAAGAAGCTTTGGCAAAAGCTGAAGAAGAACTCAAAGCCATCGACGTCGACGCTTTCTTTGCTGAGACTTACAAACCATTAGAAGATAAGATGTTGGTTGAAATGTTGAAATTGTATTACAATACATTCAATGCTGAAGCAAATCCTAACTTCTATAACTTGGTAGAGAAAAACTACAAAGGCGACGTTGTTGCATTGGCAAACGACATTTTGGAAAACTCTATCTTCGCAACTCCAGAATCAATCAAGGCATTCATCGAAAAACCTAACGCAAAGAAAGTTGAAAAAGATCCAGCTTACGTTGTTTACAATGCTATGATAAATCACATGGTGATGAATCTCGCTCCATATCGTATGGCAATGACAGCTATTGATGAAAACAGTCATCTCTTCGTTAAAGGTTTACGCGAATTTTACGCTGAGACACAACCAGAAAAATCATTATATCCAGACGCCAACTCATCATTACGTATGAGTTACGGTTCTGTTCAAGATTACCAACCAGCTGACGCCATCCAATATGACTATATCTGTACAGCTAACGGTATCATTGAGAAATACGTTCCAGGCGACTATGAATTCGACGTTCCACAAAGATTGTTAGACCTCATCGAAGCAAGAGACTTCGGTCAATATGCTGATGAAAACGGCGAGTTGGTTGTTTGCTTCCTTTCAACAAACGACATCACCGGCGGTAACTCAGGCAGTCCTATCATGAACGGCAAAGGTGAACTTATCGGTCTCGCTTTCGACGGCAACTGGGAAGCTATGAGCGGCGACATCAACTTCGAACCAAGATTACAACGTACAATCAATGTTGACGCTCGTTACGTATTGTTCGTCATCGACAAATTCGCAGGCGCAACAAACCTCATCGAGGAATTGACAATCGTCAAGAGCGAACCGGAAGCAGAAGTTAATGAAGAATGTACAATTAACAATTGACAACTCATGTAGAGACGTTTCAATGATTCCTGCAAAAGTTAAAGAACATTGATGCGACTCTAAGGAATATAAAATTGATACAGAGACGTCACTAGATGGCGTCTCTTGTTTTTTATACTCTCAGGTATTAACACCTATGTGCTTTTTTATAAAAAAAGTTCATCGCTCATAGTTCAAAGTTCAAAGTTTTTTTATTACCTTTGTGAGTTGTTATGCCTTCGAAGAAAATACATAAGATATTAGTCGCGAACAGAGGCGAGATAGCTGTTCGTATCATTGGTACTTTAAGAAAACTAAGTATCAATTCTGTTGCTATTTATGCCGACAACGACGTAGACTCTCTCCACTGCCGTGTCGCTGATGAGGCTCGTCCTCTTGGCAACGGAACCTTAAAAGAAACATATCTCAATATACAAAAGATTATTGACCTTGCATTAGATGCCGGTGCCGATGCCATACATCCCGGTTATGGTTTCTTATCGGAGAATGCGGAATTTGCAGAAGCATGTAAGGCAAACAATTTGATATTTATCGGTCCTGACGCTGACACCATGCGGTTGATGGGTGACAAGATTAGAGCACGTCAGTTCGCTATCGACAACGACATTCCTGTTGTTTGGGGAATGGTAGGAAGCATCGAAGAGATAGAGACGCACGCAGCCGTATTACCATATCCCGTCTTGATAAAAGCATCTGCCGGCGGCGGCGGCAAAGGAATGCACATAGTTGAAGACGCCTCACAATTGTCAACATCGCTTCAACAAGCATCACGCGAAGCAGAACGCTACTTCGGCAACGGACAAATATTCATAGAACAATATATTAGAAATCCTCGTCATATAGAAGTACAGATCCTCGCCGACCATCACGGCAACGTAATACATCTCCACGAAAGAGAATGCTCCGTGCAACGCCGATATCAGAAAGTCATCGAGGAATCACCATCACCTACATTGACAGAAGAAAGACGTAAGGCTATTTGCGAGACCGCCGTCAGTCTCTGCAAGAAGATGAATTACAACAACGCCGGAACTGTAGAGTTTATCGTCGATGAAAACCAGAACTTCTATTTCCTCGAAATGAATACTCGTATCCAGGTGGAACATCCGGTAACGGAACAAAGGACAGGCATAGACATCGTTGAAGAACAGATCCGCATAGCACGCGGAAAAGTGATGGGTTACACTCAAGACTCCGTCACCGCTAACGGTCATGCCATTGAATGTCGTATCTATGCAGAAGACCCAGAAAACAACTTCATGCCGGCACCAGCCCAACTCACTTTATACCACGAACCTAAAATGCGCGGAGTGAGAATCGACAGCAGCATCGACAGACCGACAACTATTTCTGATAGTTACGACCCTATGATAAGCAAACTCATATGTCACAGTAAAGACAGAGAAAGCGCCATAGAAATAACAAGAAACGCTCTTAAAGATTATATAGTACAAACCAAGAAAACCAATATACCTTACCTACAGAGTATCATAGACAATAAAGACTTCCTTGAAAACAAGATCGATACATCTTATTGCGAGAAACATCAGGATGAATTGATTAGTTCCATGCATAAGATGCGCGATGAGATCAAAAAAGAAGACGTCGTGGCTCTTTTCCTTTTCTACGATTTCAATAAGATTTTTCTGGAAAACAAAAACATCGACAACATCTGGGAAGAGATAGGTTATTGGAGATATAATATGAATGTTGACGTCGTTGTTTCAGGACAACAGACAACAGACAACAAACAACAGACTTTGTGCCATGTACAGATTGACCGCATCAATCGTAAGTCGTTATATTGTGTCATCAACGGACAAACATATGAAGTCTTGTTGTCACAGAATGGAGGTGGTATCAACAAAGTGATCATCAACGGAATGACGGAATCTATCTTTGTCTCTGAGACAAGCGACAATAACTATTGCGTTCATTTCAAAGGATTAGACTTCATCTGTCGTCGTAACGATGAACTTAACGACACAAAAGATTATTCACACACAGAAAACAAGAACAACGATTTAGAATATCACTCACCTATGCCCGGCAAGGTTATCAAAGTCAACGTCAAGGAAGGCGACGACGTTAAGGAAGGTGATATCTTATGCGTTGTTGAAGCCATGAAAATGGAAAACAATATAAAGGCGATGACCAGTGGCAGGGTCGCTAAGGTCTTCGTCAGTGAAAATGATAAAGTAGATGTTAAAACTATTTTGATAGAATTAGTTATATGAATTTCGATTTAACAAAACAACAGATAGAGTTACGCGAGAAAGTTCGTGACTTTGCAGAACGCGAGGTGAAACCCGTGGCAGCATATAACGATGAAAACGAAATCTTTGACGTGGAGTTGACACGTAAGATGGCAGACCTCGGACTTCTCGGGATATGTGTGCCTAAAGAATATGGCGGACAGGAACTCGACACCTTATCTTATATAATAGCTGTTGAAGAACTTTCAAGAGTGGATGGTTCAACAGCAGCGACAATAGCAGCCGACAACTCATTAGGCATCAGTCCTATCAAAGAATATGGAACTAAAGAACAAAAAGAAAAATATCTCCCACGTCTTTGCAAGACACATCTCTGGGGATTTGGTTTAACAGAAGAGACAGCAGGTTGCGACTCACGCGGAACCAAATCGACAGCACGATTGGATGACGACAAATGGATTCTCAACGGAACCAAGATATTCATCACCAACAGCGCTACACCGATTACATTGGGAAGCACCGTGCAAGTCATCTCCGGAGAGAACAACGGCAAACCAGAATTCACCACCTTCCTGATGGAGAACGATACTCCAGGATTCACCCAAGAACCGATGAACCGCAAGATGATGTGGCGTGCCTCCAACACAGGCAAGCTCACTTTCAATAATGTAGAACTTCCAAAAGAAAATATGCTCGGCGCGCCGGGACAAGGTTCTCATATCATGCTCGCTACCTTAGACGGCGGACGTCTCTCCATTGCAGCGATGGCATTAGGATGCGCTCAAGGTGCATACGAGATGGCACTTGAATATTCCAAAAAAAGAGAACAATTCGGGAAACAGATCTGCAAGTTCCAGGCTGTTAGTTTCAAACTCGCTGACATGGCAATGAAGATTGAAGCAGCACGTTGCCTTTTGTATAAAGCATGTAGAATTAAAGACGCCGGAATGCCTTTCGGTAAAGAAGCTGCGATGGCAAAATTATATTGCTCTGAAGTAGCTGCTGAAGTATGCGACAACGCAGTACAGGTAATGGGCGGTCACGGATTGTTAAAAGATTTTAACATGGAACGTTTCTATCGCGACCAAAGAATATTACAAATCGGTGAAGGAACATCAGAGATATTGAGACTAGTTATATCAAGATATATAGGTTGTTAATAATTTAGGTTTAATAATATAAATTTTACGCTATGAATAAATTAGAGCAAATGTTCGAAGTATTGCGCAGCCGTCCAAAGAAACGCTTAGCTGCAGCATACGCTAACGACGATCACACAATCTGCGCTGTAAGTGCAGCTATCGACAATGGTTTAATAGAAGGTATCTTATGTGGTGACAAAGACGTTATCGCTAAGGTTTGCGAAGCTGAAGGCATCGACATCAACAAATTCACCATCGTTCATGAACCAGATGAAATCAAGGCAGCTGCTAAAGCTTGCGACCTCATCAATGCAGGTGAAGCCGACATCATGATGAAAGGTCTCCTCTCAACAGACAAATACATGCGCGCTATCTTGAACAAAGAACGCGGATTATGTCCTCCAAACGCAACATTAGCTCACGTCTGTGCAATAGAAAATCCTAACTACCACAAGTTATTGATTGCAAGTGACTGCGCTATCATCCCAGCTCCAGATTTCAAACAAAAACAAACATTGTTAAAATACTTAGTATCTACAGCTAATGCTTTAGACATCAAGAACCCTAAGTTAGCTGTCATCACAGCAACAGAACAAATGCTCGTCGGCATGCAAGCTTGCATCGATGCAGCTCTCATCACCAAGATGGCAGAACGCGGTCAAATTAAAGGTTGTGTTGTTGACGGTCCTATCTCATTAGACCTTGCTATCGATGCTGAAGCAGTAGCTATCAAAGGTTTCAAGAGCCCTGTTGCAGGCGACGCCGACTGTCTCTTATTCCCATGCATCGAGGCTGCCAACGTATTCTACAAATGTAACAGCAAATTCGACCATGCTGAAGTGGCAGCAGTCGTTATGGGCGCTAAGGTCCCATGCGTATTGTCATCACGTGGCGACACATCTAAGACAAAATTATATTCAATAGCATTAGCCGCATTGTTAGCAAAATAATAATATAAAAACATTAAAGACTATGAATTACAAATTATTAATCATAAACCCAGGATCAACATCAACAAAGGTTGCTGTTTTCCAAAACAAAGAATGCGTTTTCAAGAAGAATATCAAACACTCAGCTGAAGAAATAGCTCCTTTTGAACATATAGCTGATCAATATCATTTCCGCAAGGACGTTATCCTTAAAGAATTGGAAAGCGCAGGCATCGAACTCAGTGACGTTAATATGGTAGTAGGTCGTGGCGGTTTGTTGAAACCTCTCACATCAGGTATTTACGAAGTTAATGAAGCTATGAAACGTGACTTGGTCAACAGTCCGGTAGGCGAACATGCATGTAACCTCGGTGGTTTGATTGCTGACGACATCGCTAAGTCAATAGGTGTAAAAGCTTATATCGCTGACCCAGTTATCGTAGACGAAATGGAAGACGTGGCACGTTTCTCAGGACATCCTGCATTTCCACGTATGTCGGTGTTCCACGCTTTGAATCAAAAGGTCATCGCACGTCAACATGCAACAACAGTAGGTAAGAAATATGAAGAGTTGAACCTCATCGGTATTCACCTCGGCGGTGGTATCTCAGTGGCAGCACACAAAAAAGGTCGCGTCGTTGACGTCAACAACGCATTGAACGGCGACGGTCCTTTCACACCAGAACGTTCAGGCGCATTGCCATCAGGTCCTCTTATGAACGCTTGCTTCAGCGGCAAATACACCAAGAAAGAAATAGACCTTATGCTTAAAGGTCAAGGCGGTTTCGTTGCTTACTTAGGTACAAACGATGCTATGGAAGTTGAAAACAGAGTCAAAGCTGGCGACAAAGAATGGGAACTCGTCTATCGCGCAATGGCTTATCAAGTAGCTAAAGAAGTCGGTGGTCTCGCAGCATCAGCATTCAGCATGGACGTTGACGCTATCTTCGTAACAGGCGGTATGGCATACGACAAAAACTTCTGCAAGATATTAGAAGGTCACCTCGGAAAGATCGCTCCTGTTTGCGTATATCCAGGCGAAGACGAAATGATGGCTTTAACATTGAATGGTTTGATGGTACTCAACAACGAATGTGAAGCAAAAATCTATGAATAAGATTTAAAATCTGAAAATCTAAAAACTTGAAAATCTAAGAAGTATTGGTCGAAAGACTGATACTTCTTTTTATATGATCTAAAATCATAATTCATAGTTCAAAAAAAAGGATTATGCATTATGCATTGTGAATTATGCATTAAAAAAAAGATTATCTTTGTGACTTCATAAAAAACTCGATTATGGATTACAATTTCAACGAAGTAGAAAAGAAATGGCAAGAATATTGGCGCAACAATAATGTTTATAAAGTCGACATCGACAAGAGCAAGCCAAAGTTTTATATCTTAGACATGTTCCCGTATCCATCAGGAGCTGGTCTTCATGTGGGACACCCTCTAGGTTATATAGCATCAGACATATATGCTCGTTACAAACGTCTCAAAGGTTTTAACGTATTGCACCCAATGGGATACGATGCTTACGGTCTCCCAGCAGAACAATATGCTATCCAAACAGGAACACACCCTGCAATAACGACAGAGAAAAACATCAACCGTTATCGCGAACAGATGGATAAGATTGGTTTCTGTTACGACTGGGACCGCGAGGTTCGTACCAGCGACCCTGAATATTACAAATGGACACAATGGACATTCATCCAACTTTTCAACTCATATTATTGTAACCAAAGTAAGAAGGCACAACCTATCGCCGACTTGATGAAGAGATTCACGACACAAGGCACAGAAGGTTTGGACGCCGCTTGCAGCAAACCTCTCGACTTCAGCGCCGAACAATGGAACGCCATGAGCGAGAAAGAACAGCAAGAGATTTTGATGAACTATCGTCTCGCATATCTCGCCGACACTATGGTTAACTGGTGTCCTGAACTCGGTACCGTTCTTGCAAATGACGAAGTCGCCGACGGTCTTTCAGTGCGTGGAGGTCATCCAGTAGTACGTAAGACCATGAAACAATGGTTGCTTCGTATCACAGCATACGCTGAACGTCTCCTTCAAGGATTGGAAACTATAGAGTGGAGCGAGTCGATAAAGGAAGTGCAACGCAACTGGATAGGCAAGTCGATGGGAGCATCATTATTCTTCGACATCGCCGACAATGATATTAATATTGAAGTCTTCACCACACGTGCCGACACCTTGTTCGGTGCTACATTCATGGTGCTTGCTCCAGAACACGAATTGATAAGCAGCATCACCACCGACGAGCAGCGCGAGGCAGTGGAAGAATATGTCACCTGGGCAAAGAACCGCTCAGAACGCGAACGTATGTCAGAAGTGAAGAAAGTTTCCGGCGTATTTACAGGTGCATATGGCATCAACCCATTCACCGGAGCACGAATTCCGATATGGGTCGCCGACTATGTACTCATGGGCTACGGTACCGGCGCTATCATGGCGGTGCCAGCTCACGACAGCCGCGACTTCGCCTTCGCACGTCATTTCAACTTGCCTATAATACAAGTGGTGGCAAAACCAGGCGAAGAAGCAAGCGACGCCTCACAATGGGAAGAGTCGTTCGACGCTAAAGAAGGCGTGATGGTGAACTCAGAGTTCCTCAACGGTCTCACCGTGAAAGAAGCCATCGCAACAATGATTGCCAAGGTAGAAGAAAAAGGAATAGGTAAAGGCAAGACCAACTATCGTCTCCGCGATGCTATCTTCAGCCGTCAACGTTATTGGGGCGAGCCATTCCCAATCTATTATAAAGACGGAATGCCATACGCCTTGGATGAAAGCAAACTCCCTCTCGAACTTCCTCCTATCGACGCATATAAACCAACAGAAAACGGTGAACCTCCATTGGCACGCGCCAAGAACTGGACTACAGAAGAAGGTTATCCTTTAGAGACTAATACGATGCCTGGCTTCGCCGGTTCAAGCGGTTATTATCTCCGTTATATGGATCCTCGTAACAACGATGAATTCGTAAGCAAAGAAGCTAACGACTATTGGCAACAAGTCGACTTATATATCGGCGGTGCTGAACACGGAACAGGTCACTTGATTTACAGCCGTTTCTGGAATAAGTTCTTATTCGACATAGGTGCTACATGCAAAGACGAACCATTCCAAAAGATGATTAACCAAGGTATGATTCAAGGCAGAACAAGTTTCGTCTATCGCGTCAACTTCGAAAAGATGGCGGAATATAAGACTTGGGAAGTTATCAAAGACGGCAAACTCGGAGTCAAGTTCGTTAGAGATTACAAGATGGGACGTCGTAGATTCGACTTCTACTGTCAAGAAAAGAACATCATAATAGAAATCAAGAAAGTGTCGTCACTCGAGAAAGTCGCCGACGCTTACGAACATATCGCTGACGTCTTAGGATGTAAATTATTACTTATCCCTATCCGTCAGGTTCTTATCGACAAAGACTTCACTGAAGTAATCCAAAAGATCAAAGACCTCATCGCTGGCAAGGACGTACCTACATTTGAAGATATAGAACAACTCGAAGCACCACGTCTCTTCGTTTCTAAAAACATTCCTGGAAGAGAAGAATACGGCGACCCAATACGCGTCGACATCAATATGGTTCATAACGACATTCTCGATACCGAAGAGTTCAAACAATGGCGCGACGACCTTCACGATGCTCAGTTCATCTTCGAACAAGATAAGGAAGGTAACCCTATTTACGTCTGCGGATGGGAAATAGAAAAAATGTCTAAATCTAAATTCAACGTACAAAATCCTGACGACTTGGTAGAGAAATATGGCGCCGACACCTTACGTCTTTACGAGATGTTCCTCGGACCTTTGGAACAATCAAAACCATGGGACACTCAAGGCATTGAAGGCGTCTATCGTTTCATCCGTAAGTTCTGGAGATTATATACCGACGAAAACAACGAGTTCTCATTCAGCGACGAACCTGCTACAAAAGAAGAACTGAAGTCGTTGCATAAACTCATCAAGAAAGAAGAAGACGATATCGAACGTATCTCATTCAACACTGTCGTCTCGGCATTTATGATTTGCGTCAATGAGTTGACAGATCTGAAATGCAACAAACGTGAGATTTTGGAACCTCTCGCCATTATGATTTCTCCTTACGCACCTCATCTCGCTGAAGAGTTGTGGCATCAGCTTGGTCATAATGATAGCGTAGTGATGCAGAAATTCCCTGAGTTCGTTGAGAGTTATATCGTGGAAAATAATTTTACATATCCAGTTTCTATCAACGGCAAGAAACGTTTCGACTTGGAATTGCCAATTGCATTAAGTCCTGCCGAGATTGAGAAGATCGTTGTTGCGACGCCGGAAGCGGCAAAATGGACCGAAGGCAAGAGCATCAGAAAAGTTATCGTAGTTCCAAAGAAAATCATCAATATAGTTGTAGGATAAAACAAGAAGAGGCTGTCTAACAACAAAAAGTTAGGCAGTTTCTTTTTTTATGAGCAAAACTCTGGATTATTAACATATTTGAAGATTTTTCCGTGTGGATTCTGAGATTTCGTCAGAACATACCAAAATGCGCATAAAAACGTCGATA
>JAZUSL010000079.1:0-8845 GCA_045606705.1 Bacteroidales bacterium
AACGGAAAGGAGAAGAGGACTGTTTCTGTGGATAGCTCATGTGGCTGGATTGCACGATAGTTCACCTCTCTCCTCTGGTTAACTCTTGCAAAGGTAGGTGTTTTTTTCTGCCTTTGTTTTTTCTTTGCAAATCTAAAGGATATGCACGGATTTTCTCAGATTCTCAGATTCTCAGTTTTTCAGATTCTATTTAATCCACTTTCCCTCTTCAACTTTCAACTTTCAATTTTCAATTTCTCAAAATCCTTCAAGGTTCATCGTTACTGTAGGGATCAATAATATTCCTCCTATGATGATCAGTAACAAGATAAACTTCCAGACCCATTTGAACCATTTCTGGTAAGGTATTCTCGCCACGCCGAGTGCTGCGATAAGAACTCCCGATGTAGGTGTAATCATATTGGTGAAGCCGTCGCCGAACTGGAACGCCATCACTGTAGCTTGACGGCAAACTCCTATCAAGTCGCTGAATGGTGCCATGATAGGCATCGTTATCGCCGCTTTCGCCGAACCCGATGGAATGACGACGTTGACGATAGTCTGTATAGCATACATTATCTCAACGGAAGCTATCTTGCCTAAGTCAGTCATCGATTTTGAAAGTCCGTATAAGATGGTATCGATGATTCCGCCTTCTTGTAAAATTATCACGATGCCGCCGGCGAGACCGACAACGACGGCAGCCGACAGAATATCGCTCATGCCTTCAATGAAAAGTTTCGCTATATCGTTGGCTGTGTTTCCAATCGCCAATCCGCTGGCTATTCCCATCACCAAGAACAAGGTAGCGATTTCCATCACATACCATCCGTAACCCATCACACCAACGATAAGATAAATGATTGTGTAAAGAAGGATTAAAAGTATGAAGTTATGGACTGTCTTTCTCAACGACAAAGGTCCGACGATTGCGAATATCGCGGTTAAAATGGGGATGAATGGCGCGGTGAATGAAGCGTTGCCTACTTCCAATGTCGTTGTCGGATAATAGATTGAGAATATTATCATCGCGATGAGAAGTGCGGCATAGACATACCAAGCGTTCTTGCATTTTATAGGTTCATAATCCTGCTGACCATCGACGGCGTGTGTTCTCCAATAAGCGTCATCTTCATACATGATAGAAGATGTAGGATTCTTCTTAACTTTCTTAGCGTAAATCAAGACGAATGTTATCAAAACTATATTGAGTATCACCCAACAAAATACACGATAACCTATTCCGGAGAAGAGAGGCACTTCCGCGATACCTTGAGCGATGCCAATAGTAAAAGGATTCAATATCGCGCCAGCGAAACCGACATGAGCCGCCACATAAACCATACATATACCCACGATAGAATCATAACCCATTGATATTGCAAGAGGAATAACAATAATGATAAATGCAATACATTCCTCGCTCATGCCAAATATTGCTCCAAACAGACTAAAGAGAAGCATTATCAAAACGATGATGATATTATCTACTCCGAGGAATTTAATAACCTTATAATTCTCTAATCTTTTTGTAAATCTTAGAAATGAAAAAATCCCCATATCGATGGCGTGACTTTTATTCATTATCCAGAAGGCACCACCTATTATGAGGATGAAAACTATTATTGACGCTTGTTTCTCAAAGCCTTTGAACAGCGCAGAAAATATCTGCCAAGTCTGAGGTTCTGAATGATAATCGTCTTTAATATCTTGAGGAAGATTATCTTGATAATAGAAATTCATCTGGGAGTTTTCTTTAACATAAAAACCGGGTTCCACAAACCATGTCATCATAGCCGCGACAACTATGATAAAGAACACTATTACAAATGTATGCGGTACTTTTCTCTGTGCCATAATCGTTTTTTTGCAAAGGTAATAAAAAAGTCAACAGACAACAATCAACAGTCAACAGTATTTTTAGCTGTCAGCAATCAGCTATTAGCAGTTAGCAATAAATTATAGGTCAAAACTGCACCTTATTATGGCATAAATTTTGTTATTTTCGCGCCCTCAGAAAACGAGATTTTTAACGATTCATTTTTATTTTTTATGAAAAAAATAGCATTATTTTTCACATTATTATTTGTTCACACATTATTAATCAATAATAACATTATAGCTTCCGAATCTGAATCATCCATGCCTGAAGGAGGCGAAGTTAAAGGTAGAGTTATCGACACAGAGACTGGCGGACCGCTTGAATATGCGACTGTCAGTCTTTTTCATTCTCAGGATTCCACGTTGGTGACAGGAGTCATCACCAACGACAAAGGTCATTTCTCATTGAAATGCAAACCCGGCAAATTTTATATCATGGTTCAATTCATGGGGTATAAAGACAAAGCCATAAACATCAATGTCAAAGACAATAAAACAGTTATATCTTTAGGCGATATTTATATGGATACCGATGCCGCATTGTTAGACGAGGTTGAGATTGTGGCTGAGAAAAGCACCATGTCGATGACACTCGACAAACGCGTCTTCAATGTCGGGAAAGATGTCAGCAGCACGGCAGGCAACGCCATTGAAGTTCTCGACAACATTCCATCCGTTAACGTTGACGTTGAGGGCAATGTAAGTCTTAGAGGTGACAGCGGCGTTCAGATCTTGGTCGATGGCAAGGTTTCGGGTCTCGCAGGAACAAGTACCCAAGACGCTCTTCGTAGTTTACAAGCCGATATGATTGAGAAGATAGAAGTGGTGACAAATCCTTCTGTACGTTACGACGCTGAAGGCACAGCAGGTATCATCAACATCGTTCTTAAAAAAGACAAGCGCAAAGGTTTCAATGCTTCCGTTGATTTCCGTGGCGGTTTCCCAATACAATGGGGAGAAGAATTCTTCAAAGAAGACTTCCCTTTCCAGACAGGTCTCGGAGCCAGTTTCAACTACAGATTCAAGAAATTCAACGTATTCGCAAACTATAACTTCAACTACAGAGACGACATCAGCGACGGTTATACCAAAACAGAATATTACGGAGACGTCATCTTCGACCCTGTTTTGGGGAATCATTACGATGCGGAACAAATCACTGAACAATTCACCTATCGTAACAGAAACAGAAAAGGTCACAACATAAGAGGCGGCTTCGACTATTATTTCACAGACAACGACATACTTACGTTCAGTACGATGTATCGTCAATCGAAAGGTCACAACACTCCTGCCGTAACATATATCGACAACTTCCCATTCAAAGGATTACAAAACTTCTCGAAACGTACCGAAGACTGGTTCAACGACAGACCAATGATGGAATATACACTTTCATACGACAAATATTTCGGAAGCAAAGACAACTCATTAAAGGCTTCAGTTCGTTACTTCCAAAATTCGGATACTGAATGGTCAGACATCGTCGATGCTGAATTTCTAACACAAGAGGACATGGATAACAACATTCCGTCATTCAGCATAAATCAACATACACAAACTCAAGAGAATCAGCAGAATCTTCAAGCAACAGTAGATTTTGTATATCATTACGGATTATCTACAGTGGAATTGGGAGGTAAATATACAGGACGCTGGATAAATAATAATATGTTGGTGACAGAAAACGACTCTACCCTTGACGATTACACTCACGACTTCGATTATAACCAACAGGTGGCTGCTCTTTACGGCAGTTACGGAAGAGAATTCGGTCGTTTCTCAGGACAAGTCGGTTTGCGTGGCGAGTTCACTCTCATCGACACTTATCTCTCAGGAACAGGACAAGGCAGCGACCAGAGATATTTAAACGTCTTCCCTACCGGTCACCTTAATTATTCTTTGACAGAGATCGACCAGATCCAGGCGAGTTATGCACGTCGTATCCGTCGTCCTTGGTATGGACAGATGGCGCCTTTCCATTCATTCAACGACGACCGTAACATCAGAACTGGTAACCCGGACTTGAAGCCAATATATACCGACAGCTATGAAATGTCGTATCTCCGTTTCTGGGATAAAGGCAATATCAACTTCACGGTATATTATCGTCACAGCACTGACGTGATACGTAATTTCACTACCGTTATAGGAGACGTCTCATACAGCCGTCCTGAGAACTTCGGCACCAGCGACGACTATGGTATCGAGCTCGTTGGTTCGTTAGACATCTTCAAATGGTGGAATCTCAACGGCAGTATCAACTTCTTCAAATCAAACACCGTCGGCGACTGGAATGGCAGACATTATACGACAGATTCATACAACACATTCGCTCGTCTCGTGGCAAAATTCAGAGTGAAGAACGTCTGCGACTTCCAAATCACAGGACGTTATATGGGACCGCGCGAGGAACCTCTCGGTTATCGTGACGCTAATTATTGGTGCGACTTCGCTGCTTCACGCGATGTATTCAACAAAAACGCGACTATATCTCTCAATATCCGCGACGTATTCGGCAGCCGTCAAAACGGTGGAGAATCGTGGGGCGACAACTTCTGGCAATATAGCGAAAGCACATGGAGCACAACTTCAGTGACACTCAACTTCAACTATCGCATCAACCAACAACAGAAGAAGAGAATGCCTTCAAATGGAGACGGCGGCGGCGAAGGATTCGAAGGCGGCGAAGGAATGGAATATTAGAATTTTAGAACGGGAGCGGGAACGGGAACGGGAGTTTAGTGCGGGAGCGGAAGTTTAGTGCGGGAACGGGAACGGGAAATGGGTTAAATAGAACTCTGGAAGTTATTTGGAATCTCTTGTAGGAGGCTGTCTAACAACAAAAAGTTAGGCAGTTTCTTTTTTTATGAGCAAAACTCTGGATTATTAACATATTTGAAGATTTTTCCGTGTGGATTCTGAGATTTCGTCAGAACATACCAAAATGCGCATAAAAACGTCGATATTTTAGCAAAAAGATCCGAAAATTCCACCTTGTTCGAGAGTTTCATCAGGTTGTGTGCAATAGCTTTCAGACCGAACTCGACATTGGTTCCAGAAAGGCCTTTGAGCCTGAAGCGTTTGAACATGCCGTTCGCCTTGAGCTGTCCGAACACAGCCTCCGGTTCTATCGGACGTCTGCTTCTGTGCTCCAAGCCCTCTTCCGATGTCAGCAGTTCCCTGACCATGTCCTTGTAGGCGTTGAGTCTGTGGTTCACCTCTATGGTCCTGTTCCCCTTTGCCTTATGGCATTTTGCTCTGAGCGGACATCCATGGCATCTTCTCGCCCTGTATATCGACACCGTCTGCTCAAAACCGCTGTCCGTATAACGCTTCTCCTTCCTGACGAAGTCCATGTGCTGTCCCATCGGGCAGACGTAGTAGTTCTCCTCCCTGTTGTAATAGAGGTTTTGCGGAAGGAACGGGTTGTCCTTGTATTTCCTTTTCTGCTCAGTATGGAACATGTTGAACTTGACGTATGGCGCGATGCCGTTGTCTGTCATGAACTTATAGTTCTCCTCGCTGCCGTATCCCGAGTCGGCGACGTTGGTCTCGCTGAACCTGCCGTACCTGTCACGGAATGATTCCTGATAACTGATATATGTGAGTGTGTCGGTAGGCCGTTGGAAGATGCTGTAATGCGTAATGAACTGATTCTCCGTTGAGATCTGGACGTTATATCCCGGTTTCAACTGTCCGTTCATCATATGGTCCTCCTTCATCTTCATGAACGTCGCGTCATGGTCGGTCTTGGAATACGAGTTGCGTTCCCCCATGATTTCCAGATGCTCCCTGTATTCCTCCATCTTCGGGAGACTTTCCTCCTTCGTCTTTCTGATGTCCTTGGACTCCTGCTTGCTGAGTTCGCTTTCGTCTATCCTCTCGCTGAGACGTTCCAGTCTTTCGGAGAAATCCTCGACTGTAAGTTCGCCTGCTGATGTCTCGTCCTCGCATTCTATGGCATGGTTCTTTTCTATCTGTTCTATCAGCGCCAGCGTCTTACGCTTGAGTCTCTCATCGTATTTCATGACAGTCCTCTTCCACACGAAGGTGTATTTGTTCGATGACGACTCTATCTTCGTTCCGTCGATGTACTGCACGTCCAGCGTCAGAAGACCTTCTTGATGCAGAAGTTCGACTACCTGCGTGAAGATATTGTCTATTCCGGTTTTGAGACGCTTGCCCCTGAAGTAGTTGATGGTGCGGTAGTCGGGACGGCTCATGCCAGACAGCCACATGAAGCAGATGTTCTCCGCAAGCATGCGCTCTATTTTCCTTGATGAGTATATGTTGTTCAGGTATGCGTATATCAGAACCTTGAGCATCATCCTCGGGTCGAAGCAGCTGTTGCCACCGCCCTTGTAGGTTGACAGTATCTCGCTTATGTCGAGACGGTCAATCACAGCGCTTACTATACGAACTACGTGGTTTGAAGGGATTAATTCGTCCAAACTTGGAGGAAAAAGCATTATTTGGTTCTGATTGTCGGATTTTATTGCTAACTTTGCCATCGCTGTAACTTTTTGTAGTTTTTTTAAGTTTTTTTGTTTGCACCATAAAGATACGAAAAAAATCTCAAACAGCAATGGCTTTTTCGCTGATTTTCAACGGAAAAGCCTTATTTTTTTATAAAAAAAACTTTGACGGAGACATTCCATCAAAGTATATCCATATCATTAACTGTCATTTATTTACAAGCTTATCGCCAAACTGTCTTTGGCAACATTACATAATTATACAAAAAAAGAGACTGCCTAAACTTGTTAGACAGCCTCAATGTCGTAACTTCTTCTCACTCCACCCTTTGCCATAACGTTCAGTTAGTTTTTGAGATAATTTTCTAACTATTTGCTGTCCGTAATCAGCTCTGCGGTTGAATAATATTTCATCGTTGATTCTTTTACCGATATGCCAGTTTGTCAAACATATTTTTGCGTTGACTAATGTGGCGATTTTGTTACGCTCATTATCGATGATGTTACAAATATCATTATAGAGCGGAGCTATATCGTCTGATTTTATTATGTTAAAACCTAAAGATTGTGAATCATTATTTTCCATACACTAGTGTTCCGTTTAAACTAATTGAATAACAATAAATTATAATCTTGTTCTTTGACATATTTGTAATCAATATTATTAAGTAACTGATTTACAGGGATTTTATCCAGTAGAGAGATGCTTAGTATCTGTAAAATATTGTAGATGCTTTTTTCGGATTTTAGTTCGTGTGCAACGATGGCGACTAGACAATAGGCAATGATGGCAGAATAGACCTGTATCCTTACCGCATTTTCGGATGTTCCCCAAAATGACTTTATCTTCAGGTGCTGTTTTATCCATTTGAAAAACAATTCAATAGCCCATCTTTTATGATATAGATCTGCGATTGTCTGAGCCGAAGATTCAAAGTCGTTTGTAAGAAAGACAAAGGTCCTATTCTGCTCAAAATCATGATATTTCACTCGTCTAATCTTGTCTGGATACCGTTTTGGGGACAGTCCAGTGGTGAACACTCCGATTTGGTCTGCGATTATGCTCTTGTCACGTTCGCCCTTTATCGAATATATGCGTCTGAACTTCAGGTTATCGTT
Source organism: Bacteroidales bacterium (assembly GCA_045606705.1). Lineage (GTDB taxonomy): Bacteria > Bacteroidota > Bacteroidia > Bacteroidales > F082 > Limimorpha. Next base: position 7,458 of record JAZUSL010000079.1, read on the forward strand.
AGCACGTATGACAAAATAGCCGTCTTTCAGATTGATCGAATAGAGTTTGGCAAAATCGTTATATCCTCTGTCGAAGATATAGTAGCTTCCATGTTCTATGCAGAGAAAATCTATCCCACGCTTGTCGTTAACCGAAGCTGGCGTCACGACAACAAGTGACGGGATATTTGTCCGTACGTCATACTGTGCATGGAGTTTTACAGCCGACTTCCCATACTTGAATCTTGCCCATGGAAACAATGACAGACAGAGACTTATAGTCGAAGAATCAAAAGCATAGACATTTCCATTGACAGGCAAGTCGAAAGGTTCGTCCTGCCGCAATGCACGTGCTTTATGAATGAGCACTGAGGCAAACTCTTCAAAGATACGACAATCACGTTTCTCATTGGATACTGACAGCGTCGTCAGATGAACTCCTTTGCCCAAACCAAGATGATGATGCTTTTGTCGATGTGGTTCCAAAGATGTTATCGTATCTCGCATACTTTCTCTTGCAGACAGTTGTCCGAACAGCATTATCAGCAGATGGTTCCAATATGTAAAAGAACGAATACCTTTGTTGGCATTGTATTTTTTTACGATGTAATCAAATTGCGCCTTAGGTAAAAATTCAACTAACTGAGCAAAAACATATTTTCCTTGATTCATAGCAACTTATAAATTTATCGCAAAGATATAATTTCAAAAGGGCAGAATCAAAAATCAGCTATAATTTATTGTATTACAATTATTTCAAAGAACATTTTTATAAATGAACGGAACACTAGTGATTTCCATATATAAATTTTGGTGTTCTCAAGAGACAAAAGTATAAAGAAAAATCTTCGCTTTTACAATTTTAACTATTTTTAACTTTTATGCGGTCATTTGGCAAGTTAACGGGAAATGAGCTTTAGTTAAAGACGCAAAGTCACAAAGACGCAGAGTCTTAAAGTTTCTTTGCGTCTATAGGTCTCTGCGACTCTGTGTCTTTAATTTCTTAACGCTATTTCTCCGAGGCGGCAGTCTGATAATTGAAAATGGAAAACTGAAAATGGAAAATTAACTTTCAGTTTTAACCTTTCAATTTTCAACTCAAAATAAGTCCCGTGAGGAACCACTCCTAACTAAAACTTGATGACTTATAGTCTTGTGGTCTTGTTGACTTAAAAAAAATAGTCTTAGTTCAATGGTTAAGCCGACAACCATACGATGTTTGAGATTCACAAGGATAGGGCGTAGAGATTGATTTTAGCATGGTAATAAAAAAAGAGGCTGTCTAACAACAAAAAGTTAGGCAGTTTCTTTTTTTATGAGCAAAACTCTGGATTATTAACATATTTGAAGATTTTTCCGTGTGGATTCTGAGATTTCGTCAGAACATACCAAAATGCGCATAAAAACGT
>JAZUSL010000080.1:0-30136 GCA_045606705.1 Bacteroidales bacterium
TCTTGGTACCTTTTATGCAGGGATTCCGCTAACGCTACATCACCTGTCTATTATCCGTCACCCTTTCAGGGTTATAATTCTACTGATGAAGATTATTGACTGATTGATTATATGTTAGTTACTTATATCGAACTCACGTTATTTAGGTATTTGGGAGAGTTTGTATAACCAAGATTTTAAACCACTCGAATTCGAGGGGTTTAGAAAACAAGCGGGACTAAATGCTTTCACCTTATCTCCTCAAAAATGGGTGAAGACTACGAATGCTATAGGCATTATTTCCAAATCAGGAAGATATGGAGGAACTTACGCACATAAGGATATAGCATTTAAGTTCGCAAGTTGGATTTCTGTAGAGTTTGAATTATATATTGTTAAAGAGTTTCAAAGATTGAAGCAAGAAGAACAAAATAAAATTGGATGGTCAGCTAAACGAGAATAGGCAAGAATAAATTATCACATTCACACTGATGCTGTAAGAAATAAGCTTGTCCCAACAGAAGTCAGTATGTCTCAGAAAAATACGATATATGCAGAAGAAGCAGATGTGCTGAACGTTGCGATATTTGGAATGACAGCAAAAGAATGGCGCGAAAGCAATCCAAACCTAAATGGAAATATCCGAGATTATGCTACTGTAAATGAACTTATCTGTATTTCAAATATGGAGAATATCAATTCTGTCATGATTAATGAGAATGTGCCTCAAAGTGAACGACTCGAAAAGCTTAATAAAATCGCAATTCATCAAATGAATATTCTGGAAAACTGTAATAACAGAAAATTGTTAAAATAAAAGCATATTGGAAAAGTATTGTTAGTTTCCAAAAAATATCCGTGCAGATACCTCGCAATACGAGGTGGTAAAAAACATCCTCACGCTATCCCGAACAGTTCTATCTCGAATATAAGCGTCGAGCCGCCTGGGATTCCCGGTTGCGAATAGTTGCCGTAAGCCATCTCGGCAGGAAGATATATCTCCCACTTGTCGCCGACGCACATCTGCTGCATCGCGATGATCCAGCCCTCTATTAACTCGTTAAGACGGAATGCGATAGGGACGTTCTCGTCGCGGCTGCTGTCGAATACCTTACCGTCGATAGTCCAGCCGGTGTAATGTGCCGTGACCACACTGCGTGGCGATGGATGTACGCCGTCGTTTCTGCCTTCGCTGATAACCTTGTAATATATTCCGTGAGGAAGAGCCTTGACGCCATCTTCCTGAGCCTTAGCCTTCAACCAATCTCTGTTGGCTTGAATGTATTCTTGTTTGTTCATAAGTATTGAATTTATTAGATTCTATTAAAACAGCTTCTTTATGTTCATTGAGAGGAACTCTTCAGGAGTGATGCCTCCTTCACCAACTATGAAAGCTTTATCTGGATTGAAGTTCTGACGGAACCTGTCTAATCCTGAAGTGTTTTTCTCAGCATTGCTTTTTACTTCAATAGCTATCAATGAGTTGTTCTTGCGCAAGATGAAATCAACTTCGTCGTTACGTTCTCTCCAATAATAAACTTCAAAACGATGAGTAAAAGCCTGACTGACCAAATAAGCACCGATTCCTGACTCAAATATTCGTCCCCAATGTTTTCTATCTAATAGTGACTGTTCAAACGACAATGAATTATAAACCATTTTTAGCGCATTGTTATATACCTGTAACTTAGGAATACTGGCTTTTCTTCTTGCATTGTCAATGCTGAATTTCTGTAGGCCGCAAAGTAAGCCGCTTTCGTTCAGCAAATTGATATATCCAGCTAATGTCACTGTGTTACCTGCGTCTTGCAAAGAACCTAACATTTTGTTCAACGAGAGCAATTCTCCAGAATACGAAGCTCCAAGTTCGAATGTTTGTCTCAACAGAGCAGGTTTGTTAATGGGAGTATCCATCAGTATGTCTTTGTTGATAGTCGCGTCGATGATTGCCGACTGTATATACTGACTAAAGCGGTCGTTGTCGTTTATTAATGATGCGGCACCAGGATAACCACCGTAATATATGTATTGTTCGAGACTGAAGTCGAAGCATTCTTTCATCTCAAGAAAACTCCAATGGCTCATTCTAATCTCTTCGAAGCGTCCTGCTAACGATTCCGACAATCCTTTCTCCAACATAACTCTACTGCTTCCCAAAAGCAACACCTTGATATCGCAGTCGTTAAAAGTATCAGCGTCCCATTCTTTCTTTACAGCCTCACTCCAATTTGAGATCTTCTGTATCTCGTCAATTACAAGAATCATACTCTCGTAATTATTGCTCTTCTTGATACTCCTGACAGCATCCCAACAATCTGAAATCCAGGATTGTTTAGTGGCAGGAATATTGTCGGCAGAGAAAAACTGATAGGGTAGGTCAATGTCTTTCAATACTTGTTTGACAACCGTTGATTTCCCTATTTGACGAGCTCCCATTACGACTTGTATGAATTTCCGCTCCTCTTTAAGACGTTCTGTAATTATGTGATATTCACTTCTTTTATACATGATATTACATTTTACTCAGTGTGTTGAGTATTTTTACTCAGTGCAAATATAATAAAATTTAAAGACAAAATGTGAAAATCTAAATATATTATCTCATCTCATAATCAAAACTCCACGCAGAGTCTCAATCCTTCGTCTATAGCTTTTCTGATTTTGTCGGATTTCTCTTCCTCTGTGCTGTAATCCATGTTCTGGGCAGAGATGACAAATAACTCGCCTAAGCCCCATAACTTGCTGAGTGCCTTGATGTAAGGTGTTGCCTGCTCCAACTCGTCGCCGGTGCTGATGTTCATGCCTCGCGTGGTGATATACAACACTTTCTCAGCCTTACATAAGCCATAGCATTCTTTCTCGTTGCTGCCGAATGTGACGTTGAACAGCGACATGTTCTCAAAAAAGACTTTCAGCGCACTCGGGAAACTCATGTCCCAGAAAGGAGCTGCAATGACGAGACGGTCGGCGTCGGCAATCTTTCTCGCAATCTCCACATATTCCTCAGGGACATAGCCGTTGTTACGATCATTGAGAATGTCGTTATTCACGACAGGGAAATCATGATCCGACAGTCGTATCGTCTCAATATCATATCGTTTAGAAAGTTCCGAAATGACAGCCTCAGCAATCTTCTTGGTGTTAGAACCATCTCTCAAACAAGCGTCGATGTAAAATAACTTTTTCATTTATCTGAAATTATTTGTTATGCAAAGATAGTGATTTATAAAGTTTATATAGTCCGTTGACTTAAAAATTGTTAAAATTGTAAAACTGAAGATTTTTCTTTATACTTTTGCAAAGAAGGAGGTTGATGATGAAAGATGAAAATAAAATTATTATTTATCAGGACGATAACGAGATAACAAGAGTGTCGGTGAGATTCTCCGACGAGGACTTATGGCTGACACAGAATTAGTTAGCAGAGATATACTGCACAACTCAGGAAAATATCTCTATGCATATTAGCAATATTTATGCAGATAAAGAACTGGAAGAAAATCGAACTTATAAGGATTTCTTATTAGTTCGACAAGAGGGAAATCGACAGGTGAAACGAAAAATCGCTCACTATAATCTTGATATGATCATTGCTCTTGGTTATAGAGTTCAGTCACAGGTGGCGTAACGCGTAATTAAAAAATACCTGAACTCTAACAATAATTAAATCATTTCATCACCATAAAATTCTTAAATTTGCAACTTCCAAAAACAATTATGAATTATGAATTGTGAATTATGAATTGACTATGCCTTTCATCGAGGAACTCATAAAATATAAAAGCTGCTCCATAGTGGGATTGGAGAAGAACACCGGCAAGACGGAGTGTTTCAACTATGTCATGCAGCGACTTCCTCTCGACAAGATTCGCGTGGCGGTGAGTTCTATAGGCATCGACGGCGAGATGACAGACCAAGTTACCAAAACCGCGAAACCTGAGATATTCCTGAGAGAAGGCGTATATTTCGGTACGTCGGAGAAACATTATCTCATGAAACAACTTACATCCGAACTCCTTGAGATTAGCGACGAAAACACCTCGCTCGGTAACATAGTGATAGGCAAGGCGCTCACTCCAGGAAAACTGCTGCTGTCGGGACCGTCATCGACCAACGGATTACGTCGCTGGATGAACGAGATGCGAAAATACGACATCGACCTCACGATAATAGACGGAGCCTTGTCGCGTTTGAGTCTTGCGTCGCCTGCAGTGAGCGAGTCGATGATACTTGCAACAGGAGCGGCTTACTCGGCTAATATCAACACCTTAGTGCAGAAGACGGCTTTCGTGGTGCAGATGATAAACTTGGAACTCACCTCACAAGAAAATTACGATACCTTTATTGATATAAATAATGGAGTATGGGCGATTGACGCTGACAATGACTTTGACATTGAGAAGAGATTAGTTGATTTGAAGGTGGCTTCGTCTTTGTCGATTAATATCAATACCGAAGGCTTGAAGAAATGTAAGACTCTCTATGTGAGCGGTGCCTTGACGGATAACTTCGTCAATCATATCAGACAGAATAAAATCTTCAACGAGACGGAGATCGTAGTCCGCGACTTTACAAAGATATTTCTTACTCCAATGACTTACAACACTTTCGTCAACGGAAAACGTAAAATTACCGTACTGCAGAAAAGCAAGCTGATAGCAGTCTGCGTCAACCCGACATCACCCAACGGCATCGTCTTAGACTCCGAGAAATTATGTAAAACCCTATCGGAAGCGATCAATCTTCCGGTTTATGATTTGAAGAAAGTGTGATAATTACTTTACAATGACTTGATTGTCTTGTTAATCTGTCAGTTGCGTCTGTTGCCGAAGTCATTGTTTAATGTCAGAAGTAACTTGAAAAAAATTTTGTAACGACGTTTCGAGGGTGAAATAAAAATAATATCTTGTGAAATTCTTGGAAAGGATGTATATTTGCGTTTCGTAAAAAATAGGATATATGGAATTTAATAACTTTGTACTTACAGTCAATTCTTCAAGTGTTATCATATTGATGGTGTTAGCTTTAATTCTTCTCACCGCAACACGTTTCCGTGGAGAGCACGCATACGCTGCTGCTATCATCGTATTCCCTAACGTCCCTGTTTATCTATATAATACAAGCGTGATGCTTGCTTGGCACAAGCTCTCGCTTTTTTTATTTCCTATCACCAACGTCAATCTACTACTGATGCCTCTGTTATGGTTGTTTGCCAAAAAGAGTTTCGACGACTCCTTTAAATTAAAGCCCATACATATTCTCCATCTGTTGCCGATGTTGATATGCTTAGGATTAGGTCTCTCCATGACACCTGAAGAACGTTTAGCTTCAATACAATACGAGATGACAGGCGACACCACTTTCATAAACGATGTCAATTCTATTTTTGTATTCTTACAAATGGTCATTTATTTCGCCGTCATTTTCCGTTTTCTGCATCGTACCAAAAAAGCTATCGGCGACACTCTCTCCGATGCTGAATGGATACAGAAAAGTTGGATTCCAGTATTTGAATATCTCTTCGCGGCATTATTCGTTATTGTGATGGTTTGCTTCTTCATCTGGCCTGTCACAGGAACATGGCTGATCCAGATATTGAATGTCGTTGCTATGTTTTATTTGGTATATAATCTCATCGCTCACCCTGCGATGCCGATAAAAGAAATTCCTGTGAATATCGCCGATGATGATATATTAGAGACAGTCAATACAGAAACTACGCCTACACAGATTATCGACGAGCAGCAGATGAAAGAAATCTGCGAGAATGCTTCTCATTATATGGAAGAGTCTAAAGCTTATTTACGTCCTGATATTTCGTTAGCTATATTTGCAAAAGAGATTAACATATCTCAACGTAAGCTCTCGCAAGCCATCAATGGTTATTTAAAGTGTAATTTCTTTGAGTTTGTAAACAGGATGCGTATAGAGGAAGCGAAGCATCTTATGCAAAAACTCGACACCTCCAACTTAAATATCGACAGCATCTATGCCGATTGCGGATTCCGTTCACGTTCCTCTTTTTATATGGTTTTTAAAAAAATGACGGGGAAAACCCCACTTTCTTGGTTAGAAAACAGATAAATCAGTCCAAACATCCGATTCTTGTACTGATTTAAGCCTAAAATATTTTTATCAGACTTCGTCTTTTCATACTTTTGCATTACGTAAAAAAGCAAGGCAACGGAAAAAAAAGAGTCGCCAACTTCTTTACTATTGAAAAAATATATTATATTTGCGATATAGTTAAGGAAGTGCGAGCTTCATTCTCTGAAAGCGAATCTGGTAAATTTACAGGACGAGAATAAGCAGACTCTTCACGCCGATAGTTGTATGTTAGTCTCAGCTATGAGACTGATCGTATATGCCTGACGCGTGGCCGTTGCTTGTTTTTAGTCCGAGGGTTTTACCAGAACCTGCTTTCATAAAACAAGTGGATGGACCACGCTTTTTTATACGGTGAATTAACTTAATGTACAACTAAACTAAATTAACTATGAAAAGAAAATTAATGCTAATTGCAGCTGTCTTGCTTCTCGGACTAACTAATGTGAAAGCTCAAGACGTATTTAACAAAGGTGCTATCGCTGTAAACGCTAACATCGGATTAAGTAATTACAGCTATGGCTATGGACTACTCAACTCAAGTGTCGGACTCCCTCCTATTTCAGCATCCTTCGATGTAGGCGTTGTTGACGGACTGATAGCCGATCGTGCCAGCGTCGGCGTTGGCGGTTATGCAGGTCTTTCCACTTATTCCTACAAGTATTACGATTATTACAAAGAAAGCATGACTCGTATGTGCTTCGGCGTGAGAGGTACATTCCATTTCCAGCTGACAGAAAAACTTGACACGTATGCAGGTCTCATGCTCGGATTATATACCTATAGTTATAAGTATAGTTACAACCCTGCTTACGACTATTACAGTGGCTATAACACAAGAAACAATTCCTCTGATTTAGCGTTCTCATCTTTCATCGGCGCTCGTTGGTACATGAGCAAAAACTTCGGATTTAACGCTGAATTGGGATACGGATTCACTTACATCTCAGCAGGTTTAACCTTCAGACTTAAGTAATTATGAAAAAGATAATGACTATGATGTTGCTTCTCTTGTTGGGAAGCAGCATCCAATTGCATGCACAGGGCATTATCGGCCGCACCGTAAGAAGAGCCGCCACCAATGCCATTGAACGTAATGTTACAAAACAGGTAGAGAAAGCTGTCGACAAGGCTGTTGACGAGGCTTTCGATGAAGTCGAGAAAGAAATTGAGAAAGAAGTCGAGAAAGCGGAAAAAGAAATAGAAGAAACCGCTAAGGAAGTTGAAGCCGCTATAGAAGAGGCAGAGGCTGTTCAAGAAGAAATTGAAAAAGAAGAAGAGACTGTCTTCAAAGACGCTGTCGATTTCGACGAATACGACTTCTCTATCGACTATGAACTCGTCGCCGATCCTTTCTTCGGTTATAAAGAAGGCGTGAAACTCACTTTCGCCGACTTAGATAAAAAAGGCAAGCCTACAGCTCACTCCGTCAATGAGATAACAAAATTAGAAGGCGAAGCTCCTTTCAACTGCACCGTTGAATATACAGTAACACTTCTCGATGACAAGAAAAACTCTCTCGGCATCACACCAATGGTACAGTCTTATAGCATCAGAAACGGCATCGTAACATTCGACGAAAATTCCTTCGCAGGACAATTGATGCAAGGCATGGATGTGAAAATCTCCGGCACCTTGTTCCGTCTCCCTTCTAACGCCAAAGTGGGCGACACATTCGAAGATTATTCCATCTTATTAAACATGGGCGGCATCAAAAGTACTGCTCACGTGACTAACATCAGAGTGACAGCGGAAGAGACACTCACTATCGACGGCGTCGATATAGAATGTGTGGTGGTAGAAAATCATACTTCTACTAAAGCCATAGGCATCAAATCGGAAGGAACTCAGAAGATATGGTACGGCAGAGGCTACGGCGCTGTCAGAACTGAAACCTACGACAAAAAAGGAAAAATACTGACAACAAACGCACTTGTGGAAATTGACTAAAGGCTAATGGCTAAGAGCTAATAGCTAATGGCTAAAATTAAATATTAACTAACTTAAAAATTTACTATTATGAAAAAATTCATTCACTTACTCGGATTCGCGATCTTATCGCTTTCTATGACGATTTCTTTAACCTCATGTGACCCCGAAGAAATATGGGGCGAAGAACCAACTCCTGGTGGTGGCAACGTTCCTGGTGGAGGCGGCGGAACAGACCCTACACAATTCAGTGGCAATATCGATGTCAATACAACATGGCCTGACCTCGGTCTCCCTGTTGACTATGTAGTAAGCGGCCGTATGTATGTTGAAGGCAACGCTTTATTAACTATCGAACCAGGCGTGACTATTATGTTCGATGGCAACGACGGTGGTTTGGTGGTTCAAGAAAACGCCGGTATCAGTATGGTAGGTACAATAGACAAACCTATCGTGTTCACAGGTCCGACCAACAATCCTAACAACGGTTCTTGGGAACTTATTGAAATTCAATCTACACGTAATGACAACCGTTTGGAATATGTTCAATTCTTAAGAGGTGGATCACACGATTACTGGAGCGAAAGTTCTGTAGTATGGATTCCAGGTAAAGTACACATGAACAACTGTCTTATTGACGGTAGTCTTAAAAACGGACTTACAGTATCTGGCGATTTTTATAGCTTTAATAACAATACCATTAAAAATTGTCCGAACTATCCTTTGTATATTAGATCGAATGACGCTTTGTATTCAATGGGTAGCAATAACACTTATGTCGCTAATAATAAAAACATGATTTATGTTAACAATTCCTCTGTTGACCTTGATGATCATGTTACATTAAAGAGAATGTCTGTTCCTTATTATTTCCCTAATGGTTATGATTTGTATGGTGCATTCAAATATACTATCGAACCAGGTGTGACAATGTTGATTGGAAGCGCACAAGATATGAATATTGATGATGAAACGACATTCATCGCTGATGGTACTATTGATGCTCCTATAATTATCCGCGGTTTGGAAGATGAGCCTGGTTACTGGAATGGTATTCAATATGGCAGCCAGAAAGCAGCTTCGGTAATGAATTACGTAAACGTATCAGGCGGTGGTTATAATGATGATTGGTATAACAGATTCAATTTAATGATTGAAAATGATTCTCGTCTAACAATTACAAATTGTGTTATCAGCAATAGCCAATATTATGGAATAGAATTAAATAGTCCTTCTGTAATGGAAAGAATAACACACAGCAATGTTGTTTTCCTAAACAACCAAGCCGGTAATGTCTATTTTGATTACGGCGGTGAATACAATGGCGTTACTTACGAAGGTGGACAAGTAATACCACAACTACCATAAAGTTATATTTGAAAAGAATCTTTAAAAGAGCCTTCGGGCTCTTTTTTTTATTTTGAGGTTTAGATTCAATCAATCAATATTTCTCACTTTCTTTGAATTGATTACTTTGATGTTTTTGATTTTATTATAATCTTTGGTATTGTTGGTTACATAATAAAAACATCTGACCTTCTTACCAATAACGAATTGCATGGCATCTTCCATATCTCCATGTTTAAACTCCAAAGATTCATTTATGTCATTCTCGGTAAAGCTTATAATATTGAATTTCGACAGAAGGAATTTGACGTATTTCCTAATCTCATTATCATCAATTTTTCTGCGCTGGAACATAGCTACAAACTGAGCAATACTTAAAGATGACAGAAACAATCTTCTTCTGTTTATTGCAGGACTAAAAAGATAATCTAAGCATTTCTTTTCTTTTTCCAATCCCACAAAAGCACCAACTATAATATTTGTATCGACAAAAATATTATCAAGAAATTCTTTTCTCATACGAACAACAAACCTTTTTCCTTATACATTTTCAACTCTTCCTTTGTCAATAGGTCAAGATTCTTGGAAATCCATACTTTTAAGGCTCTGTCGTAAATGTCTTTTTCTTTGAGGTTGGCTCGTTTTAACATTGTTTGAACAAGTTCTTTCTCGTCTTTCTTTTGCTTTTGTTGTGATGATTTTCTTGCCATGATTTTCATAAATTTTATATGGTTAATAATGTCTCAAAATTACAATATTTATAGACTGCTGTCAAGAGAAAAAAAGTTAAAGTTTGTTAACATTAGCTATTAGCTATCCATTCCTAAAACATTAGTTAATTGTTAATTAAAAAAACCACTCCAAACTTCCGATTCTTGTACTGATTTCATTGACTCTTAGATAAGAAACCATACAAATAAGCACTAATTTTACACTCGAAAATTGACTATCAATTTCAACTATTAACTAACTTTAAATACTAACTATTATGGCTTACTGTGAAAACTGTGGAAAGCAATTAGAAGAAAGTGTCAAATTCTGTACTTCGTGCGGTGCTTCTTACCAAACAAATGACGAAGAAAACTCTACGTCTGAAAATCTAAAAGAAAGTCAGGAAATTACAAATCAGACTGAACCAACTGCCGAAGAGAAACTTCAGCAAGCGACTGCCACTATCGATGCTGTGGCACAGAAATTAGGTAACACCACCGACCACACCTCCGACTTCAGCAAGACCGACATCGAAGCTAATAAAGGACCCGCTTTATTGTCGTATTTCGGTCTGCTTGTTCTCGTACCAATCTTTGTCGCGAAACATTCTCCATACGCCCGTTATCACGCCAACCAAGGTCTCGTCCTTTTTGTAGGAATGCTTGTGTGGGGCATCATCGACGGTGTCGTGACAGCCTTGTTACGAGCATTATTAGGCAATGCCTTAGGATTGTGGGGCTTATATTCTCTCTGCGGGACAGCTCTTAACATTGTATATGTCGGATTCAGCGTTCTCGCTGTTATCGGCATCATCAACGTGCTTAACGAAAGAGCCAAAGAACTTCCTATAATAGGTAAATACAAACTGTTACGTTAATATAATAATGTATAATTGTCCATAACTACACTGACAATAACTAACTAAACAATATTAATCTAATTAAATGCTTATGCTAAAAGTTCTTTATTTAAGACTACTTTTGTCATTGCTCTGCATTTTAGGTGTCAGCCACCTCAACGCACAGCAGACTGTATTCACCGGTTCATGCGGTGCTACAGCAAATGACAATCTGACCTGGACTCTCAACACTGAGAGCAATCTTCTAACTATCAGCGGCAGCGGTGCCATGGCTGATTATGACAACTCCGACAACAAGGCTCCTTGGTTGTCGTATGCCGACGAAGACCTCGTCTATCTCAAACTCGAAGAAGGTCTCACCCACATCGGAGATTACGCCTTCTACAACCGTACTTATTTAGAGGAACTCAGAATCCCGACTACTGTCACAAGTATCGGTGACTACGCCTTCGGCAGATGTCTGAGCATCACTGAAGTGATGGCATTGCCTGAAACAGCTCCCGAACTCGGAAGCAACTCTTTCAGCAGCGTTAGAGCAACATTACTCTACAACAACAGAGGTTCTAACGCTTATAACGATGGTTATTGGGCGTTGAATTTCTCTGATAGATACGAAGTCGTTGTCGATAAAGTCGGTGATAACATATTATCTATCATAAGTTCTAACTCAGGTACTGACGGGATTCATATCCTCACAGGTATCGGAGCGATGTATGACTATAACAACGACGATGGCTATTATACCCTTCCTCCATATCTCAACAAACTGATTTGGGAACCTTGCGCCACTCTAATCGTTGAAGAAGGTATCACTGATATTGGCAATTATGCTTTCTATAATGCGAAATACACATCTTGTTCTATACCATTAAGTGTAATAACAATAGGTGATCACGCATTCGAAGGCTGTTTCCAAAACAGCGATATCACCTTGTTGAGTGCAGAACACAATGTAACACATATAGGTGAATACGCTTTCGGTAATTATGGCGGTCAAATCATTTTACCTGAGACTCTCATCCATATCGGTGATTACGCTTTCAGTAATAGTGCTCTGACATCTTTGACACTACCTTCAAACTTGGAATATATCGGCGATTATGCTTTCGTTGGATGCACTAACATCACTGGCGATATAAATGGCGACCTGACAATACCTAACAGCGTCACCTATCTCGGAGAGCAAGCCTTCTCAGATTGTTACAACATCAACGGACATCTGACTCTTTCCGCTAATATAGAAACCATGGGAGAGATGCCTTTCAATATGTGTAGCGGATTTACAGGTCTGACAATTCCAGAAGGTATCACCACGATAAGCCAATTCGCTTTCAACTGGTGCGCAAACATGAGAGGAGATTTGGTCATTCCTAACAGCGTCACTTCCATAGGAAAATACGCCTTCAACGAATGCGGATTCGACGGGACACTGACACTCCCTGAAAACTTGACCGCGATAGAAGAAGGAGTTTTCTATCAATGTATAAGTTTAACTGGCAATCTTGACTTGCCTGAGAATATTACTTCTATCGGAGCTAACGCATTCATAAATTGCATGGGATTGACAGGCGACCTCAACATTCCTAATGGTGTTACTTCTATCGGTAATAACGCATTCTCCTATTGTTCTTTCGATGGAACGCTCTACATTCCTAACAGCGTCACTTCCATAGGTGTCGCAGCTTTCTCAGGTTGCGATTTCACAGGAACTATCAACATTCCTGATGGTGTTACTTCTATTGGAGGAAGTGCTTTCAGAGGCTGTGCTTCCTTCACGGAACTCGTCTTAGGCAGAGGCTTGACAGAGATAGATAATGGAGCTTTCCAAGAATGCGGACTACTCTCAAAGGTGACATCGCTCGCCACCACAGCTCCTACTCTCGGCGATGATGCCTTCACAGGAATAAATCCTGACGCTACACTTTACTATCCAAGCGCTGGCGAACAATCATATACCGACAAGGGATGGATGCAATATTTCAGCAACAGCATTAACCAGATGTGCGGCGACTTCGCTTTCTATGACATCGACCTCAGCACTGGTAAACTCACCATCAGCGGCAGCGGTGCGATGTGGGACTACGACGGAACAAACCAAGCTCCTTGGAGACAATATGCCACACAGATAACTTCTGTTGAGATAAGTGGCGGCATCACCTCTATAGGCAAGAACGCCTTCTACGGAATGTCGGCTCTCACAGGAGCGGTGAACATACCTGCAAGCGTGACGCTCATTGACGAATACGCATTCGCTCTCTGTACAGGAATAAGCGAACTGACATTATCTGAAGGTCTTACAAATATAAATAACTACGCCTTCTACAACTGTGCAGCTCTTGACGAGGTCATTTCTTACGCAACCACAGCTCCAAGTCTCGGCAACGATGTCTTCGTCAACATTCCTAATGATGCAGCATTGTATTGCCCTACAGAATCGGAGGCTGACTATATTGCAAAAGGCTGGGACAATTATTTCAACATAACAGCTACCGACATTTATGGAGGACAATGTGGCGACAACATCACATGGCTCCTCACTCCATCAACAGGCGAACTTAAAATCACAGGTACAGGTGCGATGTGGGAATATGACAGTTATGACAACATAGCTCCTTGGTACGAATATAAAGACAACATTAAGTCATTGACATTAAGTGAAGGCATTGCATCTATCGGTAATGAAGCATTCAGAAATCTTGACAAGGTGGAACAACCATTGGTGCTTCCTGAAACATTAACTCATATAGGAATGTATAGTTTCAGCAATTTCGGTTCCGATGGAATAGGCGCATTGACAATACCTGGAAATGTTTTCTTACTTGAAGGAGCTTTCAAAGGAAACTATTTTTCTGAGATAAACTTACCGCAGAATGTTGTCACAACAATAGAAAATGAAGTTTTCGCTAACTCATATAATCTTACAAGTATAACTATCCCTGAAAATATAGATGGAATTTTATACGGTGCTTTCAGCGGAAGCGACAATCTTACCGATGTCGTCGTTTTGGGTAATGTACCTTTAATTGATGACAGTGCTTTCTATTGTGACAATTTAGAGACATTCACCATCTACGCCACCACCGCTCCTACACTTGGAGAAAATGTTTTCCCTTCATCTATATATGAGACCGCCACATTATACCATCATGCCGGTGCAACAGATTACGAAAGTGAAGGCTGGTATAATTATTTCGCCAACTGTTATGCCATCTATAGCGGAACGTGTGGTGAAAACGCCTACTGGACTCTCAACGTCACTACAGGCGAACTCCGCATCTACGGAACAGGAGCGATGAATAATTATAATTCTAATAATCAGCCATGGAATAGTTATAAGCAACATATCACTTCTGTGAAGATAGAAGAAGGCATAACTAATGTTGGACGCTATGCTTTATACAATTGCACAAACCTGACTACTTTCACACTCGCTAATACAGTCACTTCCATAGGCGAGAACGCTTTCAGAAACTCAGGATTAACGGGAACTATCACACTTCCTAACAGCGTCACTTCTATAGGACAATCCGCTTTCTCAAACTGTACGGGCATAACAAAATTAAATATCGCAGGTTCTGCCTCCATAGGACAATACGCTTTCTCAGGTTGTACTGGATTGACAAGCATTGCAGGTTCCGACATCTCCAAAGTTACTTCCATAGGCAACTACGCTTTCCAAAACTGTACAGGACTTACAAGTGTAGTAATACCTTCATACGTGACAAGTATTGGAAACTATGCTTTTAACGGCTGTACGGAAATCACCAGATTAAGATTTGAATATCGTATGGGTTCTGGGACTCATATAATAGATAAATTACCAATACATAATCTGACAACTATAGGCGATTATGCTTTTGACGGATGCTCCAACCTTTTAGGTGAAGTTACTATAACACAAAATCCTATAGAAGGTCCGATAATTACTTATCTTGGATTGGTTATTCCTTACAGCGTGCAAACCATAGGTGATTATGCATTCAGAAATTGTACAAGCATTATAGAATTGAATTTTATAGATAATGCAAGAAGACCTAATCCAAGTCAATTAACAAGCATTGGTGACTACGCTTTCAGTGGATGTACAAGCATAATGGGAAATTTAGACCTTTCGAGGACAAGGCTGACCGAAATAGGCTATCACGCTTTTAACGGTTGTAGATTTGAAACAGAAAGAAAAATAGGACAAATAACACTACGACAACCTGGAACAGTAAAACTTCCTGCAACGCTTCAGACCATTAGAGATTATGCGTTCTATGAAACAGGCATAGGCACCATCAACTTCCCTGAAGCTCTTACAAGTATAGGTGCCTACGCTTTCGCAGAGACAAGTCTTAGAAGTGTGAATCTCGCCAAGACAAACATCAGCAGCTACGGAATCGGAAATGCTGCATTTATGAATTGTACAAACCTCTCTTCATTACAACTGCCTCTCAATGAAAATTTCACCCAAATGCATAGTAGTTACATTTTTAAAGGTTGTACATCACTTAAAGAAGTCATAATTCCTAATAACATAACTGACATTGGTACTGAATCATTCTACGGCTGTACCGCTCTTGAAAGAGTAGTGTTGCCTAATAATTTAGATTACCCGACAGGTATTAGTAGCTTGGCATTTGGAAGATGTCCTAATATAAAAGAGGTATATGCTACACAAGTACCTCCATCAGATGAATACGCAAGTTTTATGAATACCTTAGCACCTTACAGCGAATCTTCGTGGAACAACTATCAACAAGAATCGGGTGCTTTCACCGTAAACACCCCTATCGACAATGGCAATGCAGTACTTTACATTCCTAAAGGAGCTACAGCTGCTTATACCTATAGAACCGGAAGCGGTCAATATCCTAACGAATGGGAGAAACAATTCCCTGTGATGATAGAAGGTATCTATAGCGGACAATGCGGCGACAACGCATACTATGTCGGTAACGACGCTTCTTCTTATTACCACTCAGAGACACAGACAACATATCAATCAAAACACAAACTCTTAATAACGGGTTACGGCGATATGTATGACTATGATGAAACCTACGCTCCATGGATGAATTATAGTCATGTTGACACTCTCAATATAAGCAACGATATCACTTCTATCGGAAATGAAGCATTCTATGGTTCATACATAGATGTAGTGATAGGAGGTTCGGGCATCACACATGTGGGAGATTATGGTTTCGCTTCCAATTATTTTCCAACTATTTCCATAGCCGACAACGCCTATATCGGAAATTATGCTTTCCAAAATTGTACAAGGTTAGAATACGACGATTTCATAGCAAACGCCTCATATATCGGAGATTACGCTTTCTATAATTGTGATGGTTTAGTACTCGATACAGAACTGAACTTAAAGAACGCCACTTACATCGGAGATCGAGCTTTCTATGATTGCGCCGGATTTACAGGAGGTCTAAAGATCGGCAAGGCTACTACTATAGGTCCGTACGCATTCTATCAGGTTAATTTCACTGGCGACTTGGTAATTCCTGAAAGTGTAACAAGTTTAGGTGCCTACGCATTCTGCGGCTGCGACAATTTCGACGGAACTCTTACATTGCCTAATAGTTTGGAGACAATCAACAACTACACATTCTCAGGTTGCAGCGGTTTCACAGGTGAACTTATAATACCTGAAAGCGTCACATCTATTGGTAACTTAGCTTTCAACAGTTGTAGAAGTTTCACAGGAACATTAGTAATTCCAGAAAATATCGTTACTATAGGATCAAACGCTTTCTCAAGTTGTGATGGTTTCACAGCTTTGGAATTAAACGACAACATCACTTCTATCGGCAGCGGCGCATTCCATTACTGCACAGCAATGACAGGCGAGTTAGTACTTCCTAATAAGTTGAATAACATCAGCAACTCAGCATTCAACAGCGTTCCGTTCACAGATGTTGTAGTGTTCAGGACAGAACCAGCCACATTAGGAACCATGGTCTTCAATGCGATAACAGGTAAAATCTATATTCCTTATCAATTTAGAGACGCTTATCTCGCCAACGCTAACTGGGCAACTTACAATAGCAACAACAAACTCGTCAGTATGCCTACATACACACCATTGACAACATCTGTCAACCACTGGGTCGGTCTTAACAGCGGCATCGAGCCTACAGCTACCGACAGAGTAGCTCTCAACACTGCATTGGCAATAACAGATGGCAAGACTCTCACAATAGAGTCGTTCGGATACTGCGGTTTAAATGACGAAGTATATGGAAGCCTCACCATCGAAGACGGAGGACAACTCTATCACAACAAGGCTTATAACGAAGCAACTGTTGAGAAGAATATTATCGGCTACGCCGGTCAACAGTCAACAGACAACGGACAACAGACTTCATGGTATACTATCGCTTCGCCATTAAAAGAGGCTATCGACTTGTCGAACTCTAATACCTTTATTACCTCTACACCTTTCGACCTTTACCGTTACGACGAGCCTACTCATACCTGGCAGAACGCTAAAGAAGGAGAAGGTAGCACTAACTTCCAGACTATAGAACCTGGCCGCGGTTACTTATACGCTAACGCTGAAAACACCACTTTGGAATTTACAGGAATGTTAAATACCGATGCTGTCACTTACGATCTCACAGTTGATAGTGAAGTGTTAAACGGCTTCCATCTCATAGGTAATCCTTTCACTCACGATATTACTTTCAATCATCTAAGTGCAGATGCAGAACTCGCCAACGGCTACTACGTCCTCAACGGCGAAGGTGCATGGGGTGCTACATTAGGAAATGAAGGAGACGTAATCAAGGCAGGACAAGGCGCTTTGATAAAGACGACAGATGCAGGAACGTTGACAATCAGTAGAGACGCGTCAATGATACCTACAAAATCAACAAACATTGACACGTCTAAAAAATCAATAATTTCATTGAACATTTCAAACGCTAACTATTCCGACAGAGCATTTGTGGTATTCGACAAAGGTGTCGGTCTCGATAAGATAAACCACGAAAACGAGAACATACCTTTATTATATATACCGCAAGGCGACACAGATTACGCAATCGCTATGGTAGATGAAAACGCTAATGAGATTCCTGTCAGTTTCGAAGCTAAGACAATGGGACAATACACAATCACATTGAGCAGCGAGAATTATTCTGATGGCGAGTTGTATCTTTTGGACAAAGAGACGGGAGAGAAAGTAAACATCTTAGAAGAGAGTTATACTTTTATGGCTACGACAGCCGACAACCCAGAGCGTTTTGTTCTGTTGAAAGCCAATAGCCAACAGCCAATAGCTAACAGCCATTTCGCATACGTTTCTGGAGAAGATCTTATCATCAACGCTGAAGGAACAATCCAGATTATCGACGTGATGGGAAGGATAGTCTATAGCAACGATGTGAGAAGCGACAACAACAGAATCAACGTAAGCGGATTCACTAACGCAGCGTATTTGATTAGACTTGTTAATGAAAATGGAGTTAAGGTACAGAAAGTAGTTATTTATTAATGGTTTAAAGTTTAAGGTTTAAAGTTTAAGGTAATATTCTTCAACCTTAAACCTTAAGCATTAAACCTTAAACCAAAAAATGAAAAATATGAAAAAACTAATAATCACGACAATATTAGCACTTGGACTTTGTATGAGTCTTAATGCGCAGAAGGACAGCTTCTTCACGTATCACAACCATGAAGATTACAGAGGAGGCTCTGATGAATGGGGGACTTTGCCAACCCTTCCAGCCTCACATGGTTTCAACTATGACGTAAGTGGTGAGGCTCCAATTGGCAGTGGAGTACTACTACTATCAGGTTTAGGATTAGCCTATGCCTTGAGAAGAAAGAATAAAAATTCATAATTAGTTAATTTTTAGTTGTAGTATTGAGCCGTCACATCATTGTGGCGGCTTTTATTATACTGACTAAATTGATTTATCATTCAATTTTCAATTCGATTGAGACACATCAATGTTTGTTAATTTTCAATGGCGTAATGTGTCATATCTCTACCATAATTTTCAATTGTTAATTGTTATTTAACTTTGGAAATTCGTAAAGTATGAAACTATAGATATAATTGTAGCTTAAAATTACATTAAACCGACATTTTTTTTAAATATTGTCGGTTACAGACGACAAATTTATTATATTTGCATTCTTGATAAATATTGATGCAATGGAAATTTTATTTGAAAAATCACGTAAGAAAATAGCGGAAGTATCTACTGATTATGTACGTAATATTCACGATGAAATAGCTTGGGACGACAGATTAGTTGCTATTTTGGGAGCGAGAGGAGTAGGTAAAACCACGCTTATATTGCAGCATATCAAACTGTATGACAACACATCAACGGCTTTATATGTTACTGCCGATGACTTATGGTTTACCTCACATAAACTCGTGGAACTTGCAGATATGTTTTACAAGAATGGCGGTCGCACTCTATACATAGATGAGATCCATCGCTATCATAACTGGTCGATTGAACTGAAAAACATATACGACACTTATAGCCAACTTAAAGTGGTTTATACAGGATCATCTATTTTGGATATAAATAAAGGTGCTGCCGATCTTAGCCGTCGTCAATTAATATATACGATGTACGGACTTTCGTTCCGCGAATATTTATCGTTAGCTCATGGGATAGAGATACCTATACATACCATCGAAGACATCGTGTCAAACAACATAAAATTTCCTATGGGCGATAATCGTCCAATCGCATTGTTCAAAGAATATATGCGAAGTGGCTACTATCCATTCTTTCGTGAGAGAGACTGCTATTCGCGTTTGCAACAAATTGTAAATCAAGTGTTAGAAGTTGATATACCTAAGTTTGCAGAATTGAGTATTACTACGATAGAGAAACTGAAGAAGTTGATGTATGTCATAGCACAGAGCGTACCTTTCAAACCTAATTATTCCAAATTAGGACGTGATTTGGAATGCCACAGAACTTCTGTCAGCGATTTGGTTCTTTTATTAGACAAATCGCACTTGATACATATATTGCGCGACGACAGTTTTGGCGTGAGCTCGTTGGGGAAAGTCGATAAGATTTATCTTGGAAACACTCATTTGGCTTATGCGATAAGCGACAATACCCCAGACGTCGGCAATTTGCGGGAAACGGTATTTCTAAGTTCTGTTAAACCAAAACACGATGTTATGGCATCGTCTGTTTCAGACTTCAAAGTTGGGAAATATACTTTCGAAGTAGGTGGAAAGAATAAGAAACAAAAACAGATACAAGGAGTTGAAAATGCGTTTGTTGTTAAAGATGACATCGAATATGGCTATCTTAACGTCATTCCTCTTTGGGCATTTGGTTTGTTGTATTGACATCATGCTGTTTCACAAAAAAATCTTAAATTTGCCATTCACATTATTCCTTAAAAACTATGCAACTGAGAAAACTCATAGATTCACCATGCGGACTGCGTTTCATCTTGGATGAACTCTGTACCCATTCCTCATATTCAAGAAAACTCTTGTTGGAAAGCACGATGATGCACGACAGAGAATCAATCGAGAAATCATATTCAGTGTTGAAAGAGTTTTATCATGTCGTTGAAAATGACGATAATAAGAATGCGATTCAGACTATGCAGTTCAAACTATGTAAGCTGAAAGACATCAATAACACCATCTCACGTCTCAGTTCCTCGACAGTCATCGACGATATCGAACTTTATGAAGTGAAAAGTCTCGCGCTGCTCTCCGCCGACGTTAAAAATATTTTAGAAAAGTTAAATCTTATTAACGTCATCGAAATACCGACACTCGATGATGTCGTCAAGATTTTAGATCCCGACGGACTTCGCATCGCTACTTTCTATATCTATGATTCATATTCCGAAGAACTTGCTGTCTTACGTAAGAAGTTGAAAGAAAAGGATTTCTATCAGGAAGAGATTTACAACAAGGTGATGGAAGTTGAAGATGCGATAAGAGCGAAACTCTCGGAAGCATTGAAACCATTTGTACATGATTTATGTGAAGCCTTGAACGCTTTGGCAGATGTAGATTTGAATCTCGCTAAGGCATTGCAGATGAAAGAACTCGGACTCTGTTTCCCGACGATTTCCAACGATAATGTCGCCACTTACAAAGGAATATTTCATCCTGAAGTTAAAAATATTTTAGACAAAGAGAAAAGAGAATATCAGAAAGTCGATATACAATTCGGCATGAAGCCAGTCATCATTATGGGAGCCAATATGGGAGGCAAGACAATAGTTCTCAAGACTTTGGCTATGAGTCAATATCTGATGCAATTCGGTTTTGGAATACCGGCAGACTCAGCCGAGATGATGATTTACGACGAGATGTTCTGTCTCACCACCGATGATCAATCCCTGAACAAAGGACTCTCTTCATTCGCGGCAGAGATGAAAAACATCGACGCGGTTATCAAAGCGTCGCACGACGACAAGAAAATCCTCGCTCTCATCGACGAGCCGGCACGTAGCACAAATCCAACTGAAGGAACAGCCTTGGTCTCGTCCTTAGTGAAGCTGCTACAAGACAAAGCCATGAGCCTTATCATCGTGACGCATTACAACATAAAGACATACAACAACAAATGTCTTCGTGTGAAAGGACTTGAAAACGGCAAGATGAACTATGAGTTAGTCGAGACCCACGAAGGCGAGGTTCCGCACGAAGCCCTCAACATAGCAGAAAGTCTCGGCGTCGCCCCGCAATGGATTCAGATGGCGAAAGAGATTTTGGAAGAGGGGAGATGATGTTAGTTGCATTTTAGCGAAATAGAAACAGACTTTTTTTACACTTTAGCGAAATAAAAAATGTATTAATTTGCATTTTAGCGAAATAAAATTATATCTTTGCATTGTGTTTTAAAATGTTACGCTATTATGACAACTGAGAAGAAAATACTTCAGGTAATTACAGAGCAAAAAGAATATATTAAAGAATTTAAAACCGAAAAATTAGTCAGTAGAAAGGAAGAAAATCTTTTTGAATTTGACAGTTCGTTGGCGCAGGTTGTTATAGGAGTTCGTAGAAGTGGAAAATCAACGATATGTCATAAAGTTCTTATAGAGCAAAACATAGAATATGCTTATGTTAATTTTGATGACGATCGTATGGCGGATATCAGAACAGAAGATCTGAATACCGTCTTGTCGTGTATATATCAAGTATATGGATCTGATATTAAATATCTGTTTATAGATGAGATACAAAATGTTGACGGTTGGTATTTATTTGTAAACAGATTATTACGAACAAACGTAAGAGTGTTTGTTACAGGTAGTAACGCCAAGTTGTTAAGCGGAGAATTAGCGACACATCTTACTGGCAGATATAATGAAATTCGCCTTTATCCATTTTCGTTTTCAGAATATTGTGATTATCATAAGATCGACACTCAAAGTATCACAACAAAGGCTGATGCGGAAAGGAAGCGTGCTTTTGTGGAATATGTTAACGATGGCGGATTTCCTGAAATTCAAAGCCTTAGAAATAAACGTGTATATATTCAAAGCCTGATAGAAGCAATTTTAACAAAGGATATTCAGAAACGTTTTAAGATACGTAATGTTGATACGTTACGAAAGATAACGCATCATCTGATAAACAATATCTGTCAGGAAATTAATTACGATGAAATTTCAAAACTTTTAGGCGTTACAGATAATACTGTAAGGAAATATGTGGATTATTTGCGTCAGGCTTTTTTGATACAATCACTTACCAAATATTCCTACAAAAGTAAAGAAAGGATACGAAACGCCAAGGCGTATATCATAGATCCTGGACTTCAAAACAATCGGGATAATGCTTTTGCGTCAGAAAATATCGGATGGAGGTTAGAGAATGTAGTGTATATTGAGTTGTTACGCCGTTGTTCAAATAACTTTCTTGACATATACTACTATAAAGCCAATGCCAGATCCAAAGAAGTTGACTTTGTGGTTTGTAATCAGAATAAGACTGTCGAATTGATACAAGTTGCATACGATATTGATAATGTCAAGACATATAATAGGGAAGTATCGTCATTGATAAATGCCTCAACGTTATTAAATTGCGACAAACTCTCGTTGATAGCATTTACAAACACACGAGACGTAGAATTAGATGGAAAGCTCATTCATATAGTCTCTGCAACAGAATGGCTGTTGGGAATTTGATTTACAGTATATTTTTAAGTCAACAGTCAATAGATTTTGGGTTTGTATGGGCGTATATGTTTTGTCAGTCGAATTATTAAA
Source organism: Bacteroidales bacterium (assembly GCA_045606705.1). Lineage (GTDB taxonomy): Bacteria > Bacteroidota > Bacteroidia > Bacteroidales > F082 > Limimorpha. Next base: position 23,162 of record JAZUSL010000080.1, read on the forward strand.
TGATATTTGAGGTTTTGTTCAAAATATGTATATTTGCAAATTATAACATTTAAAAGTAATATATAGATATAGATAGATAAAAAAATAAGTAACATATAATATTAACATAGCGTTTGCTAATTATTCGGAGTCGTCTTTGAACCTAGGAAATTCATAAATGTTGATTCTCCAATGAATAAGTCTGCAAGTGCCTGCGTATATCGTGGGCTTGACTTATCCTGGAGAATCGGGCAGTTCCTAGGGCCTAAAGACGTGGATATAGTTGAGTCCGCGTTTTTTTTGTACCTATGAAAATCTGCTCGATGTCGAAATGATAAGCAACCGCACGAAAATAATGGCGTATGAGTAATGTTAAAAATGATTTGATAATAGAAATAGAAAAAAGAGTAAACGATAAAATATTAGAACCATCAAATGCAGAACTTTTAAAAAAATTGATTCTGAATGCAGATAGCGATAACGAGGCTATGTCGATAGCAGAATTAGGTACAACGTACAAAAGAACAGGATTGCATTTCGATAAGCGATTGGAGAAATACACCAAAACCATCCATTATTTTAAGAAAAATGAAAATCTTAGTTTTAAAACCGATAATGATAAACCGACTCATAAATTGATAATCGGCGATAATTATGAAGCCATGCAAAATTTACTGATTCAATATAAAGGAAAGATAGATGTCATTTACATAGATCCTCCTTACGGTAAAGATAGTATGGGTGAGTTTGCAAAAACCAATTACGAAAACGCAATTACTCGTGATAATCTTCTGTCAATGTTATATCCGAGATTGATGCTCGCAAAGATGTTGCTCAGTGATAATGGAGTTATTTTCTGTAGTATTGATGATAAAAATCAGGCATACGTCAAGTGTTTGTTTGATGAGGTTTTTGGAGAGAATAATTTCTTGACATCCCTTAATTGGAAAAAGAAAAAACAACCTTCATATTTATCTTGTGTTGCGTCAATAATGGAATATATATTGGTATATGCAAAAGATTTGAAAAATGTTAAGAAATTATCTGTTGATTCTATAAGTGATTCTAACAAACCTGTTATCAACGCAAGTAATGAATATTCTGAAAGGGTAATTAGAAAAGGAATACGTTCTAAATCTAATTTAAGTTTTATCAAGAAAGGTGAGTACGTAAATAAAACAATGAAAATAGAATTTCTTGATGACATTTTAATATCTAACGGTAGAACTCAAAATGATTTCAGATGCATAGCTAAATTTAGAACTGGACAAGATAATATTGATAGATTCTGTAGTGAAGATTTATTATTCATTACAAAAAATAATGGACTAAGAAGAGATTTGCTAGAAGAGGAAAAGGAAAAAGCAAAAGCAATAACAGATTTGATATTAGATTGGGGACAAAATCAAGATGGAACGGATGAATTAAAATCTATCTTTGATATTAAAAATGACACTAATATTTTTGACAATCCCAAGCCTCATACTTTGATTGCAAATCTGATCAAATCAACAATGCTGCAAGATCCAATTGTTTTAGATTTCTTTGCTGGTTCGGGTACTACGGGGCATTCTGTTTTAGAATTAAATTATGATAATGCACAGTTTATCCTTTGCCAACTCAATGAAATTACAGAAACAACGCCTAATGGAATCGCTTACGATGTTACGGCTAAGAGGCTCAAACGTATAATGACAGGTGAATGTTACGATGGAACAAATGATTTTGAGTGGATAAAAAAGAATGATTCTTTTGGTGGTAATCTTGATGTGTATGAAATAGAACATGTCTCTAACTTCGAGCATATAAAAGGGAAAACGCCTTTTGATGTGATTGACGAGACTCTTTACGGAATGAATAAATTTGATTCTTTGCAAGATAAAATAGAATGGATTTGTTCAAATTTTTCTAATACTCAAAATATTGTCGAAAATCTTAAAGATTAAATTATGCTTCAGGAAGTTATAGATGTTCAGAACAATGCCGTTAAGAACTTGGTAAGTAAAATTAATTCCAAAAAAGAAATAACATTTCGTGCACCTACGGGTAGCGGTAAGACAAGAATGATGGCGGATTTTATGAATCGAATAAGAATCGACAATCCTAATGTCATCTTTTTGGTTTCGACCTTATCGAAAGGCAATCTGGCGAAACAGAATTATGATGTCTTCAAAGAATGTTATGATAAGAAAATATATCCAGAACTTAATCCGTATCTTATCTCAACGGAGATAAATGGAGAAGAAAGTTTGTTTATCCCAACGGAATATAATGTTTATGTCCTGGCTCGTGACCTGTATAAAAAAGGCGGGAAATTGATGCAAGGTTCCATGATTAACTTTCTTGATACGATAAGCTCAAATCTTTTTGGAAACGGACTTAACAAAACAATTTATCTTATCAAAGATGAATGTCATCAGGCTACAAACAATCTTGATACTCTTTCGGATAAATTTTTTACGAAGATTATAAATGTTTCTGCAACACCAAATACTAAAAGAGGTCAGAATCCAGATGTCGAGATAAGTGACGATGAGGCTGTCAATGTCAAACTGATTAAAAGAGTTGAGTTTGGACCTGATGAAGATACGGTGGAAGACGCTATTTGTAAGTTCGAGGAAATTAAGGAAAACTATCGAAATCTGCTGGGCGTAAATCCTTGTCTTATCATTCAAATATCGAATAAGGAAAAAGCAGAACAAGAGTGGTTTGAAATAGAAAATATTCTGAATAAAAAAGAACATCAGCATCTGAAATGGATGTCGATTGTGGATAAAAAGGAAAAATGTAAGACTAATGATAAAATAGGCAAACTTCCCATTGATAAATGGAAAGAATATGCGCGAGAAAATTCGTCAACTATTGATATAATAATCTTTAAGATGGTTATTTCTGAGGGTTGGGATATTCCGCGTGCATGTATGCTTTATCAAGTCAGGGATAGTAAGAGCGTCCAGTTAGATGAACAAGTCATTGGACGAGTCCGTCGTAATCCTCGTCTGCTTGACTTTGAGAACTTATCTGTTGAAGCGCAGAATCTTGCTATGACAGCATGGGTCTGGGGAATAATGCCAAAGAACTTTAAGAAATCATATCAGGTAAAGTTGTTCGGTGAAATTGACGATATTCCTTCAGCGGTAAAGATAAAAACTACAAGATTGAAAAATCTTACACAAAGAGCTGATTTTGATATAGATAAGTTTATAAATGACAAAAAAGAACCTCAACCTCGAACAAGTATCTTTAAGTTATATTCAAAATTGCATAAGTGCGATAATGAATTAAAGAAGATGTGTTATGAATATGCAGGTGATGACGTCGGAAAATGGTTGTTGTTTTGCGAGCATATAGATTCTATTAAGAAAGAATACGACAATTACATATGTAATTACTCAGAAAGTATGGAAATTGTAAAAGATGAAAATGGTAATGATAAAGAAACTTCATTTCCTTTGACTTCTATGTATGCGGATAATATGGATAATTATCTGCGTATTTCAGATTGGGTATGGAAAAGAAAGGATGGAGGTAACAAATTTTCATTTGATAGCGAGGCGGAGAAAGACTGGGCGGAAATTTTGAAAGATATATCTGATAATAGTTTCGGAAAGACAGAAGTAGGAGAGCCGAACCCACATTATAGACAGATTAGAACTGATGGAACAATTGAACCGGAGCGTCTCAGTGACGAAAGCAAACATCTTTGGGGAAAGAATTTTTTAGTAAATTCTGAAATATGTTATGAATATTATCTGAATGGATTACATTCGTCATATCCAGATTTTATCATGAAAGATAAAAAAGGAAGCCTGCATTTATTTGAAGTCAAGAGCGTGAATGACTCTAATGCAATTCGGGTAAATCCAGAAGAATACAAGGATAAAATAAGAGCGTTAAAAGAATGTTACCGACAATGTTCAAAATTACTCGATTATTATTTCTATTTGCCTGTTCTTAAAGAAGACTGTTGGCATATAACAAGGTTATACAAAGGTAATGAAGATACAATTACCAATGATATGTTCACGCAGGAGTTGGGTAGAAGTTGAAGTAGTAACTTCATTCGTATCACATTCGAGACATATTCGGGACAAGTTCGGAAAACTGTAATCTAAATGTTAAAAAAGATTAACTTTATTTCTCTTGACAGAGAGGAGGAAAGAGTGTATCTTTGCAAGAAATATTTAAATCCAAAACTTATGAAAACACAAAATCCAAATTTAGAAGAAACTGAATTTATTGCACAGTTAGAAGCAGAAATAGCAGAATGGTTCAACAACATTAATGATTTGTTTGACAAAGCTTATTTAGAGTATAAGCCTATAGTAGAAGAGATATGTACTCGAACAGCTCCTGAAGATGAAGTAGATAACCTTCTGACGTGGCTTTTAGATTTTTGTGAAGACGAACGCTTCTTGACATTGTCTAAGAAAATATGCCGTAACTATTATGAAATCTATCCCGAACTTGTTTCGTTTTATACTAAGGAGTATATGGATATATTTGAGCTTGAAGAAATGGAATGTACAGTATATGATTATCTTTTTAAAGATGATGATAAGGTAAATGACAGTCAATGATGTAGAGTAGAACTCCTAATATCTTTTAAATTTTGAATCCAAAAATCATTATTATGCGTGAAACTCAAAACATAGAATACAAAACCATCTGGAAAGACGAATACCTGAAATGGATATGCGGATTTGCCAATGCACAAGGAGGAATAATCTATATCGGCAAAGACGATGACGGGAATGTGGTGGGAGTTAATGATTTGAAGAAACTGTCAGAAGACATTCCAAACAAGGTAAGGGATGTACTCGGTATTATGGTTGATGTGAATATCCATGAAGATAACGGTGTTGAATATTTGGAGATTAACGTTCCGCCATACACTAATCCAATCAATTATAAAGGTCAGTATCATTATCGTTCTGGTAGTACGAAACAAGAGTTGAAAGGTGAAGCTTTGAATCGTTTTATATTACGACGTTCTGGGAAAAATTGGGATGAAACTCCGATAAAAGGACTGTCGATCGATGAACTTTCAGAATATGCACTGAATCGTTTTAGGAAAGAAGCTGCCAAAAGTAATCGTGTTGATGAGAATGTCTTGAATGATTCAACGGAAATCTTACTTGAAGACTTGCGTTTGATAGACAAAGAAACAGGGTGCCTAAGCATAGCTGCAGTATTGCTTTTTCATCCTGAACCAGAGAAATATGTCAGAGGCGCATACATAAAGATAGGATTCTTTAGATCAGACAATGAAGATCTTGCGTTTCAAGATGAAATCCACGGTCCATTGATGGAACAGATAGAAAAAACCATAGATCTTATAAGAACCAAATATCTGATTTATGGAATTTCTTACGAAGGTATTTCGCGTCGTGAAAGACCGCAATTTCCTATTGAAGCAATTCGGGAATCATTGATGAATGCAGTTGCCCATAAAGACTATGCAGATGCAACTCCAATTCAGATCAGTGTATATCCTGACCATATTGTCTTTTGGAATCCTGGAAGATTGCCAGAAGATTGGACTACAGTAAAATTATTTGAAAAACATCCTTCAAAACCATACAACCCATCTGTTGCAAATGTCTTGTTTAGATGTGGCGATATAGAAAGTTGGGGACGTGGATATAAACGTATTATAGATGCAGTATCATCATATAAAATGCTTCCTCCTATTGTAGAAATAATCAGTGGTTTAATGATTACATATTATGCCGATATAAAATCTCAATTAAAGGCACAAAAAATAGATGAAAAGTATTTTCCTATAATTGAATTTGTAGTAAAAAACGGTAGTGTCACAAATTCTGATGTGCAAAAACTTTTGAATACAAGTAAAGCGACAGCATACAGAATGCTTTCACAATTAAGCGACTGGTTAGAGATAAATGGAGTAACAGGTAAAGGAACTTATTACACATTTAAAGGGCTCACAAAGGGTTCAAAATGACGGCTGAGAAATAGTAACGTGCATAATACTAATATTTTACATAATATAAAAAGGGTTCATAAACGCTTCATGCTTTAACAATAACCATATATGATAAATTGGATTTTCTATGCTACCTTAAAGAAATCATTTTTAAATGTGAGGACCTGAAAATTTGAGAAAATTTTACAAATTCTTAAAAAAGATTAACTTTATTTCTCTTGACAGAGAGGAGGAAAGACTGTATCTTTGCAAGGTAACTTTAAACACAAAATTTATGACAAAGAAACAAGCATTACAATTATTTGAGCAGAAGAAAGTCCGCACAATCTGGGACGAGGAACAAGAAAAATGGTATTTCGCAATCGTTGATGTTGTCGCTGTTTTGACGGAACAGGATGATTATCAGCTATCAAGAAACTATTGGAAAGTATTGAAAAATCGTCTGAAGAATGAAGGAAACGAAACGGTTACAAATTGTAACGCTTTCAAACTTCAGGCAGCTGACGGCAAGATGTGACTTACGGATGTTGCTGATACTGAGCAGTTGTTTTGTCTTATTCAGTCGATATGAGAAGTCGCTAAGATAGCGCACGAACAATTAGAGATGAAAATAGGGAAGAGCGTCATCTCACATAGAAACGCCAAAGACTTTCTTCGACTGCCAGAAGAGTGTAAATGAAGAATTTTCAATTCTCAACTTTCAACTTTCAATTACAGAAATCCATGTTCATTTGTGTCATCAGTGGGGAATATTCTTTTCTCCCACGGATTTGTTTTCTTGGCAGTCTCCTCTGCGTTAGGGATTGGAGCGGCATCCTTTTGGAGCGTCAGCGGAAAAAGATATAGCGGAAAGCCCGACGGCGATAGCCGGAACGCCCAAAGTCAATTCATAATTCATAATTCATAATTACTACTGATGCGATAAAATTCGCCAAGTAGTAGTTAAATTGTTAAATATAAATTAATTACAAGCGTTCTTTGATTTTTTGATTTGAAATTATTGATGGTAACTTTGCAGTCAAAACCTCAAAGTTATGCATCTCGGC
>JAZUSL010000081.1:0-20282 GCA_045606705.1 Bacteroidales bacterium
TCTTCCTAAGACCGCTTGGCCTCCGACTTAAAGACACTGAAATCGGCAAGGTCATCGTTGACCCGTTCAGAAGCTTGTCGCGTTTGAAACAACTTGTCATCGGTAAGAAGACACGTGCCGACCATCCTCAGGTGATGAACGCTTGTATCCGTCTCTATGCCGACGCCGCCAACGCTCGTACCAAACTTGAAAACGGCTTCGACTTGACAGACTACGACAACCGCGTCCTCGACTTCGCAAAAGAATATTCCAACGACTTGCTCGCCATCGATGTCGATCTTAAGATTGAACAGATGTTAGACACAGCATGGAATCTCTTCGGTAAATACTTCACCAAGTCAGAAGTATCCATCAAGAAAGAATTCATGGATAAATATTGGACTGGTAAAGAAGATTGATTGCCACATATTAAAACATTACGGTTATGGCAATAAAATTTCAATATAACAAAACGTCGATGCAACAGCTTGAGAAGCAGTTGAAGATACGTGTGCGTACGCTCCCTACCATCAAGAGTAAGGAGTCGGCGCTGCGTCTCGAGGTGAAACGCTCCAAGGAGAAAGTCGAGGAGTTTGATGAAAGACTCGAGAATATCTTACAACAGTCGGGCGACATTCTCCGTCTGTGGGGAGAGTTCAATCCCGAGCTTATCAGCGTGGAAGACGTGAAATTCAGCACCAAGAAAATCGCCGGCGTCAACACTCCGGTATATGAAGGTGCTACATATAAGGTAAAAGAATTCAGCGTTTTCAATATGCCGTCATGGATTTTAGATGGAATAGAATATATGAAGTCGTTAATCGACATCACATTGGAACGCGAGTTCTGGGTACGTAAGATGGAACTGCTCAGCAAGGCGAGAAAGAAAACCACACAGAAGGTGAACCTTTATGAAAAGGTGCAGATTCCAGGTTTCGAAGACGCCATCAGAAAGATAAAGCGCGCCTTGGAAGATGAAGAGAATCTCTCTAAAGCAGCCCAGAAGATAGTTAAAATGCGTCAAGAAAAGGAGGTCGAATCATGATTACCCCTATGACAAAATTGACGATGTTGATTTATCATCGCGACTATAACAAATTCCTCAACGACCTCCGCGAACAAGGCGTGGTTCACGTACATGCAAAGAAAGAGACTCTGCAAGACGAGACCATGAAAGCCAAAATAACGGAAGTGAAACATATCAATAATGTTATTAAGGCATTGACTCAGATTAAGACTAAGGAACAAGAACTCAGCGACCTTGCGACCTTGCGACCTTGCGACCTTAGAAATGAGGAATTGATAAATCACATCGACGAGCAATATGCCAAGATGGATTCCATCCAGCAGGAGATTGCCGCTTTGCAGAAAGACAATAACGTCTACGCCCAATGGGGAGCGTTTCCTGAAGAAAGACTGAAACTCATTCAAGATAACAACTGGGATGTGCGATTCTTCACAGTGCCAAGCAGAAAATACGACAACGCCTGGGAAGAAGAGTTCAATGCTTTCTTGGTAAACGAATTGGCAGGATTCAAATATTTCACCACCATCACTTCTAAAGGTAAGGAAGTAAATATCGATGCTGAGAAATTCCATTTTCCGTCAATGACAAAGTCGGAGATTGAAGCTAAGATAGAAGAGTTGAAAAACGAATACGCTTCAATAAAACAATATCTCTCCGATATTGCAGAAGAAGCTATCAATCGTCTTAATGAATATAAGCAGTCTGTCATCAACGATGCTAATTTTTATAAGGTAAGTGAGGCGGCTCAACGTTTGGCTGACGACAAGATTATGGCATTGGAAGGCTGGGTTCCTACCGAGATTGAAACCGATATAATAGCATGGCTCAACAAAGAAGACGTTTACTTCGAGGCAACAGCACCTGAGAAAGGTGTAGATAATCCTCCCATCAAACTTAAGAACCGACGTTTCGCAAGACTGTTCGAGATGATTGGCAACATGTATTCGACACCTACATATTGGGAATTGGACATGACTCCTTTCTTCGCTCCGTTCTTCGTTCTTTTCTTTGGATTCTGTATGGGCGACTGCGGTTATGGCGCATTGTTAACTTTGGTCGCACTCGGTTTAATCATAAGCAAGAAATTCAAAGACATGCAAAATGTCTTATGGTTGGTATTCTTCCTCGGTTTAGGCACAATAGTATTAGGTATCATCAGCGGCACATTCTTCGGAGTGCCACTTTTAGATGTAGACATTCCTATCGTCAACAGACTTAAAGGAATAATGCTCGGCAATCCGGACAGCAGCATTTATTATTCGGCGTTCTACGTATCGTTGATGATAGGTGTGTTCCAGATTTTGTTCGGCATGTGTCTCAAGATTATCAACGTGACAAAGATGGAAGGTTTCGCCGCATCATTGCCCACGATAGGCTGGGTAATATTACTGCTCGGAGGCATAATATCATTCCTCACCGCAGGTATCGGCACAGCATTCTACGCCTGCGTGATAGTGGGTTGCGTCTTGATATTCCTGCTCAACGGACCTTTGAATAAGATTTACTCGCCTTTCGTAAACATCGGAGCCGGTCTATGGGACACATACAACATGGCGACAGGATTGTTAGGCGACGTGTTATCATACATCAGATTGTTCGCCTTAGGATTGTCAGGTTCCATCTTAGGATTGGTATTTAACGACCTTGCATTCCAGATGAGTCCTGATGTTCCGGTATTGGGAACTATAGTGACGATAATAATATTGCTATTAGGTCACACCATGAACTTGGCATTGGCAGCATTGAGTGCTTTCGTTCACCCTATGCGTCTGACATTCGTCGAGTTCTACAAGAACGCAGGATTTGTTGGCGGCGCAAAACAATATGAACCGTTCAAAAGAAATTGAAAGTTGAAAGTTGAAAATTGACAATTGAAAATGATGTAGAGACGTATCATATTACACCATAAAAAATAAACACGACGTAATTGGTGCGTCTCATAGAAAAAGAAAATTAAATTAAATAATAACAAATAAAAAATTAACATTATGACAACAGCATTAGTATTAGCTTACATTGGTATCGCTCTTATGATTGGATTATGCGGTATCGGAAGTGCAATGGGCGTAACTTACGGCGGCAACGCTACAGTCGGTGCAATGAAAAAGAATGACGAAGCATTCGGTAACTACCTTGTTTTAAGTGCTTTGCCTGGTACACAAGGTCTGTATGGTTTCTTAGGTTTCTTCTTGTTACAAGGAGTCTTGACACCGGAAATCAGCATGAATCAAGCTATGGCAGTATTCTGCTGCGGTATTTTCCTCGGCGTTGTAGGTTTGATCTCAGCATTACGTCAAGGTCAGCTCTGCGCTAACGGTATCACAGCTATCGGCAACGGTCACGACGTATTCGGCAAGACTTTGATCTTGGCTGTTTTCCCAGAGCTTTACGCCATCATCGCAGTCGCTGCAACATTCATGATTTCATCAGCAATTTAAATCTAAGAAAAAATTACCTTAAATCATAAAGACTTCGGAAAGAAATTTCTGAAGTCTTTTTTTGTAGTTAAACAAACTTGTGAACCGAAAATAACAAAAAATCTTTGGAAATCTAAAATGATTTTATGAACTTTGCAAAGGGATAAAATACTCTGTCCACAGTCCTTTATTCAAAATAATAAAATTAGTATTATGGAAGATTCTCAATTCTTTTTTGTTGCCAGGATATTCGAATCCAGAGATATGAGTGTTGGTCATAGAGATACACACCGCGAGTATGCACGAGTTAGTAATATAACTAAAGATGGAGTGTTTATGTTTTACGACCGTCCGTTGACCGTTATTTCCATCGATGAAAACGAGATGGTGTTTACGTATTCGGATAGGACATACAGACTTAACAGAGAATGGCAGTTTTTAGGTACGCCGTGGTGCGATATCTCAAATATGTATGTCAGCAAGTCGGAGCGATTCGTGTTCTATTTCGGATCTGATTATCGTGAAACCTGGACTTGGGATGATAAATATGATGAAATTGAGGGACTGATTGATGTGGTATGCAATAATGCCGACAATGGCGATGTGTGGAAAAATATTCCTCTAGTTAGGAGGATGATGCAAATCATGAAGGATTTATCTCCCGAAAGAGATGAGAGTATAGATCCTGCTATGAGAGCGTATATCATTGAGGTGCTTTTGAAAAGAGATGTTGTTTCTGTTACTGATACTCCACGACTTTACCAGTCATTATGTGAATATTACAGATTATGTTTGTATTACGCAATGAGGACGGATTATAATGATGAACTTGAGCGTGATATGGATAAATATTATTTCCGTACCGTTGATGAGTATATCTATAAACTTGCCTGGATTGTTAAGGAGAAGGATTTGGGTGGATATGCTCTTGAGCAATGGAATTCTTTAGGCAGACATCTGAAAGTCGACCCGATACAAGCTTCTGAAAAATGGGAAGAGGTTATTTATGATGTTGAGAAAGAAATTGATGAAGAGTTAAAAGACGAATCTCGCGGAATGGGATTCTGCCACGCATATTGGAGCACCAAAAGAGCAGCACTCGCCCGCCACGGAATAGAATGGAAAAGTCCGAGAACCATGAATCCGGGCGTGATGTTTGATTGATGATAAAAAGACTTTAGCCTTTTGCCATTATCCTTTAGCCGATTGTTTTTTAAGTTTCATAAATCTATCCTTGTCTCTGAAATCTTTAAATATTTTAACATCAGAAAAACCGAATTCCTTGCATAAAGAAATCATTTCTTTACCAAGGAATTCGTTTATTTCAAACCATATCACTCCGTTTTCGTTGAGATGATTCTTGGCTAATTCTAATATGCTTCTGTAAAAAATCAAAGGATTGTCATTGCTGACAAACAACGCATTATGTGGTTCCCACTTCAATACGTTATCACGCATCTCTGATTTTTCCAATTCTCTCACGTATGGAGGATTGCTGACGATGATGTCGAACTTGGTTTCAATATTATCTCTTAATGACAAAATATCATCGTGAATGAAAGTGACATTTACATTATTATTAATGGCATTTTCTTTCGCCGTTGTCAAAGCCTTCTCGGAAATGTCCATTGCGTAAACCTGACTTTGAGGAAATGCTTTTGCTAAACTAATAGCAATACAACCGCTTCCAGTACCAATGTCTAGAATTGAAAATTGAGAATTGAAAGTTGAAAATTGTAAATTGTTAATTGTGCAATGATTGTTGTAAATTTCTCGTACCATTTCCGCTGTCTCTGGTCGCGGAATCAAGACGTTTTCATTGACCTTAAATTGCAAGTCATAGAATTCCGTTTTGCCTATTATATATTGAATAGGTTTATGTTTTAATAAATCCTTTACCGCAAAATGAATCTTGAGCATTTCCGACTCGCTGAGCCGAAGATTCGGCTCTAAAGCCATTTTTACTCTGTCGATCTTGAAATAATGTTCAAGTAAGATGAGAATCATTACATTTGATTCGTCTTTGTCGTAAATAGAACATAGCTGCTCGCAATAATGATTCCTTATGTCTTTGACTAAATTTGATGCTACTTTCATATCGCAAAAATATTGAAAAATATTTTATCTTTGCAGAATTATATGACAAAAGACTAAAGCCTAATGGCTAAAGTCGGTTGCTGAAAATGATGTTTGAAGATACATATAAGATAATCGTTAGTGAAGGTGATGGACTTTACAAGGAAAAAGGAAGTAAGTTCATCGCTAAGGCTTTTCCAGTGTATAGTGAGGAAGAGGTGAAGACGCGTGTCGCTGAATTCAAGAAACAGTATTTTGACGCCCGTCATCATTGTTATGCTTTCATCATCAATCCAGATAAATCTTGTTATCGTTCCGCAGACGATGGAGAACCTTCCGGTACAGCCGGCAAACCGATCTTGAATCAAATATTGTCTAAAGACGTAACCAATGTATGTGTTGTTGTGGTACGTTATTTCGGCGGAATTAAATTAGGTGTTCCCGGTCTTATCAACGCGTATAAGACGGCGGCGCGTGAGGCTCTCGATAACGCGACCGTTGTTGAAAAGACAGTCGACGAAGTATATTCGGTTGTCTTCGATTATCCGCTCATGAATGAGGTTATGCGCGTGTTGAAAGACGAAAATATTGAGCAACAGAATCCATACTTCGCCCTCAATTGTTATATCGAAATTTCTGTTAGAAAGAAAGACGCTGATAGAGTGGTGGATAAGCTGAAGAGATTATATGGCGTGACTGTGGAGTATATCAGAACTGTTTAATAATCTGTCTGTTATAATGACTGTTTTTTGAAACCTTGCTTTGCTCGTAATTTAAGGCAAAGAAAATTAATAGTCAATAGAAATTTTATTTTTTTATTAACTTTTTTGTGCCCATTTTTGTTGAAAATTTTGAGAACGAAATCGAAAAAATTAAGCACCTGATTTTTAAAATATTGTGATTTTTGACCTGAACAAATGAACGGACATTGTGTCGAAATATGGAATAATTGTCTGAAATTGATAAGTGAGAACATCAGTCCTCAAAGCTACAAGACTTGGTTCGAACCTATCAAACCATTGGCATTTGAAGATGATATGCTCACCATTCAAGTACCTAGTCAATTCTTCCATGAATATCTCGAAGAACATTATGTCTATGTGCTTAAATTCGCTATCAGTAAAGTTATTGGTCCAACAGGAAAACTCCAGTATACCGTAGTTTTGGATAATAGCGATGCCGATCATCCTTTTGGTATCAACGTCCCGTCTACAGATAAAAGTAACACTGTAAATCCATCAGTGCGTATGCCTATTGACATGGACGATGAAGATGAGAAGAAGGTTTTGAATCCTTTTGTAGTGCCAGGCATTAATAAGATTAATGTAGAGTCACAACTTAACGAGAATTTCTCTTTTGAAAATTTCATAGAAGGAGAGTGTAACTCAACAGCACGCAGAGCAGGACTTCAGGTAGCTAAAAATCCAGGAACATCAAGTTTTAATCCTTATTTCGTATTCAGTAAGTCGGGATTAGGTAAAACACACCTGTCTCATGCTATTGGTCTGGAAACTAAGAAACATCATCCAAATCTAATAGTTAGATACGTAAATGCAGAACAGTTTACACAACAATTTACCACTTCGTGTAAGGATAAAACAAGAAATGATTTCGTAAGATTCTATCAGATGATAGATGTTCTTATCATCGACGATATTCAGTTCTTTGCAGGAAAACCTAAGACACAGGATGCCTTGTTTCATATCTTCAACCATCTGGTGCAGAATAAAAAACAACTTATCTTTACGTGCGATAAACCTGCTTTCGAATTGAAAGATATGGAAGGACGACTTATATCTCGTTTCCATTCCGGTTTCTTTACAGAAATGCATGTGCCTGATATGGAAACACGTGTCAATATCTTGAAACGTAAAGCTTATAGCGATGGTATCGAAATCCCTGATGATGTTATCGACTATGTCGCTTCAAGAGTTAAAGGCAGTGTGCGCGAGATGGAAGGTCTCTTTATTTCATTGATGGCGGAGTCGTCTTTAAATAAAAAAGATATTACCATTGATATGGCACGCCAACTTATCGATAGATTCGCTAACAATACAACTCAAGAAGTATCGATAGAGTATATCATTAACGTGGTGGTGGATCGGTTGAATATATCCTTGGAAGATTTCCATTCTAAGTTAAAGAAACGCGAAATTGTCATGGCTCGTCAGTTGGCGATGTATTTCTCTAAGAAATATACGAATTCATCATTGGCAGTTATCGGTAAACAATGTGGTAATAAAGATCATTCCACAGTTATTCATTCTATCAATACCATCGAAAACTTATTGGATACCAATAAACAATTTAAAGCATTAGTTTCTGATATAGAGAAAAATATCTGCTGATGAACTGTCAATTTGGAAAACTTTATCTCATCCCTACTTTGCTTGGCGCAACAACAGCCGAGCAGGTGATTCCTCAAGGAACTTTGGAAATAGTCAGAACATTACGTTTCTTCGTGGTGGAAAACGTTCGCACCGCCAGACGTATGTTGTCAAAAATGAATATGCCTTGTCCTATCGATGAACTTACTTTCGTGGAACTGGATAAACACGACAAGTCGAATAATCCGGATCTTATGACTTATCTCGGCGAGGCTCTCAACGGTAACGATGTCGGACTTATGTCGGAAGCTGGAACTCCTTGCGTCGCCGACCCGGGCTCACTAATCGTAGAACTCGCTCATCAGGCTGGAATAAAAGTGGTGCCGCTCACCGGACCTAACGCCATGATACTCGCATTGATGGCTTCAGGATTCAACGGACAGGCTTTCTGCTTCCATGGCTATCTTCCTATAAAATCTCCTGAGAGAAGCAACGCGATAAAAAATCTCGAACGTCGCTCCGCATCAAATAACGAGACACAGATGTTCATCGAGACGCCTTTCCGTAATAACGCGATGATTGAAGAACTTACTAAAGTATGCTACCCAAATACAATGCTGTGCGTGGCTTGCAACATCTCGATGCCCGATGAAGAAATAGTGAGCAAACCAATATCGGAATGGAAAAAAATTAAGAAAGACTGGAATAAAAGACCTGCAGTCTTCCTGATTTATAAAAGCAGATATTAATAATTGACATTAGCCTTTAGTCATTAGTCTTTGGTCGTTACATTATGAATTTTACAAAAGAAGAGTTTATGATTTATTGTTTGCTTGATGCCGTCGATAAGGACGTTGATTTTAGAAAGCAGAATCTTGTTGCTATATCTGAGAATCTAGACACTGTTATTTTTGTCAAGATTTATAATGTGATACAACAACATGATGTGTCGATGAGGAATGAAATCATTGATATTAATAAAGAGAAATATTCAATCTCCGACGAGGAGATAAAGCTTTTTATAGAGAAATATAAGTAACAGAGGTTTTACACTACCTAAGTGACTTGTCCTGACATAACTTTACTTTTTGCGTAAATTTATTTCAGGACAAGTCACAGATTCTCAAATTCTCAGATTTTCAGATTTTAATAAATTCCAAAATCTGCTCCGCATGAATCTTCGTCTTGATTTCTTTAGGAGTGAAGATTTTCTCTATGATTCCTTCTTCATTGACGAGATATGTCGTTCTTAATGTTCCTATGGTGCGACGTCCGCAGGCTACTTTCTCGCCCCAGCAACCTAATTGTTGAAGCAATGTCGTCTCGGTGTCGGCTATGAGCGGAAACTCCAAGCCTTGTGCGTCGGCGAATTTCTTCTGCAGTTCTTTCTTGTCTTTGCTGACGCCTATTATTGAATAACCTGCTGCTTCAAGTTCCGCCTTATGAGATTGAAGTGAACATGCTTCCGCAGTGCATCCGCTGGTATTTGCCTTTGGATAACTGTAGAGTATGATTTTTCTTCCTCTGTAATCGCTGCTCTTTATTTCATTGCCGTCTTGGTCAATGCCTAAGACTTCCGGTATTCTGTCTCCGATATTCATTTTATTAATTATTTTTAAGTTGTTTTTATAAATTGTTTTCTGGATGATTTTTTTTGTTCAATCTCAAAACTTATCATATTCTTATTCTATGATGAATTTCTTTATAACACTTCCGTTTATGGTAGAAACTTCAACGAAATAAACGCCGCTCTTATAATCCGAAACGTTGATCTCAATCTCATCAGAATTCATTTCAAATTCATCAACCAACATTCCTAATGTATTATAAATCCTAACCACTGACGACTGACGGCTGATGGCTGACAGCTTAACAAAGTCGCTCGCTGGATTAGGATAAATCTCGAATTGCTCGTCATTATGTTCAACAAGATCGGCACCGCCTTGATATTCGTAAGCACCTATATCGACTTTGCCTTGTCCGATACGCCACCCGTAATTGATGTCGAAGTCAGGGAGACTGACAGCGGAATTATCTCCCGCATTGATTAAAGGTGATTCTAACATTAGCTCGAAGTCGTTTTCTTCCGGATTCTTGAACATTGGATAAGTCTTGTTGTCGGAACCTTCGTTAAGAGGGGAGAGGTCGATGACATTAGTTCCTTCGTAACCTCCTTCAACGGCGCAGTTGATAAGGTTGCATTCGCCTTCAATCTGGTTAGGCTCGCCGGCTATGCTGTTGTTCCAGAATATTGTGTTATAGAATCTGCTATATTTCACTTCGTTGTAAAGTCCGCCTTTGCTGTTTAGTGCGGTGTTGCCTATAATGTTGCAGTTGGTCATCGTGATGTTGCCTCTGTTGTAGATGGCGCCTCCGTCGGAAGCAGTGTTGTTAGCGAAGATGCAGTTTGCCACTTCAGGAAATTTGTTCATGTAAACATAATATGCGCCGCCTTTGGTAGTGGCGTTGTTGCCGATGAATCTGCAGTTTGTCAGGGTGAGTCCTGTATTATCGAAGATAGCACCGCCCATTGAAGCTGTATTGTTTTCAAAGATGCAGTTTTCGATGATGTTTTTTGAATGTTCGTTGAGAGGCGTAATGGAATATATCGCACCGCCTTGTCCGTCGGAAGTATTGTTTATGAAACTGCAATTGTAGAAGTAACTGTTTGAACATAGGTAAACGGCACCGCCGGAACCTGCGCTGCCGTTTTGAATCGTGAAACCGTCCCATATTGAAAAGGCGGAACTGCTGAAATGGTCTTGCTGATAAAGGACACGTCTTTGATTCTCGCCGTCAAGTATAGTTGGGTTACCTTCTATATCGCGATTGTCGAGGTTGAAACTCGGTGATTCGTTGCCTTCAAATCCGCCATAGACTCTGTTTCTCTGGTAAATGTTGAACGCTCCGTCTGTCTCCGTGACATCTCCATAATATGTTCCAGATTTTACCCATATCTGAGTGTCGCCATCGGAAGCCACTGATGCTGCGTAATGTAATTCCGATGTGGCGTTCTCCCACGACGAGCCATCACCATCGCCATCAGGAGTGACGTATATAATGCCGTTATCATCTGGATTTATTGGTAAAGGTCTGATGTCCATGACAACAGCCTCATCGTTATGAAAACCATTCACATCGTCAATACTATAAAAACCGTCTCCGATACCACTCCATCCCATATTGAAGTGAAAGAAGTCGTTGTTGTCGTAACCGTCGCATACAATAGCGTGACCGCCTACTTCTCCCGAACCTGAGAAATACATCGGACGCGATTCGTCGAGTTCGCTTTTTAATAAGTTAATCCATTCCTCATCACTATAATCATCACGTTCTTTATATTTCGCCGACGAATATCCGAAATACATTCTCATCGCGGTTTCAACATCTGCTGATTGTGCGCCACTGCCGTCTGCACCATAATCCATGTCGACACTTACACCGCAATGATACATCAAGGTGGCGATGGCGTCATTTTGATTCCAGATCTCGTTCGGCATCTCATCCCATTTATATGTCGTTGCACCGAAATCAGCCGACTGACTTCCATATTGATGATGAATGTAAGTGTGTGATCCTTTGCCTTTTTCCGGATAATTCCAATATTTCATTACTTGCGACATCGCACATGCGACGCATCCGGCGTATGCTCTGTTACAAGGTCCCCAATTGTCGTATGGAGCATATTCGTTATAAAAACAATCCTGATTCCAGCGAGTCTCGATAAGCGGGTCGACAACGGCAATCGCTCTGTCTTTTATATCGTTGCTCTCTAAATCGTTCCATAAATCGCTGATATATTTGTCTGTTTCGATATTTAGCGATTTTGCGTACTCGATGTCTCTGTTATAATTATTGATGAAATATTCTGCGTGACCTAATCCGTCATCGTTGAAATTATTCTCGAAAGAGTAGGCGAGGATGGGTTTGACGTTTCTTGAAGCCGAGACGATGACGAAGCCGCCATCATTAATATTATATATGTATAGATTAGCCTCGTTGTTGCCGTCGGTCTCTGTATGAACAAGTTTTAAGTCAGGTTGCGACTTGGAAGTGTTATTCAAAATGAAGTTGGTGCCGACAATCTTGGCTAAAGATTCATCGACGAAATTCTGAGCAAAGATATTGTTAAAAGAAAAAATGACGAGGATAATCGTAATTAGATATTTAAAATTCTTCTTCATAATGGATATATTAATAATGTGCAAATTTATTGAATTTTATGATTCCAATGATTCCAATATTAAAAAAAGTTCGTCCTGAAAATAGTTCTCAATTTCTCAGATTTGAACAAAGTCTGTCCGTAATTATGATATAATAATATTACGGATATATATATTTTAATTTGTTCGTAACTATATTTTTTTTATACTTGCGGAAGAATAAAAAATCTTTGATTTGAACAAAGTACGTAATCCGTTGTCTGTAGTCCGTTGACATAAAACAATAAATCATGAATACCATCGAATCAATAAATAACATCGTCTCGCAACAAAGAGACTTCTTTTTGACAAACGAAACAAAATCCATCGACTTCCGTCTGAAACAGCTGAAGAAACTGAAGTCGGCTGTGGAAAAATATTCCGATGATATTTATGATGCTTTATGGAAAGATCTTCATAAATGCAAGGAAGAAGCTTTCTTAACAGAAATTAATATTGTCTTGACGGAAATTAACGACCATATAAAAAATATTAAGAAATGGTCGAAACCCAAGAAAGTCAAGACGCCTTTATATCTGATGCCGTCGAAGAGTCGCGTGATGTATGAACCTTTCGGCGTCGCCTTGATAATAGCGCCGTGGAATTATCCTTTTCATCTGATGTTCGCGCCTTTGGTCGGAGCCATCTCTTCGGGATGTTGCGCCGTGATGAAACCTTCGCCTTATTCTCAAAACACTTCCGAGGTGATGCAGAAGATTATCGATGAGACTTTCGATAGGCATTATATCACGATGTTTCAAGGTCATAGAGACGTAAATCAGGCATTGCTCGCACAGAAATTCGATTTCATCTTTTATACTGGAAGTCCGGATATGGGTAGAGTCGTGATGGAAGCAGCGTCGAAAAACCTCACGCCTGTCGTCTTAGAACTCGGTGGCAAGAGTCCGTGTATTGTCGATAAAGACTGTAACATCGACTTCGCGGCGAGAAGGATAGTCTGGGGAAAGACGATAAACGCGGGTCAGACCTGTGTCGCTCCCGATTATCTCATGGTGCATCGTGATGTCAAAGAGGAATTGATTAAGAAGATGATTTATTATGTCGAGAAATTCTACGGCGAAAACCAACAAGAAAACGAATGCTATTGCAGAATTATCAACGACAAAGCATATCAGCGACTTACCTCATATCTCGATGAAGGAACAATCATCTACGGCGGCAACTGCGATAAAGATGAAAGATATATTCAGTTTACGCTTTTAGAAATTAATGTCGCAAAGTCACAAAGTCACAAAGTCACAGAGTGCTGTCCACAGAAACCTTGTGATCCTGCGACCCAGCGACCTTCCGACTCTGCGACCCTGCGACTTTGCGACCTTAATGTAATGTCCTCCGAAATCTTCGGTCCTATACTTCCGGTTATAGAATTTGACGATATTAATAAGGTGTCGGAATTTGTTGCCAAGCGACCGAAGCCTTTGGCTTTATATTATTTCGGCAATAACGAATCTTCTGAAGATATCTTAAGAGTCACTACATCCGGCGGCGTTTGCATCAACGACACGATTCTTCATGTCGCCAACGACCAGCTTCCGTTCGGCGGAGTAGGAGAGAGCGGCATGGGAAAATACCACTCCAAGGAAAGTTTTTTGGCATTCAGCAATAAGAGAGCCGTCTTGAAATCATCAAATCGAATCGACTTCATGATGAAATATCCGCCTTACGATAAGTTGGAAATGATAAAGAAGTTGATGTGAGAAGATCAATTTTCTTTTAGTTTTTAATTTCGTTTTGTCAGCTAAGGAATCGTCGAAACGACTCCCAGCTTCTGACATCGAATTTTCATTTATACATTAACTACTTTTACAACGAGACCTCTTTGTTTCGCTTTTTTATAGTGTCTAAAGTCCCTCTCGATGACGGTGTTACGAAAGCAAGAACGTAATCGGCATTTTGAACGATGAGCGTGTTTCTTTGAAGAGGTGCGCCTCTGCCATATCGTTCGTAATCTGGAAGAAATTCCATCAGCGGGATTTTGTTCAAGGTGGCGAATTTCCTTGCAAGGGTGTCGGCACCTTTCGCACCGCCAGAGACAATCAAATCAATCTTTTTGCTTTTCTGAATCTTCGCGACCTCAGTACATACAAGGTCGTAGTTCTCGAACTCGCGAGAACCAACAATAGCTAATCTCATAACTTATAATTTTTTAAATAATTGCAACTCAAAGAACAGGTTTGCAAAAATCGTAACCACTTCGGCAAAATTTAGGCGGATGTTAAAAAATATTAACATACGCCACTTTTTTGCCGAAATAACATCTATTTTTGCATTATGAAGAATTATTTTAAATCATACGTCTGGCTTATCGAAACTCTATTAAGTCGTGGTCCGCAAACGTTAAAGGAGATTAAGAGTCTCTGGTTGTGTAGTTCAGTCAATGAAAACGGGAAAGAACTTGCAACAAGAACGTTTACGAACCATGTGAATGCAATTGCGGATATTTTCGGTATTGATATAGTATGTGACAGACGACACAATACTTATTACATTGAGAATATGGAAGATATTGGTGGCAATAAGATTGGAGAATGGATGCTTGATGCTTTGTGCCTCAATAGTCTTTTGAATGAGAGCGCTTCGCTTCGTGGCAGAGTCATCTTTGAGAACGTCCCTTCTGGTCGTATGTTTCTTGCGACGATAATTAGAGCAATACGCGACAGTAAGAAATTGGAGATTCGTTACAAAAGTTATAGAAAGTCGGAAGAAGAAAAGTTTATTGTAGATCCATATTTTCTGAAGGAATTTAAACGACGTTGGTATCTCTATGGTTACAAAGGCGATTCCGATGGTCCGCATATGTTTGCCTTAGACCGTATGATTAAGGTTGACGATCTCACGGAGGATTTTACGATGCCGAAAGAGTTTGTTACAGAGGATTATCTTGCCGGAGTTTATGGCGCACGAATCTATCCTGATATGAAGAAAGAAGCGGTTCGCCTCAAGGTCTATGGAATGCAAGTGCAATATTTTCGCTCGTTGCCTTTGCATTCAAGTCAGAAGGAAGTTGAAACCCACGACGATTACAGCGTTTTCTCGTATTTCTTGACGACTGACTACGACTTGAAACAAGATATACTTTCTTTCGGAGATAAAGTCGAGGTCTTGGAACCGAAGGAATTGAGGGATGAGATGAAGAGGATAGTAAAGGATTTAAATAAAATATATTTTAGATAATATGAAAATCAATGATGATGATAAGTTGAAATACCTAGAAAGTATGATTAAACCTTACAAAAAGAAAAACAAGAAAAAATATTTTCTTGAACAATTTTTAGATGGTTCAGGCAACGAGTTAAAAAATAAATTTTGGGAATTGAAATCATCTTCCAGAATGGCTTACGATTTATACTCGTGGATGAAAGATGATGATAATATAAAAGACTTTGAATTTGAATTCAAATTACCAGGTTTAAAAAGCGGTGGCATTGGACCCAACATGGATGTGTTTATTGAAACCAAAGATGAACTTATATTTATAGAAAGTAAATTTACTGAAAAAGCTAATCTTCACTATATTGATAATGGATATTTATCAGAAGCCTATTATATAGATGAAAAATATGGAAAAAAACAATTGGAATTGGAAGATAGATTCGATGGTAATAAATGGGCTGAAAAATTCTCCGATTTTTGTATAAATTGGGAAGAATTAATGAAAAAAAATGATTGGCATAAAGGCATAGATTGGTTCGAACCTAAGCAAGAAACATGTCATCTATCAGGATTACTTTTGTTCTTATTTAATCCAGAAAACAAAAAAAGAATAAAAGACAAGAAAGTAAGGTTGTATAATATCTTTTGGAAGATAGGTAATGATAAATATTCTGATATGGAATATGAATTTTGCAAAAATGCTCAAAATCTTATAAATGAAATAATAGAAGAGAATAATTCGGGTATAATTGATTTTAAAATAGATGCTTTTTCTGTACAAGAAATGTTAGATAAAAAACATAAACTTTCAGAACATATACAGTTTCCAGATAAATTTCATATTAAAATTAATGATAGGAATAATGGTATTTTAGAAAAATTACATATTGAAAATAGATGATGATTCATATCAACAATCATTCAATCTTCGCTTTTTCCGACACTCATGGTCGCCATCGTGATTTGAGAGTGCCGGAGAAAACCGATATATTAATATGTGCTGGCGATGCTGTGGAAGACGACCTTAACGGCGATGAATATGCCGACTTTATAGAGTGGTTTTCTTCTTTTCCTGCCAAATGGAAACTCTTTGTTCCTGGCAATCACGAACTTTCGTTCGAACTCGGTCAATCGGAAAGAATTGAAAAAGCAATGTCTGAAAAAGGGATACAAGTTTTGCAAAACGCTGTTTACGATTGCGACGGCGTGATAATTGGTTCGATAGATGCTGATTCGTCAATTGCCGACGAGAATATTCCTACCGATTTGGATATTCTGGTTACGCATTATCCTCCTTACGGAATTTTGGATGATGATATGGGAAGTACAGAGATCTTGGATTTTGTCATGAAATCGCAACCGTCATTACATCTGTTTGGACATATTCATTCTGCCAAAGGTCAAAAATATCAATTCGGTAAGACATTATGCATTAATATAGTAACGTAGGGACGTATCGCATACGTCCCTGCTTTTTTCCATATATTTTATTTTTCGTCAATCCATTTTTTGATAGATTCTTCCGTAGCTCCGTTGAGCAGTTTCGCTTCAACCCAGTCGATTTCAGGATATGCGGCTTTGAATTCTTTGAGAGCCTTTTCGGGAGTGCTGCCACCTGATGTCGCAAACATCACGACTTTCTTTCCTTCAAATCCATATTCTTCAACAAACGAATTTATAATGGTAGGAGCGGTGTACCACCAAATCGGGAAACCGATGTAGATGACATCGTAATCATCGTGGTTTTTCAAGTCTTTGATGAAAGCCGGACGGAAGGAGTGGTCGTTCATCTCAACGCTGCTCCGTGAAGTCTTGTCTCTCCAATCTAAGTCGGCTTGCGAATAAGGCACTTCAGGTCTGATTTCAAAAATGTCGGCACCTGTGATGTCGGCAATCTGCTTCGCTACGGCTTCAGTGTTGCCCGTGGCGGAAAAATAAGTCACTAACGTTTTCATGTTCTTGTCGTTTTGAGCGCAGCTTGTTAATGTTGTTAATATCGCTGCAAAGATTAATATTCTTTTCATAAAACAAAAGTGTTTAATAAATTCCTCATTGAAAGTACAAATTTAATGTTTTATTGTTTTCACTAAGCATTTATTTCTCTATGATTAATAAGGTGTAAAGGTAATAAAGGTTTAAAGGCTTGAAAGTATTAAAGGGGTTAAAGGTAATACTTTTTCCCTTTCCTCCCTTTCCTCCTTTTCCCCTTTCCTCCCTTTTCCCCCTTTTTTCCCCCTTTTTTCCCCCCCCCCTCCTCATTTTCTCAAAAATAACCAGAAAAATTTGTTATATAAATGTTTATCTGTATATTTGAACCCAAAAACTTTACCATTTACAAAGCACAATGAAAAATAACATTTTAGATAATATCATAACACAAACGTTGAAGAATAGAATCTCCTTTTGGTATAAGTTGATAATATTCCTTATTTCTGCTCTCAACATAGCGGCTTGTGTGATAGACTATGGCTTCGTGCTTAACGACAAGGAACAGAATGTAATATTAAATATTTACAATGTCGCGTGGTGGTGCTATTTCATTACGTTTTTAGTCCGCATTGTCTTTCAGTGGAAAATGATAAATCGTAAGACAATATCACTCACGACAATTACCGGCTTACTTTTGTTGTTCTCTGCATTACCTAAGTTCATTCCAATAACAGAAGCGAGTGCTCTTTATAATATATGGCAGTTTTTCAGTAACAAACATTTCATCATATTGACATTACTTCTCTTCGCGGCTTTAGAAGTGTCGAGCGGTATCATCAATTTCATAAATAAAAAGACCAATCCCGCCTTGCTGATGACAGTATGCTTCGCAATCATAATATTATTCGGCGCCTTGTTACTTCTGCTTCCGCGTTCTACTCAAGAGCATATCGTGCTTCCCGTTGCTGATGCCATCTTCATATCCACTAGCGCGGTATGCGTTACAGGACTCTCCACAGTCGATATTGCCCAGACATTCACCTACGAAGGACAAATTGTCATCGCTCTTCTCATACAGATTGGAGGTCTCGGCATCATGACGATAACAAGTTTCTTCGCCATCTTCTTTATGGGTGGTACAGGACTCTTCAATCAATTTGCTCTACGCGACATGATCGGCAGCGAGACATTCAGCTCTCTCATCTCTACCTTATTATATATATTAGGTTTCACTTTCATTATTGAAGCCATCGGAGCGTTTTTTATATGGCTCAGCATACATGGCACCATGAACATGAATCTGCATCAAGAGATTTTCTTCTCCATCTTCCACTCCATATCTGCTTTCTGTAACGCAGGCTTTTCCACCTTGAGTGGTAACCTCGGTAACCCGACCATAATGTATAACCATAATGCCTTCTATGTCATTATATCAACCTTGATAGTACTCGGCGGCTTAGGTTTTCCTATCTTAATGAATTTTAAGAAAATGCTTTCATATAAGTCTGGAAAGTTTTTTGACAAGATTTTTAGAAGAAAGAAACAGAGACCGTTCTACTCGCATATCGCTAATATCAATACGAAGATTGTTCTGAGTATGACAGCAATCTTAATCATGGTGGGAACCATAATCATCGCTATCAGCGAATGGAACAGAGCATTTGCTGGTATGCCGTTTTTTGATAAGATCGTGCAGTCTCTCTTTAACGCCATAGCTCCAAGGACAGCAGGATTTAACAGCATCGACTTGACTCAGTTTTCGTTGATAACGATAATATTTTACTCGTTTCTGATGTGGATAGGCGGAGGCTCGCAGTCAACAGCTGGCGGTATAAAAGTAAACACCTTCGCAGTGGCAATGGGAAATTTTTTCTCTGTGATAAAAGGTCAGAAAGACGTACGTCTCTTTAACAGAGAGATAGAAAGCGACTCTATTCGCAGAGCTTCAGCCGTAATATTCGGTTCTATGCTCACAATATTGATTTTTTTCATAGGTCTCGTGATAATGGAACCTAATATCTCAGCGAAAGGTCTGCTGTTTGAAACAATTTCAGCATTTAGTACTGTAGGCTCAAGTCTCAACGTAACACCGCTACTATCAGACGGCAGCAAGATATGGGTCACGATACTTATGTTCATAGGTAGAGTCGGCTTGATAACAGTGTTAATGAGTTTTATAAAACATTCAGAGACACCTAAATACAGATTACCAAAAGATAATGTAATAATAAATTAAGATTATATATGAAATATTTAATAATAGGACTTGGAAATTTCGGCAAGACATTAGCCGAAGATCTTACCGATAACGGCAATGAAGTTATTGGTATCGACAACGATGAGCGTAAGATAGAAGATGTAAAGGATAGGATTTCACTTTCTTATATCATGGATGCCACAGAAGTAAGTGCCTTGAGATCGTTGCCATTAGATGAGATCGACTGTGCCATAGTAGCAATCGGGCAGAGTATGGAACATTCGCTGAGGACTGTAGCAGCCTTGAAAGAATTGTCGGTTAAGGATATTTACGCCCGTGCTATAGACAATATGCATAGATCTATTTTGAAGGCGATGAGCATCAAGAAGATCTTTATTCCTGAGAGCTATGCCGCACGATTGTTCTCAAGAATGCTTAGCGATGAAAACAGCGTGATGGAATAAGTCTCGCTCCCTATTAATTAATAAGGTGTAAAGTTACTAGAGGTGATAAAGGTTTATAGTTTAGAGTTAATAGTTAATAGTTAATAGTTGTTGTTGGAGCTATATGTCTTTAATGAACAAGTATCCTCTGCTGGACTTTGTCTTATTGCCTTGTTGACTCAAAAAAACGGTGTGAAAACAGTCATGTTTTTTGGATGAATTTGTGATTTTGTGATATTTTTCCGTCTAAATCGGTCTTAAAACGGAGCAAAAAAGGCGAAAAAGGCCGTAAAAACGTAATAAAATTACATAAATTCGAATATTTTTCATTATGTAAAACATTGTAAATCAGTCGAAATGAAAATAATTCAAAAAATATTGAAAAAAGTTTTGCAAAAGTGTTGGAGGGAAATGAAAAGTGTGTATCTTTGCACTCGCAAAACAAGGGGAACGGTGCTGAGAGACAATGAGAGGGTTTTGCGAAGTTCTTTGAGAGAATGATCCAAGCAAA
>JAZUSL010000082.1:0-3105 GCA_045606705.1 Bacteroidales bacterium
TGTTCCTATTAACAGCATCTGTACTATAGATCTTTTATATGACCGTCATGACAACAGTTTGATATTACATGTCGGTGGACGCTACTATAACAGCATCACCAGAATCGTGTCTTTACCCGACAAACCAGTCTTCGGTTGCGGACTCTACTTCGGCGGTAACAGGCGCGCACCACATAACATCATGATTTATGAATATTGAAAAATGGGAGTTGAAAAGAATAGAAATTGGTTGTTAACGGCTTTTGATATAATAAAAAAGCCCAAATAAATGGGCTTCTTTATTCAGGCATTGTTAAAAACATCGACGCTAACAATCTTTCGTTTCCTGCGCTGTATGGAAAACCTCTTGCAAATATACAAATAAATTGATATAAAAGTTTAGAAATCAGTAAAAAAATAATTAACCTTAAACAATAATATTATGGCAGACGAAACAAACACCAACAAAAGAGAAGTATGCAAACCTTTCTCAATTAAAATGTATCAGGAAGAAATAGACCGCTTCAAGCGTTTAGGATCTGAAATGGACGGCGTTACATCTGACCGTACCACGCTTACCGCTCTCATGGACTTCTTCGAGAACCCTAAGAAAGTGGTTGTCGATAATCCGGAACTCATTTCCAAAATAAAGGAATTGGAAACGAGAAATGCCGAATTGGAAACGAGAATCGAGTCACAGAATCAGGAAATTACAACATTGAAGCAGCAGCTTGAAAACACTCTCAACGACGGCAACGAATCGGCTATGTCGGCGCAGCGTCTCCAGATGGAGCTCGACAAGGCACAGGAACAAATCAAAGCTCTTGAAGAAGCAGCCGAACATCAGACAGAGGCTAAAGCTAACCGTCCGGAAAACATCTTCGAGGTTGAAGTTCATCCTGTAGCGTTCTACTTCCTGAAGAAAATGTCTGCATATCTTTCTAATCAGAAGAAAACTGAAATCACACCAGGCTACATCCTCACGGATTTGTTCCTGAAAGACCTTCAGAACCCACGCGCCAACAACCTTCCTTATATCGTCACTACCGCTGAAATAAGCAAAGTGTTAGAGGAGTACCGCAAGGCTCACCCTGAAGAGAAGTGAAAATTGTTTGAAAAACTTTAAAAAATCAGAATTATGGATTTGAAAGACAAAATGAAAGCTAAAGCCGTAAAAGCTGCTCTGAGCATGTTGCCTCCTGGAATATTCGACAACGCTACAGAAAACATCGAGGCTTTTATCTCTCAGATGCTCTCGACCGTTGAAGTGAAAGATGGTGAACGTGCAGCTGTTATCATTATTGAAGGTGTCACCGGCTATATGGTCAACATCATACGTTTGGACAGCGAGCTGAAAATGACCATTGTCCAGCAGATGACATTGAACGAATTTTTTGATAAGGTACTAAAAACTATAAATGATGGCAACATTGGATGACTTAATGGGTGGCGCAGCTCCGGCTGATGACAATATCATCACCCTCGACGACATAACAGGACAGTTCAAGACCAAGACGCAGCGTCAGTCGTACTATGAACTTGACCCTGAACATACATCAGATCTTGATCCTGGTATGATAGATCCGGACAAAGAGACTACAGCAGCAGACTTCACAGGCGTGTGGTCGCCTGAAAGAGACGCGGAAAGAACGATATCGCCGGAACGCGCTCGCAGAACCGGCGAGCGCATCGCCAGAGTCATCGACACTGGATTCAATTTCTTCGTGTCTAATCTCGTGGCGAAAGGCAGCGGCAAGGAATACAAGGCCGACGCTGACGACTTGGCCGACATCGCTGAAGCATGGGGCGACATAGCGGAGGAGAAGCAGTGGGAGTTCTCTCCAGGATGGCAGCTGGTGATCCTTTACGCTATCGTTTACGGTCCGCTGGCTAAGGAGGCTTTCAACGACCGTCGCATTATGGAGATTGAGCAGAAGCAATTGGAACAAGAAGCAAAAATGAGACAGATGCAGAATGAAATCGAGCAACTCAATAGAATCAGACAATACGAAGCTGAAGCAGCAAGAAAAGCAACAGCCGAAAAGACCGAAGCAGCAGGAAGAACCGACGCGTGAGGTGTTTAAGATGGTGTTCGTTGGAAAGCCGGGCACAGGCAAGACAACAGTCTTGCGCAAGATACTGCGTGCCGCGCTTTCCAACGGACGGCGCGCCCTCATAGTCACGCCGCACGAAAACGAGTGGGAGGACATACCTTTCGTGCATCCCAACTATCCTGAAAGAATCAGGAAGTACAGAGGCGCACGACGCATTATCTGTCACGGAGAAAAGGAGATACTCGAAAACATCAAGAACAATTTCGTCAACGGTTTCCTCATCTTCGATGACTGCAAGGCGTACATACGTCCAGGCGACCGCGTTTATATGGAGCAGTTCCTTCTGGCGTTGCGACAGAAAGATGTCGATTTCGCCTGTTGCGGCCACGGCTTTACTACCATTCCTCCGGTGTTCTACGCCTTTGCTACGAATTTCGTTGTCTTTGCAACCACGGACAACCCTAAGAAACGCAAGGATGACGTCATGAATTATGAAGCTTTGGAAAAGGTCGTGGATGAAGTCAACAGAGAAGCGCAGACCAACAAACATTACTTTAGAATAATAAGGAATCAGTGATATTCAATGAGATATTAGAAGTTAGGAAATACTTTGCAAATAAGGATTATGGAAGAGCCAAGACCAATGACATTGAAGGAGCTTGCCGACAGATGGAACGTATCTGTCAGCACGGTGAAGAAATGGCTGAGACCTTTCGAGAAAGAGATAGGACCGCGCATAGGCAACATATACTCGCCGCACCAGGTGAAGATAATATTAGAGAAATTGGAATAATTTTTTTTTCATATAAATAGTTTTTAGTTTATTAATTTTGTTTTAACTTTCTTGAAGTCCCGGAGTTCCCAGCTCTGGGATTTTTTTTAAAATTCATAATCCTGCAAAATCGTATAAAATCCTACAAAATACTGCATAATCCTATCTGAACCGTAACCCTCCGAGATGCGCCGTGATATATTTGCGGTCTGAATTACATATTTATTAACGAATTAAAAAATTGAAGAAATGGACAAAATCTTTAAAAATGACAAAATCATGGGCATCGTAGCCGTCGCT
>JAZUSL010000083.1:0-37947 GCA_045606705.1 Bacteroidales bacterium
AAACGCATTTTCTTCGAGGGGGATGTGCTGAATTTCTATAATCCGATCATGAAGTCCGATGTTCTGAAGGGGATCTATCTGGACTGGCTGAAAGGGGAAGCAGAGAAAAAATTTGAAGAAATCATGGATAGAATATATCCATTGGTGGCAGAATATCATATAAAGAGACCGGAAATCAAAATCAGAAACATGAAAAGCATCTGGGGCAGCTGCACCACCACGGGCAGTGCCATCCGCCTGAATCTGCAGCTGATGAAGGCAGAGGAAGCATGCATCGAACAGGTCATTCTTCATGAACTGTTGCATTTTCGCTATCCCAACCACGGCAAATCCTTTTATGACCTGCTGGAACAGCTGATGCCGGACTGGAAGGAACGGAAGGAAAAACTGGAGAAGCATTTCAAGGATGGTGTGTAATTTCTGGAATTTTTGGGGAGGGTTTGACAAAACCCTTCCCCTGCGCTATAATAATAAAGTAAAGTTCATACTGACGCGGAGTAGAGCAGTCCGGTAGCTCGTCGGGCTCATAACCCGGAGGTCGCAGGTTCAAATCCTGTCCCCGCTACAACAAAAACGGATGACGATTGTCATCCGTTTTTTTATTATTATTTTCAGTTTATAATTTCATACTCGCTGCACTCTACGTGATATTGAACAATCGGTTTGCCGCCGTTCTGGGCAATTTTCTCGCGATATGCTTTTATCTGTTGCATCTGTGGATTTTCATCGAGGTTTTCTTTGAGGTCGATGCCTGCTGCTTGTTGCTCTGTCTCGCAGATGTGAGTACCTTCTTTAAGTCCGCTTTCTCTAACTTCTTGTTCCCATTCATTAAGATATGCTTCGTCGATGGTAACAGTTATAGCGACTTTACCTGTCACCTTGTAAGTCTTGCCTGTTGTTGTTCTGTCGAAAGGTTCCATGCCTTCGCCGGTGAAGACAGTGACGAGTTGTTCTTTGCCTGGAGTCGATAAGAAAAGTTTACGTCCGCTGTTGCTGCAGATGTGTTTTGCCACGCCTTCTACAATAACTGTTTGATCTACCAAGTCACCAGCTTTTGTTGCAAATTCTTCAACACTGACTACTGTCGTTTTGTTGCATGACACCATTAATAATATGGTGAAAATTGCTAATAATATTTTCTTCATGTTTTTTTGATTTGATTTGTTAATTTATTTAAAAAAAGGACGCATTCAATCAAAATACGTCCTTTATATTATCTAATATGTGGACAAAGTCTGTTGTCTGTTGACAGTTGACTGTTGTCTTATTTTTCACCAAGCGAACAATGGGAATTGAGACATCATTTCGTTTACTTTTTCTCTTACTGTAGTAATCTTAGCGTCGTTGTCGATGTTGCTGATTACGTCGTCGATTAATTCAACGATAGGTTCCATGTGTTCTTCTTTGAGACCACGAGTTGTGATTGCTGGAGTACCTACGCGGAGACCTGATGTTTGGAATGGAGAACGGCTGTCGAATGGAACCATGTTCTTGTTGACTGTGATGTCGGCTTGAACGAGTGTGTTTTCAACCATTCTACCTGTGATTTCTGGGAATTTAGAACGGAGGTCGATGAGCATGAGGTGGTTGTCTGTACCGCCTGAGATGATATTGTAACCTCTGTCGGTGAAGGCTTTAGCCATAACAGCAGCATTCTTCTTAACTTGGAGGATATATTCGAAGTATTCGTCTGAGAGAGCTTCGCCGAAAGCAACTGCCTTACTTGCGATGACGTGTTCGAGTGGACCGCCTTGTACACCTGGGAATACTGCGCTGTTGAGGAGAGCTGACATCATCTTAACTTCGCCCTTAGGTGTTGTCAAACCCCATGGGTTTTCGAAGTCGTCACGCATCAAGATCATACCGCCACGTGGACCGCGGAGTGTTTTGTGTGTTGTTGTTGTGATGATGTGACAGTAATCTAACGGGTCGTTGAGGATACCGCGAGCGATGAGACCTGATGGATGAGAAACGTCTGCCATCAAGATAGCGCCGATCTTGTCAGCGATTTCACGCATGCGTTTGTAATCCCAGTCGCGTGAATATGCTGAAGCACCAGCGATGATGAGTTTAGGTTTTTTCTCGAGTGCTACTTTCTCCATATTGTCGTAATCGACGCGACCTGTTTCAGGACTTACTTGGTAAGCTACTGGATTATATAATATACCTGATGAGTTGACAGGTGAACCATGTGAGAGGTGACCGCCGTGTGCGAGGTCTAAACCCATGAATGTATCGCCAGGTTTCAAACAGGTGAGCATAACAGCCATGTTGGCTTGTGCGCCTGAGTGAGGTTGTACGTTTGCGTATGTAGCATTGAATAATTCGCATGCTCTTGCTATTGCGATTTCTTCTGTTTGGTCAACTATTTGGCAACCTCCATAATAACGTTTGCCAGGATAACCTTCAGCATATTTGTTTGTCATTACTGAACCCATGGCTTTCATAACTTGATCGCTGACGAAGTTTTCTGAAGCGATAAGTTCGATGCCGTGCATTTGGCGTTGTTTTTCCTTGAGAATCAAGTTAAAAACTTTAGTGTCTTTTTTCATGATTATTTTATTTTATTGATAATAAATAGATTACATTTTTTTGTACGACAATCTAACGTACTTTGTTTTCGATTCCCAAAGGTATAAAAGTTTTTTGAATAAAAAAGAAAAAACACAAATTAATTAAAAGGTGTTGGGAACTGAAAATGGGAAACGAAAAGCGGGAAAGTTTTCACACCAATTCCATCCCCGCCAACATTACCGGAAACTTATTGACAATCACCTTTAACTAGAATGTGGGAATAGAACATATCATCAAGGATTCCAATGGCATGTACATTCTGTAACAACATATAATTAATAAGGTGGCGTAATCTGATGTTGAGAAGACTTTTTCTCTGTTGATGTAAACGCTACTTTTTCCTTCTTTATGAACTATTTTATATTTGCCAAGTTATTTTTTTATTTTATTTTTGTCACTGAAATATACGAGACGTATCACATTACACCAATAAAAATAAACGTAATTGATACGTCTGAAGAAATTAAAAATTGAAAGTTTAAAATTATGGTAGAGACGTCACCCCTGTGGCGTCTTTGAATTGAAAGATTATTATGGATAAGAAAGAGTTAAGATTACATATCAAGAACCTGAAGAAACAGCATTCAAAGGAAGAATTAAAGAATCAGTCGGAAATGATTCTTGCAAAACTTGAGAATCATAAATCGTTCATTGAAGCCAAGACTGTGATGTTATATAGTTCGCTTCCTGACGAGGTACAGACTCACGATTTCCTTGAGAAGTGGCGTAACGAGAAGAAAATCATACTCCCTACCGTGGTAGGCGACGACATCATACCTGTGGAACTCTCAAAAGAGACAGATTTTGCCATCGGTGACTTCAACATACTGGAACCACAGAATGAAGCTTATCATGGAAGTTATGACCTTATTATAGTTCCCGGTGTCGCTTTCGACAAAAACGGAAACCGTATTGGAAGAGGCAAAGGCTATTACGACAGATTCCTATGCAAACATCTTGACATAAAAAGAATAGGAATATGTTTCGACTTCCAATTCGTTGACGAGGTTCCAACAGAGAACAACGACATCAGGATGCATGAGGTTTTGACAATACAATAAAAACTTCTCAGGTTTTCAGATTCTCAGATTCTCAGTTTTAAAAAAGTTATTATCTTTGCGTATTAATTTATCAGTATGAAAGAAATAGTTTTAAGCGGTATCAGACCAACAGGTAATCTCCACCTAGGTAATTATTACGGAGCAGTACAGAATTTCATAAAATTGCAAGATAGTTATAATTGTTATTTTTTCATTGCAGACTATCACTCACTTACAACACATCCTCATCCAGACGATCTTCACGGAAGAGTGAAACAGATTTTGGTGGAATATCTCGCCGCAGGTCTCGACCCTGAAAAAGCGACGTTATATGTACAAAGCGACGTTCCTGAAGTTGTGGAACTCTACCTCTTCTTGAACATGAACGCTTATATCGGTGAGTTGGAACGCGTCACCACTTTCAAAGAAAAAGTTCGTAAACAACCTGACAACGTGAACGCAGGTCTCCTCACCTACCCTACTCTCATGGCAGCCGACATCTTGATTCATAAATCAAATTACATCCCTGTCGGGAAAGACCAAGAACAAAATCTAGAAAAAGCACGCGACTTCGCTGAACGTTTCAACCGTATCTATGGAGTTGACTTCTTCCCTATCCCACAAGCATTTAACTACGGGAATGCTTTGATAAAAGTCCCAGGACTCGACGGCAGCGGTAAGATGGGCAAATCGGAAGGCGAAGGCAACGCTATCTTCTTATATGAAGACGACAAGTCGATCCGCAAGAAAGTTATGCGCGCCGTAACTGACAGCGGTCCAACAGAACCTAATCAGGAGAAACCAGAACCTATTCAAAATCTCTTCAACCTCATGAAGATTGTTTCTGCTCCTGAGACAGTTCAGTTCTTCGACGACGCTTATAACAATATGAGCATCCGCTACGGCGACATGAAGAAACAACTCGCTGAAGATATTATCCAAGTAGTGACACCGTTCCGCGAACGTATCAACGAAATCTCAAGCAACGACGAATATATCAAGAAAGTCGCACGCATGGGGGCGGAAAAAGCACACGAAAGCGCAAGCAAGACAATCAAAGAAGTTAGAGAAATTATTGGTTTCAGAAGTTTTTAATTAATCGGTTTAAGGTTTAAAGTTTAAGGTTTAAGGTATTAATTCTCAACTTTCAACTTTCAATTTTCAATTTTCAACTTTCAATTCAATCTATGGCAGATAAGTTTGTAGTTTACGAGGAGAAGCAGGAGACAGCGGTGTTGATTGCAGTATGCACCCAGCAGCAGAACAGAGAAAAGACAGAGGAATATTTGGATGAACTCGCTTTTCTAATCGAGACAGCTGGCGGAGTTCCCGTAGCTCGTTTCATCCAACCTCTCGACCATCCTAACAGCGTGACTTATTTGGGTTCAGGTAAACTAGAGGAAGTTCGTCAATATATCAAAGCCGAAAACATCACTATGGCTGTCTTCGACGACGAACTCTCGCCAACACAACTTCGTAACATAGAGAAAGAATTAGAATGTAAGATTCTTGACAGAACAAATCTTATATTAGACATCTTCGCTAAAAACGCAAGAACCGCTCACGCCAAGACGCAGGTTGAATTAGCTCAATATCAATATATGCTTCCACGACTGACAGGTATGTGGACACACTTGGAGAGACAAAAAGGAGGTATCGGACTTAGAGGTCCCGGTGAAAAGGAAATCGAGACCGACCGCCGTATCATCCGCGACAAGATTACCAGTCTCAAAGAAAGACTTAAGGAGATTGATATGCAGAAGACCGTGCAACGCAAAAACCGCGGTCAACTCGTGAGAGTGGCATTAGTGGGTTACACCAATGTTGGAAAGTCGACGATAATGAATCTCTTAAGCAAGTCGGATGCCTTCGCGGAAAACAAATTATTCGCTACATTGGAAACAACAGTGAGAAAAGTGGTGGTCGAAAACCTTCCGTTCCTATTATCAGACACTGTAGGTTTCATCAGAAAACTTCCTCACCAACTTGTAGAATCATTCAAGTCGACTTTGGATGAAGTAAGAGAATCGGACATACTTCTTCATGTTGTCGACATCTCACACCCCGATTTTGAATCTCAGATTGAAGTCGTCAACAAAACGCTCAACGAAATTGGCGCAGGCGACAAGAAAGTCATCATGGTTTTCAACAAGATAGACGCATACAATTATATCGAGAAAGAAGAAGACGACCTTACACCGATAACAAAACGTAACTATTCATTAGAAGACTGGAAGAAGACATGGATGGCGAAAGGCAACAACTGCATCTTCATCTCCGCCATCGAAAAAGACAACTACCAGGAATTCAGAGACCTTCTATATCAAGAGATTCGCGACATGCACGCCATCAGATATCCTTACGACAACTTCTTATATTAATAATAATGTATATCGACACACACTCACATATATACGATGAAGCTTTTGACGCCGACAGAGAATTGACTTTCCAGAGAGCCATTGATGCTGGCGTCGAAATGATATTACTTCCCAACACCGACGAAACGACTATAAAGCCCATGATGGATTTTTATGAAAGTCATCAGGATAATTGCAGAGTTATGATGGGACTTCATCCCGAAGGAGTGAAAGAAGATTACAAACGACATCTTTCTGTTATTGAGAAAGAGATGGAAAAAAATTGCTGGGTCGGTGTCGGAGAGATAGGTTTGGATTTATATTGGGATAAGACATTTGAGACGCAACAAGTTGAAGTCTTGACAGAACAATTACGTTGGGCAAAGCAACTACATCTTCCTGTTTCATTACACACGCGAGAAGCTTTCGACCTTATGTTTAAAGTTTTGGAGAAAGAACAAGACGGTAATCTAAGCGGAATCTTCCATTGTTTCAACGGAACCAAAGAACAAGCAGAAATAGCGGTGTCGTTAGGATTTCATCTCGGATTAGGCGGTGTGATAACATACAAAAACTGTGACGTAAAAAGTTTCTTGGGAGAAATACCTATAAATAAAATAGTATTGGAAACCGACGATCCTTATCTTCCGCCGGTTCCATACAGAGGAAAGCGCAACGAACCATCTTATATGATAGAGGTGGCAAAAAAAATCGCGGAAGTAAAAGGCATTGACATCAAGGAAGTTGCATCAGCAACAACAGATAACGCAAAAAGATTATTCATTTTATAACATAAAATTTAAGGTTATGTCAGGAGAAAAAACTTCATTATTAATACTTTATACCGGAGGCACCATCGGAATGATGCAAGATCCACAAACCGGCAGTTTGGTACCTTTCGACTTCGACAATCTTTACGACCATCTTCCGGTCTTAAGAAACTTAGATTATCAATTGGACTTCTACGCTTTTGACAATCTCATCGACTCATCAAACATGACACCAGATTTCTGGGTAAGATTGGCAGAAAAGATAGAAAGTTGTTATGAAAAATACGATGGTTTTGTTGTGTTGCATGGTTCCGACACCATGGCATATTCTGCATCTGCCTTGAGTTTTATGTTAGAGAATCTTAACAAACCAGTAGTCTTCACCGGTTCGCAATTGCCAATGGGCATGGTAAGAAGCGACGGCAGAGAGAACATCATCGCAGCCATTGAGATTGCTGCTGCCAAAGACGAAGACACAGCCATGGTTCCAGAAGTAACAATCTTCTTTGAGAATCAGTTGTTAAGAGGCAATAGAACAACAAAACACAATGCCGAACATTTCAATGCATTCGTCTCCGGCAACTATCCTTCATTAGCAGACGTAGGTGTACGTATTAAATATAATAAGGAATATATCATGAAGCCTAACTTCAAGAAACTTAAGCTTCACACAAAGTTGGACAACAACGTCGCCATCTTGAAATTGTTCCCTGGTATCACCAAGGAATTCGTTCAACATACTTTAAACACACCAAATTTAAAAGCTTTAATTATTGAGACTTACGGTTCCGGTAACGCACCGACCGCCTCATGGTTCATAGACGGATTGAAAGAATCCATCGACAACGGATTGATAGTTTACAATGTAACACAATGCAAATCAGGTTCTGTTGAAATGGGACGCTATGAAACAAGTTTAGACTTAAACAGAATCGGAGTTATTAGCGGACACGATATAACAACAGAATCGGCAATAGCTAAATTGATGTATCTCTTAGGAGAAGGATATCCTATAGAAAGAGTCAAGGAATTATTACAAATGCCAATTAGAGGAGAAATGACTTTGTAAAGTTTAGAGTTGAAAGTTTAGAGTTTATAGTAGTGGAAAGTTGATAAGTTTATTAGTTTTCGGACGGATTTTTTTACAAATAAATCAGATGAAAATTAAATCGATATAAAAAGTATTGATATAATAGTAGTTAAGGTAACAATAAAAAAGTAAAAATGTTTAAAAATAATTTTCTCACAAAAGAAAAAAATATGTAACTTTGGCGAGAATTTCATAAACCTATGGAGGGAGAGATGTCCGAGTGGTTTAAGGAGCACGCCTGGAAAGTGTGTATACTCCAAAAGGGTATCGCGGGTTCGAATCCCGCTCTCTCCGCAGCAAGTTGAAATTCAAAGCAATAAAACAGAATTAAACTAAGTTAAATTAAAATAAGTAATCAATCAAACAAATTAAAAGTAGTAATCAACATTTCTAATTATGAAAAAATTAATTGCTTTACTCGCATTTGCTGGATTTTTAACATTCGGAATCAGCAATTCAGTTCTTGCACAGCAAGATGAACAACCAGCTCAAACAGAGCAAGTCGCAACAGAAGAAGTAGCAGCTGAAGAAGCAGCTCCAGTAGAAGAAGTTGTGACAACAACAATGACAGAAGAAGAAGCAGAACCAACATTCCACGAAGTTCTTAAGAAACAATACATCGATGGTGGTTGGGGTTTCATGACTCTCGTTCTCATCGTTTTAGTTCTCGGTTTGGCAATCTCAATCGAAAGAATCATTTACTTAACATTAAGCACATCTAACACAAAGAAATTGTGTGCTGACTTAGAAGCAGCATTGAAAGCTGGTGGCATTGAAAAAGCTAAGGATCTCTGCCGTAACACACGCGGTCCTGTCGCAAGTATCTTCTACCAAGGTTTAATGCGTTACAACGACGGTCTTGATGAAGTAGAAAAAGCTATGATTTCTTACGGTTCAGTTATGAACGGTAACCTTTCAAGCGGTTCAAGCTGGATTACATTATGTATCGCTTTAGGTCCTAACTTGGGATTCTTCGGTACAGTTATCGGTATGGTTCAAGCTTTCGACGACATCGCTGCAGCAGGTGACATCAGCCCTACTATTGTTGCATCAGGTATGAAGGTTGCTTTGTTAACAACTGTTTTCGGTTTGATCACAGCTATGATCCTCCAAGTTGCTTACAACTTCATCCTTAACAAGATTGAAGGTATTTTGAACGACATGGAAGAAAGCACAATCACTTTCATGGATATTTTGAACGACTATTCAAAGAAAAACTAATTATTTTTCGTTAACCTTAAAAACAGTTAACAATGGACGATAAATTATTAAAAATATGTAAATACGGACTTTGGGGTCTTATGGGCATCGTTGTCATCATCCTCGCGATTTGTGCATTCAGAGGAGAAGCAAGTGCCGACCTTCAAATGTACATGACATACGCACTCGTTATATTGCTCGTTGTTGCTATCCTCTTCTCTCCTATTTACGGAGCTATTGTTAATCCTGGTAACATTAAGAAAATAGGTATCGCTATAGGCTTATTCGCAATAGTGGCATTAATCGCTTACATTGTCTCTCCAGGTGCAACATTAAGCGCAGAATATTTGGAAAGCATGGGTATCACAGCAGGTGCAGAAGCCGTATGTGACTTCCTTATGATGATTGTTTACATAATGCTCGGTGGAACATTAGCAGCAGTAATCTATTCAGCAGTAGCAAAATTCTTTAACTAATTTAAGAAAATATCAATATGGCTAAACAAAAAAAGAAAGTACCGGATCTTAATGCAGGTTCAATGGCCGACATCTCTTTTTTGCTATTGATATTCTTCCTCGTTACTACAACTATGGACGTTGACAGCGGTATTACCCGTCGTCTCCCTCCACCAGTTGAAAATCCGGAACAGGACGTCAAAGTTAAAGAAAGAAACATCATGAACGTCATGATTAACAAGTACGATAAAATGTTGGTCAATGGAAAACCAGGTGACATCACAACCTTGAAAGAAATGACCAAACAATTTATCACACCTAATCCAAATGACGAAAAAGCTCCAGAAACAGAAGTGAAAGAAATTGAACTTCTCGGAAACGTCCTTATGAGTAAAGGTGTCGTATCATTGAAAAATGACCGTGGTACTTCTTATCTCATGTACATCAGCGTTCAGAATGAATTGGCAAGAGCCTTCAACGAAATGAAAGATGAAATGTCTATGAAATACTTTGGACAACATTATGCTGACTTGACAGATCAAGGTAAGATTGACGCTATCAACAAAGCTGTTCCAGTACGTATCTCAGAGGCAGAACCAGAAGAAATTAAATAACATAGGAGATTATTATTATGGCATCAAAATATAGATCAGACGAAGCTAAGGAAGTTCCGGCAATGAGTACCGGTTCCATGCCTGACATTATCTTCATGTTGATATTCTTCTTCATGGTTACAACTTCCATGCGTGAAGTATCTTTGAAGGTAAAAATGATATTACCAGAAGCAACTGAAGTTCAAAAATTAGAAAAAAAATCTTTAGTTAGCTATATCTACATCGGACCTCCTACTAATGCTAAGACATATGGTACAGAATCTCGTATCCAACTCAACGACCAATATTCAAAAATAACAGACGTTATTCCTTTCGTTGAAGCTGAACGTTTGGCACGTAGTGAAGCCGACCGCCCTCTTCTCACAACATCATTGAAAGTTCATCAAGATGTAAGAATGGGTCTCGTAACCGATGTTAAACAAGAACTTCGTAAATGTGGTGCATTCCGTATTAACTACTCTGCACGTAAAGGCGAAAAAATCAGCCAATAATTTACAAAGTTGCTTGATACAAAAAAAAACCTTGCAGTAGCAAGGTTTTTTTTATGTCAACAGACAACATGCTTCGCACACAATGCATAAGTCTATCGAGGATACAAAACCCAATAGAACCAAAAGATACAAAAATTCCAAACCAAGTCATAGTTCATAGTTCATAGTTCATAGTAAATAGTCATAGTTCATAGTCATAGTTTTCTTATCTTTGCGAAAAATAAAAAATCATGATTTTCATTACAGGTTGTACAGGATTAGTAGGATCGCATTTAACAGCTTCGCTGGTCAACAGACAACAGACAACAGACAACAGTAGAGACGTCACCCCTGTGGCGTCTGATGTCACCAATATAGCGTCTGACGTCACCATTGTGGAGTCTAAAAGAATAATCAAATTATTATGTCGCAAGAACAGCGATTTGTCGTTATTGAAAAAGGTTTTGTCTCGTTATGGTTTCAATGACATTCCAGAGAACATAGAATTCGTTTATGGCGATGTCACCGATTACGACATTTTAGAAGAAGCAATGAAAGATGCTGATGA
The DNA here is from genome assembly GCA_045606705.1 of Bacteroidales bacterium. GTDB lineage: Bacteria > Bacteroidota > Bacteroidia > Bacteroidales > F082 > Limimorpha. Next base: position 11,142 of record JAZUSL010000083.1, read on the forward strand.
GGTTTATCATTGCGCCGCTGTGGTCTCCTTCGATCCGAGCGACAAGAAAAGTCTGATGCGGGTAAATGTTGAAGGCACGAGGAACATGGTCAATGCTGCCTTGCAATGCGGCGTAAAGAAATTCTGTCACGTCAGTTCCATCGCTGCGTTAGGACGCGCTCTTGAAGGCGAGACGATTGATGAAGAGTCGCCTTGGACGCATTCCAAGAACAACAGCGTTTATTCCAACTCGAAACACGAAGGCGAGATGGAAGTATGGCGCGGCATAGCCGAAGGTCTCAACGCCACAATTGTAAATCCGTCTTTGATACTCGGTGCTGGACGCTGGGATTCGGGCAGTTGCGAGCTCTTCAACACCATAGCCAAAGGATTTCCTTTCTATACCACAGGAATCAACGGCTTCGTCGATGTGAAAGACGTGGTGCGTGCGATGATAACATTGATGGAAAACAACAAATTCGGTCAACGTTATTGCCTTAATGGAACTCTTATCTCATATAAAGACTTATTTAACCTGATGGCGGAAAACTTCAAAGTGAAGGCTCCACATATAAAAGTCGGTAAAAATCTCAGCGAAGTGGCATGGAGAATATTCTGGCTCATCGGGAAGATACAAGGCAAGAAGCCGCTCATCACAAAAGAGACTGCACGCACCTCAACAAGAAAATACTCATACTCATCTGAAAAGATAATACGTGAGTTAGACTTCAAATTCACGCCGATAGAACAAAGCGTAAAAGAAATTTGCGATATATATATAAGCGAGTGAATAATGTCGTTATTTTGATTAAATTTGCACGACAAAATTTTTAGTAATGGTATTCAGCAGTAACGTCTTTTTACTTTATTTCCTGCCGATATTCCTCGTATTATATTTCATCACGCCGAGGAAATTCCGCAATTATACTCTCCTGCTCGCTTCATTCATTTTCTATGCCTACGGAGCTCCGGAATTCGTAGTACAACTCATTCTCTCTAACATCGCCAACTTCTATTTGGTGAAATACATGTACAAAAGCGAGAACGTCATAACAAAAAAGATTCTCTGCGGAATATCCATCGTCATAAGCATCGGACTGCTGTTCTATTACAAATACGGCAACTTCACCATGCTAAATTTCAACGCTATTTTAAGCATCTTCAATCAAGAACCAATAGAATGGATTAAAATAGTATTACCGATAGGTATTTCATTCTTCTCATTCCAAAGCGTCACTTACACATTAGATACTTACCGCGGCATCAACGAGCCAATGGAACGTCTTACTGACTATATGTTATATATCACTATGTTCCCTCAACTCGTCGCCGGTCCTATCATCCGTTATTGCGACATCGCCGACCAAATCAGAGAACGCGAGTCGCTGATGACCGACCGACTTCACGGCTTCTATCGTTTCGTCTTAGGTCTCGCAAAAAAAATCTTAATTGCCGACGTGATAGGTTATCAAGTAGATAAGATTTTAGGTCCTTCAAATTATGATGTACTGAGTGCGGCTCAACTTCAAGACATAGCCGACAAGATAACGAACTTAGACTCCACAACAGCATGGATTGTGATATTAGCATTCACCTTCCAGATCTACTTCGACTTCTCTGGCTATTCCGACATGGCGATAGGTCTCGGCAGGATGATGGGATTCCGTTTTCCGGAGAACTTCGACAACCCATACGTCTCTACATCCATCTCAGAGTTCTGGCGCAGATGGCATCAGACATTCAGCGTCTTTATGAAAAATTATCTCTATTTCCCATTAGGTGGAAGCCGTGTCAAGACAGAAGCCAGGAAATATTTCAACTTATGGATCTGCTTCCTGATTTCCGGATTATGGCACGGAGCTTCCTGGAACTTCGTCGTCTATGGCGCGCTACAAGGCATCTTCATCTGCGCCGACAAATTGTTCCTCGTAAAATGGATGAGTAAGTTAGGAAGAATACCTTCCGTGATATTCACATTCGCAATAATTGTCTTGACAAGATGTTTCTTCCGAATAGAAAGAATAGATCTATCGTGGGCATTCTTGAAACGACTCTTCGCTTTCGACTTCGTTCCTTTCCATTTCTCCAACAATCCGCATTTCTATACAACGATGATTATCGCGGCTATATTCTCGTTCATCACTTTAACGAAATTCGGTTTAAAATGGCAAGACAAGGTCTATTTCACCGAATATAATTCAAGACAACATATCGTAGCATTCGTGCTTTCAATAATAGGTTTCATTTTCTGTTTAGGAGCTCTCAACGCAACAGGATTCAGTCCGTTCATTTATTTTAGATTCTAAAAAAACAGAGCTAATCTATGAATAAAAATGGAATATATACAATATCATTCTCCTTGTTGATGGCATTTCTTTTTATGCCGATGATACAAGAACATTATGATATGTTCAAAACAAAGCCGTTGAAAGGAGTCACTCTTACCACTGAGTTTCCTAAATTCTCTATGGATTCTTACTCACAGTGCAAATATCAATCACAACTTGAAAAATACATATCTGAAAATTTCGGTTTCAGAGAGTTTGTCATACGTCTGTACAACCAGTATCTTTGGTCGTGCTATCGCAAGACATATTGCCACTTCATAATCCCAGGAAAAGACAATTGGGTTTATTATGCAGAAGCCGTCAACGAATATTACGGCAAAGAACAGCTGAAATGGCATAAGACACATGAAAGAGCCAAAGACTGGTACGAGAAGAACGTTGAGATGATGTGTCAATTGAGAGCTGTTTTACAATCGTACGGCATCGAATTTCTATCATTCATGGCACCAAGTAAAGCTTACATATATCCAGAATATCTTCCTGAGGGAAACAGAGATACAACAATGTTCAATACAATAGAATATTACGACAGACTCTTGACAGAAGCCAATTTTCCCCATATTGAGATGACCAAATGGTTCAAAACCATGAAAGATACTCTGCCCTACCCTATCTTTCCGACGATGGATAATCATTGGCAGTTCACATCGGTCTATGCCTACGACTCATTATTTAGATTTATGGACAATCTGAAACACGTCGGTATCCCTAAAATAAAATACGGAGAACCTCAAGCATACGACCTTAAATTCCAAAGTGATGAGGCGACATTAAACCTTCTGTTTCCTGTAAGAGACAAGAGCACCGACTACAAATTAGACGTAGAGATAGAATGTGACGACAGTTGCAGAAAACCACAAGTTCTATTTGTCGGCGACTCCTTCATTTGGGCTTTAAACGAACAACTTCCTTGGGAAAAACTTATGGAAGATATTGAAATATGGTTTTATAACTCAGACGTGTACAAAGGTTTCGACAGAAAACCATACAAGAAAGATGACATCAATATGCTTCGAGATATGCTTAAAGCCGATTATATCGTCTTCTACACATCGGGGCATCTATGGCATAGGGCAACTTACGATTTCGTGGAACAGGCATTGCTCACTTTATGCGTATCTGACAGTTTGATGGAAGTAGAATCTATACGTATTGCTGACAGCTTAGGCATAAGCAAAGAAGAGGCAATAGCGAAAATCAAAGATTATCCAGGTATGATAAGAGGAATCATGAACTGCGACAATCCAAGCATACGCAACGAAAAAGAAATACGCATCGCTCAAACCATCAATATGATAGAAGATAACGAAGAATGGGTTACAGCACTTAACATACAAGCAACAACACAGAATAAAAACATAGAAGAGATATACAGGATAGAGGCAGAAAATGTCATCAACAACAGACCTTTATTACGCTCTTCAACGAAAATAACAGAAGAAAAAATCATAGAAGCAAAAGTTAACGACCTTATCAGAGGCTGGAGATTGAACAAGGACATGATGGAATTTCTTAGAGAAAAATCCAAGCAAAAAAACAAGGACCTTGAAGTGGTGATATTAGAAGATGCTAGATGGGTCGTGGAACAAGAGTTAAAAAAACAAAAACAATAAACATGAAAAATATCTATCATAAACTATTTTCTATATTACTAGTTTTTCTTTTCTTGCCGATGATACAAGAGCATTTAAATGTCATCAATGTCAATCCACTAAAAGGGGTCACATACAAGACCGAAAAACCAAAGTTCACATTTGATAACTGTTATGAAGGAAAATATCAAGCTCAATTAGAGAAATATATATCAGAAAATTTTGGATTCAAGGAAATTGCCATCCGATTATACAATCAATACATTTGGACATGCTTCAAAAAGACATATAACAAATCTTTTCAAAAAGGCAAAGATAATTGGTTCTATTATCACAGAGCTTGCAGAGAATTCAAGGGTTTTGAATATAGAAGCCATTTTAAAACCAGAGAAGAAGCCATTGCTAACTATGAGAAAAACATCACAATGATGTGCCAACTTAGAGGTATATTGAAAGAATACGGCATTGAGTTTATGACATTTATGGGACCTGACAAACCTTTTATATATCCCGAATATCTTCCAAATAAGGATACTATATCAAAACCTCTAAGAGCTTTTGAATATTATAGCAAACGTTTCGATGAAATAGGTTTCCCTAACATTGAAATGACACAATGGTTCAAAGCAATGCGCGATACCATATCTCATCCAATTATGCAGACCATTGACAGCCACTGGGGTGTAAGCGCTGTTTATGGTTGTGACTCTTTATTAAAATATCTTAACAGTTTGAACGATTTTGGCATTCCAGAAATAAAATACGGAAAAGCTATTAAAACAAATAAAAAACCCTCATACGAAGAAAAAGTTCTCAATATGATTTTTCCTATCATTAAGAAAAATTATAACTACAAAATGGATATTAAGGTTATGAATAACGAAAACACAAAGAAACCTCGCATATTATTTGTAGGAGACTCCTTTATCTGGGCTATAAATGACTATTTGCCTCTGCAAGATATATTAAGTGACATGGAAATATGGTATTACAACTCTACAGTTCACCAAGGATTCAACTTAAACAAAAAAAAGAAACAAGACATCAACGCCTTGCAAAGTATTTTAAAAAGTGATTACGTAGTGTTTTATTCTTGCGGTCATCAGTGGCATGAAGGAACTTATAATTTCTTAGAAGAAACATTAAACGAATTTGGTGTTACTGACAGTACAACTAATCACGACAGAGAAAAGGTAAAGAAATTATTATTGAGGATAGAGATAGAAAACGACAGCGTATGGAACAACAAGCTATTATCGTATTCTTTATCCAACGGCATAGGTATTGAAGATGTTTATGAAGTGGAAATAAACAACGTCATAAACGGCAACACGCTTCTCAAAGACATCATTGAGATTGATGAGGAGTCCATATTTGAATATGAGGTTGAAAAACTAATTGATTCATGGAGAAAGAATCCCAAAATGATGAAATCTCTTGAGGATAAAGCTATGAAGAAAGGAAAACCTCTTGAAGTTGTTATCATTGAAGACGCCCGATGGGTCATCAAAAAAAACAAGAAATAACACAAGAAAGGAACCGCCTATTCGGCAGTTCTCTTTCTCTTCATATCTTTATAACTTCCATCGAAGATGTCGAATTTCACGAAGCGACAATCTAAAGATCCGTTATAGACTTCTATCTTCTTAGAAGGTTTCAATCCAATGAGTTTAAGAACTTCCAGGTTGCTGCTTATCACCCAAGCCTCATAACCTTTGAAGTTACGTTTCAGGGCATTGCCTATATTCTTATATAAATTGACGATGTCTTTTTCTTCGAGACGTTCACCGTAAGGAGGGTTTATGACCAAGATTCCGGGAGCTTCCGGTGGTGTCATCTCGAACATATCCTGCTGACTTAATGTGATGTCGTGTGAAAGATGCGCACCTTTAATATTTGACTGAGCAATCTGAATTGCCTTAGCCGAATGGTCGGAAGCGAAGATTTCATAATCGAAGTCACGTATTTCATCGTCTGCTGACATTCTTACTTCTTTCCAAAGATTCTCATCGAAGTCACGCCATTTCATAAAACCGTAGTTTTCTCTGAAATAACCTGCCGGGATATTCATCGCTGCCATTGCCGCCTCGATAGGAATTGTAGCTGAGCCGCACATGCAATCGACGAAGTTTCTGTCGTAGTTCCAGCCTGTGAGTTTGATGAGACCGGCAGCGAGCACCTCATTCATAGGAGCCTTATCGACGGCTTTACGATAACCTCTTTTATGTAAGGAATCGCCGGAACTGTCGAATGAGAGAGTCACCTTTTCATTTTCAATATGGATGTTGATTCTCAAATCCGGATTTTCTGTATCGACGGAAGGACGTGCCCCGTATTTGTTACGGAACTCATCAGCGATGGCGTCTTTTACCTTAAGAGCCGCATATTGCGAATGCGTGAAATAATTGCCGCTCACCACAGCATCGATGACGAATGTCTCTTCAATGCCGAATATCTCATGCCATTTAATCTCGAAAATCTTTTTATATAACATCAACTCGTTTCGAGCCACGAAGGTCTGCACAGGTTTCAAGATCCGCAACGCAGTACGAAGACAATAATTAGCTTTATACATCAAAGCCTTATCTGCTTCAAAACTGACTGCACGATGCAAGATATTGATATTTTCTGCGCCCAAGGCTTGCAATTCGTCAGCGAGAATCTGTTCGAAGCCAGGCAATGTTTTTGCGACTAAAGTAAAAGTATTTTCCACCGTTTTATTTTTTTTGCAAAAATACGATTTTTTGATTCTATAAATCAATATGACATTATGTCTATATGTATTTTTTTTATTTTTGTGAAAACATTTGAATATGACAATAGAAGAAGCTCAGAAAATCGTTGACGAATGGATTAAGACGCACGGTGTACGTTATTTCAACGAACTTACGAATATGACATTATTGACGGAAGAAGTCGGAGAATTGGCGAGAATAGTAGCCCGCACTTACGGAGAGCAGTCGTTCAAGAATTCCGACAAGGAATATAATATGGCAGACGAGATGGCTGACATTCTTTGGGTGTTGATTTGTCTCGCCAACCAAACCGGCATCGACTTGACAGAAGCGTTTAAGAAGAATCTTGAGAAAAAGACTAATAGAGATAAGGAGAGACACCATAATAATTTGAAATTGAAAAATTAGCTGTCAGTTATTAGCTATCAGTTGTCAGTTTCCCGTTCCCATTTCCCGCCCCAAAAAGCGTTAGGGATTGAAGCGGCATCCTTTTGGAGCGCAGCGGAAAAAGATATAGCGGAAAGCCCGACGGCGTAGCCGGAACGCCCAAGTCAATTAACAATTAACAATTTATAATTAAAAGGTAATGATGAAAAATTGTAAGTTCATATTAATCATACTATTGTCTTTCATATTCTATAATGTCATCGGGCAGGAAGACATAAGAGTTCAAAACGTCAAAGGTTCTGTCGTTGACGCTGCGACGAGAGAGAAACTAGCGTTCGTGAACATCGTCATCAACGAAGACGGCACTTTAGGAACAACCACCGACATCGACGGTAACTTTTCCATCAACACAAAGAAAGATATTAACACTCTGACCTTCTCTTTTGTAGGTTATGAAAAAAAGACTATTAATATTGAAGACGGCAGCGATATTCATGTAAAGTTGAAGCCACTCACCATCAATCTTTCCGAAGTCGTTATCGATGGCAGCAACGACCCTGCGAACCGCATCATCGACAGTGTTTTAAAATACAGAGATTCGAACAACCCGAAAAGTCAGAGTTCATATCATTATAAGATGTATGACAATATGGTATTTACGATGGATACGTCTCTGCTGATATTCGACGAGATTCGCGAGACGTTAAGACACAATGACATTTTAGCGATTGAAACAGTATCGGAACAATATTATAAAAAACCAAACAAAAGCAAGAAAATTATTTTAGCCAATAAGTTCTCAGGTTCTAAGAATCCGATATTCGTTTATATGTTGGAAAACATTCAAAGTGTCGGTTTTTACGACGATTTGATAAGCATTGATGCGAAGAAATATGTCAATCCGATTAGTAAGGGAAGTAAGAACAAATACATCTTCGTGTTGGAATCTTCCTTCAAAGATGAAAACAACGACAGTATTTTCACCATCTCATTCCGTCCATACAGAAACACAAACTTCAATTCCTTAAAAGGGACGTTAACCATCAATTCCGACAATTGGGCGATACAAAATATAAAAGCGAAACCGGCGAAGAAAGACGGAATGCTCAACATAGAGATTCAACAACTATATGAGAAAGTCGATGGTAAGTATTGGTTTCCCAAACAAATAAACACAATCATAGCCACATTTGACAGGGAGAATACCAAAGTCGATACAATAATGACAAGCGACACTACGGCATACGTCGCTCTTTCTCTTGGCGGAGAAGTGACGAGTTCTGTCCCAATATTAGGAATAGGCAAAAGCTACATCACGGATATTGAGATAAACAAGGAGATTGACAAAAAGATTTTCGACAATTCTAATTATACGATAAACGCCAATGCCGCAAACAATGATGACGTAATACAATATTATCGTTACGACACTTTAAGTAAAGAAAGATTAGAAGCCACCTATCAATTTGTCGACTCCATTTTTCAGGAGAGCGGCTTAGACCTCGACAACATCTCAAATATACTTGCATCCACAATTTCGAGTCAGATTCCGATAAGTATTATCAATTTAGACCTCAACAGTATAATGAACTACAATATCGGCAATGGTTATATGTTAGGTTTAGGATTAAGCACCAACAATCGTGTCTCTAAAGTCTTTTCTATTGGAGGCTTCGCCAATTATTGGTTCAAGGCAAAAGAAGCCAATTATGGCGGTAATCTGACATTAAATATTTTACGTTCTATTGACATGAAATTAAGAATTGATGCATCACATAAATTCGAGCGATTAGGCAATTATGGATCTGAAGAAAAAGCGAGTATGTTGAATTCATCAAATTATAAGAGATTTTATATAAACGCAACGTCATTAAACAATTCCGCCTCAGCGAATTTATCAACTTATTTTAATAAACATCTAAAAGGATTTGTGAACTTTGAAGTCGCCGACAAAATGGTTTTAAATGGTTATCAACTATCAAATATCAGCTCTCAACCTTACCGTTTAAGCACTTTAGATTTAAAATTAAGGATTGCATTCGGCGAGCAGTTTATCAAATCAAGCGAAGGTTTACAGGTAGAAGGTAACGCCAATCCTGTGATTTGGTTATCATATCAAAAGAACTTAAAAGACGTTTTCGGCAGTCCATACAACTTCGATAAGATAGAGTTTCTATTTAGAGGCAAGAAAGACAGCAAATATATAGGCGAGACGTCGTTGACAGCTCAGGCAGGATATATCAACGGATTCGCTCCTATTACTGAATTATTTAATCTTGAAGGAAGCCATTGGAACAGGTTCGATGTTTATTGTACGGAAAGTTTCAGCACTATGCGCCCCGATGAGTTTATGTGCGACAAGTTTGGAGCATTATATTTATCACACAACTTCAAAAATCTCCTGTTAAACTATAAGAAATTCCATCCTGAGATAATTTTGGTCACCAACATTGCATTTGGAAAACGCAACTCTGACTCAGGTTTTCAGGTTCTCAGGTTCTCAGATTCTCAGATTTTTACAGATTCTCAGATTTATAACGATTTAAGCAAGGGATATTTTGAAAGCGGCATTGTGATTGACAGAATCATTCATGCCGGCATCAGCAAAATAGGTTTAGGAGCGTTTTATCGTTACGGCGCATATTCATACGATAATGTTTGGGATAATTTTGTCTTTAAGATTGCTTTAGGATTCAGTTTATAAAAGACGAAAGGCTAAAGACGAGTGTCTAAAGCCTTCTTTAATTTTCAATTTCTCAGTTTCTCAGATTTTCAGATTTAAAAAGCTATTTTCTTTTGGATATCCAAAAACTCTTCTTCTGTTAGTTGAAGTTTGGGGCGACTAAAGTCAAGGTCACCTTCTTTTTGCATTGGGACGAGGTGAATGTGAGCATGAGGCACTTCGAGTCCAATTACGGCAACACCTACTTTAACACAAGGAATGGCATTTTTTATTTTGACAGCCACTTGTTTTGCGAAGAGCATCATTTCTTGAATATCATTATCATCAATATCAAAGATATAATCCACCTCTTTTTTAGGGATAACAAGAGTATGACCTTTTTGTACAGGGTTAATATCCATAAAGGCGAAGAACTTATCGTTTTCAGCCACTTTATAACAAGGGATTTCACCATTGATAATTCTTGAAAAAATTGTTGCCATGTTATTGTCGTGTTATTTCAATAATTTCAAACATAACTTTACCAGCTGGCACTTGTATTTCTACCTGATCACCTACCGACTTACCAAGCAATCCTTTTGCTATTGGTGATGTAACGGATATTTTATGGTTTTTAAGGTCAGCTTCTTTTTCAGGAACAAGAGTATAAGACATAAGGGCATTAGTCTTCATATTCTTAATCTTAACTGTTGAGAGTAGGAGAACCTTAGAGGTATCCATTTTAGATTCATCGAGCACGCGCGCACTCATAATGAGTTGTTGAAGTTCGACGATCTTCATCTCGAGATGTTGTTGAGCTTCTTTAGCAGCATCATATTCGGCATTTTCTGAAAGATCTCCCTTATCACGAGCTTCAGCAATTGCCTGAACGACTTTTGGACGTTCTACTAGAATGAGACGATCTAATTCGTCTTTTAATTTCTGAAGTCCAGCCTGTGTAAAATATTCAATTTCAGCCATAATATGTAATTTGATTAAAATAAAAAAAAGAAGAGACCCTTACCGAAATAAGGGTCCTTTCTGTAAAAACGTATGCAAAGATACGAATAATTTTCTTATGTAGCTAATCTTTTAGAAAATAATTCTAGCACCTACTGTGTGAGTACCATTCCAGTGATGAGTATCTTGGTATGAGTAATCAACAGCGACTTTCATATTTTCACCAAGAGGAGCTTGAATTGTAGCACCTAATGACAAACCATTATAAACGTTTGTACATTCGTCAGTTTCAATATCGCCCCAAATGCCGTTTTCAATTGTATAACCAGCACGGAGGACTAAGTAATCTTTCAAAGCACCTTCAAGACCCAAAGTTACTTGGTCTTTTGAGAATGAATTTGAAGTGAAGTTACCTGCTGCTGTAAGACGATAACCATTTGTAAAATTAAAGTCATAAGCAGCTGCGATATTCAACTGAGTTGGTAATTCAAATTGGTCAGCACGATGAAGAACAGTAAGTGAAGAACTGCCATCGAATGAATCTGGGAAAGCATCAAATGTAAGACCGTCTCCGCTATACCTCATGGTAGGTCCAATATTCTTCAATGTAATACCGAAATGGATATTATCTGTAATACCAGTAACATATTGGATACCTGCATCCAATGCAACGCCAGTACCAACCAAGTCGGATATTGATTCACTTATAATCTTCAAGACGAAACCAGCATGAATACTATTTGAGAATGATTTAGCAATAGCGATGTTGATATTCATCAAGCTTGGTTTGAATGTACCTAAAGTCATGTCAGGTTGTTCTGTTGTTGTTTTGTAGATTTCACCAGGACTAAATGACATAACATAAAGACCTGCAACAACTGATTCTGAAACACGTGCGAGGAAACCAAATGAGAATGCATTAACACCTGAACCTTGTAACCAGTTAGTGTATGAGAAGTTCAAGTCGATAGAGTTAGTTGAAGTAATACCAGCGACATTACCCCACATAGCTTCTACGCCATGAACGGAAGACATACCAGCGTTAGCCCAACCAGCTGTTGACGCCCAAGGGTTAATTAATAATTCTGTAGCGCCTGCTTGACCAGACCTATCCTTATTACCTGCGAATGCTGTATTGCTGTATCCTAATACTAAGATAGTCAAGCTTACTATAACGATAGATTTAAATAACTTTTTCATGATCGTAATTTTTAATTTTTTTCGCATAATAATTAGAATGTATTTAAGTCAACTTGACGTATTGCTGCATAGAACTTAACAGTTGTTTCACCACCGCTTGTTAAATCCTTAACGTGAATGATATAGAAACCACTTGCTATAGGAGTATTTGCATGGTTGGTCAAATCCCAATCAATTGAAGTGACGCTAGAGTCTTTCTTGAATTGACGGATCTTTGTACCATTAACTGTATAAATTGTTACAACGCACTTGGCTGGGACGTTAGCAATCTTAACCTTATGTGTAAGAGCATTATTTTCATAAGAAGAAAAAGCGTAATAAGGATTAGGTATTACAGTTACCATATCAAGATCACTCTTAGATTTTTCAACATCATTAAGTGTAGGTCCACAACCAACTGTTGAGAATGTGTAATATGGATTATATCCCAAGAATGTAGTATCTTGTGTTACAGTATCAATATTCAATACTTGATATGAATAATATTCACTGCTGTCAACTTCAAGAGGTATGTTAGCAAAACCAGATTTATATGGTTTAGACACTCTCACTGAAATCTTAACAGGATTACCTTCTTGCAACCATTCTCTACCTTCGATAGCCATTGGCATACCTGCCCAGATAGGTTGACCCCACAACATAATTCTATATAATTCTGAATTTGAAACTTCTTCAATTTTCTTTAAAGTCTTGCAGAGATATGCACCAGCATCATATGCAGGAGATCTAAAGTGGATTTTAGAACCTTTTTTAGAGAAATTATTCATTGGGAAGACATAAACAAAGTGTTTACCACCCATAACAGGTGTAGCGTCTACTGGATCGAATAAAACAGGGTCTGACATCTGTGCAATAGGAGATGATAATACTGTTGTTTCCTTCAATGCAGGTGGATTGAACAACATATCACGACCATTCAAGTCAGGATAGAATGAATCTTCTGAGAAACATAAATTGAGACGAGCACCTGTTTCGATATCAATTGCATAACCTGGGAACCATCCCATACCTCTTGCAGAAATATAGTTAGCTGCATTAGGATCGTTGCTTGGTTCCATATTCATATCAGCACATGGATTGCCATCCTTATCTACTGATGGAGCTTTACGTAAAGCAAACATTTTAGCACCACCTTCTGAGAATTTTTCATCCATACTCATTTCAATAACAGGACAACGTGTCCATTGTGACTTATCAGAAGTCATAACGATATCTATAGAACCAACCAAATTAAAGATAGAATCTTGTCTACAATTTTGCTTATATAATGGTGCTGGCACGTATTGACCTGATTTGATAGTACCTTGGAAATTTGACAAGTATAAAGGTGCCCACGAACCTTCAGCTATATTTTCATAAGCCTCATCAGGGTCAACGATTCTACTTACGCCACCAGAAGTACTAGCAACTTCAAGGTCATTTTCATAACTGTTATCTTGACTACCATAAGAACCAGAACGAATCCAGTTAAGAGCAGAACTTGCAATATTATCATCATCTCTAATACCGCCTAACCACTTATTAGAACTATCTGCATAAGTAACTGAAGTTGAAATAAGACCGTTATTTGGTTCAACAGTTTCATAATAAGGATTCCATCTACTAAATCCATTATCCCATACCCGACCAATCTTATGAGGACCATGTGCATATGGTTGATAAACTGTCACAGAGATACCTCTTTCAAGGAAAATGTTTTCTGAAGCAAAGTCAGAAGTTGTATCTGATTTAAATTCTTCACCGGTTTTAAGATCTTTCAACACCCATCTGAAGACTTGTTTAATAATTGAGTCTGATTCAACAGCACCATTATCAGTGAGGTCATATTGTGTTTTCATGTGGAAATCTTCAAACCAAATAGCATAATCAGTAGATACAACATTTAATGGGTCAATAATTTTAACATCAACTGGTCCGAAACCTGGCTTATATGTTGGATGATAAGCCATAGGATATTCAGGATCACCAAAGCAAACAGTGTCATAAACTAATGTACCATCAACTGAGTCATAAACAAATGTACCATCTTTTTCTAAAAGTTTTGCAGCAGGTTCTTTTGCCAAAATTTCGTCTATTGTACTTTGACTTAATTCAAGATGAAGACCACCGTTACCATAACCTGATACACGAGTAATTGCAGGTTGATCACCATAGTTAGAATTAATTACTGTACCGTCAACAATCTTATGAGGTGTTGCTGAATACATTTTAATATTCTTACGACCTGCAAGATAAGGAGTCTTTTGACCGAAAAGTGCTATTGAGTTGTTAGCGTCAACTGTATAATCTTGATAATTATTATAAGCATATGCAATAGCCATATAATAATATGTCTTATGATTAATCAAGTTGACGTCACCTGTAGTCGTAAATTGATCCTGTGTAATAACAAATGTAGTGTTAACGCCAGCGTCTGCACCTTCAACCATAATTGTAGGAACTGCAGCTGACATATTATCATCATAAATGTAGTTCATAATACGAGAAACACCATTCTTAACGTCACATTGATATACTACACGAGCTTTTGTAATATCGTTCAACTCATCAACACTAACTTGATTATTTGCTAACTGATAAACAATATAACCTTCAAAACGGTATGTAGAGTCATTACGTTCTTTATAGTACAACAAATTACCAAGTGTGTCATAAACAGCTGAAGTAACGAGATCACCACAAATTTGAGGATCAATTTCTGTATAAGATTCATTTACGTTATTTGAACTAGGTGAGTTTGTAAGATAAACGATAAGTTGTCTATCAAGTTCACGGAATGTCAAATCTGGTGCATCCGGACCATCAAGTACGTCGAAGCAGTTATCGAACATTGACTGACATTTATCGTCAACAGTACGTAACAATTCAACTGATGACCAAGCTTTACCTGAGTTTGAACGAGCCCATGGCACACCGAAAGTAATGTAGTTAACAGCACCTGGTTTCAAGGTAAATGGACCTGCAGACTGCATGAAACGACGGTCATTAGGGTTGTTTGGTTTACCATTGTCACCGGTTTCTTCAGACCAATAGACTTCAAAACCTGGGTTGATACCACCTGTACCCCAGAAACATGGGTCAGAATCAAATGGGAACATGAAGTCACAAGCAACATCAGTTACACCTGTTGAACCAGGAACTGCATTACCACCGAAGTGCATTTTTTCACCATTTTTCCATATACCTCTAAGTAACAAATAATATTCAGAAGCTTTTTTAGGGTCACCGTTAACACCACTAGCATTATCGTGATATACGAAACGACGCATACCGAAACGTTCATCATCAATAATACCATTACCAAAGTTAACACCATTGATACTTTCATCGCAGTTTTCACCTGTAGCTGGATTATATTTAGGATTGTCTATTCCATCTGGATCCAAATAAGGACCTTGGAAGAAGTCAACACCTACTGCTGGAGGATTAGCACCATAAGCTTCTGGTTGACCAGTACCGTCTGTATTAACACCGTTATAACCATAACCCAAACCTCTACTTACGTCGCAACCAACGAAGTCATCATAAGCATAACCAAGGTCAACGTCTGTCCAAGGAGAGAAGTAGGTATTTGTTAATGTATAAGTAGAACGGTTAATAATTTCATAACTATAGAAAGTCATGTTATTGATTTCGTCATTAGTAGCGAAAGCGAAAGCTTGTGCTCTAATTTCCATACCTATTGCAGAACCACCAGTTTCGGTGTGAGCATTACCTTTATCATTAAACACCCACCAAATTGTTTGGTCACCTTTAATTACTTGGTCTGCTAAGATAGAACCTTTAACACTACCTTCCAATTCTTCATCCATTGTAGGTATTTTTGTGTGGCAAAGTTCATTTTCTATATCATAATAAGGATAGTCACCCTGAGCAGGATCATAATCACCATCTTTATTATTATCATAGAAAGGAGCTAAATATTTACTTGTACCATCAACTGTACTGATTGCAGGCCACTCGCTAATTGAAGAAGGGATTTGGTAATCACCTGTAAGATCAGGAAAACCGTTTTCATCACAATGTGATAAAAATTCATCTACTTCAGCGCGAGTAATAGTATACATTTTGTCATATTGCATACATGTTTCAGGTTTAATAGCAGCTGTACCATCTATAGAAAGAGGACCTGTCCAGAAGTCATTACCACCATTGAGATCAGGACCTTGACGGAAACGAACTGCAGCACATTTTAATTGTTGGTTGATATCGAGACCAGCAATCCAAAGAGAACCTGCATATAATGATGTAGCAGAACCATTAGCTGGGATATAATACTTGGAACCTGTTCCACCTGGCAAATCCCACCACATGTCACCACCAGCATTAACACGTACTCTCGCATTGTTGATATTCAACCAAGCAAATGTAGAAGACGGTGTACAGCCAGCAGTCGTACCTTTAAGAGAACGAGTGTTATTACCTTTTGATTGGTATTTATACATCTCGGCTCTTACTTCTGTCACATTCGAGAATAAAAATGCAACAATTAATAAACGAACTATAGTCTTCATATTTTCAGTAATTATTTATTTCTGTTAGAAGTTAAAGATTACACCAAATCTAATTTGACGTGGTTGTGAATAATTACCACGGTAATCAACGAATAAGCTATATAAATCTCTATATGCTTGAGGATCTCTTTGAGTGTTGATTTCACGTTGCCATTCTGGAGCTGTTAAGTAACCATCATCGTCTGGGTTACCTGTAGCAGAATAAACACCCATGATATTTTTAGAGTTCAAGAGATTCAAGATTTGGAAATACACATTCATATAAGCATCACGACCACCTTCGCCATCTTTCTTACCAAGTTTCAAATTGATGTCCTTGTCAACACGGAGATCTAAACGGAAAGACCATGGGAGACGTGAACCATACATTGAACCTTTTAAGATATTGTTTGATGCTGAAATAGGTGATGTAATGTTGTCTGCTGCTGTATATGGAGTACCAGAACCGCCATTAACAGTCAAACTAGCACCAGTGTTGGTCAACCAATTGATAGGTTTCTTACCAGATTTTTCGCGTTTTGTAACAGGTCCGTTATAATCTCTACCTTCACCAAAACGATAGTCGAGAACAATATTAAATTGGTGACGACGGTCCCAAGGCATTGGGAATGTAGAACGTAAGTTAGGAACACCAGCTGCAATCAATGAAGACATTGTTGTTGAGCTAGCACCTGTTGCATTTGTAAACTGCAATGTGTAACTTGCACGTAAACGAACGTTACCTGTTCTACGTAAGTCGTATGATGCGGTCAAACCTTTTACTGTACCGAAGTCTAAGTTACTATATGATGTATAGTCTTTAGGATAAGCACCTGTATAACGATACAACTGAATCATATTACGTAACTCACGATAGTAACCAGTAATTGTCATTGATGATGAGTTGGTTAACTTTTGTGTAAAACCAAGTTCATAGTCGATTGTCTGTGTAGGTTTCAAAGATGGGTTTGCAATAGCGCCACTAATTTGATCAAAGAAGAAATAAGTATAAATACTTTCATAGTTATTTCCTGGACGCTGTGTCAAAACATCATAGTGAGCAAAGAACAATGCTTCGTCAGAAATTGGGAAAGAGAATGAAATACGTGGCATCACACTCCATTGTGGATCATAATCCTTGAACGATTTTGTATCTATCTTACGTTGTTCAGTATTAACTAACCATGGAGAAATACCGCTACCTTTATCCAAAACGGTAGGGTCATTGATTTCCTGACCAAGTTCATTATACCATACGTTACCGTTACGATAACCAACAATTGATGTAATGTCGTCAACCTTATTTACATAAACTGCGAAATCATCACCTATATTATCTGGAACTGGGTCAGTAGTAGTACCATTTTGTAATTTAATTTTACGGTCACTGTCAACTAAATCACCGACTGTCTTATAATCATAGAGGATATAAGGATCTTTCAAAACTTTTTGGTTAGCGTCGAAACGGTCAACACGAACACCAACGTTGAAGATAAGGTCTTTGAAAGCGAATTTATCTTGGAGATAACCGGCCATGTAGATAGGTTTAAATGAACCTACTGGACGTGTATAATTACCGTTTTCATCCTTTTCTGTAAAGAAATCTTCAAAAGTTGGTTGTCCCTTTATCTTATTACCTTGATAGTCATATCCGTAATATGAAACATAAGATGTACCGTCTTGGATTAACTCATCTGGAGTAAACATACTGATGTCGAAACCATCATTTAATGTTGCTGTATGCATCTTACCTTCTCTGTCATAATACTGGATTGTATTATCATTGAAGTCATATGAGTCAATATTAATCCAATCTAAACCGTCAACATCAAGGCCTAATGCTTCACGGAGGTTCTTGTCAAATTGATATTGTGATGCTTCGTCATATTTTCTATAATAACGAATTGTATCAACGAAACCATCGTAGCTAACAACTTCAGGATTTTGGATGTCCAACTGTTGGATATGGAAGTTGGTGAGGCTTCTCATCAAATACCACATACGAGTACCATTGATACCGTAGCCTCTGCTATTACGTTGTTCATATTGGAAACCTAATTTAATTTCATGGTTACCAATTGTCATAGCACCTGAAAGGTTAACATTGAACTTATCAGATTCTCCATAACCATAATTTGATTGGATACTACCAGGAGCTGAGTAAAGTCCATAAAATGCAGAACTGTAATCACCATTTAAAAGACCACCACCGAGTTGAATATCTGTAAAGTTTTGATAGTGTCCTAATGGATCGGAATACAATCCATAATAATCTGAAGTATACTCTGCGAGCAATGGATTCTTATCTGATGCTTGGAATTCGACCAAAGTATCATAATCCCAAGATGTGGTTGCCCATACATTATTATAATAATGGCCAGTTTCAGGAACATAAATAGTAGTATCTGCAAAACCGTATGAAGGTGTTTTGTAGATAGTGTATTTACCGAGGTAACCATAATCCCAGATATTATCCCAATGGTCAGGGTCGCCATATTCATTGTTATAACGTTCATAGTCAACTTGCAAGCTATAATAGAAGTTCTTTATCAAAGATGTGCTTTCTTGTGGTGTTGGGAATCTTTGAGTGAAACGACCATAAACACGCCATGTTTGCTCTTTACCTATAGCATTCTTGTCATAGTTAAAATAAGCACTGCTACGGCTATAAGAATTATACTTGCTTAAGTTGAAGGTACCACCGAATGTTAAGTTGATGGTTTCGGTTGTACGAACATTGATATTACCAGCAACATTGGCATTCCAACCAGCAGTGTTCATAGAGTTTTTAATATACTCCATAGAACTCATTCTGGTATATTCGCCATTAGCGTAAGAACCTGAACCAGTTCCTGAAACACGAATTGGGTTTTCTTGAATAAATTGTAACCATTCGTCTGTTGCTTTGTAGTGACCAATAGCTGATAAAGCACCGTCACGGTCGTAGTTAAATTCTCCTGATAAGAAGAAACCTAACAAAGCTGTCTCACTGTTCTTTCCTTTAATTAATGGACCTTGAACATTAAGACCTGCTCTATTATGACCATAACCGTCCAATAATTCAGATGTCTCTAATTCGATACCAGCTCCAAAAGTTCTAGAAGGACCTTTTGTTGTCATGTTGATGATACCGCCTGTAGCATCACCATACATCGCTGGAGTACCTGATAAGAGGACTTCCACTTGGTCAATAGCTGATTGAGGTACAGTTGCAGAACCAATAACACGCACACCGTCTACGTAATAAGTAGCGCCACCACGAGCACCACGCATGTTACCGGCTTCACCGTCACTTGAGAAAACGCCACCGACACTCGCTGCTACAGCTGCTGCTGAACGTTGAGGCATCTTAGCAATTTCTTCCGCAGTAATAGTAGCACCACCAGATGTATTATCCTTTGAAATCAAAGGCACCTTGTAGTCTACAATTTCAACAGCATCCAACATTTCTGATTGCATGCTCATAGACACATCTTGGAAAGTGATTTTGTTGGCTGGGATAACAATACCTTTCATGATGTAAGTATTGTAACCAACGAAAGTCGCTTTCAAGTCGTAGGTTCCCGGAGGAATCGGGTTGATGTCATAGTTGCCATCAAAGTCAGAACTGGCACCACCGACTTGCGTACCACCATTTTCCAAAATAATGTTTGCAAATGGAATAGGTTCACCAGTGTCTTTATCAACGACAACACCTTGAAGTCGTCCGACTTGTGCATATGCTAACGACCACGATGTCAGCACAATGCAGAGGGTAAATAGTAATTTTCTTAACATACCTTGAAATTTTATGTTATACTACTCAATTGTTCGTTAAAAGGAGTTCAAAGATAGTACAAAAATTTAAACGAATGAAAGAAAAAATTAAATAAAAAATTTTTTTTTAATCCCATTGAATACCTTATTAAATTAAAACATTGTTTTATAACATTTTAAATCAAAAAAAGAGGTAAAAAATTATTATTTCACCTCTTTTTATGCTTTTATTTTATGGATTTTTACAGACTGTTTATAACCCCTAAAATACTCTCTTTTTTCCGCTTAGAAACAGGTACTTTTGAGCCATCTGACATCAACACGACCATCTCATCTTTGATAAAATTCAATATACATCTTATGTTTACCAAATGAGATTTATGTGTTCTTACGAAATCAAATTCCTCCAATTTCTGCTCTATTTCCTTTAATGTCTTACTAACCATCATATTAGTCCCATTTTTAAAATGTATAATTGTATAATAATTATCCGACTCACATCTAACAATATCATCAACTTCGATGAGGTGAATTTTATCAGTTGTTGAAAGGCTTATCTTCCTGACCGTTAATTGTTCCGGGTTCAAATTCTTTAATAATGTATCGTATTGTTTTTTAAGAGTTTTTTTATATTTCGCATCCTTAACTTTTTCGACGGCGGAGACTAATTCTTTTGGATCCACAGGTTTCAACAGATAATCAAGAGCTGCATGACGAATTGCCTTAATTGCGAACTGTTCGTAAGCAGTAATAAATACCACTTCAAAATCAATATTATCAATACTATTCAGCAGTTTAAATCCACCACCACCAGGCATTTCGATGTCCAAGAAAACCATATCTGGACGAAATGCATTTATCATCGCCTTGCCAGATTCAACATCATCAGCCTCTGCACATACCATAACATCCTGACAATATTGTGACAATAATGATTTCAAAACATTACGGGCTATTTCCTCATCTTCAACGATAACACATCTTATCATATTACATCCTTTCTTTTAATCCTGATAACTAATAATTATATTTACTCGAGTTCCTTCTGGTTGATTATTATCATCATACAAATCAATAATTTCAACACTAAAATCATCATTTGATATCTTACTTAGCATTTCCAGTCTACGTCTAGTAATACTCATTCCATAAGATTTATGACTTCCTCCAGATTTCACTTTCATTTGTTCAGAGTATTGCCGTCCTACTCCATTATCCTCAACAACACACAATAGTTTTTCTTCTGCAAATTTAGAAACTTCAATCTTTATGAGGCAATTCTCTTTCTTTGGCATAAGTCCATGAATAATAGCATTCTCAACAAAGGGTTGAATAATCAATGGTGCTATTTCAATATTATTTATATCTAATTCAGGGTCCACAATCACTTCATAATTAAAACGATTACCCAAACGCATCGATTCTAATTCAAGATAAAGGTTTACTGCCTCTAATTCGTCTGACAAAGGAATATAACGTTCATTAGAATTATTTAAAATCTTTCTCATCAAACGAGAGAAACTTGTCAAATAAGCGACTGCTTTATAAGCATCATGATTTATAATATATTGCTGTATACTATTAAGGGTATTGAAAATCACATGAGGATTCATCTGCAATTGTAATGTTTTCTGTTTCAATTGGGTCATCTGCATCTCTAACTCATCAATCTTACGTTTTTGTTCCAGCTTTTGCATCTTTATCTTGGTTCTTTGTCTTATAATCATATATATAGCAAGAGAAAAGATCAATATCATTGTTATTTTAAACGAAGATCTTTGATACCAAGCTGGATGAATTATAATAGTAAGTTCCAATGGATTATCCATCCAAATATTTACCTCATTTGAAGCTTTCAACTTAAATGTATATGTTCCTGGACGCAATTTATTATAGTCAACATATCTATGGTTAGATTTATAAAACATCCATTCATCATCATAATTATCCATCATGTAGGAATAATTCACCATATTCTTTCTCAACAGATTAAGTGTAGCAAAGCTTATCTCAAAAGAATTCTCATTATATGACAGATGAATAGTATCTCCATGGTTTAGATAACGTATTTTCTTACCAGCATTTGTCTGTATCTTTGATATAATAACTTTAGGCATTCTGGTCTCTAATTTAATTTCTTTAGGTTTGAAATAGTTAAAACCATTGAAGCCACCGAAAAAAACATAACCATTACTACTTCTCAAAAAGGCATTTGGCGTAAACTCACTTCCTTGCAGTCCATCTGTAACATCATACATTCTTGTCTCCTTAGTCTGCAAGTCATATTTCATAACTCCTTTACTTGTGCTTGCCCATAAGAATCCATTGTTATCAGGGAGAATTGCATAAATCATCATTCCGAAACTATCTTCTCGCTTAGATGTCTTAAAAGTTTTTGTATCAGGAGAGAAAGCCAACATTCCATTAGAATACGAACCTATATAATAACGACCATCACCGCCATCAACAATATCGAAGAGTCCATTGTTTTTCACAATGTCTTTCTTTGTTAAAGAATCTGGAAGATGGTAGGTGGTAAAGTCATCTGTATCATATTGATATATTGCCAATCCATCACCAGTTGTAACATAGAGTACATCATCGGCAAGCATCAAATCAAAAACATCGTCATAAGGAATCGTCTTATCATTATTTCTATCATTATTGTAGAAAACATGACTTTTGTCATTTAAGTTGATACAGCACAACCCCCTATTAGTAGCCACCCACATATTATCAAATTCATCTCTAACCATCTCACGAACAACAGCATGATTTAGATCCTGTATATTAAACTCTTTCGAGACATTTATAATAATATCTTTCTTAATATCATAAATAAATAATCCATCATTTCGCGTTCCTACCCAAAGACAACTGTCTTTATCAAGATAAAAACTATATACATATAGCGACTCAAAATAATTCTCCTTTGAGTTAAAATATGTCTTAAAATCGACAATTGATTCATCTTCAATATTGAAGACTTTTATTCCAGACTCAGTTCCAATTAAAATGTTTCCATCATTCATTTCGATAAAATAATTTATTGAAAGCAATGAACCATTCTTAAAAATATTAATTGTGGAGAAATTTGCCAAGTTATTTTCAAAACGATTCAACCCTGTAAAAGTAGCGACCCAAACAGAACCGTTCTCATCTTTAAAAACATCATAGATATAATTATCTGATATCGCATTACGTCTATCAAATTTTGATATATACGTTGCTGTATTATTCTTATGATTGTATATGTATAGCCCATCTGTATAAGTACTTATTATTATTTCATCTTCATTGAAGGAAATAATCTTAGAAATATCCAACCTTGGCGACTGATGATTTGTAAGTTTTGCAAGATTTATTCTTTTCAATTCTCTTTTTTTAATATCCAAAACACATAACCCATCAGAGGTTCCAACAAAAAATCTATGACAATCAATTTTATGAATACAACGCAAGTTATTGTCAGGCAACGTTTCATCTACATCCTTAATAGAATAAAAATGACGTATAGACAGATTCTCTTCCTGATATCGAACCAACCCATTTGACGTCGCAACCCACCACGAATCATCATACTCCATATATTCGACACTTCTCACCTCATAATCAGGGAAATAATTATTAATCTTAGGGAGATAGAACTTCTTGGTTCTCAAATCATATACCGATGTTCCACCTTTTGTACAAATAGTGATTCTATTATTAACAGGTTCTGAAATACTATAAATATGATTGTCTGGTAAAATTAAAGAATCTGCTTCTGAAAAATAATTCGTTGTCGCCTTATTCTTTATATCATAAATACAAAGACCTTTTTCGGTGCCAACAAAGAGTGTGTCACCAATAGGTAAAATATCCGTGATTGTCGCATTAATAATTCCATCAATCTGATTATATTCCTCAAAATTATAACTATCAAATGAATTCAATCCTCGGCGTGTTCCAAACCACATCACTCCGTTCTCATCTTGCGCTATAGCAGTAACAATATTAGAACTTAAATAACTGTTAGACATATTATTAGTAGCAATATCTTTATTCAAAACATAAGACTGCATACTATTTTCCTGCGAGAAAACTTCACAGAAAAACATCACAAATATTAATGATAATATGTATTTAATCTTATCTAACATAATTTTTCTACAAACTTATAAAAAAAATTAAAGTTAATTACAATAAAATGGACACAATAATTCGTTATTATTTGTTTTTAAAAATTCTGTTATACATTTTATTTTTTAAACAAATAAGTTTTATTTTTGTTTTCAGATTATGAAATTATTTTTGACCATATTAGTAATATTGTTGGGAATGTTTTCTTGCAATGATACGCCTCACAATCCGAACATACCGGATGCGTATATCAATTTCAGCATATACCCCAATTCCACAATGTATTACGAATTAAATACAGTAAGTGGATGGATGTATGTCACAGCTCCACCTCTAAGCAGAGGCATCATTATTTATAGATATTCTATGGATGAATTTAAAGCGTATGAGCGTCAGTCGCCAAACGAACCTAATGCTTGCGGCGAGGATTCTCGTCTAATAGTCGATTTTCCATTCGTGATCGACACTTGCCTTAATGTAAAATACAGTATTTTAGATGGTTCCATCTTCACGGAAGGTTATAGTGGCTATCCATTAATACAATATCACACTCAATATGATGGAACGACATTGAGAATATTTAATTGAAAAATGTTGAGACGCATCAATTACATCGTGTTTATTTTTCATCGGTGTAATGTGATACGTCTCTACATTAATTTTTTCAGATTTTCAGATTTTCAATTTCTCAGATTCTAATCAGTATCTGTAAATATCAGATTTATAAGGTCCGTCAACTGGAACTCCGATATAGTCGGCTTGTGCTTGTGTGAGTTTTGTCAACTTAACACCGATTTTTTCCAAGTGTAATCTTGCGACTTCTTCATCCAAATATTTTGGCAAACAATAGACATCTACTGGATAATTTCCTCTGTTTTTCCATAAGTCCAACTGTGCCAATGTCTGGTTAGTGAATGAGTTGCTCATCACGAAACTTGCGTGACCTGTAGCGCAACCAAGGTTAACCAAACGACCTTCTGCCAAGATGAAGATAGCGTTTCCGTTAGGCAAGATATATTTATCGACTTGCGGTTTGATGTTGACTTTCTTAACGCCTTCGAGATTTTCCAATGCTGACACTTGGATTTCATTATCGAAGTGACCGATGTTACAAACGATTGCCTGATCTTTCATTTGAAGCATTGTCTCGAGAGTGATGACATCACGGTTGCCTGTACATGTGACGTAGACATTACCTTCCTTAACAGCTTCTTCAACTGTTGTGACTTCGAAGCCTTCCATTGCTGCCTGGAGAGCGCAGATAGGGTCTATTTCAGTAACGATGACTCTTGCACCGTAAGAGCGCATTGAGTGTGCGCAGCCTTTGCCGACATCGCCGTAACCGAGAACGACAACCACCTTGCCAGCGAGCATAACGTCGGTAGCGCGTTTGATACCGTCTGCCAATGACTCGCGGCAACCGTATAAGTTGTCGAATTTAGATTTTGTGACGCTGTCGTTGACGTTGATTGCAGGAACCAAGAGTTTGCCTTGTTCTTTCATCTGATATAAACGATGGACGCCTGTAGTTGTCTCTTCAGAAACGCCTTTCCAGTTAGCAACCACTTCATGCCAGAAGTTAGGATTTTCTTCGTATGTAGCTTTAAGTACCGACATAAGAGCAGCTTCTTCAGCGTTAGCTGTTTCTACGTCCAAGAGACTTGGGTCGTTTTCGCAGTCGTAACCTTTATGGATTAATAATGTAGCGTCGCCGCCGTCGTCAACGATCAAATCTGGACCTTTACCGTCAGGGAATGTGAGAGCGCGTTTCGTACACCACCAATAATCTTCGAGTGTCTCGCCTTTCCAAGCGAAGACAGCAGTACCTGTTGCAGCGATAGCAGCTGCTGCGTGGTCTTGTGTCGAGAAGATGTTGCAACTTGCCCAGCGCACTTCAGCACCGAGAGCGACTAAGGTTTCGATCAAGATTGCTGTTTGGATTGTCATGTGCAAGGAACCGCTGATACGAGCGCCTTTCAAAGGTTGTTCTTCGCCATATTTTTTACGAAGCGCCATCAAGCCAGGCATTTCGTGTTCTGATACTTCAATTTCTTTTCTTCCCCAGTCGACGAGATTCATATCCGCCACTAAATAAGGAAGGTCGATTTGTCTTAATTTCTCGTTCATAGTATGATGTTTTATCTATTTCTTTTTGAAAGTGCAAAGATAAAAAAAAGACAACAGACAACTGTCAACAGTCAACAGATTTTTCAGATTTTCAGATTCCAAGACACAAGTCCGTGTGCCTCTACAAGAGAGACGCATTTCTCAATTCATAATTCATAATTATTTTGATTATGCATTATGAATTATGCATTAAAAAAACTCTGGAGCCTTAGAAATAAAATTCCAGAGTTCTAAGTTTTTTTCGGATATTTTCTGTACCAATCTGTGAAACTTGTGGTTTGTTTTTCTTTCCCACAAATTTCACAGAAATATAGGATATAACCAAATAAATTTGCATATTTTTTTAAAAATATTTCTTAACAAAGAAAATCAGGTTTCCTTACGAAAGGTGTTCCGCGCTTGATGACAGCAAACATTCGTAACAGGAGCTTGAATTTAATAGCGT
>JAZUSL010000084.1:0-4941 GCA_045606705.1 Bacteroidales bacterium
GTAAACGAAGTTGTCGCTGACTGCTGACTGCTGATCGCTGACAGCTAACTTAAGGATGAAACGGTTGTTGTTTTCTTCGCTCATTGCTGTGAATGAGTAGTCTTCTAACAACATATTTGTTTCGATGCCTGTGAAGCGGTCTACCAATGTAACAGTTTGGAATTTGCCGTTAGGTTCGATACTGATTGTGTAGTTACCCATTTGGTTAGCGTTGAAGCATAGTTCCACTTCTGTTGTGTTTTCGTCGCAGTTGTAGATACCGTAGTTAGCGCCCTTGTCTTGTACATAGACTGTAGCTATAGCGTCGTTGAAGTTTCTCATCTTAGGGAAGCCTTCTTGTTCACCGGCAAAGTTGATAACCACATTGTCGTTACCAGCGTTACTTGTTGCGATGACGTTGAGTGAGTTAGCTTTTTCGCCTCTGGTAGCTTTTGAAGCAGCATTGTAAGAGAATGAAGGATTTTCATTGGTTGCTTTTACGAAGAAGCCATCACCTACAGGTATTGATGTCACTTCATAGTTATAACCACCTTGTGCTGTTACTATTGCTACACCTTGAACCATGTTAGTGAATGTAGCATTATTCATATTCATATCAAATGTGAATGGGTTGCCGAGGAGGTGGAAGTTAGCGAGGTCTTTACTATTATTATATGTTAAGTTATCCCATGAATATGTAACACCACTGTTGAGAGTACCGCTTAATGTAGCTGTTTCTAATGTTTCGTATGATGCCAAGTAGCCTTCTCCTGGATTGAAGTACCACCATGACTGATCAGTGGAATTATCTTTATAATTATCCCATTCTTGACCATCAACAACACCATTATATTTATACAAGTCATAAACAATAGTAGAAGAATTAGGTGATGTGAAGTTTGCGATAGGAGCTGTATTATTCACGAATGGAGCAGCGATGAACTGCCAGCCAGTCTTATTATTCTCGTTCCATTCTCCTTCTGGAATGACAATACCCATAGTAAATGAAGCCTTGACGTTATTGCTGTTATGGAACAACTGTGCGCCATCATTGATGGTTAAACGATACTCATCATTATTTACCAACTCACCTGTAACAGTAAGAGTAGCACCTTTATTGATTGTCAAAGCGCCACCGCTTATTGCCAAATATTTTACGTTTACATCTGATGAGATTACTGCAGAACCCATGATTGTAACTTCATCTTCTTCACCAGGAACTATACCATTGCTCCAGTTTAATGAGTTATGCCAACTGTTACCATCGTTGTTAGTAAACACTATACCACCCTTCTTGATTGTGTTTGACCAGACGGTTGATGAGTTTGTTGGAACTGTTGAAGAAACAACGATGTCATCAAGATATGTGGTTGAATATTGGTATGTATAAATCTCAAACATCACTTGAATCTTCTTGCCAACATAATTTTTCAAATCTATTGTACATTCTGTGAAAGCATTTGTAGCAGTATTGATAGTTTTAAGAGACGATGATGTTGTTCCTGCTTCAACATCTTTCACTTTGACCCTAATGCTGTTAGCATAGTTTGTACCTTTTAAATTTTTATAGTAGAAACTTAAAGTAGATGTGGTACTTTCAGTTAAATCTATTTGTGGAGATGTTAAATTATAAGTATAATAAGAATTCTGTGAATAATAATAGACAGAATAACTTCCCGAATTGGCATATAAATTTGTTGTCCAGAAGGAACCTGTTTTAGTCCAACTAGCAGGAACTGATCCGCCTTCAAAACCTTCATTCAATACATTTACAGGCTCTTCTATCATTGTTCTAACACCATATTGATATGTACCGTCTTCCAATTCAGAGTATGTTTCGTCTGTATATGATTTATATATCTGATTTGTGTTATTTTTATTTTCAGCTACCAATTCAACAACACCAGTTTCTACGTTCTTTCTGTAGATATCATACTTTTGTGTATCATTGAAAGCACCAGTCCATGTGATTTGAGCATTTTCACCAACTTCTGTTACAGCGACATTGCTGAGGAGTGATGCTTCTGCTTCTGGGAATGCTGTCATTTCAGAATCAAATGTAAGTGTAATAGCATAGATAACTTCCAATTCTTCGCTCAAATCTTGGTAATCAAACTTGGAAGCTGTCACAGTATATGTACCTGCCAAAACATTTATAGTGTATTGGTCATCATCTAGAACTTTTGTGAATGTTTGTGGTTCGCCGAATTCGTCAGTGCCTGTAAATCTGAGAGTTGCTCCAGCACCGTTTGTTATTGTACCTGTAATGTCGTTAGAACCTGTCTTCTTAACAACAACAGCATCGCTCTTTGCTGATTCGCCTAATGTATGGTTTGCTGTTACCGTTACATTATGACCTGGGTCAACATTATAATCGAGACCTGACAATGTGTATGGTGAAGTAACTCCTGAAGCCACCTTTGTTTCGCCAACATAAACGTTATAGTTTGTTGCGCCTTCTGCAGCTGTCCATGTGATTGTTGTTTCATCACCAGGATAGAGATTCATCTCTGATGCTGCAACATTTGTTGGCTTGTTCAATGTTGTTACGAAAGAAAATACATCACTTGTTGTTGGTGTTGTACCTTGCTTGTTAACAGCTTCTACTGTCCAGTAGTATTTTGTATTGTTTGACAAGTTTTCTGTTTGGTAAGAATTTGTTGTAACTTCAATAGGCTCTGCGTCTGAAAGTTCTGAACTTGTTCCAATATATACATTATATGATGAAGCATATTTAGCAGCTTCCCATGCTAATATAGGATTGTTTTGTTCTGTTGCGTTATTTTCTGGAGCAGTGAGAGCGAATTCTGCAGGAGCAGTGAGATCGCTTATTGAGAGGTTAAGTCTGAAGTCGCCATCAGCTGCAGCCACCAAGTAGTAAGTACCAGCAGGATAAGGCACGCCGTCTATTTGGTTTTCACCAGCTCTCGATTTTGCAGAGCCGTCGGTGAGAGCGAGGTCGTCGAGTAGACCTCCATAGCCAAGTTTCTTCACTTTAAAACCAATATAAACACTTCTGTTTTTGAAAGTAGACAAATCAGCTTCATAAGTACCATTAGAACCATATGTTGTCTGTAGTTCTTCTAAGTTACTTCCATCACTATTTTCAGACACACAAACTGCAATTTCTAAACCATTAACCGCTCCTAAAACGAATAACAATTTAGAGGTAGAGGTTATAAAATACTTTTCTTTAGTTAACATCCAATCAGCGCCAGATTGAATATAAATATCACCCTCAAAACCATATTCCGGATGAGAATAAAAATTCCAACCACTACCATTATTAACAAAATTGTTACTCAATTCATCTGCGCTATCAAATGTATAAGGACCGAATGTTGTTGGAGCAGATGGTTCTGGTTGAATACCTTCATTATTATTATCTGAAGAAGGTCCACCTTCACCACCGAAGTCTGAGTTATAGATTGCCACTATAGGGTTGGTACCTTCTACGTTTGCTGTTATAAGAGATTCTTTTGCCAATTCGAATTTATATACAGCATCGCCATTGTTGCCGTCATTTCCTTCACCTGGGAGGATATAGTCGTCGTGCATACCTGTTGCTGCATGAGTAAATGCGTTGTCGGTGAAAGCAACTACGATAGGTTCTTCTATAGCGTCACCTTCTGTAGCTGCATAAGCGTCAGCGCTCAAAGGAATAGTAGCGGTTTTTGGTTCTGTTGCCGACTCTGAATCTTTGTAGGTTACCACAAGTGTACCTTCTTTCTCGCCAGTTGTACCATTCTGGTTATAGGAGATATGGTAGTAATAACCACCATCAGTTGTTGGAGAAACTTCAACAATCTTAAAGAAGTCATCTTCCTGTTGAATTGTATTAGTCTCAATATACGCACCGCCTTGAGCTTTCACTGTCACTGCGTAATTACTATAATCGAAAGGTTTTTCTGTAAAGAAGTTAGCGTCAGTTCTTACAATACCGAGATCAATAGATTCAGGAGTGATTTTAACGGAAGGAGTTAAAGGTTCTGCATCAAACTTAATTTGGTTGACATAAGCTCTTGAAGACCCTGTTGTTAATGAAGTTACATTGTAAGCATTATTATCATTTTGAGAATAAAGGCTTCTTCCAGTTGCGGAATATTTATAGAATTGATGGTAACCGTTTGCTCTCCTTCCTGTTTTGTCATATACACAAATTACTATGTTGTTTCCAGTATAAGTGAAAGGAGTTGTGAAATTGATTGTGTACCAAGTTTCTGCAGTTCCAACATAAACGCTGCCATCGAACACTTTATCTGAAGCTGCCATGGCGATATAGTTCGAGTTGTTGAATGTACTTTGATCTGTATTCTTCAAATAGACTTCGTACTGTCTTGTGTCGGCAAGACCTGAACCAATTTTAAATGACACACTGTTTATCATACATTCTTCTTGACCTATTTCATCTTTCAGATATATTTGTTGAGATATAGTATGGTATGCGTAGTCATAGACAGGTAAATAAAAGTTTTGTGAATAATCTGGATTTTTGTCTGCACCGATTTCAACAGTGAAATGTTCTTCGCCTGATCCTTCAAAGGTGAATTGAATTTGGTTGACTGCAGATCTTGGTGCTGCGTTTGATACGAAACTAGTTCCGTTTGCTGTCTGTAACGTTGTTATATCGTATGCACCCCATGAATCCTGTTTGTGAGCAACAGCTCTATATGTTCCGGAGTTGAATGTATAGAATCCGTTAGATTGACCAGCATTTCCAACGCAACTGCCTGTGTTGTCAACAAATGTAAGAATGATGTTGTCTTGTCCGTTATATGAGAACGGAGTTTCAAATTCTATTGTTGAATACTGAGTGCTTGAATCGAATGTATATGTGCCTGCATATACCTGATCTGCAGCAGCCATACTAATAAAGTTAGTATAAGAACTTGTTAATGAGAAACACGTCTCAGTAGTATGAGCCATATAAACCTCGATATTACGAGTGTTCAACTGGGTGCC
>JAZUSL010000085.1:0-14016 GCA_045606705.1 Bacteroidales bacterium
ACTTGCGTCGACCCAGTCGCAGAACATATAAGCTGCTTTTGTGATATATGTACCCATTACTGAGTTACCGTATGCTGTTGCTGGGAATAAAGAAGCTACTTCGAAGTTAACAGCTTGGTCAGCTTGCCATGTCAAACCAGAAGGATTTGAGATATAGTCACTAGCATAAGAGATTGTTTGTGCATTGCTGCCGCCTTCACCTACACCATAGTCAACCCATGCTGAGTATTCACCGATTGAAGTGCCGTTGTTTTCAATGCTGATAGTTACAGATGACATATCGTCTGCTGGCATTGTTTCGTTGATTTCTGATGGATTAAAAGTCAATTCTGCTGCTGTCTCGCCACCGATTCTGGTGCATTTGAAGTTGTCGAGATAATATTCTGATGTAGCAGCGTCTTTTGGAGGGAAGAAGTCCATAGCATCGAGTTTACGGCTTGCAGCGTTACCTTGTGCGTCTAAGCTCCATTGCCATTCGAGAACCATTTCTTCTTCTTCTCCTGGTAATGTATAGTAGTACTGTGCTAAGTCAGCGTCTGTATCGACATGGAGACGGAAATGCATCCATTCGTCATAGACACAAGTGATTGTAGCTGTTTCACCACCAGCTTGAACAGCACCTGAACCTGGAGCTGATGTTGAAGAATTTGACATGTGGAGGTGTGACTCCAAAGCCCATGTTGAATTTGTTGCATTAAAATCGTGAAGAATGTTAAAATAACCGTTCTTACCTTGTGGGATCAAGATGTCGAATTCAAGGTCGTAAACACCTGATGAAGTACCACCGAGCAAAAGAACCTGGTCGTTGCCGTATGTAAGATAAGCGCATTTGTCGCCCTCATACTCAGCTACAACGCCGTCTTCTGAACCACCTGGAGCACTCGACCATGTTGTCCACCAATCGTTACCGATTGCAATAGCTCCTTGAGCGAGTTTGTTACCTACTGTGTAAGCTTCAAAGTCGTCTGAAATCAAGACTTCTACATCTTGAGCTCTTAAGTTGCCTGCGAATAAAAACATAGCAACTAACATAAGTAAAGATACTTTTTTCATGTTGTAAAAATTTTAATAAAACATTAATTAATTAGTCAATTTTATATTCGCAAATTTAATAGTTTTTTACGAAATAAGAATATTTTTTTAGAAAAAATTTCACTTAATAAACCTCAAAATAAAATTATTATTTTTGCATCACAATTATATCGACATGCAATCTATCAACCATAGACTTTAAGCCTTAATCCTTAAACCTTTATGTCAAAATACAAACATATATTCTTCGACTTAGACAATACTCTTTGGGATTTCGACAGGAGTTCCATTCTTGCATTTGATAAGATTTTCGATTTATTTCACCTTATTAATTATGGCATCCCAAACGCCATGGAGTTTCATAAGATATATTTCGTTTATAACAACCAGCTCTGGGAGCAATATCGTCAGGGAAAGATTGACAAGGAATTTCTGAAGAACGAACGTTTCAGATTACCTCTTAAAGATTACGGCATATATGATGAAAAACTCGCCCATGAATTAGGGGAAAACTATACGGAACTAGCGGCAACAACCGTAGCCTTGGTTCCAAATACAATGGAAGTTCTAACTTATCTCAAAGAAAAAGATTATAAGATTCATCTGATAACAAATGGATTTCTAGAAGTTCAAAGCATCAAGATGAAAGCGTCAGGACTAGATAAAATGATTGATGAATCTTTCGTCTCGGAAGTCGTAGGTTTCAAGAAACCCGACCATAGAATCTTTCATCACGCGATAAATAAAGTCGGAGGAACGATAGAAAACTGCGTCATGATTGGCGACGACCTATCAGTAGATATCATTCCCGCAAAAGAAATCGGAATGTTTCATATCTATTTCAACAGGAAACAGATTCTGCATAACGAAGCATTAGATTGTGAGATAAGAGATTTGATTGAGATAAAGAATTTTATTTAAATCTGAAAAACTGAAAACCTGAAAATCTGAAAACCTGAGAGTTTTTTGAATTATTTTTTGATACGTTTTTTTACCTTATCAACGATTGATACTAATATTTTTATTATTTGTTCACAATCGTTTTTTAATATCTCATATCTATTCTCTTGTATATAATCACATTCTTTCAGTAGTCTGAGCCAGAATTTAGTTTCGTTAGCTTCTTTTAGAGCGATATTAATCTTACTCAAATAATCTGCATCAGACTGTGGGTGCTCCGCTTCTGTAACATTGGCGGCAATACTAGTTCCAGACCTCAATATCTGTTTGGAAATAACAAACTCCCTTTCCGCAGAAGATGTTAAGTCTCTACTCAAGAAAACAATACTCTTAGCAAAATCAAAAGTCAAATCTTCTATTCTAATCTTATATCTATTAGAATAATCTCTATAATAATTACCATTTAGTGTTTTCATATCTTTTGGATTTAGTTAATAAAAAGGTTTCTATAATTTCTCAGATTTTCAGTTTCTCATATTCTCAGATTCTAATTTCTCAGATTTTCAGTTTCTCAGTTTCTCAGATTTTAAAAGGTGCGCCAGCACGCTGATCTTTCCTTTTACCTTATCGCCGATTTTAACGTTGACTTCTGAATCTACAGGAAGGAAGAAATCGACTCTCGAACCGAAACGTATCAAACCGAACTCCTCACCTACTTTTGCCGTAGCGCCTTTATCAACATGACAGATAATGCGTCGTGCCATCACACCGGCAATCTGACGGAAAAGGACTTCTCTTCCTTGCTCATCTTTAACCACCAAAGTGTTACGCTCATTCAACTCTGACGATTTCGGATTTATGGCGAATAATTTCTTTCCTGGATGATATTTATAATAACTGACTACGCCGTTCATAGGGAACCAATTGACATGTACGTTATAAGCAGACATGAAGATAGAAATCTGTATTCTCTTGTCGTGGAAATATTCCGTCTCTTCCACTTCCTCAATCACCACGACTTCGCCGTCAGCGGCAGAAACGACAGCGTTTTCTTCTATGGTAGTCTTTCTATTGGTCGGTACTCTGAAGAATGTAAAACTCCAGATGACGATTACAGAGCAGAAAACAGAAATTATTATTTGCAGCCACTTAAGAGGAATCAGAAGAAAAGCAACCGCCACTATTATAGCAGCGATTATTATCACCGATGTAATTACTCCGTATCCTTTTTTATGTATGTACATTTCTATCAAATTAAAAGTAAGTAAACAAAGACGAACGGCATCGCCATGAAAGTAGCATCGAAGCGGTCCAAGATACCGCCATGTCCTGGAATTAATTTACCAGAATCCTTAACTCCGGCGTGTCTTTTTATCATTGATTCGGTCAAGTCGCCAAGTGTTCCAAAAAGCACAACACCTAACGCCAAAAATACTATCTCAATATTATTGATATAATTATCGAAGAAGAAAACGTTAAGTAAGAATCGGTTGATGAAATAAGCGAACAACATTGTAAAAACTGCTCCGCCGATGCTACCTTCTATAGTTTTCTTAGGTGATATTCTTGGGCATAATTTATGACGTCCTATTGCGCTACCTGTGAGATATGCAAAAATATCGTTAACCCATATCAAAATAAACGCAAATATCAGAAGAATATAGCCATTATCGATACCAATAATATTTTCACTATAAAACATTGTCATTATACCGCATGGTATTGCAACAAAAATCATTGAAAGCCACGATGCCCCGATTACACTGACATAATCATGTTTCTTTGAGAACAAGGCAATCAATAATGGCATAGAGAAAAATATAGGCGCAATAAAAATACGTCCTTCTATAGAATCGGGACTTTCTGAGAACAGAGAAAGGAAGACATACAACATCACGGAACAGAACCCGACAATGCCTTTCAATGGCTTCTTCTGATCATGAGGGAAAAGATTCGCAATTTCTTTCGACGCCAACATCACTACAAGCAAGAGCATCAAGGAAGCACTGAATCTACCTAAAATGATACTGCCTAATACAATGACAACGAACATTGCGCCGAACAACAACCTCTTCCAGAATTCACCCATTTTACTTAATGATTTACTTTTGATTAGATTTTGCAAAGATAATAAAAAAGTCAACAAACAACAGACAACAGTCAACAGATTTTTTTAAAAATATAAAAAAATCAAAATCTGATAAAATTTTCAGTTTTTCAGATTTTCAGATTCTCAGATTCTAAAATCTCACCGCGATGCCGAAACCGTAATTTGTTGCAATAGGTTCTATTTTAACTGTGTTTATATTTCCTATCTTTTCATTGAACTTAACGACTCCCCTGCCAATAAAATATCCTAATGCCGCACCTACTATCACATCGGAAGTCCAATGTTCCTTACTGATGATGCGTCCCAATGATGTCGCTGTGGCTAAAGAATAAGAGACAACTCCGACCCATTTTTTCTCAGGATAGAAACCTGCAACAGTCGTCGCCAAAGCGAAGGCTCGCGTAGCATGACCGGAAACAAACGACGTACTTTCGAAAGTTGCGAAAGGACCTAACCATTCATGGGAGCGGGATTCGGGAGCGGGATTCGGGGATTGGATTTGGGGTCTTTCTCGGCAAGTGAGGACTTTGATTCCTGCGGATGCTACTTCGGCGAAGATGAAACTTTGTAATGTTGCCAAAGATAAATTCTTCAAGCGTGGATTTTTGTCTATCGCACCAACAGCATACGTCAAAGCTATAGACGGAACTATGAACAATTCTTCTCCAAAAATATCGGTATATTGAGAAATTGTATTTGACTGAGAATTTGTAAATGTATTATTGATAAAATCATAAATCTCATCATCATAGACGAAAGCGAATGTAGTGGCAGTTGCGATTCCGGCGAAAGCCGTCCAGTCTTTCCAATCATAATGTAAAGGCTGCCCGAGAACCGTCAATCCAGAATGCCAGTAGGATTTAAGGTAACTATGACTATGACTATGACCATGACTATGACTATGACTATGACTATGACCATGACCATGACCATGACTATGACTGATAGCTG
The DNA here is from genome assembly GCA_045606705.1 of Bacteroidales bacterium. Classification (GTDB taxonomy): domain Bacteria; phylum Bacteroidota; class Bacteroidia; order Bacteroidales; family F082; genus Limimorpha. The sequence goes on from JAZUSL010000085.1 coordinate 4,994, forward strand.
ACGACTGATGGCTGACGGCTGATAACTGTTGACTGATAGCTGACGACTGATAGCTGATAGCTATTAAAGTGTCATCTTGCGATTTCGCAACTAACGACAACGACATCAATAAAATCAGAAGTATATTTTTCATTATTTAATTTGAAAGTTTTTCAACAATCTTAATTCTCAGATTTTCAGATTCTCAGATTTTTCTTCGCATCTTCCCAGAGTTCGTTCATCTCATCAAGACTCATATCGACGAGCGACTTGCCAGCTTCGCGAGCTTTTTCCTCGACGTAATTGAAACGGATTCTGAACTTTTTGTTTGCGACTTCAAGAGCATCCATCGGATTTACTTTTATGAAACGAGAATAATTGACGAGAGCGAACATCAAATCACCGAATTCCTCCGTCATGCGGTTTTTATCGCCAGTTTCAATCTCGTCTTTAAGTTCCTTTATTTCTTCCTCGACTTTATCCCAAACTTGTTCCTTGTTATCCCAGTCAAATCCTACGCCAGCGGCTTTCTCCTGCATACGATAAGCTTTAACAAGCTCTGGCAAGGCGTTCGGAACGCCACCGAGTACGCTTCTGTTATGTTCTTTGGTAAGCTTGATCTTCTCCCAATTGTCGGCAACTTCCTCCGCATTCTTAACAGAAGTATCGCCAAAAACATGAGGATGACGAATTATCAATTTCTCACATATTCCATTAATCACATCATCGATAGTGAAGAGATTTCTGTCTTGTGCGATACGCGAATAAAAAACAATATGCATTATAATATCGCCGAGTTCTTTCTTGACATCCTGATAATCCTCATCGACGATAGCTTGACTTAACTCAAAGACCTCCTCTATCGTCAGATGACGTAAACTTTCTATCGTCTGCTTCTTATCCCAAGGACATTCCACTCTGAGTCTGTCCATTATATCTAATAATCGTTGAAATGCTTCTAAACTTTTATTCATGATGATTTTTTTTGCAAAGATAGAAAAAGTCAACAGACAACGATTAACAGACAACAGACTTTTTTTGAAATCTGAGAATCTGAAAACCGTAGAATCTGAAAGTAATAAGTGTAATGATAAAAGGCTTCAATCTGATAAACGACAAAACTAACATACTTCGTAACATAAGCTACAGACGAAATATTACCTTACTGAGAAAAGTGAAGATATAAGTATTTATGTTGAATTTTAAACATTAGAAATAATAATATTGTTAACTTTGCTGATGTTTAATAATATTGCTATGCTAAAACGACTTTTACTGTTATTTACTATTTTATTCATAGCATCAGAATCCGTTCCCGCCATAACGAGAGAATATGATGGTAAGAATTCATTTTCCATCGATTCGTTAATGAAGAACACAGAAGTTGACCTACGTCTTAACTACGGATTCTTTGTGCATCACCACCAAGAGATGAAAGCATATCAGGCAGACTTCCCGATGTTTGAGCTATCATTACAGAAACAGACATACGGGAGACAAGTCTGGCAGTCATATTTCAATTATCCTACAATCGGCATCACAGCATTCTATTCCAATTTAGGTAATATCAACATTATCGGAAATGCTTACGCCTTATATCCGTTCATCAGTTTTCCTTTTAACAAAAGTAAGGTCAACACTTTCGGTTTACGATTCGGCGTCGGTATCGGTTATCTTACAGAAAAATATCATCCGACTAAAAATTACAATAACACGTCCATCGGTTCCAACATCAACGCTGCCATCAGTCTGACATTTGAATATAAACGTAAGATATCCGAACGATTTAGATTATCAGTTTTTGCAGGACTCACACATTTTTCCAACGGATGTTCTCACGAACCGAACAACGGTATCAACATCATAAACGCAGGAATAGGCACAACATATATTTTAAACAAACAGAAAGGTTATATTCCAGGATCTAAAGTAGACAACAGAATTTATCTCAAAAAATTTAATCCTGAATTTTATATAGGAATGTCGGTGGGCGTAAAAAGAATCGTATATAACCAGAAAAACGACTTCATGGTTTACGATCTCGAATTATATATAATGGACAGAATAACAAATCTGAGTAAGATTGGTATTGGGTTAGACTTGGTTTCCGATGCCACCGATGGCATCACGTTAAAACAATATTACGGTCTCAAAGGTGATTACACTTTTTTTGAATTATTAAAACCCGGGATAGGACTAGCCTACGAACTGATGATGGGAGAAGCGTCGTTTCTTTTTAATTTCGGTTATCATCCTTGGGGAAAGGATATGAGATACGGACGTTGGTATCAGAAGTTAGGATTTAAGGTAAATGTCGGTAAATATGTTTATGCTAAGATAGCATTGAACACACACTTCGGCGCAGCAGATTTCATTGGTTTCGGTGTTGGAGTGAAACTTTAAATAAATCTGAAAAACTGAGAATCCGAAAACCGGAAAATTCTCAGGTTCTCAGATTCTCAGGTTCTCAAGTTTTAATAAGCTCTTGCGAATATCACGCGGCGTTTTGAAGGCTGACCTGAATAGATACATTTGCCGTCTTCATAATCATCATCCAAAGGAATGCAGCGGATAGTAGCTTTTGTTTCTTCTTTGATTTTTTGTTCTGTCTCTGGAGTGCCGTCCCAGTGAGCGTAGACGAACATACTATTCTCAATCTGTTCTTTGAACTCTTCCCAAGTGTCGACTTTTACTGTTCTTGACTTGCGGAAGTCGAGAGCTTTTTGGAAGATATTATTTTGGATTTCTTCGAGAAGGTTTGTGATATAATCTTCTATATTGTCTATTGTTGTCGTGCTCTTTTCCAAAGTGTCACGGCGAGCGATTTCTACTGAATTGTTTTCAACGTCACGAGGACCTGCTGCTATACGTACAGGAACGCCTTTAAGTTCCCATTCAGCGAATTTGAAACCAGGCTTTTGGGTATCGCGATCGTCGAATTTGACGCGCATTCTTCTGTTTTCGAGACGTTTCTTCAATTCAGCGCAGTAGTTGAGAACTGTTTCTTTTTGTTCGTCTGTCTTGTAGATAGGAACGATAACCACTTCGATAGGAGCGATTTTTGGAGGAAGCACGAGACCATTGTCGTCTGAGTGAGACATGATGAGAGCGCCCATCAAACGTGTTGATACGCCCCATGATGTTGCCCATACGTATTCCAATTTATTTTCTTTGTTCAAGAATTTAACATCGAAAGCTTTTGCGAAGTTTTGAGCCAAGAAGTGAGAAGTTCCTGCTTGCAATGCTTTACCATCTTGCATCATAGCTTCGATACAAAATGTTTCTTCTGCGCCTGCGAAACGTTCGTTTGCTGATTTTATACCTTTAATAACAGGGAGAGCCATATATTTTTCAGCGAATTCAGCATATACTTCGAGCATCTTACGAGCTTCTGCCATAGCTTCTTCACGTGTTGCATGAGCGGTATGACCTTCTTGCCACAAGAATTCGGCAGTACGAAGGAAAAGACGAGTACGCATTTCCCAACGGACCACGTTAGCCCATTGATTAACCAAGATTGGAAGGTCGCGATAACTCTTAATCCAGTTTCTATAAGTATCCCAGATGATTGTCTCTGATGTAGGACGTACTATCAATTCTTCTTCAAGACGAGCTTCTGGGTCAACAACGACGCCTGAGCCATCGGGATTATTCTTGAGACGATAGTGAGTCACAACAGCACATTCCTTAGCGAAACCCTCAACGTGACTTGCTTCCTTGCTGAAGAAACTCTTTGGGATGAATAATGGGAAATATGCGTTGACATGACCTGTGTCTTTAAACATTTTATCGAGAGCGTCGCGCATGAACTCCCAAATTGCATATCCATAAGGTTTGATAACCATACAACCTCTAACAGCAGAATTCTCTGCCAAATCTGCCTTTGTTACAAGATCATTATACCATTGTGAATAATTCTCTTGACGTGATGTTAAATCTTTTGCCATCGTTATTTTGGTATAGTATTTGTTTATTTTCTGACCGCAAAAATAAGAAAAAATTCGGATTTATACATAACTAAAAAGGTACAAAAATGAAGCATTCAATTTTTTTCATCATCGCCACTATTACACTACTAACATCTTGTGCAACAAGCGACAATGTTATTAAAGACGATGCGTACTATTCTCCTTTCGACAACGACCCTAAAGCCGACAAGGAATTAGTCGTTTCCAACGATGGATCTTTCAACACTGCCAAGATAAGCAGCAACTCACAATATGATTACCAATCATATTACAGCGAAGATGAGATACAAAAACCAAAGATAGACCCCGTCTACGAAAAGACAGAAACCGTCACCGACACAAACGGAGTGGTTTACACAACAACAGAAACTTATTATAACGACAACTACCTCGCAGGCAGTTCTGCAGGAAGTTATCTTGAAGACAATTACGATTATTATTACGATGACGAAGACGGCGACGACAGCAACTGGAACGTTTACTTCGGCGTAGGTCTTCCTTATGGTTATGTCGGTGTAGGTTATGGTTATCCATACTATTATTCATCATATTATAATTGGTATTACGACTGGTGGTGGAGTCCTTATTACTATAACCCATATTACTATTCACCTTATTATTATCCATATTACGCTTACTATCCAGCATATCCCGTATATCCATCATATCCTTCATACTATCCTCCACACCATCCTGGCGGAGGTGGAGGCATGCACCCAGGCGGCCCACACCCAGGCGGTTCAGGATTACATGTGTCTCATAACAATAACAACCGTCCTTCTTCAGCAGGTTTAGTAACAAGAAACAGGACTGACAACGCAGCATCATCGGCAAGACCTTCTGTAAGAACAGAGACAAGCGAAGCAAGAAGCGCCCGTCCTTCAAGCAGCGGAATAAGTACAACAACACCTCGCGTAAACGCCAACGACAGAGTGTCGAACGCACAAAACAGATACAACAGACCATCCTCAAGCAGCAGTTCCACAAGACCTGCAACTTCCGCTTCTTCATCATCAGACCGTAAGACATACTCTCCTGCAAACAGCAACAGACAAGTGCGCTCCAGCTCAGAATATGTAAGACCTAACTCAAGTTCTTCAAACAGAAATGCAAATGTCAACAGACCAAGCAATAATTCTTCAACAAGAAGCGCAAATGTCAACAAACCAAGCAACAACTCGTCAAACAGAAGCAGCTCAAATATAAGCAGACCTAGCAGCAGTTCATCATCACGAAGCAGCGGCAGTTTCAACTCAGGTTCAAGAGGAGGCAGCATTGGCGGTGGATCCAGAGCAGGCGGTGGAAGACGATAAAACCATATATTTATGAAAAAGATATTTTTGATATTATTAGCGATTGTTCCTTTCTGCAGCAAGGCACAGAACATAAACGATGTATACAACATCTCAACATCTTATTACCAAGGAACAGCAAAATCCATGGCGATGGGTAACGCAATGGGTGCGGTAGGACAAGACTTCTCCGCCATTAGCATCAACCCGGCAAGTGTCGGACTATTCAGAAAACCGATGTTCGTCTTCACGCCATCAGCGTTAATGAACTACACCACTTCCGAACTCAACGGAAGCAAAGCTTACGACAGCAAATTCAAAATGTCGGTCAACAACTTCGGATATGTCGGCACCAATAAAATCGAGAACACCATAATCAGTTGGGGATTCGGCATGAACAGAACCAACAACTTCAATAACAGCATATACGTTGATGCTTATAACAACGACAACTCTTTGATAGATGCCTACTTCGCAGAGATTATCGCCAACGACATATATAATGCTGACGAATTATACAACTACTCCCCTAGTTATATCTATCCTATATGGGAGACCTACCTCATGGACTTCAACGCCGATGGAAGTCTTTCTTCTCCGGTGCCGATGGGTGGTCTTACCCAACGTAGAGGTGTCAACTCTTGGGGTGGCACCAACGAATGGTCTCTTTCTGTGGGCATCAATCTATCAGACAAAATATATCTCGGAGCTTCTTTCAATATGCCTTATGTAAACAGCAGAAAAATAACCGACTACGAAGAAGATTTCTCAACAAGCGATTATAACAATTATTGGATTCAGGAAGAAGTGATGTCGACATCAGGATGGGGCATCAACGGAAAATTCGGCGTCATAGCCTACCCTGCCCGCTGGATCCGTCTCGGAGCATCATTCCACACTCCTACATTGTATAACCTAACAGACATGTGGAGAACAGAGACTTTTGCCAATCTTGATGAATACAGAATATATCAGACATTCAACACACCGACATCATATTTTAATTATTCGATGACAACACCATGGAGAGCTAACGGAAGCGTCGCCTTTATCTTCGGAAACTACGGTATGATTACAGCAGACTACGAATACGTAGACTACAGTTCGATAAGACTTTCGGCATACGACTACGACTACCGCACATATAATGATGTTCTTAAAACAACTTTCTCACCAACGATGAATCTTAGATTAGGTACAGAATGGCGCTATCAGAATTATTGTTTCAGAGGTGGGTACGCATTCTACGGCAGTCCTTACGGTGTTAATGAAAACGACTACAGAAGAAACGCGCTATCATGTGGTTTAGGATTCACCAAACATGCAGTCACCATAGACTTAGCTTACGTTTACACAATCCAGAATCACGAATACAACCTCTATTCACAATACACCAACTATTATGACGACGTCGCACCGAATCTCATTGTAAAAGAAAAATCCAACTTACACAGCGTTGTAGTATCCTTTAAATTCAGAATGTATTAATTACAGATAACGAGCAGAAACTAAAAATGGTTGTCAATTACAGGCAACCATTTTTTATGCATTTTCGCTTACTTTTATCTTCCATCGACATCATAAATTCCCCGTTTAAATAAACTTTGATAACAACAATTAAAACTTTTGCTTGCAATGCAATTTATAGAAGTTCCCTTTAAAGATTCTTTCTTTTCTTTAAAATTTCAAGACCAGACCAAATCCATTATCAGTGGCGCCAAAGTTAAGAGTCATTTCTGTTGAATTGGCATTGTAACTTTCAACGACTTCATCCAAATTTCTATGGCTTTGTATTGTAAGTATCGCAGCCGGGATTCCTGGCACGAGTGATATTCCGTAACCTATTGCCGAAAACATATAAAAAACACCATACATTGGTGTACCTCCACAAGAACCGAATTTCTCAGGATGTTTTTTGTAGTAAATATGACCGCTGATACCTATAGCCAATGAGAATGTTGAAACTGCAGTTGTCACACCAGTGACACACCACAGAGGAATAGAAGCAACATGTTGTTTTCGAGCCTTCTCATATATTGAAAACTGTTCATCATCGAGAATTTGCTGCAATGCCACTTCATCCAATTTTTCAGTTACACCCGAATAACGAAGATTACCATGATGTCTTTCTAACATTTTCACGTCATTGGAAATGTTTTGAGATATCGCCGACAATGATATTATAATAAGACAAAAAAACAAAAATACTTTTTTCATAATGATAATATAACGTGAGTTCGATATAAAATAATTTATTAAAAATGAATAACATAACGATATTTTTTTTGTATCATTTAAATGCAAACAATAAGAACAAAACGTTATGTTATCCAACAACAAAGTTATTGATTTTTTTATATGGCAGACGGCTTCTGCATTTTTTAATTAAACAATAAAAAAAATTCCATTGATGATGGGAAAAGCATAGAAACTAGCAAGTCGCAACCAACGCATACATTGTCACAAGGTCTTCAAAGGAATAACCATGAGAGGATAATGCTCGATGGGCTAGTTTTTCGGATTCAAGTTCCATCATCAACACCTTCGCTGCATTAGCTGCATGTTGCTTCTATCCGAAGAAAGCGTCTATCGGGATCGAATGTTATCAGGATAATCAATTGACATTGTTCTAATCATTTACAAACAGTCCTGTAAGGACGACAGAACTCTGTTGAGCCTACAGCTACTTTTTGCCTCTGTATATGGGATTTCTGATCAATGATTTTTAAAGTGATTACACAATTATTCTCCAGACCTCACAATAAAAAACATTAACATCTGTTTTGTATATGACTAAAGTTTGGGAGGATGAGACGACTTATATTTATAGTGTTATTTCTTTCGTGTTGTATCTCATTGCACGCTCAGAACAGATATTTCCCATTAAAAGGAAAAGTGCTTTCATCCGACAGTCTCTCCCCTATTCCTGACGTCCATATCTTAAGCGAAAAATCATATTACGGGGCGACATCTGATTATGACGGAAAATTCTCGATGCTTATAAGAAAGAATGACAGTCTCAGAATCAGCAGCATAGGTTTTGCAACGAAAATCATATCAGTCGATTACGATAGCATCAACGCAAACAATTTTGAAATAACGATGGAAAGAGACACCATCATGTTACAGGAAATTGATGTCTTTCCTTATTTGGACAATCATAAAGTTGAAGAAATAATTAGTAAAATTCCCACTTCTATACCAAAGTATGTTTTAACTCAACATGACATCAATATCAACATAGAAAATTATTATTACAACAAGACCAAAGATTTACCAAGAATAAGGGGCTGGCATTTCATATTTTACAATCCATTTAAAAAAGTATACGATCGTTACAACAAGAAAGAACGACTGAAGAGGAAATTGGAGAGAAACAGAAAGAAATTGGGAATTGAAAATTAATATAGAAACGTACCAATTACACCATTAAAAATAAACACGATGTAATTGATACATCTTTACAATTCATAATTCACAATTCATTATACATAATCAAAATAATTATGAATTATGCATTATGAATTAATCCTTCACCCATTTCCCGCTCTCAACTTCCTTAATTGTAAATTGTTCATTGTTAATTGTTAATTTCCAAATGTATGTTCCCGAGTTCCATCCTGAAGCGTCTATACTTGTAATGTCGTCTGTTATTTCTTGTTCGTGGACGGTTCTTCCTTGAATGTCATAGACACTTAATGTCGCGTTACGCAAGGCTGTTCTTATGTTCATTACATCACCGCCCGGATTAGGATAGGCTACGGCGAGGTGCAAGCCGTGAGCG
>JAZUSL010000086.1:0-7678 GCA_045606705.1 Bacteroidales bacterium
ATATTAACAATGTCTCTAAATTATCTTTAAGAGGTGTTATTGTTTCAGTGATAAGTTCCATCGCGCCATTATCTAAAGAAGCTGTTAATGTGTCGTTATTTTGGGCGAAAGTCTGCGAGTCTCCGAGTTTTATATTCAGGCTGACGGAGCCCATGAGACTTGAGGATAATTCAACGACACTGTTATCTGGTATGTTTAAATTTTTATTGATGGTAAATTCCACTATTATCGAGCCGTCTTGTTTCGGGTGGAATTGTAGTGAGCTCACTGTTCCGTCCTGCATTCCGTTGATGGTGACGAGGTCGCCGGGAAGCAGACCTTTAGAGTTGTTATAAACTGCGTAAAAATTGAATTGGTTTTTGAGTAACGACTTGCCTTTTAAGAAGTTAAATCCCCATACGAATAAGACCATTGCTATGATAAACGATACTGCAATGAGTATGGATTTTGTTTTGTCTTTCATTTTTTTATGTTTAAAATTTATAATCTTTTTCCATTTTTAAAGCTTACGACGAAAGCGCTGCTATAACCTAATGTCTTGACTTTTTTACAATATTCGTCGGCTTCTTTTTTAGAATAGAACTTGCCGGCAGTGTATTTATATTGTCCGTTATGTTCGTAATAATCAACATTATTTAAATCTTTGTAATGTTGGTTTGGGTTATCCAATTTTCTGGTTCTACTTTCGATTTGTACTTTATAGACGACTTTATCAGTATCAGATGCCGCAGAGGTAACGTCACTACTTGGCTGTTCTTCGTAGACAGGACCTTCGGTGGCGCTGTCTTTTTCATAAGTTTTTTTATAGTCGCGGAAAGCTCTGAACAAAGCAGAAGCGATATAAGTTTGTCCGTCTTTCGACACCAGGAAATTCTCTTCCGCAGGATTGGAGATGAAACCTATCTCAACGAGCACCGAAGGCATCGCCGTTTTATATAATACGTAAAATCCTGCCTGCTGCACACCTCTGTCTTTACGTCCCACTCTGTTAACGAGTTGGTTCTGTATATGCTCTGCGAGTTCTAGAGATGCCTTTCTGAATTCACTTTGGAAGAAACTAAGCATGATATGCGCCTCCGGACTGTTAGGGTCGAAGTCGCCATAATTCTCTTCAGCATTTTCCTCATATAGAATTGAGGCGTTTTCCAGTTTTGCCACTTCAAGATTGGCGGCGTTTCTATGCTCTCCCATCACGAAAGTCTCAACGCCATAAGGACTTGTTGAAGCGTTGGCGTTGCAGTGTATAGAAATGAAAATGTCAGCATTATTTTGATTTGCAATCTGTGCTCTTCTAAGGAGCGAGACAAAGACGTCGCTGGTACGTGTGTAGACAACATTGACATCAGGGCAATATTGCTTTATATAGTCGCCTGTCATCTTCGCTATTTTTAGAGTGATGTCTTTTTCCTTCGATTTTTTTCCTATCGCTCCTGGATCTTTACCGCCATGACCGGGATCTATCACGACAGTCGTGATCTTCTTTCCTGCCTGCGCTTCAACATCGTTACATATGATAACATTGAAAGTCAGTACAAGAAAAAATAAAATAAGGTGTTTTTCAATTTTTAATCGCAACTTAAGCATAAGTGACGTATATTTGCAAATCATTTTACAAAAATAAAAAATAAAATTGTTGAGGAGTAAGGCATATAAATTTTTTCTTGCATTTTTCTTTATAGGCTCGCTTATAATGTCGGGATGTAGAACCACCAGACATGTCAGCGAGAACGAAGAAAAACAAGACAGTGTTCAGCCGTCAGCTATCAGCTATCAGTCGTCAGCGGATAGTGTTCAGCCGTCATCGGATAGTGTTCAGCAGTCAGCCAAGAGTCAAAAGTCATTCATTGAAGATAAGATCGAACGTTCTTGTAACGATTCTACAGTTCAAGATTTCAAGAGTAACAAGATTTATTATTATGGTAGTGCTAAGGTGGTTTATGAAGACATCACAATCGAAGCCGAGTTCATAGAGTTCGACTTTGAGAAACGCACCGTATTCGCTAAAGGTCTCCTCGACTCCACAGGAAAACTTTACGGTACACCAGTATTTACAGAAGGAGACAAGAGATATAATTCCGAGACGATGACCTTTAACTTCGACACCAAGAAAGGTATCATCACCAAGGTATTTACCGAAGACGCCATGGGTTATATTCATGGAACGAGAATCAAGAAGATGGATGACAACACTATCAATATCAAGTCGGGGTCTTATACCACATGCAGCGACCCAAACCATCCTCACTATGAGTTTCATTTTGGCAAGGCAAAGGTCATTCCTGACGACAAGATCGTTACCGGTCCGGCTTATTTCAAACTCGCCGAGACGCCGTTGCCGATAGGCGTTCCTTTCGGTATCTTCCCTAACTCTAAAGGACAGCGTAACGGCATACTGGTGCCTTCATGGGGAGAGTCGGCAAACAGAGGCTTCTATTTCGAAAACGGAGGTTTCTACTGGGGCATCAACGAACATATCGACCTCCAACTCGTGGGTGACATCTACACCAGAGGCAGCTGGGCAATCAAACCTACTCTGCGATATAACAAACGATATGCTTACAACGGCTCTTTCTCCGGAAGTTACGCCATCAACAAGATAGGTACTAAAGGTTCTGCCGACTATAACGAAAGCACCGACTTCAAAGTACGTTGGGTACACAAACAAGACCCTAAGGCAAGACCGAAGTCATCATTCTCTGCCGACGTCTACATCGTTAGTTCCAACTACAACAAATACAACGCTATCTCTTCTAACGAGTATCTGAGCAATACTTTCCAGTCGAGTATCGCATATCAGACTAGAATAGGCGATTTGTTCAACTTCACAGCCAACGCCAGCCATAGTCAAAACACTATGACTAAGGTGATGACTGTCACGCTACCTGAACTAACTCTCACCATGAACCGCATCTATCCTTTAAAAAATCTTGGTAACCCCGCTAAGAAAAGATGGTACAAAGACCTTTATATCAGTTATACCGCCAATGCCAAGAACTATGCAAGTATGGCAGATAGTCTGTATTTCAAACCGGGATGGCTCAACAACCTACAAAACGGTATACAACACAGAATACCTATCTCAATGCCCATCAAGTTGTTCAAGCATATCACATGGACCACATCGGCAACAATTACCGACAGGATGTATTTCAGATACTTCCAAAAAGAATGGATCAACGACACCACGATGCCTAAGGGCGGTTATCTGAAAACCGACACCATAAACCAGTTCAGAAACGTTTTCAGTTTTGATGTGTCGACAAACCTGACGACCAAACTCTACGGCATGGTCAATTTCAAGAAAGGTCCAATCAGAGCCATACGCCACGTCGTTACGCCTTCGATAGGATTGTCGTACAACCCCGACTTTAGCAAAGACTTCTGGAATTATTATGACACATATTATGATGTTAACGGTGTCGCGCAGCTATATTCTATGTTCCAAGGTAATATCTATGGTACGCCGCCATCAGGAAAAGCAGGTCGTATCAATTATAGCTTGGGCAACAATCTGGAAATCAAAGTGCCGTCGAGAAAAGACACCATAACAGGGATAAAGAAGATAAAACTCATAGAAGACCTCTCCTTCAGCGGAAGCTACGACATAGCGAAAGACTCTCTCAACTTCTCTTATCTCTCCATCAGCGGAAGAACTACATTATTCAAGAACTTATCCGTAAGATACTCCAGCATCTGGGATCCTTACATCTTGGACTCGGTGACAAACAAACAACTCAACCAGTTTGAGTGGGACGTCAACAACCGTCTCTTCAGAAAGAATAGTGTCTCCTGGAACTTCAGCCTAAGCTATTCGCTCAACAATGAGACGTTTAAGAAAAACAAAGGAACCAAAAACTCAGCTACAAAACAGTTCGAGTCATCGCCATTAGCTTCGGAAGAAGAGATGAACGACATTAGGTCTAATCCAGAAGACTATATCGACTGGACGACGAAATGGTCGTTGTCGCTGAGTTATAACCTCACCATGTCGAACAACCTTACATACATAAATCTCATCATGCAGGATAATAGGAAGACGATACAGACACTCGGAGTGAACGGCAATATCAACCTCAGTCCTAAGTGGAAAGTGTCGGTGCAGACAGGATGGGACTTCGAGTTAAAAAAACTCTCATACACCTCTCTCACAATATACAGAGACTTGCATTGCTGGGAGATGCGCTTCAACTGGATTCCTCTCGGAACATATAAAAGCTGGAATTTCAGCATCAACGTAAAAGCAGCGGCATTACAAGACCTGAAACTGTCGAAGAAAAAAGACTATAGAGATAATTGATGCCATTGGGGCAACAGACTAGTGCCTGATTTTGCTTTTTTGTTTAAGGTCAGTAAAAAAGATAAACTTAAAACTTTCAATTTCCCAAGAATTTCTTCATTCTCTCTTGTGCGTCGTCGCTCATTCTTTCCTGTGCTATCATCATGGCGGTAGTTTGGAATATTTCGTCGTAAGGATTGCTTCTTCCGCATACGCCTCTGATGAGATTCTTGCAGTCTCTGATGGCGTCAGGCGATGCCTCCAAGAAGTGGTCGATGAAATAATCTAATCTGCGGTTTATGTCGTCGATACTACCGACATAGTTGACGAGTTTATAATCGAGAGCTTCTCTTGCGGTGAATCTTCTTCCAGAGAGCATCAGCTCGCGTGCAGGCATCTCACCACATCTCGCTATGACGAAAGGTGATATTGTCGCTGGGGTGAGACCTAACTTCACCTCGCTGAAAGCGAATTTCGTATCGCTTTCTGCCAAGACCACGTCCGAGGCTGCTATGATTCCGTTGCCGCCACCAATAACAGCACCGTGAACTAATGTGATGACGGGCTTGTTGCAGAAATATATCTTTTGAAATAACTTGGAGAGACGTTGCGCATCTTCAAGATTCTGGTTATAACCATACGACGCTATGTCTTTCATATAATTAAGGTCAGCACCAGAGCAGAACGACTTGCCGTTGCCGCATATATGTATCACTCTTATGTCGTCGCGGCAGTCGAGCCATTCAATGGCTTCTGTCAGTTCCTTAATCATGAGAGCGTTCATCGCATTGCGAACTTCCGGACGGTTCAAGGCGATACGCGCCACATTCTTTTCTATTCCTATTTGTAATGTCGTGAAATCCATTTTATCCTAGTTTATAGTTTATGGTTTAGAGTTTAGAGTAGTTTTAAAGTTGAGGGTTTGGAGTTTTTAAGTTTATTCAGATTTAAAATCTACAAATTATATAAACTAATTAACTTAAAACTTTACACTTTCAACTACTCTAAACTCTACACTCTAAACTCTACACTTTATATTACATTCTAAATACTCCGAACTGCAATGGTGGGAATGGCTGGTTCAATGATGACGCTATTCCCATTGCCAATATCTTTCTGGTGTCGACCGGGTCTATGATTCCATCGTCCCACAGACGTGCGGTGCTGTAGAACGCAGAACCTTCGTAGTCGTATTTCTTCAAGATGTCAGTCTTTATCTTAGCGAGTTCTTCTTGCGATATCTCCATTCCTCTCGACTTATATTGTTCTTCTTTCACTGTGGTGAGTACGCCTGCTGCCTGTTCGCCGCCCATGACGGAGATCTTGGCATTAGGCCACATGAACAAAAGTCGTGGACTGTAGGCGCGTCCTGCCATGCCGTAGTTGCCTGCACCGAAAGAACCGCCGAAGATGACGGTGAATTTAGGTACGTTGGCGTTACTTACTGCGTGAACCATCTTGGCGCCGTCTTTGGCGATGCCGCCGCATTCATATTGCTTGCCGACCATGAATCCTGTTACGTTTTGTAAGAACACCAACGGTATGTTACGTTGGCAGCATAACTCGATGAAGTGTGTCGCTTTTAATGCCGACTCTGAGAACAGGACTCCGTAGTTGGCGATGATACCTACAGGAAATCCCATGATATGAGCGAAGCCGCAAACTATTGTGGTGGCGTAACGCGACTTAAACTCCTGGAATCTGCTTCCGTCGACGATACGCATGATTATCTCGCGAGGGTCGACGAGTTGACGTAGGTCGATAGGCGCTATGCCGTATAGTTCTTCTGGGTCGTATAATGGAGCCTCGATAGGAAGTATATCGAGACGTTGTTTTTTTCTTTTTTCTAAAGTCTTGAAGATGTTACGGCATATCTGCATGGCGTGGCTGTCGTTTTCAGCCAGATGGTCGGCTACGCCCGACACTGAGGTGTGCATCTCCGCTCCGCCGAGTTCTTCGGCTGTCACTATCTCGCCTGTAGCCGCTTTCACCAAAGGAGGTCCTGCAAGGTAAATGGTTCCTTGATTCTTGACGATAATGGTCTCGTCGCTCATCGCAGGGACATAAGCTCCGCCTGCTGTACACATTCCCATCACTATGGCTATCTGAGGTATTCCCATCGCCGACATTCTCGCTTGGTTATAGAAGAAACGACCGAAGTGATCTCTGTCGGGGAAGACTGTGTCTTGTTCTGGAAGGAATGCTCCGCCGCTGTCGACCATATAGACGCAAGGGAGTTTGTTTTCCATAGCTATCTCCTGAGCGCGAAGATGTTTCTTCACGGTGTATTGCATATATGTCCCGCCTTTGACGGTGGCATCGTTGGCTACGATCATTGCCTCTCTTCCTTGGATGATACCTATTCCGGTGACGATACCGGCTGAAGGGAAGTCGTTGTTGTAAGTGTCGTAGGCAGCCATCGGCGAGAGTTCCAGAAACGGAGTGTTCTTGTCGATGAGCTGGTCTATACGCTCGCGGGCGAGGAGCTTGTGACGTTTCTTGTGACGTTCGATGGCAACGGAACCTCCTCCTTGCATGCTCATTGCCATACCTTCACGATAACGATTCATCAAATCGAGATAGGCGTTCTTGTTATCCTGAAACTCCTTGCTGTTAGTATTTATCTGTGACTTTAGTGTTTGCACGATATTGAGATTTTATTTACGCAAAGATAATAAAAGTCAACGGACAAAAGGCAAAAGGCTAAAGTTTTTTTTAAAAACTGAAAATTTGAAAATCTGAGAATCTGAGAAGATTTGACTTGGAGAGGGAACGGGAATGGGGACGGGGACAGATTTTTTTGTTTAAGGTTTGGGAATAAAGTCGCAAGATCACAAGGTCGCAAGGTAACTGTCAGCAATTAGCAATCAGCGAAAGAAGTCGTGGACAAAGTCTGTTGACTGTTGTCTGTTGACCGTTGACAGCCGAAGGCTAATTTTTAATTTTCAATTTAAAAATAACCATATGTCCCCATTCCCCGTTCCCGCATTACAAAAAAAAGTCGCCGTTATATTTCAAACGACGACCCTAATTATGAATTATGCATTATGAATTATGCATTATGAATTATCTCACCACCACTTTCTCTGTAAACGTATCTCCGTTGTCTGTGCTGATATTGATGAAATACATTCCGCTCTTATAATCTGAAACGTTGATCTCAATCTCGTTAGATTGCATTTCAAATTCCTCTACCAACATTCCTAATGTATTGTAAATTCTGACTGTTGACTGTTGTCCGTTGACTGTTGACACTCTCACAAAGTCTCTCGCCGGATTAGGATAAATCTCGATATTTATTTCTGATGTTTCGTCAACACTTATCACGGCATTCACACTAGAATAATCCAGAACAGGATATCCGTCGTTAGCGAAAGGTTCGACATCTTTTTTGAAGAATTT
>JAZUSL010000087.1:0-4136 GCA_045606705.1 Bacteroidales bacterium
GTAGCCGACAAATATAACAAACGCGTCATCTTCGTCTCAGCACGTTTCGTTGAAAACGCTTACTTCATCAAGACACGCGAAGCTGGTTACGCTGACAAGACTATCAAAGAAATCGTTAAGGAAATGTATCAATATGCCGACGGTATGACAATGTCAGCTAAGAAAGACGGTATCGTGAATATGGGTGGTTTCATCGCTACACGTCACGAAGACTGGTACGAAGGCGCAAAACGTTTCTGTATCCCATTCGAAGGCTTCCTCACATACGGCGGTATGAACGGTCGTGACATGGACGCTCTCGCAGTAGGTCTCGATGAAAACACAGAATTAGACAACATCGAAACACGTATCAAACAAGTTCAATATCTTGCAGCTAAGTTAGACGAATACGGCATCCCTTACCAACGTCCTGTCGGTGGCCACGCTATCTTCGTCGACGCTGACCGTGTTCTCACCAACGTTCCTAAAGAAGAGTTCCCAGCACAGACACTCGCTATCGAACTTTACTTAGAAGCTGGTATCCGTGGCTGCGAAATCGGTTATATCCTCGCTGACCGTGACCCTGTCACACGCGAAAACCGTTTCGGCGGATTGGATCTTCTCCGTCTCTGCATCGCTCGCCGCGTCTATACAAACAACCACATGGATGTTATCGCAGCAGCTTTGAAGAATGTTTACGACCGTCGTAACGAAATCAAACACGGTGTACGTATCACATGGGAAACAGAACTCATGCGTCACTTCACAGTACATTTAGAACGTATTGAAGATTAATAAATAAAACCTGAGAATCTGAGAATCTGAGAATCTGAAAACTTTCTCAGGTTCTCAGATTTTCAATTTCTCAGTTTTAAAATGAACATACTATTCATAATCGCATTGACATTTCCGGTGGCGGTAGCATCGACAGCGTTTGGCAAAATTGATAATGAACAATTAACAATTAACAATGGACAGGATAACAGCTGGGGAAAGAACTTGATGTCGGCTCTTATCTTAGCTTTAGGACAAGGCGTGATGTACACTCTCGGAGATTTACTCGGGAGCACCTTCATGCACCTTATGGAGTCGTTCTCAAAATGGATAGTATTTGCACTTTGTTTCTCGATAGGATTCAGGATGCTTCTCGACACCATGAAAATCAGAAACGGAGGAAACCTTTACTTCATTCAAAATACAAAACATTTATTATTACTCTCCATAGCCTTAGGCGTAAACACATTCATCGCCGGACTCATGACAGAGTTCTATGAACCATTCCAAAACATCACACCATATTTATTAATAGGCACAGCCTTTATATGGGCAGTCGTCGCCATGACGATACCATTTTCCAAAATGAAACTTACCCTGAACAGCCTTCTTAACTCCATCTTCGCAGGAATCATATTAGTGAAAGGACTCTTAGGACTAATCTGAAAAGTCATAAGGTCGCAGGGGCGCAAGGTCCTTAGTTCAACAACTTTCTCAGATTCTCAAGTTTTCAGATTCTCAGATTTAAAAAAATCCGTTGTCTGTTGTCCGTTGTCTGTTGACTTTTATTTATCTTTGCATTATGATATCGATACAAAATCTCAGCATGCAATTTACGGGCGAGGATCTTTTCACCGACATCAGTTTCATGATTCGGGAGAAGGATAGAATTGGTCTCGTCGGAAAAAACGGAGCGGGAAAGACAACGCTCATCAAACTATTGTGCGGTTTAGAACAACCTTCAAAAGGCGACGTTATAATGTCGGACGATGTCACTATAGGCTATCTCCCTCAGGAGAAAAACGTACATAGTACCAAAACCGTCCTCAATGAAGCTATGACTGCCTTCGAAGAATATTACGAGATTGAACGCCGTCTCGCAAAATTACAAGACGAGCTGTCAGACAGAGAAGATTACGAAAGCGATTCGTATCAACGTCTTTGTGAGACGATGAGTCATCTCAACGAACGTCTTACGATAATGGGCGGTCACTCGATAGAAGGCGAAGCCGAACAGATCCTCATCGGTCTCGGATTCGAACATAGCGACATGCAAAGCCCTATGAACGAATTCAGCAACGGATGGCAGATGCGCGTGGAACTCGCTAAGATCTTGTTACGCAAACCTCAACTACTACTCCTCGACGAACCTACAAACCACTTAGACATCGAATCAATACAATGGTTAGAAGGTTTTCTTAAAAATTATTACGGTTCAATCTTCATGGTGTCGCACGACAGAGCATTCCTCGACCGCATCACCATAAGAACGATAGAGATTTCGTGTGGCAAGATTTACGACTACAAATGTTCTTATTCCGAATTCATAGAAAGAAGAGAAGAACGTATCGACATACAAAAAGCAGCCTTCGACAATCAGCAGAAAGAGATTAAAGAGATAGAAGCTTTCATAGAACGTTTCAGATATAAGGCGACTAAAGCTAAACAAGTACAATCTCGTGTAAAACAACTCGAGAAGATGGACGTCGTACAAATCGATGACCAGGATAAGTCGGCTATACATTTCAAGTTTCCACCGGCACCTCATTCTGGTAAGGTTACGTTAGAACTTAACAACGTCTCGAAATCATACGGTGAGAAACAAATCTTAAAAAATATTAACCTTCTTATTCCAAGAGGCGAGAAGATAGCATTCGTAGGACGTAACGGCGAAGGCAAGTCAACATTATCAAAAATCATTGCCGGAGTATTGGATTATGAAGGTGAGGTGAAACTCGGTCACGAGGTGAAGATAGGATATTACGCCCAAAACCAACAAGATATGCTCGACCCTGAGAAGACTGTCTTCGAGACTCTCGATGACGTTGCCACAGGCGACATGCGCGTGAAGGTGAAATCATTGCTCGGAGCGTTCCTCTTCGGCGGTGAGGCGATAGACAAAAAGGTGAAAGTTCTCTCAGGTGGCGAGAAAGCACGTCTCTCATTGGCGAAAATGTTGCTGTTCCCTACCAACCTTCTCATCCTCGACGAACCTACCAACCACCTTGATATGCTTTCTAAAGACATCCTCAAGTCGGCACTCATACAATTCGACGGGACTTTGATAATAGTATCGCACGACCGTGACTTCTTGCAAGGATTGACAAACAAAGTTTATGAATTTAGGAAACCTCATATCAAAGAATATATAGGCGATATTTACGACTTTCTTGAAGAGAAGAAACTTAAAGAGTTGGATGATCTTAACAAGAAACAGAAGTCGCAACCTGTTGAAAGTAAAGTCTCTCAAGGAAAGATAGACTATGAATTGAAGAAGCAGAACGACAGGGAGACAAAACGCATCGAGCGCGAGATCAAGAAACTGGAAGAACAGATTGAAGTCCTTGAAAACGAAATCGCCGAGATGGACAAGATTATGTCGTCGCCAAGCGATTTCCCTGACGTTAATATCGATAATGCTTGGTACGATTCTTACGGAAAGAAAAAAGAACAGCTTCAGAATCTTATGAATCAATGGGAAGATAAGCAGATGGAATTGGAGATGTGAGATAAAATCTTCTCAGATTTTCAGATTCAAAACATAATTCATAATTATTTTGATTATGCATTATGAATTAAATAAACTTTTGAACTAAGGCTTTTGAACTTTAGTTCAAAGCTCAAAGTTCAAACTTCAACCCGATTATTCAACAACTATCTTCTTTGTTACATTAGATTCTTCGTTGCTGATATTGATGAAATATATTCCGCTCTTATAATCTGAAACATTGATTTCAATTTCATTTGTTGCGGACGTGGCAAGACGCGTCCCTACCAACATTCCTAATGTATTATAAACCCTGACCGCTGACAGCTGACCGCTAACAGCTGATAGCTTGATAAAGTCCCTCGCCGGATTAGGATAAATCTCGATATTTGTTTCTGTTACACTTTCTTCAACACCAATTGTTCCGTCGATATCGAAGGCAGGAATCTTTTCTGTGTCTATGATAGGATAACCGTCGTTGACGAATGGCTCTACATCTTTCTTGTAATAATTGTCATATTTGTTGAGCATCGCTACAAATTCATCGCTTTTCATGAAGTCGGTTGAAAGTAATTCGCCATAACCAATACTTTCGTTATGTTCAGCCATGAAGCAGTTGTCGGCTACGAATTCATCCTCGTTTTCAATTTGACCGATCAATCCTGAAGAAGAGTCG